>NZ_JADEVZ010000101.1 GCF_015207875.1 Dolichospermum sp. LEGE 00240
GCCCTGGGGTTTCCCCGCCCTGGGGTTTCCCCGCCCTGGGGTTTCCCCGCCCTGTTGAGGTGAAATTAAACTAACTTTTCTAACCGCCCGTTTAACGTTAAGTTGACACCATTAAGCTCATGCTTTACCCCTACCTTTAGAATCAAACAATCAAGCCGTTTTGAGTATAACTACTCTACCAATCCAAAAAGCTTATTGTATATAGGTTTCACAAAGTGCGCCCTGCTGGAATCGAACCAGCCTGAAGACGAATTATGAGTTCGTTGCCTCCCCAATCGGCCAAAGGCGCTTATTTACTTGGATTTTGACCTTGTAATTTCAGCTTAGTCATTTATTTCATGACTTTACTTTAACCACAGTACACCATTATATCATAATTTGGCAACCTATAAACAATCATCAAGAACAATTCCTGATTTTTCTTCCTTGTAGGAGTATAGGGCCTAAAATCGGGAATGCTAAATTCAAAAATCCCCATTAGCATATATAGTAACTAAATCTAAATTTCAATTTCCTTATGAGAATAAATACTACTGTACTACTAACTTTAATTTTGTTAACTCTGATGTTGGGTGCCGGTTCTGCAAGTGGTTTTTTGGGCTTTACCCTGGGGAGTATGGCACTTAAAGGTGTGACTACACCAGATGGTCGTCCTGTGACTAAACTTAACAGCAACAAGGCTAATAACCCCCAGGAGGAAAGTGTAGCTTTCTTAAAAGAAGAAGATATTCTCAAAGCCGTGAAATCACGAATTAACGACAAAAAAAAGGGTAATAAACCAGACAAATCGGAAGAAGAAGAGATTAAAGTTACCAAGCCGCAACCAAAGGAAACACCCGTTGTCGAAGAGACTTCTCAACCAGGATTTCCGGTAACGGCTGAAAGTGAAGGTGTTACCATGTCTGTAAAATCTATTCGCTATTCCGGTGGTGATTTACTATTAAAAGTGAATATGCAGAATAAAGGTGACGAGTCTGTGCGGTTTCTCTATAGCTTTTTAGATATTACTGATGACAAAGGCAGAACTTTGAGTGCAATTACCGAAGGTTTACCCGCAGAACTGCCCGCCAAAGGTGCAGAATTTAAAGGTACAATCAGCATTCCTACCGTTTTACTTGATGATGTCAAGCAGATATCTTTATCTTTAACTGATTATCCGGCTCAAAAACTCAAGTTACAATTGTCTGATATTCCTGTAGAGAAAGATAACTAGTACATCACGGCGTAAATAAAGCAACCATATTCAATCGCCAAAAAGCCTACTGTACATTAGTTTTGACTTTTGACCTTTGACTTTTGACTTCCGCCCTGCGGTACTAGGGTTTGCTAAAAAAGTCTTTTCGTGGGGGCTAGGAGTCAGGTGGAAGAAGGAAGAAGGAAGTGAGAATAGTCTCAAATTTGAGAAAGTGATGGGTTTTTGGTGGTTTCAATGCTTATTCCTGACATCTGATTTATCTTTTTTAACCCGGAAACTCTTAATATATCTAGGGTTTCCGTTTATTTAGCCAGCCGTAATTAAAATTTATTTGGGATTTTCTGCTCCAGTTGTCAAATTCTACACTATCTTAGACAGTGAGTGCTTTTTCTACCTTAAGTTGGACAGATACAGGACTGCGATTGTGTAGCGTGCTAGTGCTAATTGCTATCAATGCCTTTTTTGTGACGGCGGAGTTTTCAATGGTGACGGTGCGACGAACTCGGATTCAACAGTTGGTACAAGCTGGTGATATTCGAGCGATCGCAGTGGAAACATTACAACGTAGTATTGATAGACTACTATCTACAGCCCAATTAGGTATTACCCTTTCTAGTTTGGCTCTGGGTTGGATTGGCGAAAGTACAATTGCTGTATTGGTGGAAAAATGGCTCGATTCCTGGCCGTTAAGTGTGAGAATGAATTATTTACTCGCTCATTCTTTATCAGTTCCCATTGCCTTTTTTGCTATTGCTTACTTACAAATTGTTTTAGGAGAATTGTGTCCAAAATCAGTGGCTATGTTATACTCAGAACATCTAGCTAGATTTTTGGGACCATCTGTTAAATCTATAGTCCGGTTTTTCAGTCCCTTTATTTGGGTTCTTAATCAATCCACCCATTGGCTATTACGATTGTTTGGGATTGAATATACGGGTCAAAGTTGGCGACCGCCTGTGACACCGGAAGAGTTACAATTAATTATCTCTACAGAACGAGAATCTACGGGTTTAGAAAATGCTGAACGAGAACTTTTAAATAATGTCTTTGAATTTGGGGATATTACCGCTGAAGACATCATGATTCCTCGCACTAGCATTATTGGTATCCCCATAACTGCGAGTTTTCAAACCTTACTTGAGGAAATAGCTACCACTGGTCACTCTCGCTATCCTATTATTGGTGAATCTTTAGACGATATTCGCGGTATAGTCTACTTTCAGGATTTAGCACAACCTTTGGCGTTAGGAAAAATCACCCCAGAAACACAAATTCAGTCTTGGATGCGTCCACCTCGATTTGTACCGGAACAAACGCTTTTAAGTGAACTTTTGCCAATGATGCAGCAAGAGAAACCCGCTATGGTGATGGTAGTGAATGAATTTGGGGGAACTGTAGGACTGGTAACTATTCAAGATATTATTGCGGAAATTATTGGTCATGCTGGTGAACTTGACAGCACCAATGATTTATTGATTCAAATGGTAGACAAACAGACATTTTTGGTGCAAGCGCAAATTAATTTGGAAGAAGTTAATCAAATCCTACATCTCAATTTACCTTTAATGAGAGAATATCAAACTTTGGGCGGATTTTTGCTTTATCAATGCCAAAAAATCCCCAACAAAGGTGAGATATTTCATTATGACAATCTTGAATTTACTATCATCTCTGTTACTGGTCCGCGTCTTCACCAAATCCAAATTAGAATTTTAGATGAAGATAGATAGCGGGAGTCAGGAGTCAGGAGTCAGGAGTCAGGAATAAAAACCTTTTGTGGACGGAGTTCCATGAATACCTACGGTACGTTGACACTAACAATTCATGTCCTAACCACCTTGACCGTTGCTATAACTTTGTCAAAATGGCAATTCCTGCGGAGTGCGATCGCTCTACTTTGATATTATTGGATATTGGTTATAATATAGTATTAAGAATTATAAATGTTCTTTGGTAATTAAAAACTACAGAGATGTTTATAATTGATACATTTTTCAGAATTCAGAATGGTTGCGTCAACAAAAAACACAAGAAAAAAATACTCTTCATTTTGACTCCAAACACCTGACTGGGCGCAGGCCCTGCGCCCCTACTCCCTACTCCTGAATCCCTACATTTTAGCACTCCCTATGAATAATGATAAAGCAGTGATGAATTGGCAAGAACTTACCGCATCTAATGTAGTTGAGAATACAAACTCCAACTTCTTGGCAGAAATTGTTCAAGAAACTTTTGCCTTAACCCGTCGTCTATTTATTCAACTCCAACGCCGTCCCTCTAGCCTGATAGCCGGGATTATTCAGCCTGTTATGTGGTTAGTTCTGTTTGGGGCTTTATTCCAAAATGCGCCTACAGGCTTATTTGGTAGTACGACAAATTACGGACAATTTTTAGCAGCAGGCGTGATAGTATTTACTGCTTTTGCTGGGGCGTTAAATGCCGGCTTACCTGTGATGTTTGATAGAGAATTTGGCTTTTTAAATCGCTTGCTGGTTGCACCTCTAGCTTCGCGCTTTTCAATTGTTTTTGCTTCTGCTATTTTTATTATTAGCCAAAGTTTACTCCAAGCAGCGGTAATTGTGGCAGCAGCGGCATTTTTAGGGGCTGGTTTACCTGATATTACAGGATTATGTGCGATCGCTCTCATTGTCTTTCTCCTCGCTTTAGGTGTCACCGCTATTTCTTTAGGTTTAGCCTTTGCATTACCCGGACACATTGAACTTATCGCCGTAATTTTTGTCACTAACCTCCCATTATTATTCGCCAGCACAGCCTTAGCGCCTTTGTCCTTCATGCCCGGTTGGTTGCAGGTTATCGCCACCCTCAACCCTCTCAGCTATGCAATTGAACCCATTCGCTATTTGTATTTACATAGCAGTTGGGGATTAAATGATATCGTTATGCACGCCTTTTGGGGTGATGTTACCTTTGGGGTAGCGTTGTTAGTATTACTCGGTTTTGCACTAGTGGCTTTATTGAGTATCCAACCTCAACTACGTCGCAGTCTTGCTTAAAAATATATAAGGGGAATTTTCATGCAAAGTCCATTTTTACCAGTTCGCAAAATTATTGTTGCCACTATCGCCGGCATTAGTTTCGCTTCTCTATTAGGAGTATCACCCACCTTAGCTAATCCTAGTCAACCTTTTGGGACTTTGGAAAGCGATCGCAATAGCAATACCTTATCTGGTAATGGCTCAGATTTCAACCCCCTCACTCTCATGCACACATTGCAAATGAGCAATACCCAATGGAATGCGGAACAACAAAATCAACAGTTAGATCCAGCCATAGCCGCATTTAAGGCAGAACAACAGAAACTACTTCAACCTCAACTACAACAAAATCCAGGCACCTCTGTCATTATCCCTGGACAAAATCTCTTTCCTTTACAGATTTCACCATCATCAGGTAAATAACACTTACAGCAAATTGTCATCAAACCTGGAACAAGAACCCCACCCCCAACCCCCTCCCCGCAAGCGATGAGGGGGCTAGGATGTACCTTAATATGATTGGAAATTGCTGTAAATGGGAAATAATGGGCGCAAAGTCTACGCCCTCAAGGAGTTACTTGATGATTAAAGTCCCAGTTTTGCCAAAACATCACTGGCTTGGGTACTAGTGTTAACAGAAGCATCAACATCAATGATTTTGCCATCACCATCAATTATGTAGGTAACACGCTTGGCATAACCACCACCATCAACATCATAAGCAGCGATGATACTTTTGTTGGTATCAGCTAGTAAAGGGAAATTCAGATTATACTTCTGGGTAAATGCTTGGTGATCTGCCTCACCATCAGCACTCACACCTAACACAACAATACCTTTACTTGTATATTCTGACTGAGCATCGCGGAAACTGCAAGCTTGTTTAGTGCAGCCAGGTGTGTCATCTTTGGGATAAAAGTAGAGAACTACGGTTTTACCTTTAAAATCAGACAATGAAACTGTGTTGCCGTTAGTATCTGTAGTGGTAAATGCAGGTGCGTCTGTACCAACTGTTAGAGGCATAATTCACCTTATCCTGTTTAGAAAATATTCATGCAATCAAGATTTTACATTGACACTCTCCGGTCTAAAGACGCGGAGATTCTATAGAGAGTTTCAGTCTATATCCCTCAGTTATCCCAGTTTCAGGCACTGCCTTAAATATTTGGGTTCTTGCCCTGATTTCGTTGGACCTGGCGGGCGAAATCATATCTGACAAGCGTAACTTTCCGAGAGTCCCTCGGTAGCTTTTTACGTCTTTAGTGACAATATAGTTGTATCACGAATATGGATTAAAATCAATGCAGGATAAAGGAAAGCCTCTAGCCTTCATCCCTTGTCTAAAGCACAGATGTAGCTTCCTAAGTCAGCTACATCTTCAAGGGTTTTCGGCATTTCCCTTATAACTTGCTTACCGAATATTCTGCCAAAGAGGTATTTATTTTCCAAGCATTGACAAAAAGCCCAACATAGAGTAATAAAATGCCTACTGTGGATTCCTCAAACCTTAAACCCTTAGTCTATACTAGTAAAGCCCTAGAAAGAGCCGAGCGATCGCTAATCTGTTCACCCTTTAACCTGAATTTGTTTATAGCCATGACTAGCCAAAGTATCCAACTAGGTGCTATAGCAATGGAGAAAGGAACTCAGCAAAATTACACCAAGCAACCCTTATCAGAATTGACCTGTGAAAACGCTTTAGCCTGGTTAATTGATGTGGGAGTATTGCGGCGAGAAGTTGATGGACAGGGCATTACAGACAGTTTTCGCCTAACCCCCTTGGGTCATCAATTGATTGTCAAGTTAAAAGATCAGAAATTGCCTAATCCTTCCCTGAGCGATCGCTACAATGATTTTATGACTCGTTGGTTACGTTTACCCTTTTGACCGACATTAATTGTGCTTAAAACTTTGGTGGGGTGGGCATCTTGCCCGCCGTACTTATGCAAGTTTAAAAAAATAACAGTTTATTTACAGATGCACTACTAAATCTCAGCATACTAAAATATAGTTAAAAATGAAATCAATCATGGTAGTGGGAACAACATCCCACGCAGGGAAATCACTCATAACCACAGCTATTTGTCGGATTCTTTCCCGGCGCGGGTTGCGAGTATCCCCCTTTAAAGGTCAAAATATGGCTTTAAACGCCTATGTTACCGCCAGTGGTGGCGAAATAGGCTATGCTCAAGCAGTGCAAGCTTGGGCGGCGGGAATAGCCCCCCTGGTAGAAATGAACCCAATTTTACTGAAACCCCAAGGGGATATGACATCGCAAATTATCCTCAAAGGTAAAGCCATCGGGAAAGTCAGCGCCACAAATTATTACGAACAATATTTTGACATCGGTTGGCAGACCATCAAAGAATGTCTACAATACCTATCTACAGAGTTTGATGCCCTCGTTTGTGAAGGTGCTGGTAGTCCCGCCGAAATTAATCTCAAACACAAAGACCTAACTAATATGCGGGTGGCAAAACACTTAAATGCACCCACGCTTTTAGTAGTTGATATTGATAGAGGTGGAGCATTTGCTCATGTAGTCGGCACACTAGAACTATTAGATCTAGAGGAACGCGCCTTAATTAAAGGAGTCGTCATTAACAAATTTCGAGGACAGCGCTCAATTCTCGAACCCGGAATTAAATGGTTAGAAGAACGCACAGGTATCCCTGTTGTCGGCGTGATTCCCTATTTAGAACAAGTTTTCCCAGCGGAAGACTCCCTAGATTTACTAGAACGCAAACCCACAAAAGCTAACTCTGAACTAAATATTGCGGTGATTCGTTTACCCAGAATTGCCAATTTCACCGATTTTGACCCCTTGGAATCAGAACCATCAGTCACCGTCAAATATTTACATCCTAAGCAAAGTTTAGGACATCCAGATGCAGTAATTATCCCAGGGACAAAAACCACCATTGCCGATTTAATTACCTTGCAAAAAAGCGGCATGGCAGAAGCAATTCAAAACTATGCAGCTTCTGGTGGCACGGTTTTAGGCATTTGTGGCGGTTTCCAAATGTTGGGGCAGTCTATAACTGATCCAGAAGGAATGGAAGGACAATCTGGTAAATATCCAGCGTTAAATTTATTACCTATAAAAACAGTCATTACTGGTCAAAAAACTGCCCGTCAGCGTCAAGTTACTTCCAATTATCCCCAAGCGGGTTTACCTGTGACTGGGTTTGAAATTCACCAAGGGCGCTCGCGCATAGAAAACCCAGCAGATCAAAAATCCTGTCAGCCTCTATTTGATGATGCTAATTTAGGGTTAGTAGATAGTTGTCAATCAGTTTGGGGAACTTATCTACATGGAATTTTCGATAATGGTCCTTGGCGACGGGCTTGGGTAAATCGTCTCCGGCAACAACGGGGTTTGAAATCTTTACCCACAGGTGTAGCTAACTACAAAGAACAGCGGGAACAAATGTTAGATTCTTTAGCTACTCAAATTGAAGAACATTTAGATTTAACACCATTTATATAGATTAAGATGCTTGTTAGTTCATCTGATTTGAGTTAGATAACTCCACAAAAAAGATGAACTGCTTGCCAATCTTGTGGGATGGGCATCCTGCCCGTCCTTGATGATTAGCAGGCAAGATGCCCGCACCACAAGAAATTTTTGGGTATTTTTTTAATGGGAAGTCTCTTAAATAAATAGGGTTTGGTGAATAAGTTGTCTGTGAAGGCAGAGATCTCTTAACTTCTCGGTTTAGCATAACAAGTACCGAAGAACCAAAACATCTTTTTCTTGACTGAACTTTAAACTCAGTAACTTTTGTTTCTTATCTGTTCCCTGTTCCCTATTCCCTTTTTTTGTAAACAAGTCCCTTCTCCTTCACAGTGAGAGTGGGGTAAAATGAGAGGTGCTGCTGTTATTGTTCATAAAACAACTATCACGAAAATATATGACAACTAACCCACCAACTCTCACTTAGAGGTTGTTTGAAAAGTATTAGATGAAACCGATAATCTCCAGAAACCTAACCCCCATTCCCCCCTTCCCTACGTTAGCGCAGCGTGCCGAAGGCTGGGAAGGGGGAAACCGGAAAAATTAGTTGGGTTATGGGTTTTACGTTAAGTTGACACCATTAAGCATTGCTAAACCCCTACCGGGAGAATCAAATAATTAAGCCGTGTTGAGTATAAATTTTCAATTCCATATATGTCACATATGTTACCCTAAATATGTGTCATTAAAAGATTATTTATAACTAAAAGATTACGGTTGTGTTTATAAGTAACACATCCTAGTATCATATACATATTTAACCTGTTTGGATAAGAATTTGTAAAGGTTTACCACTGCTCAACAGTGTCAAGTACCTCCTTTCTTGTTGGTATTTATTCGAGAAATAGGATAATTTTTGATTTTGATATCATCAGAGTAAGTTTCAACGCACTTTAACTATTAGACCGGAACTTCAGTTCCGGGCGGGTATGAAAGCTTAGTTACCAAGTGAAAAGGAAAAAAATATGTTTAGCAACTCTTTTCTCCGTCAAACCGCGACAACTATTGTTTTTATTGATGCCTCCGTTTCCGACTATCAGACTCTACAAACAGGAGTTGTAGAGGGTGTAGAAACGGTGATTCTTTCCCGAAATCAAGACGGGATTGAGCAAATTAGCCAAGTTTTACAACAACATCCCCACATCACCACCATTCACATCGTTTCCCACGGTGCGCCGGGATGCTTGTATTTAGGAAATAGTCAATTAAACTTAACCAATATTCACAATTACACCCAACAGTTACAACACTGGCAACGTCAGAATATTTTACTATATGCCTGTAACGTCGCTGCTGGGGACGCTGGGGCAGAATTTATTCACAAATTACATGAGATAACCAACGCAACCATTAGCGCGTCAGCCACAAAAACCGGCAATGCAGCATTAGGGGGAAATTGGCAATTAGAGGTGAATATTCCCGTTACAGAGACGTTCCATGGAACGTCTCTACCTTATTTGCCGGATATTGTTTTTAGTGCAGACACCCTCAACACCTACCAGGGAGTATTTGCACCCACATTAGTGGGAGAGTGGGATTTTTTAACCTATGCCCATGCTGTGACAGTGGTGGGTAACTATGCCTACGCCGTGGGGGACACACTAGATATCATTGATATTAGCAATCCTAGTAAACCTGTTGTTAAGGGAACTTACAATATTAATTATGCTTATGGTGTGCAAGTAGTGGGTAACTACGCTTATGTTGCTGATACTTATTCAGGACTACAAATCATAGACATAAGCAACCCCACTACCCCCACCCTCAAGGGCAATTATAATACTTCTGGCTCTGCTCAAAGTGTGCAAGTAGTCGGTAACTACGCTTATGTTGCTGATTCTTGGTCAGGACTACAAATAATAGACATAAGCAACCCCACAACCCCCACATTCAAGGGCAATTATGATATATACAATGCTTTTGGTGTACAAGTGGTGGGTAACTACGCTTATGTTGCTGATGGTTATTCAGGACTACAAATAATAGACATTAGCGACCCCACTACCCCCACCCTCCAGGGCAATTATGATACATCTAGACCTGCTTATGGTGTGCAAGTAGTCGATAAATATGCTTATGTTGCTGGTTTTGGTTATTATAGTGGTTCAGGACTAGAAATCATAGACATTAGCAACCCCACAACCCCCACCCTCAAGAGCAATTATAATATATCTGGATCTGCTTATGGTGGTATAGGTGTGCAATTGGTGGGTAACTATGCTTATGTTGCTGATTCTTGGTCAGGACTACAAATAATAGACATTAGCGACCCCACTACCCCCACCCTCAAGGGCAATTATGATACATCTGGATCTTCTTTTGGTGTGCAAGTGTTGGGTAACTACGCTTATGTTGCTGATTCTAAAGGACTACAAATCATAGACATTAGCGACCCCACTACCCCCACCTTCAAGGGTAATTATGATACATCTGGATCTTCTTTTGGTGTGCAAGTGGTGGGTAACTACGCTTATGTTGCTGATTCTAAAGGACTACAAATCATAGACATTAGCGACCCCACAACCCCCACCCTCAAAGGCAATTATGATACTTCTGGATATTCTTTTGGTGTGCAAGTAGTCGGTAACTATGCTTATGTTGCTGATTCTAAAGGACTACAAATCATAGACATTAGCGACCCCACAACCCCCACCCTCAAAGGCAATTATGATACTTCTGGATATTCTTTTGGTGTGCAAGTAGTCGGTAACTATGCTTATGTTGCTGATCCTAAAGGACTACAAATCATAGACATTAGCGACCCCACAACCCCCACCCTCAAAGGCAATTATGATACTTCTGGATATTCTTTTGGTGTGCAAGTAGTCGGTAACTATGCTTATGTTGCTGATTCTAAAGGACTACAAATCATAGACATTAGCGACCCCACAACCCCCACCCTCAAAGGCAATTATGATACTTCTGGCTCTGCTCAAAGTGTGCAAGTGGTGGGCAACTACGCTTATGTTGCTGATTATGATTCAGGACTACAAATCATAGATATCAGCAACCCCACTACCCCCACCCTCAAGGGCAATTATGATACTTCTGGCTCTGCTCAAAGTGTGCAAGTGGTGGGCAACTACGCTTATGTTGCTGATTTTTGGTCAGGACTACAAATCATAGACATTAGCGACCCCACAACCCCCACCTTCCAGGGTAATTATGATACATCTGGTTATGCTAATGGTGTGCAAGTAGTCGGTAACTACGCTTATGTTGCTGATTATGAAGGTGGTTTAAAGATTATTAATGTCAGTGAGTTTACTAGTCCATCTTTAAACCAAGCACCAACAGACTTCACTCTCTCCACCGGCACAATTGCCGAAAACCAAGCCATTGGTACAGTGGTTGGTAATCTCACCACCACAGACCCAGATACAGGAGACACCTTTACCTATAGTTTAGTCCCTGGAGAAGGTGCAACGGATAATAGTTTATTCACTATTACCAATAATCAACTTAAAACCAACTTTGTATTTGACTTTGAAACCAAAAACAGTTACAGCATTAGAGTTAGAACCATAGACCAAGGTGGGTTATTTTTTGAAAAACAATTAACCATTGGAGTCAGCAACTTTAACGAAACTCCTACTAATTTAACTCTCTCTAATAACACCGTTGCCGAAAATCAAGTTATTGGTACAGTTGTTGGTAATCTTAGTAGCACAGACCCAGATACAGGAGACACTTTTACCTATAGTTTAGTCCCTGGAGAAGGTGCAACGGATAATAGTTTATTCACTATTACCAATAATCAACTTAAAACCAACTTTGTATTTGACTTTGAAACCAAAAACAGTTACAGCGTTCGCGTCAAAACCACAGACCAAGGTGGGTTAAGTTATGAAAAAGAATTAACCATTGGTGTAACTGATGTTAATGAAACTCCTACTAACTTAACTGTTTCCAACAGCACAGTTGCCGAAAATCAACCCATTGCTACAGTTGTTGGTAATCTTAGTAGCACAGACCCAGATACAGGAGACACCTTTACCTATAGTTTAGTCCCTGGAGAAGGTGCAACGGATAATAGTTTATTCACTATTACCAATAATCAACTTAAAACCAACTCTGTATTTGACTTTGAAACCAAAAACAGTTACAGCATTAGAGTTAGAACCACAGACCAAGGGGAGTTATTTTTTGAAAAACAATTAACCATTGGTGTAACTGATGTTAACGATAACGAAAGCTTTACCACCACACCCCAACAAGATATCATAGATGCTGACTATGGAGACAACATCATCACCAGCACCTTTGCCAATTTACAACAAAACGACACCATTAATAGTGGTACAGGCACAGATACCTTAATTATCACAGGGGGGACAGTTGATGATACTATCTCCATAGATGCCAATAACACCACCAATCAATTAGATATTCCAGGGACAACAGTATTCGGATTTGAACGCTTTGATTTAAGTGGCTTTACAGGTACAGTCAGCTTTGATGGTACTACTGGTAATGACTGGGTTAAAGGTGGTACAGGAAACGATGATTTAAGTGGTGGAGACGGTAATGACACTCTGAACGGGGGAACAGGTGCAGATTTATTAGGTGGTGGTAAAGGTAATGACACTTATGTGGTAGATAATGTGGGTGATGTCATTGCTGAATTTTTAAATCAAGGTATTGATACCGTTGAATCTTCTATCACTTGGACATTAAAAGCCAACTTAGAAAACCTCACCTTAACTGGTACAACTTCTATTAACGGTACAGGTAACACCCTCAATAATACCCTCATCGGTAATACTGGCAACAACACTCTTAATGGTGGCGCTGGTGCGGATACCCTCATTGGTGGTACAGGTAACGATTCCTATTATGTGGATAATGTAGCAGATACCATCATAGAAAATATCAATGAAGGAACAGACAGCGTTTCCAGCACTATCAGTTACACTCTAACCGCCAACGTAGAAAACCTGACTCTAACCAGAATAGACGCGATTAACGGTACAGGTAACAGCCTCAATAATAGCATTGCAGGTAATATAGCCGCAAATATTCTCACCGGTGGTGCTGGTAATGATATCCTCAATGGTGGCGCTGGTGCAGATACCCTCATTGGTGGTATAGGTAACGATTCCTATTATGTAGATAATGTAGCAGATACCATCATAGAAAATATCAATGAAGGAATAGATTAGGACTTACGCATTGACAAAAAAATGAATCTATGTTGATGAAGCAGCACAAGCATTGGTAAGATTGTCCACAATGTAGTCGCGCACAACTAAAGTGAATAAGTTTCTTTGCACTTCATACCAATTAGAAATTATGTTTTCAGAGCGCATTTTTTCTAAAC
>NZ_JADEVZ010000102.1 GCF_015207875.1 Dolichospermum sp. LEGE 00240
CAAGCACTTAATATTTTTTGTCTTATATCAGTCGAATATGCTGCTGCCATATATCTCAATTATTTTCTTTTTTTTACATCTTTAAAGTTTACCATCTTTGTACCGCGTTTGATCTCAAACTGCTGTAAGTTAAATTTCCTCCTGGTTGATCAAGAAACTGGAAATTGAGCTTCCTCCTGGTTGATCAAGAAACTGGAAATTGAGCTTCCTCCTGGTTGATCAAGAAACTGGAAATTGAGCGATCGCTTTTTTCTGTATCCTTTAAAATTGTAGAGTAAACAAATCTGGTCGAAATTTCTATGAGTGTCTTAATACCTGAGGATATTCTTCGATCCGCAAAAATGACGGAGAATGAATTAAAACTGGAGATTCGCACTAACCCAACATTAGCTATCGCACGATCGCAGTTAATAGTAAGTACCTGGACAGAATTAATTACATATTGGTTATTTACCAATTATTTGCAAGTCTTGGATTTCAGCCCGGATTTTTGTGTAATTAATTTTGTCCGATTACTTATCAATAACAAATTTAAATAATTACAAATTATCCTGAATTATAGAAGTATTGATTTCTGGATTTGCATATTGAGCGATCGCTTTTCTCAAAGATGTTTAACGGACTCGTTAGACTTTACCTCACAGATGAGTTATGATCAATATATTATTGCCTATATGGAACTTTAAACTATGTCACTCACTGAGTTAATTCCTCTGGTCAACAATTTGAGTCAGTCAGACAAATTAGCATAAGCTTTCCAAAACTCAGTCGTCGCCAAGGATTTCATCAAGATCCCTCACGTTGTTGGCTGCAATATCTTTTTCTGCCTGAGCAATGAGGCGATCTAATTTCCCTGATGTTAAATCTGCCTCAATTTGATGATCCCACATCTCATCAATGTATTCTTGAAGCCACTTTGCCAGATCACGAACTTCACTTTCTGGTAATTGCTTGATTACTGATTCAACTTCTAGCCGAGTAGTCATACAAGATTTTACATTTAAAGAGTTTTTCTTTTCTATATTATCACCAACTTTTATATTGAAACGCCATTATATGGTAGCTATTCGACTGATAGCGAAGCGCGACCTAGGAATCGCTTTTATTAACCCAATATTAGCGAACTGACAAGTCAGCGCTTACGCTATCGCAGTTAATCCAGTTAATGAAGCACAAGACTATGGAAATTGGGCGATTCCTAGGTCGTGCTTCGCTATCGCACAAAATCAATATTATCAATATTAATGATCGCAGTTAATACATAGTTCAGGAAGCATAAGATAATGGAAATTGAGCGATCTCTATCACGAACCACCAACTTCAACTACTGCTCCCGGAACAATTGTATTTAAAACTTTACGAGCATCTGGCAACAAAGGAAGTAAATCAGCAAGTTTATTACTCTGCGCTACAAGAACAACAACTGCCATTCCAGCTTGCTCTAAGTTTTGCTGATAGCGTAAATTTTGATCTGTAGTGAGCAGAATCGTGAAACCCTCTTGATTCATAAGTCGCAGCAATTCACCGTTCTTTTTTCCTGACCATCCCATCTCCACAACTGTTTTGATGTCATATTCGGCAAGTTCACGCTTTAAGGGACGTGGAGCGCATTCATCAAGCAGAACTCGCATAGGCTGTTAGCATTTCCTTGGCCAATTCAAGAGCCGCGATCGCCTGTTTATGTGTGACACTAGGGAAGTGATCTAGAAATACGTCTAATGAATCGCCAGCTTCAAGGTAGTCAAGCAGGGTTTTTATTGGTACACGAGTTCCCACAAAAACAGGTGTTCCCCCTAGAATATCAGGATCGCTATGAATAATAGGTGATGTTAATGCCATAACAAATTCACTTAAATAACTGTGAGTTCTAAATTATTATTATATCTGTATTCTCAAGTTCAATCATGATCAAGAAAGTACAAAAAAAGGAAGTAGAGCGATCGCTTACCCATGAGATCGCAGTTAATCCCAGTCAAGAAAGCACAAGAAAATAGATATTGAGCGATTCCTGCGGAGCGCTTCGCTATCGCATTAACCCAATATTAGCGATCGCTTCTCTCGCCCTAGTCATTGCACTACCAATGAAGGTTGTTTTCAATTGTGTGAATGTATTGTAAAATAAGAGCAAAATTTTTTAGGAGGTGCTGTTTCTGAATGATTTTTTATCAGATGATTTAGCCATTGCTGAAATTCATCAAGCAATTGGTAATCTTGTCATTCGATTTCCATTACTTCATTGCCAAGAATGTGCCAAGACACTCAAACAGTGGCTACAACAACGTAAAATTCCTGGTAAACTTTGGCGACTTTCGACCATATACGACAATGAAGACTTTATTTTGAGCTATCGCCTAGAAAAACAAAGTTGCTTTGAAACTATTACGGAAAATGGCGTTCATTACGGTGTTGAAGTTTTTGGCAAAATTTTCGACAACCTTTCCCGACAAGGACTATACCCAGATGAGTGGATTCAAGATTTTACTTCTCTATCCAATGAGTTTAAAATAGAAGTAATAGAAGAATTTTGAAAATTTTTAATGGAGTTAAACTCAATGAGTGCATTATTTAACTTACTCGAAAAAATTAAAACTAAACCAGGCTTATATTTGGGAACAGCATCTATCAGTAATTTACGGATGTTTATTTTGGGATATCGCTTTTCTCGCTCTGAATTAGGTATTACTAATACTGAAACTGAAACTGATTTTTATAAAAACTTTCAACCTTGGGTACAAAACCGCTTATCTATCCATACTGTTAACGCTTGGGATAAAATTATTTTACTCACCTGTATTGATGAAAAAGCTGCATTTGATTACTTTTTTCAATTACTAGATGAATTTATCCAAAGAGACAAAAGCCAGGATTTTGAACCAATTCTGGCTGAACCATCCTCTAAAAATTCTCAAAAAGCTGCTTGAAGAATAACACAATTATTTTTTCAAGTGCGATCGCAGCACAAGACAATGGATTTTGAGCGAACTGCTTGCAGGAGCGCTTGCGCTATCGCATTACATCATAAAAATTCCTGAAAGAGGTTATCGAACGGTTCTGTATTTTTCCAGCGATAGGTGTTAAAATCTCGATAATCAACCGATAAAATTTGGCCATGACCTAATTCTTCTGCCAGAATAACGAGAGAGGCATCGGCTAAATCCATCGGTAAATCTTTATATTTTTCCATTAGTTCTTCAATACGCTGGCAATGATGTTGTTTGAGATCAAAGATTTGTAGTTTTCCTGTAGAAATTTTATTAATAAAGATTTTTGGAGCATCTACTCCTACTCTTTTTTGTAATAGATAGCAAGTTTCGGTGACGACACACCAGGTTGTAATAAATTGCTGATTAGCTAAATCTTGAAATCGTTTTTTGGCGGCTATATGAACTGTATCTTTTTTATTGGCAAGAGCTAACCAAAAGCCTGTATCAACTATGATCATATTTTTGATTAAGTTCACGGTCTAAGTAGTTTTTATAGTTTTTAGAGAGGTCTGTTTCAGCTTCTATGCAACCGATAAAGTCTGACCAGTCTTGCCAGGAATTTTCTGAGGATTCCTGTTGATTCTGAAGGTAGCGTTTTTTCAGGACTTCTACGAGGACGATTATGATTTGTTGTGCATCGGGAGGAAGAGACGCAATATCTTGTTGAATTGTATCTAAGTTCATAATCTAATTTTGCTGTTTCTCTGATTATAGTTTAGCGAGAAATGTTTTTACGAAACCAATGAAATAAGGTGCGTTACATTTCATTAATACACCATAGAGGATTGGCAATTGCTCACCCATGAGATCGCATTTAATAATAGTTAAGGAAGCACAAGACAATGGATTTTGAGCGATAGCGAAGCGCGACCTAGGAATCGCACTTACGCATAAGATCGCAGTTAATCCCAGTTAAAGAATCACAAGATAATGGAAATTGAGCGATCGCTTACCCATAAGATCACAGTTAATCGCAGTTAAGGAAGCACAAAAAAATGGATTTTAAGCGATCGCTTACCCATGAGATCGCACTTACCCATAAGATCGCAGTTAATCACAGTTAAGGAAGCACAAGATAATGGATTTTGAGCGAACTGCTTGCAATATGACAATACAATAAATAAAAAATAAATTTAATTTCACCCATACTAACTCCATAATGCCTAATTATAGAAGACCTAATGTTTCTGGAGGTACATATTTCATCACACAAGTCACTTATCAAAGAGAATCTTGGCTCTGTACTGATATAGGGAGAAAATCTCTCCGAGAAGCAATAGAAAAAGTAAGGGAAAAATATCCTTTTTGTATTGATGCTTTTGTTTTATTACCTGATCATTTTCATTGTTTGTGGACTTTACCCCCTGATGATAAATATTTGTCGGTGAGATTGCGCCTAATTAAAACCTATGTTACTAAACATTATGGACAAGCATTAGGGGTTAATCGGGAGGTTTCTCAATCACGACAAAAGCGAGGAGAAAGTAATCTTTGGCAACGTCGGTTTTGGGAGCATTTAATTCGGGATGAACGGGATTTTGCGCTCCATTGTGATTATATTCATGATAATCCGGCTCGACATGGATTGTGTGAAAATCCCCAAGATTGGCAGTATTCCAGTATTCATCGGTTTATCGCTGAGGGAATTTATCCAACCGATTGGGGTAAAGATAGCAGAAAGGAAAAACCTCAAGGATATTGGGACGATTAGTAGGGTGCGTTAGCGACAGCGTAACGCACCGAAAATCAGTAAATAATCATAAATATGGTGCGTTACACTCCGTTAACGCACCCTACAAGATCGGCGATCGCACTCAATATTAGCGATCGCATTAATCGCAGTTAAAGAAACACAAGATAATGGATTTTGAGCGATCGCACTAACCCAATATTAGCAATCGCACTTAATCACAGTTAATGAAGCACAAGACAATGGATTTTGAGCGATCGCATTAACCCAATATTAGCGAACTGACAAGTCAGCGCTTCGCTATCGCACTTAATCACAGTTAAAGAAGCACTAGACAATAGATTTTGAGCGATCGCATTTCCCCAATATTAGCGAACTGACAAGTCAGCGCTTCGCTATCGCACTTAATCACAGTTAAGGAAGCACAAGACAATGGATTTTGAGCGATTCCTAGGTCGCGCTTCGCTATCGCATTTCCCCAATATTAGCGAACTGACAAGCCAGCGCTTCGCTATCGCAGTTAATCCCAGTTAAGGAAGCACAAGGAAATGGATATTGAGCGATTCCTAGGTCGCGCTTCAGTATCGCACTATCCTAATATTTTTTTAACCTCATTGAGTACCTCATTTAAAAAAGGAGCATCTGATTTAATCACATTATCCTCACTTCCATCATGTTTATGATGAGGAAAAGTAGGGAGATTTAATTTTCGATGATGTTCAGTATTGTCATAACGAAAAATTAGTTTATTTTCTGAATTCATATATTGATAACTATACATTTTTCGATCTATGGAGATTTCAACATAGACAAATTCTCGTAAATGCAGCAAAGAATTATCTTCAAAATCAATTTTTCCTCTGATCAAGCCTTCATATATTCCTCTTTTTTCACTTTCAATCTTGAATATTTTGACAATTTCTGAAGATTCAACTAAAAGCTGAATCTGTTGAAAATAATCTTCAATTAACAAAATCAATCTCCTCTATAGACTCTTTCATTTGTTGTAAATGTGTCAACATTCGAGATTCGCCAATCCATTCATCAAAATCAAAATTATGGGATAATTCATCATTATTAAAACGGTTTATAAATTCCTTTGTTGATAATTGATACTTGGTTTCCAATTCTATAATTCGTTCTTCTGTTCTTTTTATTCCTGCTATTACACTTTGTAATCTTTCTGATAAAGCACTTTCAATAATTCGTCTGAGGGAATCTGGATCTTTTGATCTTAGTTTGAGTTCAGCCATTATTTTTTCTCTCTTATGATACTGTACAGTCTAAAAGATGTTCTTGGGGTGAGTAGTTGTTATTCCTTTTTTTATTCTATCACTTGATAATCAAGACGGTAAATACAAGATCGGCGATCTGCTTGCAGCAGCGCTAGTGTGTTAATTCTGAATCCCTTATCCTATAAGACTTCATGCACAAAATATGTCGTCATATTTTTATGAGAACGTGCCTGGAACAGATGCTTTCGGTGTAAACTACGGTAACACCAATAATTTTCTGGACAATCCCTCCAAAAATACACAGAATTAACACACTACAGCAGCGCTATCGCTTACCCATGAGATCGCAGTTAATCGCAGTTAAGAAAGCACAAGATAATGGATTTTGAGCGATCGCACTAGCGCGATCTAGTAATCGCTTTTCTCAAAGATGAAAATGTAATAAGGTGCGTTACATTTCATTAACGCACCCTACAGGATTGGTTATTCCTGCGGAGCGCAACGCTTACGCACTTAATAATATTGGGACGATTAGTAGGGTGCGTTAGCGACAGCGTAACGCACCGAAAATCAGTAAATAATCATAAGGCTCGATGATAATTAGGTGAAATATGCTGTATCAGCAATCAATAATCAATGTCATCATCATCATCCGTATCTAATTCTTCAACGTTTTGAGCATTTATATCAGGTTCATCAGTTTCATCAGTTTCATCAGGATCTGGACAGTCTACTGTTTCAAATTTATAAGCACCCCAAAGAAATTCTTCCGTTTCTCTATCACATTGCTCCTCAAGACGTTCTAAACTCTCTTGAGTGGTAGATTGATTGGTGTAGTTCAAACCTAAAGATGTATCTATCTGCATATTTTTATCCTATTTTCCTAGATAAATAATGAAATGGTAGCACATAGCTTAGTCAAGAAGGAGCATATTAGGAGGTGCATCCGTATATATTACTTTGATATTTGTTTTTGCTTCTTCGACAGCGATTCTAATTGTTTCAACAACTCCGTAGGCATTAGGGATAGCAGATAGCACTAGTTTTGGATCAGTATAATCTCTCGAAAATATGTAAATATCTCCTAATAAAAGTCGCTTTTTGATTTGCTTTTTGAAAACAAACTCAAATAACCTATAAAGTGCAGGTCTTTCAACCTTAATATCATATACCCGATGTAGCTCAAGATAATTTGTTTTCCGATTAAAAGTGCCAGTGTGAGTGACTAATCTCAGACTAGTTAACATATAACTTGTAGAGAATTGTTCACAAAAAGGAAATTTTTCAACAATAATTTTGGGAATGTAAGGGTAAAACTTCAGAATTCCCTTCTCTTTTTTCTTTTCTTCTTTTGGCATATCCTTCTCTTTTTCTGCCATATTTTTTATCTCCGTTGTTCACGATTTAGTTTGTTTGCCATAACAAAAACTTCAGATAATTTCACGTAATTTTAATTACTCCGACTTATTTAGAGGTTATTTTAAAAGTTTCTGTATGTAGTTCTAGTCACTTATTGATCTCCCTAACTCGCTTAAAAAGCAGAATTTAGAAGAATCTAAAAGTTTTTGATACATCACTAAAGACTTTCCAAAAATTCTCTTAGATTTGTTTTCGATACAGCCTAACGACTTATTATATACGTTATTATACAACATCTTTACCAGGAATTAAGCAACTGGCACATTTATCTATCTAAAAATGCTACATTAAACCAAGCTTGATTGTGACGCTTATAAATCAATGATATTGAGATTTAAAAATTGACGAAATTAGTGCAAAGAAATCCAAATATTTATCAACGAGTTTAACAACCAATGATTTTTTTAAATATTTACTAATACAATAAAAAATGTTCCGGTTTGTTTGATTTAGATATCCCCTGAAAATTTCCACCTTTCCACCTCCAACCTCAATCTTTCATTCTCCATCCTTAACGCCAAAATTTCATTCTTCTGCAACTCAATTAACGACTTTTGACTAATTACCTCACCAAAGGCTTTTTTCCGGTTTTCAATCCCAAACCATCTTTGATAAGTCTTTGTATGTTCATCAACAGTATGACCTAAATTATCTGCTGCGGCTTTAATTGGTATTCCCTGAAGATGCGCTCGAATTGCACAACCATGCCGTAAATCATAAGGTTGAAACTCAATCCCCACTTTTCTAAACCATCTGGATATATCTCTTCGCATCCAATTAATATTTTGTACAGAAGCAATTTTTTCAACTTTTCTTTCTAAAATATTTAATGGTTTGGGATTATGTAAATCAAATAATTCTATCCATTCTGGTACAAAAGGAATAACTTCTCGATATCCAGTTTTGGTATTTTTATTCACCTTCCAAGTATGGTCTATATTTTGGGGAGACATCCACCAATTAATATCCGGCTGGACAAATAATTCCCTTGGTCTTAACCCAAAGGTCGCCAACATTCCATATACCCAACGTCACATTTCCCAGGTATCTATTTCATCACTAATGTTTGTATTTTTGCGGTTGATAGCGAATTTTTCAAAGAGGTGAAAAGCAGATATTATTTTTTCATCTTCAGGTATTTCTCGATAAGCAGGAGTGACATGATCTCGTTTAACATCGAGTTGAAATCCTAAATTAAAGGTTTTAATCAAAACAGAACTTACCGCAATCAGTTCATTTTTTTTATTACCTTGAAATGAATTAATAATTTCCTCAAAATTTTCTTTTGTGGCTAAATGGGTGAGAGTCAAGTTTCTTTTAATTACAGATATATAATTAGCAAAAGTATTTTCACTGGTAATAGTTTTCTGACGGGTTTGATAATATTTTTCATCAAATGTATCTAATAATTCCCCAATTGTTTTGATCTCTTGCTTCTCTCTCGATTTAATTCCTAAATACTTCTCATTCCACTGGAAAGTATGACGAGCAATTAATTTACCTAATTCGTAACTTTCCTCAATCGCTGTTTTTAATCCCTCTAAATTTGCGGGTATTCCTAGAGATAAATCATACTGTTTTTTTTCCTTACCTACACTGATATCCCCTGGCTTTAAGGGTAGGGTAGCGCGTAATTGGAGAGAATTGCCAGTTTGTTTAATACTAACTTTTATTCTCTCTCTTTTTAAATTACTATTAGCTGCAATTAACTTCTGTTCAAAAACTGCTTGATACTGTAATTCTGTTGCTTTTATTTTCTTCATTGTTCCTCTATACCTACCGTCTGTGGTGTTCTGCGGTTCAAAATCTGCAAATATATCGGCGAATAAATTGGTTGAGTCTGCATTTGTATATTCCTGTGTAAATGTAGAATATATACCCTCACAATTACCCTGATCTTGTCCACTGATTCCCTAAATATTCCCTTATTTATCAAAGCTAAAATGGTGAAAATAAAATGTTCTTACCGAGCAAAATTACCTTAAAAATAAGTTACTCAGGAACATTTACAGCATATCACCTGTTGTCATAGCAGTTATATGGCACTAAATTAGGGAATTGCTTATATAATCAGGATTTCTCAGAATAGGTGTGATGATTCCCTGGTTTTTCCTTAAATTAGGTAATAAACTCACCCCAGCCATATCATCAGTCCATTTATTTTTATCAACTAACAGCTATTTGGTGTTTTCAGACATTACCTAATTTTTCCCTAACTCTAGATTAGCCACTGGAAGCGATTACTAGGTCGCGCTAGTTCCCACCGGGACGCTACGCGATTCCTACGGAGCGCTTCGCTATCGCATAACTATGGTAAATTTTTAGTAAGTAAAGAATAATCCAATCTACCTATCTTATTATGAATTTCAAACGATGGCAGGAACTCAAGCAAATCCTCACTGAAGAAAAAGATTTGTCTAACATCTGGACATATTACATGGATCATTTTGCAGATCATCCCGAATTCATCAACTTGGGTCAACGTGTCCAGAATCAATATATAGATGCAGTTGTCAAAACAACCTGTCAACAACTATTTGGTCAAAACGTCAAAATTACCAACTCTCTCCTTATCCATATTCCCCGACATCAATTTTTCCATGGCCCATTCCAAGCCGGCGGACGAATAGGTGGTGTGATTTTCTTTGAGGATATCAAAGTTGGTTTAATGGGTGTTTCCGCACAGTTTCCCCCAACCAGTGAGGTGCAATATTCCCGGTTTACCGAAGTAATGGATCTATCACCACCAACAGGTCATGATTTAAACTGAACGAGATATAACCTTTCCTAATCTAATAAAGTACAAAATCATCTGTGTTCATCTGCGTTTATCTGCGTTGGATTCTGACTTCCCAGCCGTCCTTAACCCCAAAATCGTCTAAACTTAAAGAGTTCCCTAACTGCCACAATCATCATGACTCGCTGGTTTAATATTGCAGGTCCTTGTAACCCCGAAAAAAACTATACCATCTCAGCTACAATTCGTCTCCCTGATTTATCAATGCTGATTGAACAAGAAAGTTATTTTGTGCTTCATGCACCACGACAAACGGGAAAAACCACCGCCATGTTATCCCTAGCACAGCAACTTACTGATACAGGAAATTATGCAGCAGTCATGGTATCAGTAGAGCTAGGAAGTGCATTTAATCATGACCCTGGTGCGGCAGAATTAGCGATTTTGGGAACTTGGTATGATACAATTTCTATCCGTTTACCTAAAGAATTTCAACCACCTGTGAAACAATGGCAACAGGAAGAACCAGGAAATAGAATTAAGGCTTTTTTACAAGGTTGGGCAAAATCTTTAACCCGTCCTTTAGTATTATTTATTGATGAAATTGATTCTTTACAAGATCAAACATTAATTTCAATTTTACGACAATTAAGAGATGGTTTTCCCAATCGTCCCGAAAATTTTCCCTCATCGGTAGGATTAATTGGTTTACGGGATGTGCGAGATTATAAAGTAGCATCCGGTGGTAGTGAACGACTAAATACATCTAGTCCTTTTAATATCAAAGTTGCTTCTATTACTATGCGAAACTTTAATCTTGAAGAAGTAGGAGAATTATATCAACAACATACAGCAGCAACAGGACAAATTTTCACACCAGAAGCTATAGAAACAGCATTTAATTTAACCCAAGGACAACCTTGGTTAGTGAATGCTTTAGCTAAAGAAGTTGTAGAAAAAATGGTTAAAGATAGAAGTATTACTATTACTGAAGAACACATTTTAAAGGCAAAAGAAATATTAATTACTCGTCAAGATACTCATTTAGATAGTTTAGCTGAACGCCTACGAGAACCCAGAATAAAAGCAATTATCGAACCGATGTTAGCAGGTTTGGAATTGGGAGATATACCCAACGATGATATTCAATTTGTGATTGATTTGGGATTATGTAAAATGCACCCCTACGGAGGTTTAACTATTGCTAATCCCATTTATCGGGAAGTATTACCCAGGGTATTAACAGTAACACCAATGGCTTCTTTACCAATGATTGCACCAACTTGGTTAACCCCAGAAGGTGAATTAAATATAGATGCTTTATTAACAGCATTTCTCAAGTTTTGGCGACAACATGGAGAACCTTTATTAGGTAGCACTGGCTATCATGAAATTGCCCCGCATATTGTATTAATGGCTTTTTTACATCGTGTTATTAATGGTGGTGGAGTCTTGGAACGGGAATATGCCATTGGTAGTGACAGAATGGATTTATGTCTGCGTTATAAAGATGTAACTTTAGGGATTGAATTGAAAGTGTGGAGAGATAAAAAGCGTGATCCTCAAACTGATGGTATTGAACAATTAGAATCCTATTTAGGGCGTTTGGGGTTGGATTTTGGTTGGTTGTTTGTGTTTGATAGGCGGAAAAATGCCTTACCAATGGAAGAACGTTTGTCAACTGAGGTTGTGGTGACAGAAAATCAACGTCGGATTACTGTGATTCGAGCTTGAGTGTTATATTTTTTGTTTCACGCAGAGGCGCTCCAGTCGCAGAGAGGAGAACGCAAAGAAGGACTTTTGCAGTAACCGTTCACGGGGGGTACAAAAAACGCTCTATATGAGATTCCACGAAAACAGCATGAAAAACGTTATAGATTTGATTTTTTTAGGTCATTTGAAATTCGCAAAATCTCTATATCGGTTTGCAAATCGTTTTCCAGCCAATTTAAGAACCATTCGTTAATATGTCAATTTGCCTGAAAAACCCAACAGACAAAGCTTTCAGGTTTTTTAATAAATTCTCACCCCCTGTGAACGGTTACTATTATTATTTATAGATGAAATTGATTCTTTACAAGATCAAACATTAATTTCAGTTTTACGACAATTAAGAGATGGGTTTCCTAAACGTCCCGAAAATTTTCCCTCATCGGTAGGATTAATTGGTTTACGGGATGTGCGAGATTATAAAGTAGCATCCGGTGGTAGTGAACGACTAAGAGGGTGTTTGAAAAGTTAGAAGTTGAGTAAAAAAAGCTCTCAGGGTATAATCTGTAAATACAAAAATACAGAACCGTAGAGAGCAATGAGTAAAGTATACTCCAGCAACTTAACTAGAGAACAGTGGGAACTAATAGAACATTTAATTCCAGCAGCTAAAACTGGTGGTAGAAAACGAGAAGTAGATATTTG
>NZ_JADEVZ010000103.1 GCF_015207875.1 Dolichospermum sp. LEGE 00240
ACATTGCTACCCCCCTTAGTCCCCCCTTGTAAAGGGGGGAAACAATAAAAATCCAGTTCCCTCCCCTTTACAAGGGGAGGGTTAGGGTGGGGTAAAAAATATTTGATACATCAACCATAACTTTTCAAACACCCTCTAAGGCAAGTTTATCTACGTATAACATACTAGACTTATTTTAAACTCCTATGTACACCCCAAAATGTGAAAACAATCTTAATAATTTGTAAATATTTTCATCCTTGCTATCTTGGCGCGAAACTTACCTGAAAATAATTGTAATTGTAAGTAGGTGAACACAATAAAACCAAACTGTGTAAAGAAACGTGAAATCGCCCAAAACCTCTTTACTCTTGCCTATTGCCTATTGCTTTGCCATAACGACAATTTTCAACGCCAACCTACTTAGTTGCTATAATCAAAACAAACTTAAAAACACCCTGCTATGATCGCCATTCCCCAACAACTGCCAAAAATGACCATTGAGGAATATTTTGCATGGGAACTTAACCAGGATATTCGTTATGAATACATCAATGGTGAAGTTTTTGCCATGACAGGTGGGACAATTCCCCACAATGATATTGCTCTCAATCTTTACAGACCTTTATACTCTCATCTTCGTCCTAGAGGTTGTCGAGTCAATGTATCAGATGTGAAAGTCCAAGTTACTCCTAAAAGCCCATACTTCTATCCTGATCTTATCGTTAGTTGTCACCCTGATGATCTTAATGCCCGCAAATTTATTCAAAACCCTAAATTGATTGTTGAAGTTCTTTCTCCTGGTACAAGTAATAAAGATAGAGGAGAAAAATTCAGATATTATTTAACAATGCCTAGTTTACAAGAATACATCTTGATTGATTCCGAAAAAATATCTGTTGAAGGTTACTGTCGAGGAGAAGGAAGAATGTGGCTTTACTATCCCTACACTACTGGAGACATCATCACTTTATCAAGTATTGAATTTGAATTTCCCATAGAAATACTTTATGATGGTGTAGGATTGGAAATAGAAACGTAAAAATATGTTTCCAACATAAGTTTGATAAATGTCAGTTAAAATTTAATCCCTTATTAAAACTATGGCCAAGCGGAAAAAAAGCAATCTTCAATGGATTAAAGAAACCCTAGAATTAAGCCCAGATCATCATTGGGAAGGGACTGATGATTATAAGATTTTTGTAGCTGGGAGAGGCGCGGTTCGCTTCAATGTTCCCCAAAATTGGGTATTTGAACCACAAGAAAAATCTTTTAAGTTCATGGATAAAAAACCACCTGATGATGATTGTTGTTTAGAGGTATCTTACAATCATTTACCACCAAATGACTGGACACTGTTTCCTCTTAAACACACTTTGAAAAAAATCATGGAAGATGACAGCCGTGATGTGATTGAAAGGGGAGAGGTGATTACTGTTAAGCGACAAACAGCCCGGATTATGTGGTGTGAAATTAAATTTATTGACACTCAAGCTGAACCCAGGGAAGCTTTTTCTCGGACTTGTGTGGGTTTGGGTTCAAATATTCAATGTTTAATTACCTTTGATTATTGGGCAGATCAAGCAGAGCAATTAATCCCGATTTGGGATGAAGTGATGCGGAGTTTGACACTAGGATTATATATCAGAGATCCGAGAACTGGTTTAGCTTTTCCTGATTAAGTAAGTGGGCGTTAAAAAATATAATATAAACCTAACCCCCCCAACCCCCTTCCCTACCAGGGAAGGGGGAATCAAAGCCTCTCCCCTGGTAGGGGAGAGGTTTGGAGAGAGGTTTTATATTTAATTGTGCCAAGCTACTTAAAATGCCGATAAAATAACCTCAGCTTGAGTTTTTGCATTACGAGTGGAAGTTGTTGGTTTGACAGTAGATGGTGCGAATTTGGGTTAATTGTGGATGTTGGTGAAAATTATTTCCCAGATTTTGGGTAAACTGGAGACTGCAAATTAACCCATTACACAGATTCGTAATTCAATATTCATGGCAAATCCCACCGCAACTCTAGAAACTTCCCTTGGTACTATTACTCTTGAGCTATTTACCGATGTTATGCCCATAACGGCGGGAAATTTCATCAAATTGGCTAAAAGTGGGTTTTATGATGGTTTGCATTTCCACCGTGTGATTAATAACTTCATGGTGCAGTTTGGTTGTCCTTACAGTAAAGATCCTAGTTCTCCGCGTGCGGGTACAGGCAATAGTCCTGATGGGTGCATTCAAGATGAGCATCCTGAAGACGGGAAACTTTCTAACGAACCAGGAACTCTCTCTATGGCTAATACAGGGAGACCTAATAGTGGTAGTTGCCAGTTTTTTATCAACACTGTCCACAATCACTATCTGGATTGGTTTACACCTGGTCAATCTAAACACCCTGTTTTCGGTCGAGTTACTGAAGGGATGGATGTATTGAAAGCCATTGAAACTACTCCCACGGGTGCAGGCGATCGCCCTAAAACTCCAGTTAAAATGATCAAAGTAACTATCCACGAATAAAATCAAGGATTAGTGCGGAGGCTTCTCCGCACACCGCTATCTTTAAGCAAAATCCGGCGTTGCTGATTAAGAGTATGATTTTATTATGCCTACGGCACGCTGCGCGAACACGCAGAGGCGCAGAGTCGCAGAGAGTAAGAGTTTCATTTTTTTGATTTTTCAATTTCATACCTCAATTCAGCAACGCCCAAAATCCTATATTGCTCATGAAAGAACTCCACAGAAAAACTAATCATATCAAACAAACTAACTTTGAGTTTCTTCTTCAGTAAAAATAGGAGGCCATAATTCAGAAACGGCTAATTCCCAACCGGGAAAAAGTTCTGGTAAAGTTAAAATATCGCCATTATTTAAAATAGTTGGTTCACCTTGATGACGATAAACAGTTACAGTTTCTTCATCAGGATCAATTAAAATTCCCATTACAGCACCTAATCTAATAAAGTTGAGAATTTTAGTAACTACAGGTTTAATTCTATCACTTTGAGATTTAATTTCTACTACTAAATCAGGTACAAGTTCCCCAAAATAACGGGGACTTTGACGCAGACGTGCAGCCCGCACAAAAGAAACATCTGGTGCCGTGAGGTTGCTATCAGGTAAAATAAAACCCCCAGCAGAATCAAATACTCTTCCTAAACGACGAGGATTTACCCAAGCGAAGAGAAAAGCAATTAACCGACTACTAATTTCACTAGATACAATATCTGATGGACCCACAATAGAAATTCTCCCATTTGTTAATTCAACATCGTAATCTAAACCAGCTTCACTAAAAGCAGTTTGGACTTGTTCTACATCTTTAAGGGTCATGATTGGCATAAAATAATCCTCGTAATATACAAAATTGGGTAATTA
This sequence comes from Dolichospermum sp. LEGE 00240, assembly GCF_015207875.1. Classification (GTDB taxonomy): domain Bacteria; phylum Cyanobacteriota; class Cyanobacteriia; order Cyanobacteriales; family Nostocaceae; genus Dolichospermum; species Dolichospermum gracile. The sequence continues at coordinate 3,355 of NZ_JADEVZ010000103.1, forward strand.
AAACAAACACAATTTGATTTTATATTTCCTTAAATCCTATCTGGATCAATATTTAACTCTCTCAATTTTGCGGCTAACCTTTGAGATTTTTCATTTGATATTTTCGCTCTTTCTGCTTCCATTGCTGCTCTTGTTGCTTCCATCTCTGCGCTTTCTTCTGGTGTAGGAACTAAAACTCCTGATGATGTAAAATATCTTAATAAACCCTTATAAATTCCTAAATATAACCCCAATTCTTCACTCCATAAATGTCCTTTTTCGTTAGGTTCTAAGGGTTGATATTTGCCACTGATTAAATTAAATCCGGCAAATTCCAATGTATAAGGATCAAACCAAAAATAATCAGGTGTACGGAAAGTATCTTGATAAAGTAGTTTTTTAGTTTCTCTATCAGTTTTAGCTGTGGTTGGTGAAAGAATTTCGACAATGACATGAGGATATTTGCCATTTTCTTCCCACACTACCCAACTTTTTCTAGTTTTTCGTTCTGTTCCTAAAACCACGAAAAAATCTGGACCTCTAACATCTTCTGATTTCTTTTGATGGGGACTATAGTAAATACTCAAGTTTCCTACAGCATAAAAATCAGTTCTTTCCTTCCACAGCCATTCTAAACATTTTAAAAGGAGGATAATTTGACGTAAATGCAGTTCTGTTTCCACGGGAGGTTCATCACTATATAGGTCACTGGGTGGGAAAATGATATCTTCTGATATATCTTCTGATGTGTTAGTTTGTAATTCCAGTTCTTGAGTAATCATCATGTATGATACCAAGTAATTATTGGTTCATTGTAGCATTAATTGTCAATTACTTTCACTGAATTATCGCAAATCTCTTAAACATTTGCCATAGCTTTTTGCCGTCATCCACACGATCTAAAAATTGCTCGACCAAAAGGAACTTACCTTAAGGGACTTCCAATTAAAAAAATACCCAAAAATTTCTTGTGGTGCGGGACGAATTGCCCGCTAAGGAATGTGAATTAAATAAAGTGCAAAAGTAGGGTGTGTTAGCGACAGCGTAACGCACCATTCCACGTTAAATCAGAATTGCAGGTTATTAAATTTGCGTTCCTAACCATCAAGGACGGGAAGGATGCCCAGCCCACGAAATTGGGTAATTTATTTTTTGGTGTTCCCTAATATTATTATTTCTTGTAGTGCGGGCATCTTGCCCGCAAGAATTATACAAATTAAATGCACAACAGCTTAGATCATTAGATAATAGCATAAATGATTACTTATGGTAACTATTTATAGTAACTATTGGACTGATTTGGCACAAGGTTGTTAAATACTGTTGAGACGTTTTTTAACTTCCCCTTTAATATTTCCTGTTAGTATGCATACCAACCCCTTTAAACAATTACAAGTCAATCTTTCTGTAACCGCTGCTACTATAGCCTTGTTGGTTACTGCGCCATCAATGGCTCATGGTCAAGTTAATAGTACCACCACTAGGCCGACCTCATCAAATTCTAAGACATCAGTAGTTAATATATCCATTACTGAGGCTGAAGTCCTGGCTGCTCAAAAAGCCTGGGGTGAAGCATTGGTTTCCATCAGTACCACCTATGATGAAAAGGGGATAGCCGCTGCTAGAAAATTGGCTGACAATATAATAGATCAAGCATATGCTTATCAATCGGGATTGGTGTTGTTCAAGCCAACCTTGACAACTGGAGACCAGACCTTCCGCACCACACACAAAGGAGCTTTGTCTTATTTTGTGGGTGGTGATTCCTCCTTCCCTCAAGATACTGGTTTTGCTCTCAAAGGATGGCGAAAGGTGGAAATTCGCAACGCTGGTATTTTTATTGTTGGTAATACTGCTACCACTATGGGTAATGTTTCCCTGACTGATAAAACAGGTAAAGTCACAACAGTAGATAAAACCTGGCAGTTTGTTAGAGGTGGTGATGGTAAATTGCGTATTATTCTACACCATTCTTCTCTGCCCTATAGTCCGTGATTAATTGTCTGAATCAGGATTTCCAGGATTTCAGGATTTACAGGATGAGGTATCCGGTGGTTAATTGGTGGCGATCGCTGTGGGAATTTGTCTGAATCAGGATTTCCAGGATTTCAGGATTTACAGGATGAGGTATCCGGTGGTTAATTGGTGGCGATCGCTGTGGGAATTTGTCTGAATCAGGATTTCCAGGATTTCAGGATTTACAGGATGAGGTATCCGGTGGTTAATTGGTGGCGATCGCTGTGGGAATTTGTCTGAATCAGGATTTCCAGGATTTCAGGATTTACAGGATGAGGTATCCGGTGGTTAATTGGTGGCGATCGCTGTCCCTATATCCCTAAGTCCCCGACTTCTCTAAGAAGTCGGGGATCTGAAATAACTCTAATCGCACCACCATAAGGTTGTTAATTTGAGGATAATTAATTGTCTGAATCAGGATTTCCAGGATTTCAGGATTTACAGGATGAGGTATTCGGTGGTTAATTGGTGGCGATCGCTGTCCCTATATCCCTAGGTCCCCGACTTCTCTAAGAAGTCGGGGATCTGAAATAACTCTAATCGCACCACCATAAGGTTGTTAATTTGAGGATAATTAATTGTCTGATAGCGTAGCGTGGCGCAGGCCATATCAGGATTTACAGGATTTCAGGATTTACAGGATGAGGTATCCGGTGGTTAATTGGTGGCGATCGCTGTGGGAATTTGTCTGAATCAGGATTTCCAGGATTTCAGGATTTACAGGATGAGGTATTCGGTGGTTAATTGGTGGCGATCGCTGTCCCTATATCCCTAGATCCCCGACTTCTTGAAGAAGTCGGGGATCTGAATAACTCTGTGGGAATTTGTCTGATAGCATAGTGTACCAGGATTGGAGAGTTTTCAACTATCCTTTAAATAGTCCCTAATAATCTCTAAAATCACTTGTTCAAGCTCCGGAATTGTAGATGGGATAATTTCATCTTTAATATGCTTATGATCTGCGTAGCCCAAATCAGGTTTGTGTTTGGCATTATCATAGCGAAATATTAAGTTGTTTTCATTGTCTTGATAATGGAATGAATAAGAGAGCTTTTCTAATGATTCTTGTAGATCAATATATTCTTTGAAAAATAAGCGACTCCCCCGTGAAAATTCTAAATTTCCCTGGATAAACCCGACATAGTTTGATCTAGCATCTAAGGAAAAATTAAAGGATATAATCCACCCTTGGTTCACATATTTTTGAATAATGACAACAATATTAGCTTGGTAATTGTTGAGTGACATATTCTATAGTATCCAACTTTTGTAAAGCATTAATTAATTTCTCCTTAATTTTAATTTCTCCTGCCCAACTTACATATTCATCGTCCCCTCCTGATAGGTTTTCTGCTGTCCAATTAGTCCAGAAAAATTCCGATGAAACTTGATATTTTGTTTCAAATTCTTGCAATAATTTATTAGTTTTCTCTAAGGATCTTTGTAAATTTTTAATCTCAGATTCAATAGCTCCTTTAATTAGGTTTTGGACGATTTCAACGTCGGGAGAATCAGATTTAATTTGTACTTGTAACATAAGGTTTACTTCTTGTCGTTACTAATTAATTATAGCATTTGTCTGATAGCGTGGCGCAGGGAAATTGTCTGATAGCTTGCAAGATGTGATTTATCATTTTAAGCGATCGCTTTCTAGTATCAAACATTAATTATTTACAAGCTTCAATCTGATCCAAATAAACATTAATTAACTGATGATCAGCCACTAAAATTTCATCGAATAAAAACCCATTCATGCGATTTTTCTCACTTGATAATGATTCCCCATCAACTTTGCTGCAAATTGAATACAAGCATGAATATCTTCTCGTTGTAGAGAGGGGTACTCTTCCAGAATTTCCTCAATTGAATCACCAGCGCCTAAAAACTCCATAATTGTTTGTACAGAAATTCGAGTATTAGTAATAATGGGTCGTCCATTACAAATGTCTGGATGAATAGTTATTCTACTTTCCATTTTGTTTACTGTTTGTCGTTACTGATTAATTGTAGCATTTGTCTGATAGCTTGGCGCAAGCTACATGAGGATTTCCAGGATGTGATTTATCATCGCTTATATCCCCGACTTCTCTAAGAAGTCGGGGATATGAAATAACTCTAATCGCACCACAATAAGGTTGTTAATTTGAGGATAATTAATTGTCTGAATCAGGATTTCCAGGATTTCAGGATTTACAGGATGAGGTTGCTAATTTGAGGATAATTAATGATGAGCGATCGCTGTGGGAATTTGTCTGAATCAGGATTTACAGGATTTCAGGATTTACGGGATGAGGTTGCTAATTTGAGGATAATTAATGATGAGCGATCGCTGTGGGAATTTGTTTGAATCAGGATTTACAGGATTTCAGGATTTACGGGATGAGGTTTCTAATTTGAGGATAATTAATGATGAGCGATCGCTGTGGGAATTTGTCTGAATCAGAATTTCCAGGATTTCAGGATTTACAGGATGAGGTTGCTAATTTGATGGTGATTAATTGGTAGCGATCGCTCTGGTTGTCTGAATCAGGATTTCCAGGATTTTAGGATTTACGGGATGAGGTTGCTAATTTGAGGATAATTAATGATGAGCGATCGCTATGGGAAATTGTTTGAATCAGGATTTACAGGATTTTAGGATTTTCAGGATGAGGTATTCGGTGGTTAATTCGAGCGATCGCCCCTGCTAAATTCTTGAGCGATCGCTGTGGGAATTTGTCTGAATCAGGATTTACAGGATTTCAGGATTTACAGGATGAGGTATTCGGTGGTTAATTCGAGCGATCGCTGTGGGAATTTGTCTTATAGTTGACAGGATGTAATTTATCCTCGCTTAGATCCCCAACTTCTCTAAGAAGTCGGGGATCTGAAATAACTCTATGGATGAGAGACCGCACTCAAATAAAGTGGCTAATTTGACGGTAATTAATTTATAACAATAAAGTTATTAGATCCTAAATTACCTGTTAGTCCTGTTACCTCAATAATGGCATCATTATTCTGCTGAAAACCAGCTATCGAATCATTAATTACTACAAAAGTTCTGGTATTTCCGGTAGATATGTATCCCACTGATGGTACTGAAGTAAAGTGATCAAAAGAAATTTGAGCAGCAGCATTAGCTTTAAATGAACTCTTATCTAATTTAATTGCATCCAAAATTGCATCTTCATCAGTCAACTTGGAATAAATAATTTCTGTTTTTTTGAAGAAACTAGATGGCTTGGTGGAAACAACGAAGGAATCATCACGAGTCTCGAAGTCTTTAATAATATCCATGTTATGAAAAACAGAATCTTTCAAATTCCTATAATCAAAACTATCTGCACCATCACCTCCATACAAGGTATCAGATCCAAAACCACCGTTTAAGAAATCATTTCCTTCACCGCCATATAATTTGTCATTGGACGTTAGTAAATTGTGTTCTCCGTCATCGCCATATAAGAAATCATTTCCATCACCCCCGTGCAATTCGTCATTTCCATTACCCCCGTTCAAGATATCATTTCCATCAAACCCGTTCAAGAAATCATTTCCCGGATCGCCATATAATTCGTCATTTCCATAATTACCATACAAGGTATCAGATCCAAAACCGCCGGCTAACAAATCATCTCCCCGACCGCCATATAAGGTATCATTGCCACTTTTTCCAGACAAGTTAAGATTATTGACGCTATAAATATCGCCACGACCTTCTTTGCTATTAGAAATATCATTTAGTCCAAATGTCCCAAATAGATTTTTGCTTTGCTGGCTTGTTGGATCATAGTCGCGTCCTTCTAGCAAGCTTTTATATATTTCTGTTGCATAATCATGAGCTTCTTTATGCTCATTATATGCACCCTTGTATGCGCTACTCACTAAATCGTAAACTAGAAAAAGTGGTTTTGCAATAGGAATTGCCCTTTCTACTAAGGACTTTGCTATCTCTAATCCTACGCTCTTTACGATCTCTTTTGCCGATTCATTCCATTCCTTCAATCCGCCTATCAGTCCGCTTATTGATGCGTCAGAAATTCCTTCTATTGATTTTTTAACTTTATCATTTGAAATCAGTTTTTTTGAGTTTAGTTTATCGAAAATAATCTTTCTCATTAAGGTTGTGTTTAAAGAAGTTGAGGATAATTTCACTACCTCCCAGGATATTTCCTTTCCTACTTCCAACAATGCTACCTTTATAGGGTTTGCTAAATCCTCATTTTTCCCATCTTTTACATATACATCCAGATGTCCATATGGGTTTGGATCATCAAACCCAAAACTGTCGGAGTTTGTATGAATACCAACTACTCTTGTTGCATCACTTTTATCCAGACGATCTTGCAAGGGAATCTTTTTATCTAATCCACTTGCATTTAACCCTACGATTAAGTCTATCTTCTTTCTGTGATGAGCATGATAGTTTTTTTCGTAGTGAGCAGCTATTTTATTAGCAGCTATACCGGCAACATGAGCGCCTAAACCGTGTCCTACTAATTCTATATTACTAGGATCTAAACCTTTTTTGATCAAATAATCAGCAATGGACTTACCTACAGTTTTTATTTCCTCTTTAGCTTTACTATATGATAAAAGGGGTACTTCTCCCCAATCACTTTTTGACCAGTCAATACGAAAAATATTTGCACCTTTATTTTTGATCTCGTATTGCTTTATTATTTCTGAATCGTTAGGGGTCGGCGAAAAATAAAAATCGCTAATAAACAATATGGTTTTAGCAGAAGGGTTGAAACTTGCATAACTCTGAGATAAGATTTCACCTTTTGTATTATAGAATCGAAACTGCTGACCACTAATTTTAATCGTTTGTACAGGATTATCCTGTACAGGATTACCCCTTGTACCAATCTCATAATTAATCTCATAATTGTTTTTGAAAGTTAAAGATACAGATACATTATCTATCTTATAACTGTTTCTGTTAGCATTGTTGGGCGTGATCGTAAGAGTGGTCGTTTTTTGATTTGGTGCAAAATCAATGTATCCAATATATTGGTGGGGACCGTCAGGTTCAGCAAAAGTAAGAAGGGGAAACCACTTATCAGATGCTTGTACTTGTAGTTTTTCTCGTTCAAAAATGTCCACACGAACTCTAAAGTACACTCTTAATGTTTCACTCAGAGGTTTATTTTCACTATCTGTCCGAGTGAAGGTATAAACCAATTTAGTGTTTCCCTCAGTCTCACTACTTGACGAATTCAATGTAACAGTAGGTAGTGGTGGTTTTGTAATAATTGGTCCTGATTGTTGATCATCATTTTTGATAGTACCGATCGCTTCACCTATGTCAATAGTTGCACCTTCAGCTTCATAAAGGATGACACTAAATTTTTCGTCTTGTTCATAATCAGAATCTGGATTAACTGAAATTGAGATTGTTTTTTCCTTTTCCATTCCGCTAAACATAACAGTTCCTGATGGAAATTTACCTCCAACAAAGTCCTTAGAGTCAGCAGCATGATCGCCGATTTGTTTAACCGACCATTTAACTGTACTTTGACTGTTACCGGAACGCTTAACTGTAAAGGTAATCTCCTTTTCTGTTAACGATGATGACAGTGAGAACGGATTTCCTTCATTTTGCTCGGCGTTGCCACCGTAAATACTTAGAGTTGTGCTAGTATTTTTAGATACAGATGTATTGCTATCAGGGAGTGGTGCGGTTTTTCCTGTAGTTACAAGTGTATTACTAGGAGTAGGTGTTGTAGTTGCTTGTTTTGCAACAGTTTTGAATCTCCAACTAGCATTATCATTAATACCTCTATAGTTATTACCGGCTAAATCCGTAATTGCAGTGCTGTCAATTAATACATGATATTCTGTGTCGTATGCTAAATCTTGCGCCAAGTTGATAGTTAATATCTTTCCATCAATAGTTACCTTTCTTGTATCATTTACCCAAATTTCTCTCTCGGAGGAATTACTAACAATTTTAATCTTGCCTGTGCCTATTTTAATGAGTTCATTAAACTCAATCACTAGGTTAGCATCAACACTAACATTCTTCCCGTCCTTTGTTGGACTTATCCTTGGAGCTAAGGGGGCTGTTGTATCTGTTGTCGAACCAGCTACAGGTGTACTACTAGCAGGAGGTGTTGCTGGTTTTGTTGTAGCTACAGGTGTACTACTAGCAGGAGGTGTTGCGGGTTTTGTTGTAGCTACAGGTGTACTACTAGCAGGAGGTGTTGCGGGTTTTGTTGTAGCTACAGGTGTACTACTAGCAGGAGGTGTTGCGGGTTTTGTTGTAGCTACAGGTGTACTACTAGCAGGAGGTGTTACGGGTTTTGTTATACCTATAGGTATATTACTAGCAGGAGGTGTTGCTGGTTTTGTTATACCTATAGGTATATTACTAGCAGGAGGTGTTGCTGGTTTTGTTATACCTATAGGTATATTACTAGCAGGAGGTGTTGCTGGTTTTGTTATACCTATAGGTATATTACTAGCAGGAG
>NZ_JADEVZ010000160.1 GCF_015207875.1 Dolichospermum sp. LEGE 00240
GGCTCTTGCGTCCCTTTTATGGAGAATTAATACTAAAGTGCCAGTTTAATAAACTACGTAATCTAAAATTACTAAAGTTGCGAAATCCATATCCAAGTCTTTTGATTAATTTGAGTTTATTATTAATTCCTTCCACAGTACCATTAGTAGTTCTGTCATCAAAATAACCTACAACTTCACCAAACCATCTAACCATTGTTCCTATACTTTTGGGAAAATACTTCATTCCATCATGCATCCAATCTAATAAATTAATTATGTTTTCACCCCAAGACTTAGTAGATTCAAATATGTCTCGAAATTCTTCTTTCAGTGCGTGCATTTTTGCCAGAATAGGGGAAACTTTTTGAACATTATTCAATCTTTCTTTTTGCTGTTCATTTAAAGAATCTTCGTTTGCTATTAAGCTATATTTGCTTTTATTTAATCCTGCTAATATTCGCTCTCGCTCTGATTTATCATCTAAATCCATGGCGGCTTTCTTTTCAGATTTACGCATAGCATCTAGTTCATCATTTACTTGTTTCATTACGTGAAATCTATCAGCAGTTATATTTGCATTTGGCATTAATTCCTGTACCAAACTTTTATAAGGTAACCAGAGATCCATACTCACTTCAACTATTTGTTCAAGTACCTGAGATCCCCATTTGACAATAACTTCACGGATTTCTTCTATTCTTCTTGACTTCACCAACTCAATTGGTTTACGAGTATCTAAATCTACTAATACTGCTAAATAACTTCCTTGCCCTTTTACCAAAGCAATTTCATCTATGCCTAACCTTTTTACCTGATTTAAATTAATGTTTAATATTTGTGATACTTGTGCCTTTAACATTGATTCAACTTCTTCATCGCTCAAGTCATTTCTTTCGGCAACACTATGAATATTACTGTCTAATACTTGTTCAACTATATTCATGGCTAATCTTTTAGTATATCCTTTACTTTTATCCACAAAGTTTAGCTGTTCACTAAATACTTTTTGACACTTGTGACATTTGAATTGACGACGATTTATTTTTAACAATACTGATTTTTCACTCCAAGATAAATCATGAATCATCCGCCAATGATTTTGATGTATACTATAGGTAGTTTTTTCACAGTTTGTACAAGTAGAATAGTTGGCAGCTTTTTCTATTGTTATAATTATTCCTGCCCCTTCAATTTCTTGAAAATCTAACACTTTCATCTCTGGAAGATTGAGAATTTGATCTACGCTAAATTTCATAACTATCCCTCAAACTTTTGTATTTGATAATTATGATTATACTCTTATACTGATTCTCTTGTATTTAAAAGTTTGCAAACCTTTACAGAGATAGAGTTTTCGGCTTTTATGGTTTAGATTTATCGGCATTAAATTTTGGTAATTTTAGTTGTGACCATAAAAGAGACGAAAGAGCC
>NZ_JADEVZ010000104.1 GCF_015207875.1 Dolichospermum sp. LEGE 00240
CCACCCCCTAACCCCCTCCCCGCAAGCGAGGAGGGGGGACAAGAATTAAGCGGGGAAAGCGAGGAGGGGGGACAAGAATTAGGATTGGGTATGTGATAATTTTTCATATTTTGCTGTTTCTATTTGAGTGATTTTGAGCTATTCTACTACTAAGTACCGATTCGGTACACATAAGGAAATTAAAAACATAAGAAACAAAGGACATCATGATCAGCACTAATGTTCAAAAAATGGGGGGGTAGTTGCTTCCCTGGTAAGCATTCTAGCTCTTTCTAGTGCGGCAGAGGCGATTACTTTCACCAGTCCAACTGGTTCTTACAATATTCCAGATAACAATGCAACTGGGGTAACAGCATCAATCAATATCTCTGGTCAACCCAATATCAGTAGCTTTAACTCCGTGACCATTTCTGGGCTTACCCATACTTGGTATGGCGATTTGAGAGCTTTTCTTTCTAATGGCACAACCACAGTGCAACTGTTGCGTACACGGTGGTCTCCCGATAACGCAACATTTCCCACTGGCAGTGGTGCTGATTTGAATGGCAACTACACTTTCGCCACTACTGGGGCTAATTGGTACACTCAGGCTGCTCTAGTGCCATCTGCCACCACCTATGCTAGTTTTCAGCCATTGAGTGCTTTCAATGGTAGTTCCCTGAATGGCACTTGGACATTAAATGTCCAAGACAGACTACAAAGTGACACAGGCTCGTTTAGCAGTTTTTCAATTGATGCTACTCCTGTTCCTTTTGAGTCTAATGCCGCGCCAGCAGGTATGGCGATTGTCTTTGGTGCTTTGATGTTGCGGAGAAGGTTGCAGCAGCGCTCGGCTCAGAAGATGTTAGCAGAGTCGGTTGATTCTGGATTGATTTGAGCCAACAGTTGAATAAAATCAAAGATTTCTGAACATAACTCTACTTCCCTCCTGTCCCCCTCCTCGCTTGCGGGGAGGGGCTAGGGGTGGGGTTCTAATAATGATTCCCGACTTTCCGGTGGTGTACTGCTGTCATGGCATCGGGATTTGATACTCTACCGGCGTAAGCTGTACTGTATACTGCCCAATGATCACCACAATCCATGCGGCTGATGACTTCACATTCTATGTATGCTAGGGCATCTGTGAGGATGGGTGCGCCATTTTCAGCAGGTTGGGTTTTCACTCCTTGAAAACGATCTGCACCGGGGGCAAATCTCTTTAAGAAGTGTTTCATTAATGGTTGATAGTTGCCTTCTTCGAGTACGTTGAGAACGAAGCGATCGCCTACTTGCATCAGTGATTCTATGGCTCGATCTTTAGCGACTGCAATGGAAAAACCCAGAGGTTTGAAACTGGCTTGACTGACCCAGGAAGCTAACATGGCGCTGGATACGTCGTCTTTTTTAGCTGTGATAATATATAAACCGCCGCTAATTCGGCCTAAAGCTTTGTCTAAGTCAGCACCAAGGGATTTCATGGTTTTGATGCTTTTATCTCTTGTCACCCATTGTCCTAAGTCTGTCCCCGCTTCTTCACATTTTTTGTAAATGTTGGCTGTGGGTGTTTCCCGAATTTCAATGACGGGGAAAGCGATATTTAAGCCTAAAGCCCGGAATTTATTTAATATGGGATAGGTAGGTTCATCATCTCCTCCACCGGTTTCAAAAATGCCAATTGCTTGTTTTTCTTTGGCTGAACCTAAAACGGTGCTGAGTGCAGCTTGAATGTTAGAATTACCTGATGCTGGGGGCATTCCCACGACTAAACCTGTACAACGTCCTACTAATTCCCGCAGTTCTTGTAATTCGTTAACGCTGGCTAAATCTACTATTTCGACAGCGACACCGGTTTTTGTAATCCCGTTAGCGATAGATTGGGCGATGCGATCGCCAAAACCGTACTCGGAGACGTAAAATATCCCTACAGGGGTTTCTGCTTTGGTTTGTCCTTGACTCCAATGCCGATAGCGTCCTGTTAATTCTTCAACATTATGGTATAGTAGGGGTCCGTGTCCGGTGGCAATCATGCGAATTGTTTTCAATTCTGCCATGCGCTTCATTGCGGACAGAACGGAACGGGCATTTGGACCCATTAAACAATCGTAGTAATATTGAAAATCGGCTTCTATTGCTGCTAAATTGTCATCAAAGGTACTTTCTGAGCAGTAATGTAACCCAAAAGCGTCGCAGGTGTAGAGAATTTGGGTTTTGTGGTCGAAGGTGAAAATGGTATCAGGCCAGTGTAAATTCGGAGCAATGACAAATTCTAATTCATGGCCATTGCCTAAATCCAAGCGATCGCCATTTTTCACAATTTTACGCTTAAATGGTTGGTGTACCAAATCTTCTAAAAACTGAATTGCTACTTTTGACGCAACAACGGTTATATTCGGAGCGAGTTGTAACAAGTCTTTCACTAAACCGCTGTGATCTGGTTCAGTGTGACTCACAATTAAATAATCAATATCTTGGGGATTAATTAAACCCGTGAGAGTATCAAAATAAAGTTGGCGAAACTTTTCATGGGACGTATCAACCAGGGCGATTTTCTCACCCCGAATCAGAAAAGAGTTGTATGTCGTGCCATTTTGTAAACCAAATTCAATATCAAAGCGATCGCGGTCCCAATCTAAAGACCGAATTGCGGTAGTATCTTCACTAATCTCTACAGTATCTATAGTCAGACGCTTTTCTAGTTTCTCGGTAAGCAATACCATAACGCCCCTCTTTAATAAATTGAGTATTTATGCCTTGCTCTTATTGTGGCACAGGTTGAATATTAATTTTTATTAAAAAACCTATAGATAAGTTAAGAAAATTAAATTGGTAATTCCCCATTCTAAGTATAAGTAGGTAGGTGGAGGAAAATCAAAATATATTTCGTTTTGCGAAATGGCTAAAACTCAACGACAATAACTCATATAGATAACTTTACATATCATATTTTGGTGATCTCATCTTCAATAAAAGTATATATTTTATCCTCGCTGTCACTAGGATTACACATTATATAGGGAATATTTAATTTATCCTTGATATCATGAGCATAATCAATTTCTTGTTCTTGAAAAGAACGTAACAAAGATAAATCATGTTTAATACTATCTCTTGAGTTCAAACGAGTATATATATTTTCTGGTTTATCAACCAAAAGAATAATAGCTCTGGGACAAATGCCTTCATAGGTTGAGTATGGAATTTTGGTAATTTCATTATTCTTGTTTAATAGACAAAAATGCCCATCAAGTAAATACCAGGTTTCATTCTTAAAATATTTGTTTATTGCTGTTACTAGAAAGTCTTGATTTCCAGTAATATTCTCAACTTGTTTGTTCTGAAGATGTTCTTCTGCCTTTTCTTTGGCAATTAGATTGCTTGCTGAAAAATGTTCGATCTTATATCTTGATGCTATTTTTTTGCACAGCGTTGTTTTACCAACACCATGAACTCCACTAACGAAAATTATTTGACGTTTCATCATATTGTTTGGATTTTTTATAAGCTAACAGCAATAGAAAAATGATGAATTATGAAATAACTACTATTAGATTTTAATAGTTCCAATTACATTATCATTATAAAGTTCATTAACCTTATTTATTACAATGCAAATAGAGTCAATTGTTCACCTAGTCTACCTTGATTCATTAATTGATATCTTGCCTTATTAAGTGCATCCATCCATTCAGGTTGAATATACCAATTATTACGCCAGTTTATGGTCGCTTGTGGAGGAATAAAATTAGGACAAAGTTCGTTAATTTGCTGTAAAGCCATTGCCGGAAAAATAAAACTCTGATATATGAAAGTACCATAAGCAAGTTCACATTTTTCAAAATATTGATCATAGAAATCTTTTTCTACTCCTAAAATGTGGTGATACTTCCTCCACATCTGAGCCACAGGTAAGGATATAGTTTTATCAGCAATAAAACCTCCCTTTATAATAGAATCAGGTGTGGTTTCGTATAAAAGAACTAGATCACCTAATTCAATGCCAATCGAACGTTTTCGTAATTCGATTTTTTTACTACCGTCAATAATGCGTTCAGCATAAATTCTCTTAATGCTTAATGCTTTGATATATTTAGCCTGCATAAATACCTCCAAGTTCAACAGCTTTTTTATAACGTTCTAAAGGAAGGCTGTGCATTGTTTGTGGTGTTCCGTTGAGAACACCATTACTGAGTAAGTCATTTAGATAAACCACTTGACGGAGTGGCATAAGGAAATCAAACTCAACAGCCTGTTGTGCTTTTTGTTGACTACCAATTTCTTCCAAGGTGAGAACCCCCCTATTACCTAAATCATTGTAGAGTTTATTGGGCGTTCCAATATAGCGATTAACGATTCTGGCGATCGCCACAACACCAGATATAGGACTGCTGGCATAGAATAATATTAATGCTCCTCTCATGTCATCCTGGGTACAACGGCACTTACCATAATAGACTGTCTTGCCTTCTTGAAATATCTGAATCAAAAATTTAGGATAAATTGGTATAATATAAGCTGTTTGTGGAGTGTAAACTGATTCTGCGGGATAAGTTAAGTTAAGCCAAGAATGGAGAGAGAATTCATGAATAAGACTACCATTAGAAGCATTTAGTTGAACTATGGCATTGTTTAATTGGATTTTTTCAACCTTTTCTCTACCGGTAGGATTATAAGAAGTAGATATTATGGATGGAAATAGAATTTTGGCCTTATTTATTGCGTCTAAACTATTCTGATCAGGTTCATAAAAAAATAGTTTCGTTAAGAACCATTCGGGTTGATGAAATTCACGTTCATATATCTCCCGCCCTATACCTTCTACCCAAAAGCCATAACGTTCAAAGAATGGGACAAGTTCAACTTTAGCTGTTGTTACAAAGGCTCTTCTAATTCCTTCTAACTTCCATTGCTCAAAACAAGTTAATATTAGGTTTCTGCCTATCCCACTACGTCTATAATCCTCAGTAACAAAAAGAGTTGATAGTTTAGCTATTCCATTCCCTTTTGGTTTCCAAATAGCAACACCAATAGCCTCGCCATTTCTATAAGCTACATTAAAAACAGTCTCTGAACTGTTCATTGTTTTATTGAACCATTGAGGAAAGCCTGGATAAAGTTGAGATAGTTCATCATTAAGAACTTTCACTAAAGTTATCTCATTCTTGAACGCGCTACCGTTCAACCTTCTTACACCAAAGGCAGAAAGAATAGAACCAAATGAATCTCCTTTAACATCTGTTCGTCCCCCACCTAGTTCTGAAAAATCACCAATAATCAAAGCTAGATAAAGCATATCTAGGAAATTCTGGAATTCTTTTTGATTGGGAAATTTAAACCACTCAATCCCAGGTGCTTCAGAAATGTGATATCCTTTATCCTTCAATTGAGAATGAATTGTTGTTTCTACCCATTGACCTGGAACTCTAACTGCACCCAATAACTTAGGTTCTTCTGGATGTGACGTTTTAACTTGCGAACGTATGCGTTGCCATGCTAATTCTGTAGGATCAGTTTCAATACTCCCAGAAGTTCTGCCAATTTTTACTCGTGGCTCTTCCCGCAAATATGAAGGAAATGAATAAATGTAAAGGACTATCTGAGTTTCCATACCTTAAATCTAGAAAATATAACTGATTATAAATCTAAATAGGGTTTGCTGATAGCGTAGCGTGGTGTTAGCCATAAAAGTTGTCTGTGAGAGGGGGAACTCTTAACTGGGAACAGTTTCAGCTTTTTATTCAAAAACCTATAATTAAGTTAAAAAAATTAAACCTGTGAACAATCATTCCTCTATAGTCCTAATCATCGGTAATTCCCGCCTTCATTGGGCATTATTCATAGATAAAACCCTATACTCAACTGGGGATACATTTCATCTATCTGCATCTATTATCCAACAATTAGCTCAATATCCAACCTTAGATAATTGGTTGACAGCGATTTGTCTACCTAACAATCTTCCTATTATTCCAGATTATCCTATACCCCTGATTCTCGCTTCTGTCGTTCCTAGTCAAACCGCACTGTGGCAAAGTTACCCTCATTTGCGTCTGATTACTTTAGAAGATGTACCATTAGAGAGAATGTACCCCACATTAGGAATTGATAGGGCTTTAGCGGTATGGGGTGCGGGAAAACTATTGGGATTTCCCACATTAGTAATTGATGCTGGTACAGCATTGACTTTTACAGGTGCAGACAATCATCAATGCTTTGTTGGTGGGGCAATTTTGCCGGGTTTAGGGTTACAATTTGCTAGTTTGGGGCAAAAAACCGGACAATTACCATTATTAGAAGCCGATTTAATGACAACTTTACCATCACGTTTTGCCATGAATACATCAGATGCAATTCAAAGCGGAGTAATTTACACTTTATTAAGTGGGATAAAGGATTTTATTGAAGCTTGGTGGCGGTTATTTCCTGAAAGTCAGATTGTGATGACTGGTGGTGATAGTAATTTATTGAAAACCTATCTTCAGCAACAATTTCCAGATATAGGAAACCGAATAATTGTAGATAATAAATTGATATTTCAGGGAATTGGCAATATATTAATTACGTAAATTACTATTTGGGCAACCGTGAAGAATTACGCTGACATAGATAATTAGCGCGGTGTTTCCAGAAATTGAGGAAAATCAGATGGGTTTATTAAAAGATCAGGTGGCAATTGTCACAGGTGCATCACGGGGAATTGGTAGAGCGATCGCTATCCAACTAGCATCCCAAGGTGCAAAGGTAGTTGTTAACTACGCTAGTTCCAGCACCGCAGCAGATGAAGTAGTCGCAGAAATTACAGCAGCAGGAGGAGAAGCCATCGCTCTCCAAGCAGACGTTTCTCAAGAAAATCAAGTAGATACACTGATTAAAATCACCTTAGAAAAATTCCAGCGAGTGGATGTCTTAGTCAACAATGCAGGTATTACCCGTGACACCCTGCTATTAAGAATGAAATTAGAAGAATGGCAAGCAGTCATAGACCTTAACTTAACTGGGGTATTTTTATGTACGAAAGCTGTCAGTAAAATTATGCTCAAACAACGTTCTGGGCGGATTATTAACATTGCTTCCGTCGCGGGACAAATGGGCAACCCAGGACAAGCCAACTACAGCGCGGCCAAAGCCGGAGTAATTGGCTTTACCAAAACAGTAGCTAAAGAACTTTCTTCTCGTGGCATCACTGTCAATGCCGTTGCCCCTGGTTTTATTACCACTGACATGACCAGCGATATCAAAGCCGATGGCATCCTCCAATATATCCCCCTGGGGCGGTTTGGTAAACCAGAAGAAATTGCCGGCATGGTGCGCTTTTTAGCATCAGATCCCGCCGCAGCTTATATCACCGGACAAGTATTTAATGTTGATGGCGGTATGGTGATGTAGTTTGTCAGTTGTCAGTTGTCAGTTGTCCGTGCGTAGCACCTGTCCCCGTGGCGTAGCACCTGTTCCCTGTCACCTATTCACGGATTATTCTTTGCCCCAGGGTAAATCCTAACAGCAAAATAATACTGGCAGTAGTAGCCAGCATTACTGGTAAACTCATACCCTGAACTTTCATTGCCAGCAAATTACAACCTAAAGTAATTGACCAGAGGATAAAAGCTGCATTGCGTTGGGATAGTCCCCAAGCCAACAAGCGATGATGGATGTGGTCTTTACCTGGTGTACTCAGAGGGTTTTTTCCTGCCATAAGCCGGCGAACAAACACTTGAGTAGTGTCAATAACTGGCAACAGCAGAAATAAAACCGTCGGGATTAGGGCATAGATTGTATTTAATTGGAGTTTGCCTAAAATGCTGGTTGCTGCTAAAACATAACCAAAAAAGTATGCACCAGCATCACCCATAATGATGTGTGAGGGGTGAAAATTATGGCGTAAAAAGCCGAGCGCCGCCCCTCCCAAAGCTGCTAAAACCAAAGTAGCCGCAGCGCGATTATCAAACTGGGCAGACACGCCTAACAAACTGATGGCAGTGATAAAGCTGATGCCACCAGCCAAGCCATCCATCCCATCCATGAGGTTAACAGCATTAGTGATCCCTACCACCCACAGCACCGTTAACGCCATAGATAAGAGAGAATCAATGGGTGTACCAAAGGCAACTTGGATGCTAATCCCATTACCAACCAACAAAAGTGCTGTTGTTACCTGCGCCCATAACCGCACAGACGGAGGTAAGCCAAATTGGTCATCAATAAAGCCCACCAGAACTAAAATTGAACCACCGAGGAGAATCGTTAAGACCTGAGCTAAAACCCCTTGCAGTTCAATCGGCCGCAAGAGACTAGCTAAGACCAAAGCCGCAATGACACCCGCGTAGATTGCCAAACCTCCCGCATTAGGTAAAGGTTCTTGATTCAATCGTCGAGCGTTGGGTTGATCTGCCCAACCTACCTCTAAGGCAAATTTACGAATTGTGGGAATTAACCGCCAGGTGACAACCAAAGCTAATAGAAACGTAAATACTACAGCTAACCAGCCGGAGCCGCTAGGGTCAGCAATGCCAAGGGATTTAAGGGAGTTGGCTAAGTTCATCTGCTCCCAATATAATCATTAGTTTTATGGTCAAACATAAGTATCAACTGTTAGTATTAATCAATTTTGGCATTTTGATTGTTAATCTAAATTGGAGAAAGGGATTAGCACTCTTGGTCAGTGAGTGCTAAATTGTCTAATGGAAGCAATAGAAAATAAAACATGACTAAGATTATTGCATTTAATGAAGAATCACGGCGTGCTTTAGAAAAGGGTATTAACGCCCTGGCAGATGCAGTGAAAATCACTTTAGGTCCAAGAGGTCGTAACGTCCTATTAGAGAAAAAATTTGGTACTCCCCAAATTGTTAACGATGGTATCACTGTTGCTAAAGAAATTGAATTAGAAGATCCTCTAGAAAATACTGGCGCTAGACTAATTCAAGAAGTGGCATCAAAAACCAAGGATATAGCTGGTGATGGGACTACCACTGCCACAGTTCTAGCACAAGCCTTGATTAAGGAAGGGTTAAAAAATGTAGCTGCTGGGACAAATCCCATGAGCTTAAAACGGGGTATTGATAAAACCGTTGAGGCGCTGGTCAAGGAAATTGCCAATATCGCTAAACCTGTAGAAGGAAGTGCCATTTCTCAAGTTGCCACAGTTTCCGCTGGTAATGATGCAGAAGTTGGACAAATGATCGCCAGGGCGATGGAGAAAGTGACTAAAGACGGTGTGATCACCGTTGAAGAATCTAAATCCTTCACTACTGAACTAGAAGTGGTAGAAGGAATGCAGGTTGATAGAGGTTATATTTCTCCCTACTTCATCACCAACAACGAACGGATGACAGTAGAGTTTGAAAATGCTCGCATCCTGATTACCGATAAAAAAATCAGCAGCATTCAAGATTTAGTTCCCATCTTGGAAAAAGTTGCCCGTTCTGGTCAACCTTTATTAATTATTGCCGAGGATGTAGACGGTGATGCTTTAGCAACCTTGGTTGTAAATAAAGCCCGTGGTGTATTAGCGATCGCAGCCATTAAAGCCCCTGGTTTTGGCGAACGTCGCAAAGCTATGTTAGAAGACATTGCCATTCTCACCGATGGACAAATGATTTCTGAAGACATTGGCTTAAGCTTAGATACTGCCACTTTGGAAATGTTGGGAACTGCGGAAAAAATCCACATTGACAAGGAAAATACCACCATTGTGGCTGGTAATGCTGCTAAACCAGAAATCCAAATTCGGATTGAGCAAATTCGTAAACAGTTGGCTGCAACTGACTCCGACTATGATACCGAAAAACTGCAAGAACGCATTGCTAAGTTAGCTGGTGGGATTGCCGTAATTAAAGTCGGTGCCGCTACAGAAACCGAACTCAAGGACAAAACCTTGCGGATTGAAGACGCACTCAACGCTACCAAAGCCGCAGTAGAAGAAGGTATTGTTCCTGGTGGTGGTGCAACCTTAATTTATCTATCTACCAAGGTAGATGCTATTAAAAACAGCCTCACCCCCGAAGAAAGAATTGGTGCTGATATTGTTAAGAAAGCTTTAGAAGCACCCCTGCGGCAAATCTCAGAGAACGCTGGGGCCGAAGGTTCTGTCATTGTTGCCAGAGTTCGAGAAACTGATTTGAATATCGGTTATAACGCAGCTACAGGCGAATTTGAAGACTTAATAGCTGCTGGTATTATTGATCCTGCGAAAGTGGTTCGTTCCGCTTTACAAAATGCTTCTTCCATTGCCAGTATGGTTCTAACCACCGAAGCCATTATTGCCGAAAAACCTGAAAAACAATCCGCTGGGGCCCCTGATGGTGGCATGGGCGGCATGGGCGGCATGGGCGGCATGGGCGGCATGGGTGGTATGGGCGGTATGGGCGGTATGGGTGGTATGGGCGGCATGGGCGGCATGGGTATGTTCTAATTTGCCACTTTCCCAAATCCATAATTTATAAATAACCGAATAACCCACCCCTAAACTTAGTAAGGGTGGGTTTTTTTAACCGTTATAGCAGTATGCACTTGAATGAGATACAGTCAGCAAATCGTCAAGCCTGTAGGGGCGCAGGGCCTGCGCCCTCGATTATATTGCACCAAGCGTGATTACCGCTATATTAAGTACCTCAACAGTTTGTTGTTATCCGACAGGTATTCCTAGTGGTAAATTAGGTAAAGGTGTGGCAGATACTATTCACAGATTCGCAGAAATTAAAGGAGAAATGTTGTTAATATTTGGAACTTATGAACCAATGAATTTGACTACAGGGCGGTTACTAATGCCTGAATTAGAGTTAAGTTTAGGATTATGGCAAGGTTCATTTCGAGGTATTTCTAAATTGTGGTTAAGATGGTTTACTCTCGAAGGAGAATTAATTCCTGAACCGAGTGAAGAAGCTACTGCTGCGGTTGAAGAAGCTGCTGCTGCGACAAGACGAGCTATTATAGCTGAACAAGAAGCAACTGAAGCGAAAAGAAAAGCCGAAAAATTAGCAGAAAAGTTACGTCAATTAGGTATTAATCCTGATGAATCTGATGATGATTTATAGGCTAGAACACCGATTTAATAATCTGTAAAATGGGAATTTTTTGTAGGGACAGTGCTACCGTGACTGTCCCAAAACACTATCAAGGAAACTTACAGGTTTCATGAGATGTTTTTAATCATTCACTGACAACAAACCGGGGGGAGGAGTAATTTCAACTCGACGGGTTGCTAAATCAACAACAGGAACAATTTCCATCACAAAAGGAATTAAAACTGTTTTTTGTTCTTTATCAGTTTTAAATTCTTCATGGTTAGTGACAAAATCAGGATCAAATTTAACTTCTAATAAATCATGACCTGAAGGCAATATATCCACCACCGTTCCCACAAATTCCCCAGAAGATTGCATGAAGACTGGCAACCCTAGCAAATCTAACACATGAAATTCACCTTCTGCCAATTCTGGGCGATCGCTCACCGGCACAAAAAACCGACAATCACGCATATTTTCAGCTTGATGGCGATCGCTCACTCCCTTCAATTTAATCACATAGAGATTCTTATTCTCAAGATACCTTCCATGTAACAACTCCACCACTTCCAGTTCCGTTTCCCCTGGACGCAACAACCACCGTTTTCCCGGTTCTTCAAAGCGTTCAGGAAAATCAGTATTCGGATAAATCCGCAACTCCCCACTTAAACCTTGTGGTGCAACAACTTTGCCAATTTCCAACCAATCATCAAGGCTGGGGATTGGGGACTGGGGCCTAGGAGGGCGGGGAGATCCTGAATTAGGGCGGGGAGATCCTGAATTAGGGCGGGGA
>NZ_JADEVZ010000105.1 GCF_015207875.1 Dolichospermum sp. LEGE 00240
CCCCTCCCCCCTGCTATATTTTCTTCTATCCCAGCCCTCCCCGCAAATTGCTAAAAGTTTGTATGCTGAATCTATATGGTTGTTTATAGTTCTTAATTAAAACTGGTGCAAGAAGATTTTCGTTTAATTATTGATTTAGTTTTGGTGTTTGCTGTTGCGGCTTGCGGTGGACTATTAGCTGCGCTGTTAAAACAACCTGTTTTGCTGGGATATCTGATTGGTGGGATGGTTGTTGGTCCTTCTGGACTGCGACTGATTAAGGAACTTATCCAAGTGGAAACCTTGGCTCAGTTTGGGGTGGCGTTTTTGTTGTTTGCTTTGGGTGTGGAGTTTTCCTTAACGGAACTTAGGAAAGTTAAGGCGATCGCTCTCGGAGGTGGTACTTTACAAATTATCCTCACTATTCTCATCACTGTTTTGGTCTGTGGTGTCACTGGCGCTTGGGGAACTTTACCCGCTAAGGGTGTATTTTTGGGTTCGATTTTGTCTCTGTCTTCCACTGCGGTGGTTCTCAAGTGCTTAATGGAACGCAATGAGACGGAAACACCTCACGGTCAGGTGATGCTGGGGATGTTGGTTGTCCAGGATTTAGCCCTGGGACTAATGTTAGCTGTCTTACCAGCCCTCCATGCACCAGGAGAGGTGATTGGCATTGCTGTGCTGATGGCATTGCTAAAGATTGGTTTATTTGCCGCTGGTGCGGTTGTAGCGGGGATTTGGTTGATTCCCCCCTTACTCAGATTATTAGCCAGAACGGAAAGTAAGGAGTTATTTTTATTAGGTATTGTCACCATCTGTTTAGGAATTGCCATATTCACAGAATACTTGGGGTTATCTATCGAAATGGGGGCATTTGTCGCTGGATTGATGATTTCTGAGGTGGAATATGCTGATGAAACTTTGACTATTGTTGAACCATTGCGGGATATATTTGCTAGTTTATTTTTTGCTGCCATTGGGATGTTGATTGATCCGGTATTTTTATGGCAAAATCTAGAATTGATTCTCGGATTGGTGGCTTTGGTTTTTGTGGGTAAGTTTTTAATTATTACTCCTTTAGTCAAGTTGTTTCGCTATCCTTTAAAAACAGCTTTAATTGCGGGTTTAGGACTAGCGCAAATTGGGGAATTTTCCTTTGTTTTAGCAAGTGAAGGGCAAGCTTTGGGTTTGGTGTCTCGGCGGATATATTTACTAATTTTAGGAACTACTGCCGTTACTTTAATGTTGACTCCTTTTGTTTTGCGATTAGTGCCATTTTTATTCGATTTTGCTGAATCTATGCCTTGGCTAAAACCATATTTGGTGGATGACCAAGCTCGTGATTTCTCGGAAGATTTGCCACAGAAAAATCATATCGTAGTTTGTGGTTATGGACGACTGGGTAAAAATTTGGTGAAGTTGTTACAGCAATATCAATTATCTGTGGTGGTAATTGACCAATCAGAAAGTCGGATTCAACAGTTACGGGAAGCGGGAATACCTTATGTTTATGGTAATGCGGTGAGTCTTCATGTCTTAGAAACCGCCGGTGTCAGTCATGCTCAAGGAATGGCGATCGCACTCCCAGATCCTGCTAGTATTCGACTATGCTTAAAACGATCTTTGGAAGTCTGTCCAGAATTAGATACAGTTGTCCGTGCTACCCAAGATAAAAATATTGAGCTTCTTTATCAATTGGGGGCAAAGGAGGTTGTCCAACCAGAATTTGAAGCTAGTTTGGAAATGGTAAATCATCTCTTAATTGGTGTGGGTTTGCTACCAGAAGTGGTACAAGAGAAAATGCAACAAATTCGCCAAGATCATTATTTGGATTTACGCCCTGAAAGTTCTCCTGCTGAAGTTTCTCGATATTTACAAAAAGTCACCCGTGATCTCAATCGTCGTTGGTATGATTTACCAGCAGATTCACCTTTAATTGGCATGACTTTAGAAGAAGTGAATATGCGTTATTTAACTGGGGTGAGTTTAATGGCTATTTGTCGGGTTGATGGAGAAGAAATTGATTATCCCAATAGTCAAACTACACTGCTGTTAGGCGATCGCTTATTAGTGGTAGGATCAGCAGAAGAATTAACAGCTTTAGTCCAATTTGCTGAAGGTAAAATCACTATTAACTGGACTTTGGACTAAACAGCTAGAGAAAAGCAGTCAGCAGTAACACTGACTGGCGTAAAGTCAATGAAAGTAATCTGACCTAATGCCCCTATTAACTTGGCAACTATGCGCTGTTGCTAACCCACCCTACAACTACCCTAACTCCTATATTCATCCCCACAATCACCAATTAATTTATATAAGTCTTTTGACTGTTGAAAAACTGCATCTATTTTCCCTATGTCCTCAGCATCTAAATTGAAACTAAAAACCCTAGCATTATCTGACAAATGTTCCGCAATTCCCAATCTAGCACCGACAATTACACCCCCCACCGCTGGCTGACTTAAAATGTAATTGACAGCCACATTAGCAATATTCACTTGATGTTTATCAGCAATGGTTTTCAAAGTATTTAGTAACTGTTGAAATAGTCCCCAACCACCCCAATTATCAATCATTTGTTTGTATTTTCTCAAACTGGTGGTATTTATTTCTAAGCCTTTAAGTTCTGGTTTATTCAAATACTTTTCTGATAACAAACCACCGCAAAGACTACCATAGGTAAACAACTTAATATCATGTTCTTGACAAAAATTAACCATATTTACCTGTGGTCTTCTATCAACTACAGAAAACTGCACTTGATTAGAAACAATCTTGATTCCTGCTTCGGTAATAATTTGCAAATGTTCCGTATCAAAATTAGTTAAAGCTAAATGTTTGATTTTACCTTCAGTTTGCAATTCTACCATATATTTGAGAGCATCTAAATAATTAGCATCTCGATATTCCCACCAGTGGAACTGGATTAAATCCAATGATTTAACGTCCATTCTTCTCAAAGAAATATCAATATTTTCCTCAACCAACTTTTTCGTCATTTTCCCAGGACGAGGAACCCATTTTGTAAAAGCTTGGATATTATTAACAGCTTCTTCTCCACGAGTTGCTATCAGTTGATGACGAAACTCACCAAGAAAATCTTCCGCTGGTCCATAATGGTCTGCTAAATCCCAGGTTGTAAAACCAGCATCAACATATTGAAACATAGACTCAATCGCAGTTTTGGGGTTAATGCGTCCATGTCCTCCCGAAACTTGCCACATTCCATTTAAAATTCGGCAAATTTTCAAATCAGGGGTAAATTGTAAATAGCTTTCTTGAGGTAACATCATATTTTTTATCTTGTTATTTCCAGTCTTTTTCTGCTTGTTCCAAAACATAAACTCCAACTTGTTGAATTTTCTCAGTTGTCATGACATATTATTTTTACCATTAGTGACAATAGCTTTTAGTTATTGACCAATATTGATTATTTCACAAATTGGCAACATTTAACTAAAAAATTCCTGCCGACTAGAAGTCACGGCTATACAGACAAAACCCACCTGCGTGGGTTAAAAACTTCTAATTGCTGAATCTACGAAGGTAGACTTTGCTTGTGTAGCGTGGTGGAAGCATCTTTCTAATCGCCAAAAGATAGATATGATTTTATCTCTTTAGAGGGTGTTCACATCTAAGAAGAGTTCGCCATAATGATTGCAAGTGTTGTAATGAGATTTGTATTTAATATGACCACCAATAAGAACATTAAAGAACAAATTCAAATAGATTTACACCAAGCTAAAGAAACAGGACAATTAAAAGCTGAACGCATTCGGGAAATTGTCAAATCTGCTGTTTCTCAAGTAGGTTCTGAGTTTCAAGAAGGTTCTCATGAACTGCGTAATTTAGTTAATGATGCTGTGTCTACTGTCATTGATAATTTACAAGAAAAAGGTAGTGAAGTTAAAGAAGGAGTGGTAGCTTCAATTGAAGGAGCGATGGAAGGGATAAATCTTAGAAAACACTCAGATATTGTCAAGACTCAAGCCGAAATTAAGCAATTACAAGCTCAATTGGATAGGGAAGAAGAAGAACTACAAGCAGAAATTGAAGGAATTTTAACGAAGATAGTTGAAACAAGTCAAGATAAATCAGCAGATACAAAAATTGCGATTGATTCAGCCATTGATTCTATCAAAGATAGTGAAGAAATAGGATTATTAAAAAAACGCTATGCACAATTACAAGCGCAGTCAGCAATTATTCGAGCCAATTTATCGGCACGTTATAGTGGAAGTGATCAAGAAGTACAGGACTATTTAAATGAAGCCAAACAATGGTGTGATAAATCCCATCCTAAAGCCGAGTCTATCACTGCACAAGTGAAAGAAAGTTACTCACTTCTAGAAAAAAAATTGACAGACGCAGGTGCAGTCATAGCGAAAAAAGAACGTCAATTAAAGCAAACTTTGCGTGAGTTACTATTAGCAACGGCTGATTTATTCAAAGATAAAGATATTCGTGCTTAATGAGTAACTATCCTTTAGACTTTAGATCCCCGACTTCTCTAAGAAGTCGGGGATCTTATTCTTGTTGCTTGTTATACTTAATAAGTACCTTCCTCTCTATTAATATTTTCTTCATGCTTGACAATTACCCAAACTGCATGAATGCTACCAGGAAGCCAACCTAGCAGAGTCAGCAAAATGTTAATTAACAAAGTTGGACCAAAGCCAACGGTGAGAAAAACCCCCAAGGGAGGTAGAAATAAACCGATAAGTATACGCAGTAAGTTCATGGATATTTCCTAGTTTTAAAGTTGGGTTGACTTATTGACTATCTTGTAATTCAAAACCTTTTTCTGCGAAGTATTTACTGAGAAAGGTATTAGCTAAAGAAAGAACTACAGGACCGATAATAAAAGCGATAAATCCTTGAACTTGAAAACCTGGAACTAAAACTGATGCTAACCAAAAGCAGATTCCGTTAATAATTAGGGAAAATCCACCTAATGTGAGATATGTCAAAGGTAAAGACAAGACATTGATAGTTGGTTTAACTCCACTATTAATTAAACCAATCACAACAGCAGCAATTAAAGCTGCGGGAAAATTAGCAATATCCACACCGGGAACAACTAAATCAACAATCAGCAAACTTAAAGCTGTAGCGAGTGCAATGAAAAAATATGACAACATTTTTTACCTCAGTAACAGCAATATCAGTGCTGGTTACCATTTTCAAAGATAGACTAATATTTCACATCTTTTCTTAGATATAATCTTGATGTATCTTAGGTTAGATTAAATAACAACTGGCTGGGATGCAAGAGTCATCATTACAAGTCGCCGATTACAAGCAAAACAACCTGATACCTCAATTTCGGCAGGAAGAATCGGCTTTAACGCAGTTTATGCTGTTGGTGGTACGGTTATCGCTGATGATATTTTGTAATTTTGAGTAAGTAGGTAAACACAATAAAACCAATCTGTGTAAAGAAAAGTAAAATCGCCCAAACCCTCTTCACTCTTGCCTCTTGCCTGCCCTCACAGACAACTTTTATGGCTTACGCCACGCTTCGCTATCAGCAACCCCTACTTATGTCTCATCAACTAACCGATTCTTGGGCTTCCCGATACAGTCTTTTTGCTATCCGAAATAATTCTTGTCCTGTGTGCAAATAACGATCATCATAGCTTAATGGGAAGTAGGCTAACTCCTCTATTCCATCTGCCACTTGACTCATACAGTAGTAAATATGGGCTGCTGCGGCTGCAAAACTAGTAGGATTTGGCAAAGAACGAAACTTAATTTGTGCGTCTCGCAAATCTTCCCGACAGGATTCTAAATAATCCTGAAATTCGTCTAAAAGATCATCATCAAAAGGATCTGCGGCTAATTCGTCAATTTGTGATTCTAAAGAATTGAGAATTGTCGAAAGTATGCGGTTTACTGGTTTATAAACTATACGTAACCATTCCTCGACGTTTTCATCAACATCTTTTCTTGTTTTCCTAGTTGCTTTGTGATGCTGTTGGGCATATTCTGTACGTTTTTGGCGAACTTGATGAAATTTTTGCTGACCGTGACGGAGTTTTTCATCATAATTGAAACGACTTTTACTGTCACTTAAAATTTCATAGGCAGCATTAACACGAATAATTTGTTCATTGTCTGTGATTTGTTGATTACTATCAGGATGAAAAATTTTCACCAAGCGGCGATAAGCTTGTTTAATCTCCGCAAGACTGGCATTGTTACTAACTTTTAGGGTGTCGTAGTGGTTAAAATCGGACATGAATCCAATAGATTGTTAATTGGCACTAGTTGCTGTTTTCGCTTCTAGGTCTTGGAATAAGGGTGTACTTAAATATCTCTCACCGAAACTAGGCTGAATCATCACAATTAAGCGTCCCTGATTCTCTGGACGTTGGGCAACACGAACCGCTGCACAGAGGGCTGCACCGCTGGAAATACCCGATAGTAGTCCTTCCTCCCTGGCTAATCTGCGACTAAAGGCGATCGCCTCCTCATCAGTCACCGTAATTACCTCATCAATCAATTCTACCTTTAAGACTTGGGGAATAAAACCCGCCCCAATGCCCTGAATTTTATGGGGACCTGGTTTACCCCCCGATAATATCGGGCTATTAGCTGGTTCAACAGCGATCGCCTGAAAACTCGGTTTCCGGGCCTTCAAAACTTCCGCCACCCCCGTAATCGTCCCTCCAGTCCCCACTCCCGCCACAATCATATCCACCAATCCATCCGTATCTGCCCAAATTTCCTCCGCCGTAGTTTCTCGGTGAATTTGGGCATTAGCCGGATTGCGGAACTGTTGCAACATATATGAGTATGGTGTTCTATCCACAATCTCCTGCGCCCGCCGAATCGCCCCACTCATCCCCTCAATTCCCGGCGTGAGTTCCAACTGGGCCCCATAAGCCCTTAACATCGCCCGCCGTTCCGCACTCATCGTCTCCGGCATAGTTAAAATCAATTGATAACCCTTAGCCGCCGCTGCCATCGCCAAAGCAATCCCAGTATTTCCCGATGTTGGTTCTACCAAAATCGTCTTCCCAGGGGCAATTAATCCTTCCTTTTCCGCCGCCATAATCATACTTACCCCAATCCTGTCCTTTACCGATGACGAAGGGTTCATACTTTCCAATTTCACGAGAATTGTCGCCACACAACCTAATTCTTGAGGAGTCCGGTTTAACTTCACTAAAGGTGTCCGTCCCACCAATTCCGTAATATTTTCAACAATCCGCATCATAAAATTTTCTGTCTTCAAATGTAGTACATGATATCCAACTGCTTCCGGGAATCCCGTTTTTCACAAAGATCCTGAAGCGAATAATTTTGTAACACTAAATTTGCCGCTTGACGTGCTTCCTGCCAAATTTCTGACACCACAGAATTATCTAAACTTGTGGTTTTAGTATTTTGTTCACCAGTCTGCACATCCAAACCTTCCAAACATTCTAAAATTTCAAAGATACTAATTTTCCGAGGTTCTCGCGCCAGTAAATAGCCACCTTTTGAACCCCGTTGACTTTTAACTATACCCCCCCGCCGCAAAGTTGCTAACAGTTGTTCTAAATAGCGATCAGGTATCTTTTGTTGCAGAGCAATTTGCCGAATTTGCATCGGTTCACCGTTTTCATAATGAGTAGCCATCTCTAATAACGCCAAAATTGCGTATTCAGATTTACATGATAGTTCCACAAGCAATAGTCCAAGATCAAAATTGAAGGATGAAAATCAGCAAAACCTGATAGTTCATCTCTTTTACAGTATACTCCGGTTCTCCACTGGGGTTTTTACTCTCCACAAAAAAACCCCGCCATGAGGCAGGGTCAAACAACGTTTCAACTTACAATACCTTCTCCATTTTCTGCTTTGTTGGGTTTCATGCTAATTGCTCCGCGTTCACGCAGTGTCCCGCAGGGATACGTTTACGTTCCACAACCCAACCTACAAATCAAGATTTTTTTAAATTTGGACAAGGTATTGAACTTATGAACCGATTTTTAACAGTTTAGAAGCTAAAAGTTGTTCTGAGTGTACCAATAAAGGCATCATTACTGGTATTATTTTGTCCAGGAGATGTCATCCAAATAACTCCAGGAGTTACGGATACATTTTCAGAAACGCGATACTTATAGAAGCCTTCTACTTGGTATGGAGTCTCTCTACCAGTCGCCCCTAGTGAGTAAGGTTGAGCGCCACCGAAGATACCCAAGACGTTACCTTTCTTACCAAAATCAGGTAAAGCTAAACCGACACCATAGCTCCAAGCTTCTTTATCATCATTAGCTCCGAAGCCTGTAACATCATGATAGGATACGAAACCACTCAATGATAGTTTATTGCTGGGCTTGATAGCTGCGGAAATACCGTAGGAGTTGCTGGAAGAGGCACTAGCAACGCCTGTTGCTGAATTAACGCCTAAAGTATTCGCTTGTGCAGTACCTACTAAAGCACCACCACCAAGTCCTGAATCAAATAAGGTAGTACCTGGTTTTTGATAACCATGGACATAGGTGGCAGCCAAAGCAACGCGATTACCAACGTTAAAGTTTAACTGACCTAAAGCCGCATAGTTGCCATCAAACAAGCCATTGCTGGGGCTAGGATCATTAGCACTTGAAGCTAAGTAACCTAATGTGAGAGAACTTGGTTTCAAGAAACTATCACCAGCTTTCCCAAAGGGTACATTCAAGGCAATACCAGAACCACCACCAATCCGGTAGATGGGGTTTTCAGATGCGAAGGTACTTAAAGCCCCGTTACCACCATCTGTTTTATCAAAGAAGTAAGGATTGTTAACAGCGGCATAATCGCTATGTTGCCCACCACTAGCTGAAAGATAAACTCTTGCAGGTCCAATAGGAGCTTCATAGGTTAATTTGTCAATTTTAACGCTATTAGCTGGGCTAGTTGCACCAACTTCAAAGGTTTGTTTACCTGCTGCGTTCAAACCAGGATTGGGAGAATTTTTAGAACCAGCAATAGCACCATTAGCATTGTCTCGCAAATCAAAGCCTGTGGCATTACCAGCAGCCAAACGGGTGGTTAATATATCTCTACCTGTAAAGCTGGTTTCTAAACCTAAACGCACTCTATTCTGGAAAACTGCCCGGTTAGCTTTGCCTGTTTCACCACCAAAAACGTCGGTGACAGCAAAAATGGCTTCACCTTTTAATTTAGTGGTAGTGGAGAATTGATTCGCTTCTAATTCAGCAGTCCGCCCTTCTAAGGCATCTACTCGACCGCGTAAAGTTGCCAATTCCGCCGAAAACTCTTCTTGCAAACGCTGCAATGTTGCTAAATCCTGCTTTGTTACCATATCAGCGGTTGCTGTGGCAATCAATTCATTTACACGATCTAAACAAGAATTTAAACCAGCGGCAAATTCGTAACGGCTTAAAGCCCGATTACCGCGATATGTACCATTGGGATAACCTGCAATACAGCCATAGCGCTCTACCAAAGATTGCAAAGCCTGGAATGCCCAATCTGTAGGTTGAACATCAGAGAATTGGGAAACTGATGTTACCTGATTTAAGGAAGTATTGTTTTCGTTGCTGTAGCGGTTAACCTGAGCCAAAATTTGGGCTTCTTTGGTTTCTGTTGCTAATGTTGTTGGCTTTCGAGAAACTTCTGTTGTAGAGGAAGTTTCTATTGACGATGCTTCCTGGCTGGTACTGGGTGCGGCAATTGCTGTTGAAGATGCTAACAGTGCTGCTCCCAAAATTGCTGGGCTAACCACCAAGGATTTCCACAAAATATTAGACATTTTTCCTTTTCTCCTCACACCTTTATATGGATAACTTGAGTTCGCTGTAGCTAACTGTTTACAAACGCGAAGTCTTGTTGAAACCTGTGTAATAGGCATGGCTGCCACTAATACCACAATCATAGCTTTTACAAGGCTAACAATTGATTAACTAATCGTTAAACTTCAATGCAATTAACTTATGCAAAAACTTTCAACCATATCCTGCGATTATATTATCACTTTTTCTAATAATCAACATAAGATTTTTTGATCAAGTAGGTATCAATTTTCCTGGTAAAATATTTTTGGTTGTACCGGGTCAAAGTTGAATCTGTTTTACTTACTTTAAGCTGTTCTTACGTAGAAAATTAGGGAATAGGTTTCCGCATTGAAAAATCCCGCCAAGTTTGGCAATATACTTGCAACTACAACCCTGAGACATTAATGATCATTTATTCGTCATGGGTGCTTTGTTTTTACTCCAAAAACCTGACAGATATAAATGATGGGCGATCGCTAATAAATGTTCCGCGACAATAGCGCGTTAACAGCAAATATCTAAAATATTGTCTTATAGTGCTTATTAAAAACTACCACTTAGTAACGCAGATCGAAATTTAAATAACTGATCAAACAAGCTTTTTAGGCTTTTATAAGGGAAATGCCGAAAACCCTTGAAGATGTAGCTGACTAAGTCAGCTACATCTGTGCTTTAGACAAGGGATGAAGGCTAGAGGCTTTCCTTTATCCTGCATTGATTTTAATCCATATTCGTGATACAACTATATTGTCACTAAAGACGTAAAAAGCCACCGAGGGACTCTCGGAAAGTTACGCTTGTCAGATATGATTTCGCCCGCCAGGTCTAACGAAATCAGGGCAAGAACCCAAATATTTAAGGCAGTGCCTGAAACTGGGATAACTGAGGGATATAGACTGAAACTCTCTATAGAATCTCCGCGTCTTTAGACCGGAGAGTGTCAAAATAGTTAATTTACCGACTTGGTTCTGTGCTGGTTTAACCTAAAAAACACCCTTAAAAACTATCCGCCCTGATTTAGATTAGATAATCTAAGTCAGGGCGGTCTAGGGGGTCTTCAAGTTGCAACCAGACTGCCGGAAGGAACTCCGATGTTAAGCCTAGTGAGTTGAGCTAACCTAGTATCTCAAGAGAACTAAAGCTAACTTTTAGAGAACAGCCCCGGCGCTCAGCCGGCTAACTGCAACTTGATGACCCATGGGTATACTACTTTCTATCATGGGCATCACCTCCTTATTGCCTAAACGGTCTTCGTTTCAAAAGGGGCAAAGCAAAATGCTTTGGGTTCGTAACCTGAAACTAATATAGCACAACTATAAAAATTTGCAATACCTGAATTTTAATTTCTGCCTTGACACTCCCCGGTCTAAAGACGCGAGGATTCTATAGAGAGTTTCAGTCTATATCTCTCAGTTATCCCAGCTTGAGGCAGGGTTCCTTAAATATTTGGGTTCTTGCCCTGATCCTGTTTGCCATTACTGGCAGAATCATCTCTGACAAGCGTAACTTTCCGAGAGTCCCCCGGTAGGTTTTTAATGTCTTTACTGACAATTTAATTGTCTCACGAATATGGATTAAAATTTGAAATAATTTCAAATTTTTTAATTAATGTCAATGCAGGATAAAGGAAAGCCTCTAGCCTTCATCCCTTGTCTAAAGCACAGATGTAGCTGACTAAGTCAGCTACATCTTCAAGGGTTTTCGGCATTTCCCTTATAAAAAAACCCCTACCAATAGGTAGAGGCTAAATCAAAAATGATGAATTTTAAAGAGCGTTACCGCGTGGTAATACTTCTTCTGGGAATACGAACTGTTCGTGGGGTTGATCTTGAGGGGCCATCCAAGCGCGGATACCCTCGTTCAGTAAAATGTTTTTGGTATAGAAAGTTTCAAACTCTGGGTCTTCTGCTGCCCGTAATTCTT
>NZ_JADEVZ010000161.1 GCF_015207875.1 Dolichospermum sp. LEGE 00240
ATTTGGAAAAAAGCCTGTAAAACAAAAAAGCAGCAAAAAAAGAGGGGGTCAAGCAGGTCATAAAGGAAATAGCCGAGACTTATACCCAATCGAAGAATGTAGGGAAGTCATAGAACATCATCCCGAAGAATGTGTAAATTGTGGAGCTACCCTGACGGGAGTTGATACAAACCCCTATCGTCACCAGATAGTAGAAATTCCACCCATCAGTCCCATAGTGATAGAGCATCGTCTACATCAATTGACCTGTAAAGGATGTGGCACAAAGACCCGTGGGACATTACCAGAAGACGTGAATCCAAGTGGTTACGGAGTCAGAGTTGTAGCTCTAGTGGCACTGCTAAGTGGAGTCTATCGCCACAGTCACAGAATGGTACAAAGTGCGATGGCAGAAGTGTTTGGAATTTCAATATCGTTGGCAACAGTCAACAAACTCAGACTAGAAGCAAGTAACGCAGTGGCAAGTTGTGTAGATGAAGCCAAAGAATATATCCAAAATGCCCAAGTTGTTGGAGCAGATGAAACCAGCTTTAATCAAGGAAACATTGACGGGTTTAATCCTGAACAGAGAAAAGCTTGGCTATGGGTTGCAGTCACACCTCTGGTAACATTTTTTGAAATTGCTCTGACTCGTTGCACCCAAGGGGCAAAGAATTTATTGGGTGAAAACTTCAGGGGCATTTTGAACTCCGACCGTCATGGTGCTTACAACTGGGTCAGCTGGGAACGTCGGCAATTATGTTGGGCGCATCTGCGACGGGAATTTATCAAAATCTCGGAACGAACTGGAGTATCGGCAGAATTGGGAACTGCACTGGTCAAACAGCAGGAGAAGTTGTTTGAACTTTGGCATCGAGTTAGAGATGGTACTTTAAGTCGGAGTGAGTTTACTGAGATGGTGGTTGAGATTCGTGCATCCATCAAAGCAACTTTACTCGAAGCTGATAACTACGAAATTACATCACGGGAAAAAACACCCCTAGCAAAAACAGTACGCACTTGTCGTCAATTACTCAAGGTTGAGTCGGCGATGTGGCTATTTGTGACAACTGTTGGTGTTGAACCCACTAATAATGCCGCAGAACGAGCTATTCGTCCTGCTGTAATTTGGCGGCGGACTAGTTTTGGCTCTCAAACTCAGGCTGGTAGTGTTTTTGTGGCTCGGATGTTAACTGTGGTAACAAGCCTCAAGTCCCAACAGCGTAATGTTTTGGAGTTTATGACGCAGGCTGTTCTTGCTGCTCGTGGTTCTACCACTGTGCCTTCTTTGCTTCCACAAGTTACTGCTGATTCTGATGATTCTGACTTGTTGAAAGCTGCTTAATTTTATTGCTGGATTTTGGGGGTTGTTTTTCGTTTTCTTTGTACCCCCTGAACGGTTAC
>NZ_JADEVZ010000106.1 GCF_015207875.1 Dolichospermum sp. LEGE 00240
GTGCGCCTGTAGATTCTTTAGCTGCCGCCGCTATTCGAGGAGTATACCAGTTACGAAAAACTGATAGAGAATGGTTGATTAAAGCTGGAAGACATCTGAGTATGTTACTCAAAGATGATTATGATCGTCTGCGGTTTATTTTAAGTCAGATTCATCCTTAATATAGGAATTTAATTGGTACAGTGGACATTATTCGCTAAATTGATGCCAATTGCAGTCATCAGAAAGTTGTAAGTCGAAAGCAATAAATCCGACCTTCCGCACCCTAAACCCTATATTCCGCACTTCACAATGTAGTATCCACCTTTTCAAGAATTATTCCTAATAAGGGTTAAATTG
The DNA here is from genome assembly GCF_015207875.1 of Dolichospermum sp. LEGE 00240. Classification (GTDB taxonomy): domain Bacteria; phylum Cyanobacteriota; class Cyanobacteriia; order Cyanobacteriales; family Nostocaceae; genus Dolichospermum; species Dolichospermum gracile. The sequence goes on from NZ_JADEVZ010000106.1 coordinate 340, forward strand.
TTCAATATTAATACCTAAAATGATGGATAAAATATGTGTTTTATTGAACGATAAAAAATTAAATTATGGAAATATTCGCGTATTACAAAATGAAGTGCGGAAAGTGGGCTAAACTGTCACACAACGAAAAATGGTCGTTTGGGGATTTGAGATCGGCGATAGCGAAGCGCTGCTGCAAGCAGTTCGCCACCTAAGATTTCGACGATTTTGTATCAAAATTATCATCAAAGGTATTCAAAAATCCGATAGCGGAGCGTGGCGTTAGCCATAATTACCGATTGTGACACTGGGGGGTGCGGAATGTGGGATAAATAAAAGCAAAGTCATAATACATATTTACTAAAATCTACTATAGAATTGGCTGCTGTTACAAATCACTCAATATAGAGCATTTAGAAAATAGGTGCTATGCACAAACGAGTAAAACTATCCTTCTGTGTTCTGCTTAGGAGTCTGGGAAGCATTGGGATGTGGCTTATTTTAATACGGCAAAAGGATAGTGAAGTCCGTGATGGACTAGAAAATGCAGAAGAAGTCCCTGCCCAAATTCTACCCCATATTCACCTCTTACCCGCCAATTCTGGCTTGAAAATCACCCTGTTGTCGCGTCCCTTTACCCAAGGTAGACCATACTTCCGTCCTGGTGCAGGTGGGGAAACAGTCATTGCCGAAATTGAAGGTAAACGTTTGCAAACTAAACGCAATCTATCAGAAGAGAATCAACTTGCTACAGCAATAGGGTTTGAGACGCGCTAACCCTGGCTCTATTATCTGTTCCCAATATTTTTAAAATATCCTCTTAAATCTTGGGATATCAATTGTAAAATCTGTTCTCGATCACTTTCCAAAAACAGATGTTTACCATCAAGCTTATGTAGCTTAAATGATCTGTTAGTATGAACGCGCCACGCAGACAAATGCTCTTCCTTGAGAAATTTATCCTCGCAACCAAAAAAGCTAGTAATGGGAAAATCTAGCGAATCTTCTTCTGTATAAACATAGTTATCTTTTTGGATCACAGATGCTGCTTTCAAAGAATTTAGTAACAACTGCAAAAATGTATTATCTTCCCCAACAAATTCAGATAGTTCTAGATTTGTTAAATCTTTCACGAACTTGAGTAATTCGGAACGAGAAAGGTTTTTTAAGGAAGGATAGGGATAAAGAAGTTGGGGAGCGTGTTGAGCGCCGACAAAGAAATGAATCGGTTGCAGATCATGGTGACGACGCAAATAACGACACAGTTCAAAATTAATCAATGCCCCTAAACTATGACCATAGAAAGCAAATTCCTTATCAAGATGGGGCAACAAAAATTCTGCCAAATCTGCTACTAATGGAGTCAAATACTCAAAAGTTGGTTTACTTTTAGGGTATGTTTGAGGAGCAAGCTGGAGGGCATAAACTTCAATATCCGCTGGTAGACTATTTGACCAATTTTTGAAGATAGAAATATCTCCTCCCGCATGAGGCAGACAAAAAAGACGCAACTTAGCATTTGCTTTTCGTTGGGTATCAATTATCCATTTTGGTGATGTTTGTGATGATTGGAAATTGATTAAAGGTTGCCCTTTTACTATTAGCGAATGATTGATATTATTGTCAGATGGTACAATCATTAAATCAGATTGTTCTTTGAGTTTTTTCAGGGAATAGAGAGAAGCCATCACTGCATCTCCATCAATCCCAAAGTCAATTAAACAGGCAATTTCATCAACTCCAATTGCTTGTAGTTGTTGCACCATTAATTGACAGCTTTCAGGTGTGCCAATTAAGGCGCTAGTTTGAAAATAACGCTCAAAAGCATAAGCCAATAAGTGTTCCTTTTCTTTTTTATCCAAACCATCCAGATTCGTGATGCCATGTCTCCACAGATTTACTGAACTTTCTAAATAGGTAGTAAATGGCTTCCTGACTTTATGGCGAACTAAATTCATATCTTCGCCAATGAAAGTATGCAGCATGAGGGTAACTTGACCAGCCTCCGGATCATGACCATTTTTTGCCAATGACTCTCGATAAGAGGCGATTTTTTCAGCTAATTCTTCAATAGGCTGGAACAGAAGGGCAGTTAAGACATTAGCACCAATAGCACCAGCTTCAACAAATCTCTCTTTTCCCCCGGTGCAGGTAATCCAAATAGCTATTTCCTTTTGTTTGGGTAGGGGGTAAATTCTGGTTTCGGTTTCTTTACCAATACCATTAGGTAAGGAGATTGATTCACCTTGCCAGAGTTTCTGTACCGTTTTAATGCCTGAAAACATAACTTCTGCACTATTGGCAAAGTGATCAGGTGCGAACACAAAATCATTCGGGTTCCAACCACGGGCAAAAGCGATGTCTACTCGCCCTTGAGAGAGGTTATCTACTACCGCCCATTCTTCAGCCACTCGGATGGGGTTATGTAGAGGTAAAACCACGCTACCAGCACGGATACGAACCCGATTAGTTACCATAGCTAGGGCAGAACCTAAGACAGCTGGATTGGGGTAGAGTCCACCAAAAGCATGAAAATGGCGTTCTGGTATCCAGACTGCGGTTAAGCCATATTGGTCGGCGAATTTTGACCCCTCAATTAAGAGGCTATACTTGTCGCTTTTAAACTCAGCCTCGTTACTGGCAAAGTATAACAGGCTAAATTGCATGGCTTTTTTTGGTGATTGATAATTGGTAATTGTTGATTGGTAATATTTATCTGACTGCTGACTGCTGAATGTTGACTGCCCTGGGGGTGTTGAGACTGGGTTCTCTAGCTCGCCAGCTAAGTGAACAGCTAAAGTTTCCACAGTGGGAAAATTCCAAACAATTGTTGCTTCTAAGGAACGTCCTAGCATTTGCTCCAAATCTTTGGCTAACTTGACTGCTCCTATGGATTTGAGTCCATAATCCCGAAAAGATTGCCCAGATTTGCCATTTTCGGTTGATTTGGTTGCTACTTCTAAATTTTTATGCAGCCAGTGTACTATCCAATTCTCAATTGATTCGGCCGTATGAGTGGAAAAAAGTGGGGCAGATTCAGGAACATCATTCTTGATGGCAGTTTTCAACTCTGTATTCGATGGAGGTTCAAGACTAACAGGACAAGCTATTTCTAGGGTTGAAGCATTATTTGATGATGGAGTGGTTTGGTAAAAACTATTTGCATCCTGATCAAACCAGTACCGTTGTCTCTGAAATGGATAAGTTGGCAGCGATCGCCTCCGTCGGGGATAATCCTGATCAAAGCCATGCCAATTTACAGAAATTCCCTGCAAGTATAGCGTCTCTAAATTTTGCAGTAGTTGTCGCCAGTCTTCCTTTCCTGGAATCATCCCAGTTAACCAAATTCCCACACCAGAATCTAGGCATTGGCGACCCATTTCTAACAGTAGAGACTGGGGACCTACCTCTACAAATACTGTATAACCCAGTTTATGAAGTATTTTCATGCTATCAGCGAATTGGACTGGCTGCTGGATATGATTGCACCAATACTCTGGAGTCCCGATTTCTGCTTTAATTTCCTGTGCAGTAATCGAAGAAATGATCCTCATTTTGGGGGATGAATAATTTACTGTTGAGGCAATTTGTTGAAATGCTGCGGCGACGGGTTTCATTAAAGGGGAATGGAAAGCCAGATTGTAGTTTAACTTTCGCGTTTTGATCCCATCAGTTTGTAAAGTTGTTACTACTGCCTCAACTGCCTCAATTTCCCCAGAAATAATCATCAGGTTGGGACTGTTGATAGCGGCGATCGCTACTCTGTCTATATAAGGTGCAATCGCTGTTACTACTTGCGCCACATCTGCAAAAACCTCTACCATTGATCCCTGGGGCGACAATGATTGCATTAAATGTCCGCGTTGGGCAATTAGCTGGAGGGCATCTTCTAAACTAAAAACCCCAGCTACGCAAGCTGCTACATATTCGCCCATGCTATAACCCATGACTGCATCTGGGATGATACCCCAGGATTTCCATAACTCAGCTAGGGCATATTCCAGGGCAAATAACACAGGTTGGGTATAGACTGTTTCATCTAAGAAATTAGTCGGTGTTAGCTGATTTTCTGGATATAAAATTTCTAGTAGTGGCTGATCTAAATAAGGACTGAGAATTTCTTGACAGCGTTCTAGGGTAGCCCGGAATGTAGGTTGAGTTTCGTAGAGTTGGCGACATGAATTGACATATTGACTACCCTGTCCAGGGAATAAAAATACTATTTTGGGTTGTTTACCATTGTGCGATCGCTTCTGATCTTTTCCGAAAGTATTTGTTGCTGATACAATAGCTGCTAACTTCTCTATCAATATTTCTCGTGATTCTGCTACCACAGCCAGACGATGATAAAAATGAGTTCTGCTAGTATTAGCAGTGAAACATAAATCTGCCAGTGAAAAATCGAGATCACGGTTCTGCAACTTTCCTAGATAAAGATTTGCCAAGTCTAATAGTGCCTTTTCCGTTTTAGCTGATAAAGTCAGAATATGTAGGGGGCGTTCCCTTTTGTCCATATTTTGCTGAGACGATAAAGGGGCTGCTTCCAGAATGATATGACAGTTAGTACCACCAAAACCAAAAGAACTAACTCCGGCAAATCTTGTCTCTGTGATAGAATGCCAAGACTGTAAATTAGTGGGGATAGAAAAGGTTGTTCCTGCTAAAGAAATATAGGGATTTAGTTGTTTTAAGTGTAGATTAGGAAAAATCTGCTGATGTTGTAATGATAGCGTTGTCTTGATCAGTCCTGCTATACCGGCGGCTGCTTCTAAATGACCAATATTAGTTTTGACAGAGCCAAGCCAACAAGGTTGATTTGGTTCTCGATTCTGCATCAATACTGCTTTTAAAGCTTTATACTCGATAGCATCTCCTAAACCGGAAGCAGTTCCGTGGGTTTCCACATAACTAATTTCCGTTGGTTCTACTTCTGCGTTTTCTAGGGCTTGACGGAGAAGTGTTTGTTGAGCTATGCCATTAGGTGATGTAATGCCATGACTAAGACCATTTTGGTTAACGGCCGAACCTCTAATGATGGCGAGAATATTGTCTTGATCTTTGATGGCATCATCAAGGCGTTTAAGTATAAAAATACCACAACCTTCACCCCTGACAAAACCATTAGCTCCAGCATCAAAGGTTTTGCAACGACCTTGAGGTGATAGCATACCTTTAAGAGAAAGAGCTATCGATTCTTCCGGGGATAAACGTAGGGATACTCCTCCAGTTATAGCCAAGTTAGATTCACCACTACGTAAACTTTGACAGGCTAAATGTACTGCAACCAGGGATGAAGAACAAGCGGTATCAATAGCTAAACTTGGACCTTGCAGATTTAAAAAATAAGATAAGCGATTAGCTACAAAGCACAGAAAAGTATGGGGTCCGTCTTCGGCATCTATGGTAGATATATCCTTATAAATTAGCCTGTGATAATCGCTTTGGCTCATGCCAATGAATACCCCAGTTTTACTACCCGCTAGAGTTTTGGGGACGATGCCGGCATTTTCTAAAGATTCCCAAGCTACCTCTAGTACAAGTCTATGATGGGGATCAATGCGTTGGGCATCACTAGGGGAAATGTCGAAAAAATCAGGCTCGAAATGATCTATCTTGTCTAAGAAACCTCCCCAACGGGAGACAGTTTTTCCTGGTGTACCTGCTGTGGGAGTATATAAATCATTAATATCCCATCGTTCTAAAGGTATGTCTGTAATTGCATCTACGCCTTCCCTTAGTATCTTCCAGAAGGATTCTATATCTTGAGCTTGCGGGAAACGACAACCCATTCCAATAACTGCTATGGCTTCCATGAAGATATCCTTTGTATATTGCTTGAAAATTACTAATAATAATGACGGTGCTGCTACACTACGGCGTAAGTGAATGCACCATTTTTAAGCCTTGTAATCAATCAAATTTTCGTAGCTTTTAATAGTCATCTTACTTATGCTGTGTTGTACTAAGCTGTTGTGCATTTAGTTTGTATAATTCTAGCGGGCAAGACTTGTCCTGAGTTTGCCGAAGTATGCCCGCACCACAAAGTTCAAGTAAATTATGGTTATCAAATTTAGCTGCTTAACAGCTTAGTAGTTCGTTAAATTTATTTTGACCGTCATTTTCAGGTTGACAGACTACTGGTGGTCTGTCAAGCTGAAAATTGTCAGCTTGAGGGAAAATAGAGAGGCTATTAACTGTAAACCTCATCCATAAAATAGAAAATTGACAAACCACTAGCTACAACAATAACTAAGTCATAATTTTAGCACTGATTTTAGCTATCAAGTTGAAAAATCCCTGAATAACAAGTATATTAATTGTAGAACTATCTACTACTACGTAGCATGGGTAAATATATATGTGCCAATCTGCATTCCTAAAAAAATTATGACCACCACAGTCAATGTTCCAGATGTACAGACTGAAAAAAAACCAACCTTGAATACCCTACTGCTAATTCCTCTAGCAGTGTTTATGTTATCTTTAGCGCCAATATTTATCAGGGTCAGTGAACTGGAAATTAGTCCTAATGCTACGGTCTTTAATCGCTTTTGGATTTCTACTGTTATCCTGGGGCTGTGGGAAGTGATCACAATTATTAGTAGTAAAGTATCCCAGAAATCTCCTGAACCACAAGAGTCGTGGACAAGTCAAGATATAGGGCTGTTTGTACTAGCTGCGGGTTTCGGTGCAGCCAACTTAACTGCTTGGGCTTGGTCTTTAACTCAAACCAACATTGCCAATTCTAATTTATTGCATAATTTCACGCCATTTTTCGCTACTTTGGGCGGGTGGCTATTTTTAAAGCACAGTTTTGACAGCAAATTTATCATTGGTCTGATTTTAGCTTCATTTGGGGCGATCGCTATTGGTTTTGAAGATTTTAATTTGACTAGCACTCACTTGACAGGTGATGCGATCGCTTTACTCTCGGCTGTATTTTATGCTGGAAATGCTCTCTGTGCAGAAAAACTCAGAGCCAAGTTTGCCGCGACAACCATCATACTTTGGAGTTGTTTGTTCAGAACTCTTTGGCTGTTACCAATAACTCTGATTTTTGATGAGCAAGTTTTCCCAGTTTCCGTAAATGGATGGTTAGCGGTGATTTCTTTAGCACTTTTCTGTCAAGTGCTGGCTACGGTAATTATGTTCCATAACCTGAAAAAGTTCTCATCAGGTTTTGTATCTTTGTTCCTGTTGCTTGATCCGATTATTACTGCCATATTAGCCTGGGTAATATTTGCGGAAAAGTTAAGTATCGTTAACTGGTTCGCTTTTTTCACAGTGTTAGCTGGTATATATTTAGCTAAATCTGGACAAGGCTCTCAGAAGGTAGAGGAGAAACTAGAATTTGGTATTGGACAAAACCAGCCTCAACCTTATCCCAATTTAACCAAGGCTTATTTAGATCCGGTAGTGAATGCAGTCAGGTTACTAATTGCCAAAATACCTGGAAAAGATGGAGTTAACTAGATCAAATTAAATAGAGTTCTATGCTATTAACAAAAGGTTTTGAATTAGAAATATTTTTGGGTACCCCCCAAGGTGATCCCATTCCCTTAGCTGAAAAAGTTGTAGGGAAAGTGGATAGGTTTATGCAAGAAACAGATGAACGGCATATAGAATATATAACTGAACCTCTGCACAGCTACGAACAGCTTTTAAGTCAATTAATATTACCGCGAATTCAACTCAGAGAATATCTAAAAACTTTAGGAGATTATACAGTAATTCCTGGTAGTACATTGTCATTAGGAAGAAGCGATCGCTTTTATCGTTCAGGAGATACAAGTCCTTATTTAGAATACATTGAACGCAACCACGGCAGTAATGTGGTTACTGCTAGTGTTCACATCAACATTGGTTTTAGTGATCCAGAATTATTAATCCGAGCTTGTCGTCTCATTAAAATGGAAGCACCCCTATATTTAGCTTTAAGTGCTTCCTCTCCATTTCTGGATGATCACACTACAGGTTATCACTCTACACGCTGGCATATTTTACCCCATTCCCAATATCACATTCCCCTATTTGAAAACCACGCCGAATATATTGAGTGGGTGGAAGGACATTTAGCCGCAGGGACAATGTTTAATGTCCGTCATCATTGGGATAATGTGCGACCGAATGGCGATCGCCGTCCTTATGATATTAATCGGCTAGAACTGAGAATCTGTGACTTAGTTACTGATCCTACTTCTTTACTAGCTATTACTGCTTTGTTAGAAGCCCGTCTTTGGCAATTGGTTAATGATCCTAACCTCGACCCTTTAGAAATGAGTCAATTACCAGCAACAACCAGAAAACAAGACTTAATTGATTTAACAAAAGCTAATGAAGCCGCCGTCAAAGTATCAAGTTTAGATGCTGAGTTAAGACATTGGCAAGACGGCAGAAAAATTCTAGCTCGTAATTGGATCAATGAGATTTATAATAATGTTTTGCCATTAGTTAAACAACAAGGCTTTGAGAACTTTCTCTCACCTGTGCAAACAATTTTACAGGCAGGTAATACTGCACAAAAATGGTTAAAAATGTATGCTCAAGGTGCTGATATTCGTTCAATTATTACCCAAGCCATTCAAGAGATGGCCAAGCAAGAACTTGACTTAGCCAACCAGTTTGGTATATGAGCAGTTTAAAAGGTTTGATGTAAGTAAGCTGTTGTGCATTTAGTTTGTATAATTCTAGCGGGCAAGATGCCCGCACTACAAAGTTCAAGTAAATTATGGTTATCAAATTTAGCTGCGTAACAGCTTATTCATCTCTAGCAATAGTTAACACCCAGATCCCCGACTTCTGGTGATCAATTTATAATTTATGGAGACAATAAATAAAAGAAGTCGGGGATATTATCACCTGATCTGAATTCTTACAGTTTGATTCCTAGATTGCAACCTCTTTTAAAAGTTCGTCTAGCTTACCCTGCTTGTCTAGTGCGGAAATGTCGTCAAAACCACCGATATGTTGATCGTTGATGAAAATTTGAGGTACAGTACGTCTGCCATTAGCTCGTTCAGCCATCTTCGCTCTAGCGACCTCATCCCCATCAATAGAGTATTCCGTAAATTCAACACCTTTGCTTTTCAATAAGCTTTTGGCTCTAGGGCAGAAAGGACAATAAGTCCAAGTGTAAATTTCTACTTTAGCAGTCATGGTATGTTTAATGTAGAGTAATAGTGTTTCTATTGTAGAACAGGAGTCAGGAGTTAGGAGTCAGAAGTTCAGCAACAAGAATTCATTTTTCTCCTCTGCTTCCCCTACGCTCACAGATATGATCACTATTCAAACCAACATAAATAATATGATTCCTAAAAATATTCTCCCTCATCTACAACCAACTAAATGGCGAAAAATTGCCCAAAAATTTGAGGCAGTTGTGGGCAAAAAAGGAGTTGTCCAACGTCAGGAAGAATTGCTCACCTACGAATGTGATAGTTTAACTAGCTATCGTCAACGTCCAGCATTAGTTGTACTACCACGCACCACAGAACAAGTAGCAGAAGTAGTCAAAATTTGCCATCAAAAACAAATTCCTTGGGTGACACGGGGTGCGGGGACAGGTATATCTGGAGGTGCGCTACCAGTTGAAAATTGTGTTTTAATTGTCACCACATTGATGAAGCAAATATTGAAAGTTGACCTAGAAAATCAACTGATTATTGTCCAAGCAGGGGTCATCAATAATTGGGTAACTCAAGCCATTAGTGGTAGTGGATTTTACTATGCGCCAGATCCTTCCAGTCAAACTGTTTGCACAATTGGAGGCAACATTGCGGAGAATGCTGGTGGTATTCATTGCTTGAAATATGGTGTGACAACCAATCATGTTTTGGGATTAAAATTGGTAATTACTGATGGTTCTGTGGTCGATGTTGGGGGAATGATTCCAGAAATGCCTGGTTATGACCTCACCGGCTTATTTGTTGGTTCAGAAGGCACTTTAGGAATTGCTACAGAAATCACTTTACGCATTATTAAGACACCTGAAGCCATTGGTACACTTCTAGCAGACTTTGCCACTATTGAAGACGCAGGAAATGCCGTCACTAATATTATTAGTGCTGGAATTATGCCGGCGGCGATGGAACTAATGGATAATATGACAATTAATGCCATAGAAGATGTTATTAATACAGGATGTTATCCTAGAGATGCGGCGGCGGTTTTATTGATAGAGCTTGATGGTTTAGCAGTAGAAGTAGAAAGCAATCAACAGCAGGTTGCTAAAATTTGTCAACAAAACGGAGCGAGAAATGTAATTATTGCTAGTGACCAACAAATGCGCGTGAAACTATGGCAAGGGCGTAAAACTGCCCTAATTGCTTTAGGATATCAGAGTAATTATTTTCTCCAAGATGGAGTTATCCCGCGTACTCAATTAGCATCTGTCCTCAAAGAAATTGCCGCGTTGGGAAATAAATATGGGTATCGTATTGCTAACACCCTTCATGCTGGTGATGGTAACTTACATCCAGTCATTCTTTATAATCATTCTGTTCCTGGTGCTTTTAAACAGGTGGAAGAATTAAGTGGCGAAATTCTCAAACTTTGTGTAAGAGTGGGTGGAAGTATTTCTGGAGAACATGGTATTGGTGCTGATAAAAAATGTTTAATGCCGGAAATGTTCAATGATGCTGACTTGGAGACAATGCAACTGTTACGCCTAGCTTTTAACCCACATTCCGCAGATGTGACCTAGATTATTGGGATTTTTGAAAAATTTCAGCCAGGAAAATTTTATCTACCTAATTTTCTGGTTGAGTTTAACTTTATTTGCCAAAAAATAGAACATATTAAGTAA
>NZ_JADEVZ010000162.1 GCF_015207875.1 Dolichospermum sp. LEGE 00240
TTACCCCAATCTTCTGGAGGTATCTGTTCTAAGTGATTGACGCGATTTAGTTCCATGTCACTTAATTTATCACATTTTGGAGGTAATTTTTTAACGATCGCTCTTCTACCCCCCTGAACGGTTACTAAACATTTTCATAAAAATAGGCGAGCGCAGAGGCGAAGGAACTTCCCTTAATAATATTGGAGATTTTCGGCGCAATCAAGGCGAGTATTCCCAAGCACAAAAAATATTTCAGCAAGCATTAGCAATTTTTAAAGAAGTTGGCAACAAAGAGGGTGAGGGAGTTGCACTGAGTAATATTGGCAGAGTTTACGCCCATCAGGCTCAGTATCCTCAAGCACTGAAGTTCTTTGGAGAAGCTTTGGCAATTTTCAAACAAGTTGGTGACAAGGCGAGCGAAGCACGAACTCTTAGATATATAGGTAGTGCGTTTTATCAATCTGGCAAATTTGCAGAAGCGGAAAAAACGCTACGCGATGGTATGGAGGTTTTAGAAACCCTGCGAACAAAATTAAGTGACGCTAACAAAATCTCAATTTTTGAAACACAAACTGCGACTTACCGCTTACTCCAACAAGTTCTAATTGCTCAGAATAAAACCAATGCAGCTTTAGAAATTTCTGAACGAGGACGTGCTAGGGCTTTTGTGGAATTATTGTCTTCACGTTTATTTAACACAAATACCAGTCAAACCTCACAACCTGCTGTTGATGAACCGACAATAGCTTTATTACAAAAAATCGCCAAACAACAAAATGCTGCCCTGGTTCAATATTCTATTATTCCTGATACATTCAAACAGGATGGTAAAGAACAAACCAAAGAATCAGAACTCTATATCTGGGTGATTAAACCCACAGGTGAAATTGCCTTTCGTAAATCTGATTTAAAACCTCTGTGGCAAAAAGAAAATACCACTCTAGGAGAACTCGTTGATAATAGTCGTGAATCTATTGGTGTGAAAAGGAGAGGGGGTATTGTAGCTAGTCTAGATCCTAAAGCTGCTCCAGTCAAAGGAAGATTTCAAAGACTCCATGAATTACTAATTACACCCATTGCGGATCTTTTACCCAAAAAGGAAACTGAAAGAGTTGTTTTCATTCCTCAAAATGAATTATTTCTTGTTCCTTTCCCCGCACTGCAAGATGAAAAAGGTAAATATTTAATTGAAAAACATACTATTGTGACTGCTCCATCTATTCAGGTTTTAGATTTAACCCACAAGCGAAAAAACGCCATTAAAAAATCAGGAGTTGGTAGGGAAATATTAGTAGTTGGTAATCCTACTATGCCAAAAAATCCTATCACCAATGAACAAGAATCACCTCTCCCTGGTGCAGAACAGGAAGCGGTAAAAATTGCCGA
>NZ_JADEVZ010000107.1 GCF_015207875.1 Dolichospermum sp. LEGE 00240
CAAGCACTTAATATTTTTTGTCTTATATCAGTCGAATATGCTGCTGCCATATATCTCAATTATTTTCTTTTTTTTACATCTTTAAAGTTTACCATCTTTGTACCGCGTTTGATCTCAAACTGCTGTAACTTAGGAAACTCCAAAAAAGAGGCTATAGATAATTAAACCGTCTATAACCTCAAATTGAGTCTGGGTATTAAACTAACTGATTAAGCAAAGGCCGCTTTCTTTAAAACATCCACCTTATCAGTGTGTTCCCAAGGTAAATCCAAATCCGTTCTTCCCAAATGACCGTAAGCTGCAACGTCCTGATAAAAACGTCCGCCTCTTTCGCTTGGTAAGTTACGTAAATTGAACACATGGATAATTCCCGCTGGCCGGAGTTCAAAGTTATCCTTGACCAAGTTCAACAGAATTTCATCATCAACCTTACCTGTACCAAAAGTATCAACAAAGATACTCACAGGACGTGCTACACCAATGGCGTAACTTAGCTGCACTTCACATTTTTCTGCTAACCCAGCCGCAACAATATTTTTCGCTGCATAACGAGCCGCATAAGCCGCAGAGCGGTCTACCTTAGTGGGGTCTTTTCCAGAAAAAGCCCCGCCACCATGTCGAGAATAACCACCGTAGGTATCAACAATAATTTTCCGACCTGTTAAACCGGAATCTCCTTGTGGTCCACCAATCACAAACTTACCGGTGGGGTTAACCAGAAACTTTGTTGCCTCATTGGGTTTCACAGTAATATCGCCAAATATAGGTTCTACTACTTCTGTCCACAGGTCAGCTTTAATCTTAGCCTGTACTCCAGCATCATCGCTAATATCACCAATGGTAGCTGTATGTTGGGTGGAAATTAAGATGGTGTCAATACCCACAGGTTTGCCATCTTCATAAACCACAGTAACTTGGGTTTTACCGTCAGGACGCAAATAAGGAAGAATACCAGCCTTACGAACTCCTGCCAATCTTCGCGCAATGCGGTGCGCTAAACTGATAGGTAAAGGCATAAGTTCTGGTGTTTCGTTACAAGCGAAACCAAACATGATACCTTGATCACCGGCACCAATTTTATCGAATAGCTCTTCACTATCCTCAGTTCTGGCCTCTTTAGCAATATTCACACCTTGAGCAATATCGGCTGATTGTTCATCCAAGGCAATTAGAACACTGGCACTATCCGCAGAAAAGCCATTATCAGCGTCAGTATAGCCAATTTCCGCAATTTTTTTACGGGCAAGATTGACGTAATTAACATGAGCTTTAGTGGTAATTTCTCCAGTAATTAGCACCAAACCAGTATTAACTACAACTTCTGCTGCCACACGGCTATTAGGGTCTTCTGCTAATAGCGCGTCAATAATGGTATCCGAAATTTGATCACAAATTTTATCGGGATGACCTTCTGTAACTGACTCGGAAGTAAATAAATAGCGTCGAGACAAAGGGATTTCCTCCTGAAAGAATGTTTTCACTGATGAGATACATCAGTTACTAATTTCTGAAATCATAACAATATTTACAGTTTTTGGAATAAGTATCTTTTATCCCAGTGTTTAAAGGCTTATATGTATAACAAGAGGCACTCAGATCCCCGACTTCTTTGAGAAGTCGGGGATCTTGTTGTTGAGAGTATCTACCAGAAAAGTCCTCAGTAACCTGAGATTGGATCACCGTTACGGTTTTGGTAACTATAAAGGATACAATACTTCATATACACAGTATTCGTAATATCTTCACAAAACGACGGTGATGAAAAGAATTCTTATTTTGACCGCTAACCCCACAAACACAAAACCGTTGCGTGTAAGTGAGGAAGTGAGGGAAATTAAAAGTGCTTGGGAGCGATCGCTCAACGGTGAACAATTTACAATTATTGTAGAAGAGGCAGTCCGTCCTCAAGAACTTCGTCGTACCCTATTAGGTCATAAGCCAGATATTCTGCATTTCTCAGGACATGGTGGAGGAGAACAGGGTTTAGCTTTAATGGCAGATAATGAATGGAGAAGCCTTTTTAGTCAAAGTTGCTCCTTTAGCCAAATTGTTTAAAGCATTACAAGAAATCTTTTTTATTGATTGTGTTTTTCTCAATGCGTAGTTATTCACTCCCCCCCCTCTAAAATTATCGAAACCCTTGATCTCTCGTTAAAGATAGGGGGGAGTGTGAACAGTTACCTCAATGCTCAATGCTTGTTATTCAGATGTACAAGCAGAAGGTATTTATCCTTGTGTTAATTATGTCGTCGGAATGAATCAAAAAATTGGTGATCAAGCCGCTAAACAATTTGCTATTGGTTTCTACGATACTTTATTTGCAGGACAATCAATTTGATGAATTTTTCACTATGTTACGTTCATGGCATGAAAAAGGCAAAAATAATGAAACTTGGCAAAAACTGAGATTAGTTCTTTCCCATTCTCAGGAAGTTTATATTTCTTTGGATGTGAATAAAGGTAATAAGGTGATTCCACTATGTAATTTATATCGGCTTTATTTTGGCGATCGCTTGCAAGATTAATTGATGTCATTTAAAATATAACAAAGTAGATCCCTGACTTCTGACATTGGTTTATAATTGATTGACATCATCAAGGAAGAAGTCGGGGATCTTAACCCCCCCTAATTTAAGATTATGACTAAAATTTTCACCGCTTATATTGAATATGATGCCGATACCAAATTATATGTAGGAATTATTCCCGCTATTCGAGGAGTTCATACTCAAGGAGCGACTTTAGACGAATTACAACAGAATTTAAAAGAAGTCTTAGAATTATGTTTGGAAGAATCTCAAGAAGATTTAAGTCAATTACCTCAATTTATCGGTATTCAACAAATTGAGGTGGCTTCATGAGTCGCTTACCTATTGTTAACTATAAAACGCTGAATCAACTTTTAATAAAGTTGGGTTTTTCCGTAGTTAGACAAAAAGGAAGTCATGTGTTTTATCGTCATTCCGATGGAAGAACAACAACTGTACCTAATCATCAAGGGAGAGATTTAGCAAGACCACTGTTAAGAGAAATTTTAAAAGAAATTGAATTAACTGTTGATAATTTTAATGAACACTTACAAAATCTTTAATTTTGGTATTTTGCAAGGAAATAAAAATGGAAAATCTAGACTCAGTGAATTATGAATATCAAGTAGGTGGTTCGCTCCCAGCTTCTGCTCCTACTTATGTTACCAGGAAAGCCGATAATGAACTATATCAAGCTATAAAAAAGCGAGAATTTTGTTATGTTTTAAAATCCCGACAAATGGGTAAATCTTCTTTAAGAGTTCAAACAATGAAACGACTTAACTGTTAAGAGAAATTAAAGAAATTGAAGAGAAATTTAAATTCGATACCTAGCACAACCACCTAACGGAAGTCAAAAGTTAAAAGTCTTAAATTTATCTCAAATCAACTGATTAAGATTCTCCAGCTAATCTGAGGACATCATTAATAATATTATCTGTCAACCACATTCCTTGTTCCCGTAGCATTGTAATAACAGAAGCAACAGAGGACAAATAACCAAGTTTTTTCGCCTTTACTAAAACCCCAAGTGTTCCTGTATATTTTAATTTATATATATTAGCCATTCGTCTAGCTAATTGGTCATCAAAAATCAATAAACTGCCAGGATTTTCCAATCCTAAAGCTAAAACTTCCGCTTCTCCTTGTCCTAAATCTATAACAGCAAGAATTAAGCTGATTGATTTTACTGGAGTAATGGAAATCCATTCAATAGCATTAATATCTGGTACATTAATCCCTTGATTTTTGCCAACTGCTAGTTCTTGTATTACCGCAGGAGGAGTTAAAATTCTAGTATACAAGTTTTGCAGTAATTCTAAACAGCCAACTTGATACAGATACAATAGAGGAGAAGTATTAACAACAACTGGAGAATTAGGCATTGTTCACATCTTGTTCTAACTGTTGAGAAGTTAAAGAAAAAGGTGAAACTTGATAACGTCCCAAAGACATTAAAAATTCTACCCGTGACATTCCTGCTAATTGTGCTGCCCTTCCTGATGACAGTTTACCAAGTTCAAACAGTTTGACTGCTGCTAAAATTGATATTTCCCTAGATAAACTTTCTGGGGTTTCTTTGAGACTAATTAAAACTTCTTCAGGTATTTCTAAGGATACGCTACTCATAGTGTTATAGTTAGTTAATAGGTTTCAGGTTAGCTCTGTAAGATATAGTTCCCGACCTCGTGCTTGTATTAAATCGCGCTTTTGTCGTGGCATTAGATGTCATAATTAAATTATAACTCAATAGTTGCATCATGCCAAATGGATAACCTAGAACAATATCGTAATATCATCAAAAACATATTGACAGAATATTACGAAATGAGTAATCCTCAAAATGTTAGAAATGGGGAAATTGAGGCTAGTGAACGTTTAGCTTTTGATGAAAACAGAGATCAATATATTTGGTTTCGGTTTGGCTGGGATGACAAAAAACAAATACAGCATATTATCATCTATCTTTGCATCAAAAACGGTAAAGTTTGGGTAGAAGAAGATGCAACTAATTTATGTGTTGTTGATGATTTGCTATCAGCCGGAATACCCCAAAGCGATATTGTTTTAGGTTTCCATCATCCCAGTAAACGCGGTTTAACAGAATTTGCCACTGCTTAAAAAAAGCAGATTTGAGGAAGCGATTTCTAATCGCCGGAAACTTTTCAAACATCCTCTTAGAAAAACTGAATGAAAAACTGAATATTAAAGAACAGGGAGACAAACTCCAAAAAACTATTCAATCCTATTCAAAACATATTATTCAATCCTTCAAAGATTTAGCTTTAGCCGAAGTTTCTGAAGTTACCTTAGAATTTGGGGTGAATGTCGGAGGAATGACAGGAATCCCTTATATTGTTACAGGAGAAACCAGCAGTAATATCAAAATTACCGTTAAATGTAAATTTAATCAGAAATAAATTTTGTCAGAATCAGGATATCCAGGATTAAAGGATTTACAGGATGTTATTTTTGAATTAGTCTAGGAATCTTCCGCAATTTATAGTGTTTAGAGAATGTTGTTTATTTTAGGCATTTACTAGATAAGCTGTTACGCAGCTAAATTTGATAACCATAATTTACTTGAACTTTGTAGTGCGGGCATCTTGCCCGGTAGAATTATACAAACTAAATGCACGACAGCTTATTCTTTTCCACTTATCATCATAATCCTTAATTCTGCCACAATCAAACAATATGCAAATAACAATCCTGTAAATCCTCAAATCCTGGAAATCCTGATTCAGACAAAATATTCACTTAATTCTGCCACAATCAAACAATATCCAAATAACCATCCTGCAAATCCTCAAATCCTGGAAATCCTGATTCAGACAGAAAAAGAGGGAACATATTCAACTGTTCCCCCCAATCTTTGACACAAACTGCTGTTTTAGACTTGGACTGCTAGTTTTGCTTCTTTAGCTGTCAATCGCTCATAAGCATCACGCATTTTCAACCCTGTCAATACTTGGAATAAACCAGTACCATTATTAGAACCTGGGTATTCACGGTGTTGTAGTAACAAGTGAGTCATCTCACCTTGATATTTGGTGGATGTTTTGCTTAAATGAGTTTCAATGTAAATTACTTCATCGAGGTTATCAAATTGACCGTCTACTTCTAAAACAGAGACGTAACGACCATAGTAAACATCAGTACCGTAGTAAAGCTGCATACCGGGGTAAGAACAGGTCAGTTTGCGTCCGCAAGGAGTCCACTGAATTGTTGAACCTTCGTCAAACAGGTAACTTGGCTCAAAGCCTTCTTTACCTTCCCGTTGTAACATCCGTACCCGCAAAACTTTACGTTCTGTATCGTTTTTAATTAAGTTTGTGGGTAATACTTGCAGAACCACGTCAGCAAATTCTCTTTGTGGTTCGATGAATTTTTCAAAATCAGGTTTACGAGAATTGATTTGTGCTAGAACATCTTCATAGCGGTGACCTCTTTCAGCCATATCCCGTTGGATTTTCCAAGCAATTTTGACTTCATCGCCGATATCAAAATAAACGCTGAAGTCTAGAAGCGCTCTTACTCGTTCGTCATATAGGGGATGTAGTCCTTCTACAACGATAATATGATTTGGCTCAATCCATTCTGGTGGATCAATCATGCCGGTTTCGTGGTTATAAATCGGCTTGTGAATTGCTTGACCTTCTTTAAGAGCTTTGATTTGCTCATACATTAGATCAAAATTATTTGCTCTAGGGTCAAGTGCAGTTATGCCTGTTTCCTTGCGTTGTTTACGATCTAGGCAATGATAGTCATCTAAACAGATAACTGTCATAAATTCTTCGCCAAATAAATCAATCAACCGACGCAAAAACGTAGATTTACCGCACCCAGAGTCTCCGGCTACTCCAATTAGTACCACGCGTTCCGGCTTAGTCATAAATTCCCTCTAAATACTAAATGTGTCAATCAATAATTTTTCTCACAGCAGATTTTGAATCTAGGAGCTTACCCCAACGGTATTGTCCTACTTCTAGCTATCCAGCATAACGATGACAGATTTCAACAAATAACTTGTACGCCTATAGCAGTTACTCGTCCTAATTAGCCTAATTTTATGGCTGGTAAGTATTTAATCTTAGTGTTGTACTAGATTTTAGCAGAATGGGGTGTACTCTCACAAGATTTACCTTAAGAACGAATCTAGTTCCCTAGCAATTATCTGTTTAACATTCTGCCATAGATGATACATTTTTTTTAGATTTGAGAGAAAATAGGAGTTAGCACTTCGGCTTACTTCGACAAACTCAGTACAAGTCCCTCTGTTACCAGTCAGGAAGAAGGAAGAAAGCTTGTGAGTATTTGATAGTACAGCGTGGCGTATGGCTCAACTCGCACTACGCTAAATTCATGTATTATTTTAACACTTTTTAACACTGGACTTAATTTACCTGGAATGTACTGTACCTATAGGAATCCGGTTTGATTCTGTGAATTTACTTGTGTGGTCAGGGAAAAGGGAACAGGAAAGATAAAATTGATACCTATTGAGTCTTGTTTAAAAATCAAATAGGAGTCCTATATAAAATTGATTATTAATAAAGTCCGTTACTGCACCGTCATGGTAAGATGGTACTGGTAGTTTTAGAAATCAAAAAGCTTTTTTTGCAAACCCAGGATTTTTGCAGGATCAATATGCAGTAGAATATTTGATCAACAAGCCTAAAACTATGTAGTTCGAGAAAAAAAGATTAAAGTGATTCACTATTAACATTCTCGCAAAGACTTATCCTCTAATTTAGAAGGTGAACAGGTGTGTTTTTTGCCATGCCTACTGGTCTTGGGCGAGTGTACTGAGCAAGGCATCATCATAAATGATGTCGTTTTCCCAGATGGCTAGTTTTGTGATCCGAAAATCCGGTAAACTAAAGCTCGCATAAGGATGGGAATGATTTTTTTTTGATAAACGGTTAAGTAAATATCGGAGTGTTAGAAGGAATGTACAATCAAGGTGCTGTTGAGGGTGCTGCCAATATAGAATCAGGTAGCCGCGTCTTCGTTTACGAAGTGGTGGGTCTGCGTCAGGTTGAAGAAACTGATCAAACCAACTACCAAATTCGTAGAAGTGGCAGTGTATTCATCAGAGTACCTTACAACCGCATGAATCAAGAAATGCGACGGATCACTCGCCTAGGCGGTAAAATTGTTAGTATCCAATCTGTTACAGCTTTACAGCAACTCAATCGCAAAGTTGAATTAGCAACTGCTGACATTAAAGTTAGCAGCGAGGTCGCGGCTGAAGTAAGTGCTAACAAAGATGAACATGGTAAATCCACACCTGTAAGTAATGTTAGTGAAGCTAAAGGCTTTGCTAAAACACCAGCTAAGGATAAGAAAGGCAACTCCATGACTCAAGCAAAAGCCAAAAAAGATGCTCATGCTGATGTTCCTGTGAACATTTATCGTCCTAATGCTCCGTTTATTGGTAAGTGTATTTCTAATGAAACATTAGTTAAAGAAGGTGGAATTGGGATTGTTCAACATCTCAAGTTTGACCTGTCTGCTGGCAACCTGCGGTATTTAGAAGGACAAAGTATTGGGATTATTCCTCCCGGTGTAGATAAGAATGGTAAGCCGGAAAAACTCAGACTGTACTCCATTGCTTCTACTCGTCACGGCGATAATCTAGATGATAAAACAATATCTCTGTGTGTTCGTCAGTTAGAATACAAGCATCCAGAAACAGGTGAAACGGTTTATGGTGTTTGTTCTACCTATCTGACTAAAATTAAACCAGGTGATGATGTCAAAATCACAGGTCCTGTTGGTAAGGAAATGTTATTGCCGGAAGATCCTGAAGCTAATGTGATCATGTTAGCAACAGGCACGGGTATTGCGCCGATGCGGACTTACCTGTGGCGGATGTTTAAGGATGCAGAAAGAAAAGCTAACCCAGAATATCAATTTAAAGGATTTTCCTGGTTGTTGTTTGGTGTACCCACATCTCCCAATATTCTTTATAAAGAAGAATTGGAAGCAATGCAAGAGAAATATCCGGAAAACTTCCGTCTCACCTATGCTATCAGCCGGGAACAAAATAACCCCGCAGGTGGCAGGATGTATATCCAAGACCGGGTTGCGGAACACGCTGATGAATTGTGGCAGTTGATTAAAAACGAAAAAACCCACACTTACATCTGCGGTTTGCGCGGTATGGAAGATGGCATTGATGCGGCTTTAAGTGCGGCGGCGGCGAAAGAAGGTGTAGTTTGGAGTGATTACCAAAAAGACCTCAAGAAAGCTCACCGCTGGCACGTAGAAACATACTAATTTGGTCAGTGGTCATTGGTCATTGGAAAATTAAAAGCAGATAATTAGTAGGTAGGGCTGATGGCTCTGCCTACAATTGTTTTATGTAAATTTAATGTGGGTGCAAAATCTGTGGCTGTTAAATTAGGAATACTTGGATTAGGTACGGTAGGAACGGGGACAGTACAACTGTTGCAAGATCAGGTAGGTCGTCATCCACTGTTACAGGAAATTGAAATATATCGAGTGGGGGTGCGATCGCTCACGAAACTCCGGACTGTAGAATTATCCCCAGAGGTGATAACTACGGATTTAGAAGCCATTGTTAATGATCCAGCCGTAGATATAGTTGTAGAATTGATGGGGGGGTTAGAACCCGCACGCACACTCATCTTGACAGCTATTAAAAATGGTAAGCACGTAGTTACTGCCAATAAAGCCGTGATTTCTCGATTTGGTGGCGAAATATTCACCGCTGCTAATCAAGCGGGTGTCTATGTGCTGCTAGAAGCCGCCGTTGGTGGTGGTATTCCTGTAATTCAACCCCTGAAGCAATCTTTAAGCGTTAATCGCATTAACGCTATCATGGGTATTGTCAATGGTACAACCAACTACATCCTTACCAAGATGCAGACAGAAGGGAGTGAATTTGATGATGTCTTAGCAGATGCTCAGAGGTTGGGTTATGCTGAAGCTGACCCCACAGCGGATGTTGATGGTTTGGATGCCGGAGATAAGATTGCTATTTTGGCATCTTTAGGATTTGATGGCCGAATTAATCGAGATGATGTTTATTGCGAAGGTATTCGCCAAGTTACAAAAACAGATATTGCATACAGCGCTAAATTAGGATTTGTGATTAAATTATTGGGGATAGCTCAACACTTAGATCAAGATAATTCCCGGCTTTCCGTGAGAGTTCATCCTACCCTAGTTCCCCAAACCCATCCTTTAGCTAGTATCAACGGTGTTTACAATGCCATTCTTGTGGAAGGAGAACCTATAGGACAGGTGATGTTATTCGGTCCTGGCGCTGGGGCTGGGGCTACCGCTAGTGCTGTATCATCAGATATCTTGAATCTTGTCGCTACTCTGAAAACTAATACAGCTAAACCAAATCCTCTCCTCGCTTGTAGACATCAACATTACTCGCAAATTACCCCCATTTCCGAGTTAGTAACCCGGTTTTATGCCCGTTTCCTCAGCAAAGACCAAGCGGGAGTCATTGGTAGACTGGGAACTTGTTTTGGTAATTATGGCGTGAGTTTAGAATCAGTGGTGCAAACTGGTTTTCAGGGAGAACTAGCAGAAATTGTCGTTGTTACCCATACTGTCCGAGAAGGGGACTTTAGACAAGCTTTGGCAGAAATTCAAGCAATGGAATCAATAGATAGTATTCCTAGCGTGTTGCGAGTGCTTTGAAACATAAAAATATCCCTGACTTCTTAAAAAAGTCGGGGGTCTTGTTACTGATTAATAACAAGATAGTTCTTCCTTATCAGATTCATACTAACATTTTTAAAATTCTTTGTCAACACCATAAAATCACTTTTTTCCCGTTGGCGTTTTTGCGTTTTTTAGCGAAACATCATGGGGTGATGATGTAAATCAGGAAGACAGGGAATAAATTCTCTGTCTTCTAGCTAAAGTTCGTTTTAATTGAACAAGAAATTACCACCAAAGAGGTTGATATTCGCATTGGTGCTAGTAAATCCAGGTGTACCGGATAAAGTCACTAATAACTGACCAGTACCAAAACCGGGATTACCAGCAATCCCATCACCAACTCTTACTAATGTAGAAGTACCTAATGTAATCACATCAAGATTGGTAATACCTGTAAAGTTAAGTGTATCACCACCGACACCGCGCACAAATTGATAAACTGTGTCTGTAGCATCACCATTAGTGTAGTTAACCTTATCTACAGCATTATCGTTTAAACCCAAATACAGGGTATCGTTACCGTAGCCACCAATTAAAGTATCAGCGCCCGCACCACCAATTAGGGTATCATTTCCTAAACCACCTGTGAGAACGTTATCGGCTGTATTACCTGTAATGATATTATTGAGGTTATTACCTATACCGTTAATAGCTGTTGTTCCTTGTAAAGTCAGATTTTCAATGTTGGTGGTTAGGGTGTAAGTTACACTGCTGAAAACGACATCAGTTCCTTCATTCAGATTTTCTGTGATGATATCTGCTGTATTATCCACATAATAGGAATCATTACCTGTACCACCAATCATGGTA
>NZ_JADEVZ010000108.1 GCF_015207875.1 Dolichospermum sp. LEGE 00240
CCCCTGCTCCCTGCCCCCTGCTCCCTGTCGTCTATCACCCTCCCGTCACCTCTTCCCCTTGTGGGAGACTTCTAATCAGTTCTCGAATCACATCCGTTGCCGGTCTACCTGTCTGTTGACAATACTTTTCTAGTTTTTCCGCTTCTTGTGTGGCTAGATTCACTGTTATGCGTTTAACCGCCCATTTTTTGTTTGTCATCATCATGCACTTTGCTGTATATTAACTTGATTTAGAGGATCTGGTCACTCAAAACAAAAATGAGACTATGAAAGTTAGTCTGAATTAAAAATGTAACAAAAACACTAATCTTATTTAAAATCTTCAGTTTGTCAACTACTTACCCAAATAAATTTGGCGATAACCTGGCTTGAATACTGGAAATTTCTGGTAATTTGAGCCTGAGCGCCATTGACTCGACCTATCAATGTGTAAATAGGGAACAAGTAACAGGGAATAGGTAACAGGTAAGAGGGAGTAGGTAACAGGGAAGAAAATAGAGCAGGACAATCTTACAAAAACAAAATTGGATTGTTATAGATATCCTGTAATTTAATTTATAAATTCTAGGTATATCTATTTATTTAGTCAACCGTTTCCAAGCTTAATTCTTCCGAGGAAAGTACACGAGCTTCTAATAAAGCCATCATATCTCTTAACTGGGGATTACCACGAGAAGCTCCAGTCAATCCTTTGGCAATGATTAACCCACAATGTCCTTGAGTATTTTGACACCGTTGATGCCATTTTCGCTTGGCTTCTATATGCACTGGGTCATCATCTAAAAATTGCCCAAACAAAAATAATTCACTGTTATGCGTTTGTAATAAACCTAAATCGTATAGATCATCATCTACTGGATCCGTGACGGTGTGAAAGCAGATGGCGTTTAATCCTCCAGCGGCTTGAATATTTTCAATAATTCCTTTAGCTTTAGGACGGGAGGTTTGAATGACAATCACAGGTAAACCATCACCGGCTGGTTCAAATTCCCCTGCTGCTTGGTGATTAGGTGCTTGACGCAGGTAATCTAATGTTTCCCAAGGTAAGACACCCAAACTCATGAAAGCATCTTCTGGGATTAAGTCGTCTCTTAAGGCTGCAAATATGGAATCATCATCGTCGTCTTCATCTTCGTCATCTAAATCAAAACCAGCCATTTCCTCTAGTTCTGCTGTCAACTCTGGCATGGTAGAAACAGTGACCGTTAAGGATTTGCGATTGTTGTCGGCTTCTGGTAGAGAAATTCGATAACGTTGGCTCAGGGCAAGAAAATCTTCGTCGTATAATTGCCGATGGTGGTCACGGAGAAACCGCAATAAACTTTCTACGGCAACAAAACTGAGGAGTGCTTCTTCTTCATACAAAACGGAACGTAACCCTTCTAGGGGGTGAATATTGCCGAAGGTAGGTTGAATTTCGGACAGGGGCATTTGTGCCAAATTACCCAAATCATCAGCTTCGTTGTCATCCAGGGAGTCAAAGGTGAGAAATAGACAATCTTGTTTGAGGAAGGCTTCTTCTAAATCTTGATTTAGTTCATCTTCGTCAGCTAAAACAGCAGCCCGAAACCGTTTGAGGGAATCTTCCGAACGATAAAACAAAATGCCATATTCAATGCCCAACATTCCCATGACGGAGGCATAGAGTTTTTCTACGTCCCATTGATTGATTTCTATGGATAAAATTTGCTGTTCTTCTAGAAATCGCCAAGGGGCAGCTTGCCAGACTTCTAAGGCTTGATCATGGAGGAGTTTGGCGTATTTGGGGGGTAAGTCGGGAGTTTGGCTATCAATGACTTCGGCAAAGGAGCGAAATAGTTCGTCAATTATGGGTAATTCCGGTACGTAGTCAATGGCAATGTCTAAATCCTGTAGGACTCCGCGCAGGTAAAATTGAATTTCCCGATCGCGCACAACTATTCTTTGTGGTCTACCGGGTTTGGCTGGACTTTGGGGATGTTCTATTGCCCGCATCAGGGTACGCACAATGGCTTCGGGCCCCAGAGTGGGATCTATCATGTCCATGCCTCTAACAATGCCTTCTGAGGCATCTACCCAAAGAATGCAATCTCCTTTGGTGTCTGGGTCTGTAAATGGGGTGTGTGGTGATGATAATGGACGGCGATCGCCCTCCCATACAGAAGGAATTTGGGTTAATTTCTGCAACCGGCGACTGGTAGAGCGATTAAAACTTGTCATAGAGTAAGTGAATCAAAACAAAGCGATGGAAAATGGGAACTTTGGGAATGGTTAATCTTTCAACACACCTAACCCCTCAATTCTAGGATAAAAATCTCAGGTTGCTGACAAAGGAGCAACAGTTGAAAAAAGAAGGGATTATTTGAAAAATTTTCTCCTATCTTTCCATCTTCCCATCTTCTTATGCTTTTTTGCCGTCGTAATGTCGCTAAAATAAATACAAAAACATTCATAGCAACCCAGAGGTACAAAAATGCCTGCTGGGATATTGATAAAACTAGTTCAGGAGTAAAAAATTTATGACCCAAGCAACTCAAACCCAACAACGGGGAATTCTGTTATCTGAAGCGGCATTACGTCAGGTTAAGTCTCTTCAAGATAAGCAAGGGCAAGATTTATGCTTGCGGGTGGGAGTCAGACAGGGTGGTTGTTCGGGAATGTCTTACATGATGGATTTTGAGGATGTCAGCAAGATTACCGCTGATGATGAGGTTTTCGATTACGATGGCTTCAAAATTATTTGCGATCGCAAAAGTCTACTTTACCTTTACGGCTTAATGCTCGATTATAGTGATGCCATGATTGGTGGTGGTTTCCAATTCACTAACCCCAATGCTGCCCAAACTTGCGGCTGTGGTAAGTCTTTCGGAGTATAATACCGTGAGAAGTCAGGAGTCAGGAGTCAGGAGTTCGGAGTTCGGAGTTCGGAGTCAGAACTCAACTGACAACTGACAACGAACAACTGACAACTGACCACTGACAACTGACCACTGACAACTGACAACTGACCACTGACAAATGACTAATACAACAATTGAAGACCTATTTGATACAGGTTTAGAACGTTATAAAGCTGGGGAGTCTGTAGAATCCTTGATTCCTGTATTTAAAGAGGTGTGCGATCGCTCTCCTAAAGCCAGTTCAGCCTGGATTTGTTTAGCTTGGTTATATCTTCTTGATAACAAAGGTAAATTAGCTTTCAACGCTGCGAATAAAGCCGTGAAACTCAATCCCCAAGACCCACAAGGCAGAATTAATCTAGCTTTAGCTATGCTAGAAACAGGTCAGAAAGGTTTACGGGAACACATTGATGTTGCACAACAATTGATTTTTGTCAATGAGGAATGGCAAGAAGAAGTTAAAAATAGCATCGAAGATGGTTTAACCAGAAAACCTGATTGGAAAAATTTAGCCAAAGTTAAAAAATGGTTATTTGAAGAATAGGGAATAGGGAATAGGGAATAGGGAACAGGTGACAGGTGACAGGGAACAGGTGACAGACAAGAGAGAGAATTAATGACAACTAACAACTGACAACTGACAACTGACAACTAACAACTAACAACTGACAACTGACAACTGACAACTGACAACTGACCAATCAAAATGAAAGACAAATTATTAAACTGGCTCAATTTTATATTAGTTGCTGATGTTTTCCTCGTAATTTTTGGTTTTGGATGGCTGGTGATAGCCGTGATTGGTGATGCTTCTGGAATTAACTTGGGATTAGATTTGTGGCACAAACTCTGGATACCAGTGTTTAACCCTGCTATTGGTATATTGATGGGCGGTGCGTTACTTAGTGGTATTATTAGCTGGGTATCTAAAAAGCTGACGAAAAATGAGTTATAGCAGGAGTTAGGAGTCAGGAGTCAGGAGTCAGGAGTCAGGAGTTAGGAGTCAGGAGAAAGAAAGAAGAAAGAAGGAGAAAAACCTTTTTTTTAGCAATAGTTTGACTGTTAATTGGGGTTTGCTGAAAGAGTGATCTGTGGAGACTAGGGAACAGGGAACAGGGAACAGTCTAGTGTGTTAATTCTGAATCCCTTATCCCATAAGACTTCATGCACAAAATGTGTCGCATATTTTTATGAGAAAGTGCCTGGAACAGATGCTTTCGGTGTAAACTACGGTAACACCAATAATTTCCCAGAAAATCGCTCCAAAACACACAAAATTAACATACTAGGAACAGTCTCAAGAGTTGAATGATAGCGATATTTCCTGGGAATAGAAATTAAATGCAAGGTTTTTAAGTTTCCACATCATAAAAGCTTGCACCTTTTCCAACTAAAACAGGATCAAATCCTTTATATGTAATGCTTTCAGGTTTATTCAGCCAGCCCTAATTGATCGTTCTCCTCAACTTAATTGTGCCACAAGTTGATTTTCTACTAGGGTATTGTTGGTTAATAAGTCTTCAACGGTAACTCTTAAAAACCGTTGTTCATCTACTTGAAAATAGATTTTAATACGATCGCTGCCGGGAAATCCTGGAGGTTTGAGTTTGGCGATTTTACTGGCATTTGCGCTATCATTGAAGGGTTTAACGGTAGTTACAGGAGTATTAAGTTGACGAGTAATTAGGCGATCGCCATCAAAGTATATCTCTGTTGCACCTGTTTCTGCACCTAATTCCCCGATAATTAACTCAATGCTGGGTTGATTGTCTACGGAAGCACCTAAAACTAATTCTACGGGTTGAGTCATAGGATAAGGTTGTCCGGTTTTAATGATAGGATGCCAATTGTGACGTTGGTTGCGGCGATCCCAATAACGCACACCATAGCTATGATAAAGGTAGTCTTTGATTTCTATGCCTTGGGTGATTTGTAATGCACCATGGGCGATCGCTTCAAAAGGCAGACGACGACGGATTTTTTCTGGTTCAAAATATTGTTCTATCCATGTCTGTACCACTGGCAATTGTACAGTTCCACCAACTAATAATACTGCATTAATATCATCAATTTCTATGCCATAGCGTCGCCCTTGCTGTAGTAATGTCATCATTGAATCATGCAGCTTATCGAAAAATCCGTTTTCTTTCAAAATATTTTCAAAGGTGTAACGATCAAGATCCATTTCATAACTTTCAAAGGTTTGATCGTTAAAATAAACTTCACTAGCTTGATCACGAGTTGATAACTGAATTTTCACCCGTTCTGCGAGTCGGGTGGTGAGAGAACTAACTGGTAATCCCTGAGTTTTGGCAAAATAATCTACTATCCAATTATCAATATCAGTTCCGCCGAGATTTTGCCCTGCTTTGGCTAATACACGGGCTGTTTTCATCTTTTGTTTAGAATCTTCCCCTAGAGTTTTATCACCCCATTTAAGGAGAAATCCTAAAGGCTTGGTTTTAGCTTGTTTTCCCTGATCTAAGCTTACCAAAGATAAATCTAATGTTCCTCCACCAAAGTCAACAACCAAGAGAGTTCCTTGATCTGCTAAACCATAACCTAAAGCGGCTGCGGTGGGTTCATCTAACATTCGGATCTGGGCGACGGGTAGGGATTGACAAACTTTCCCTAACCAGTAACGATAGGCTTCAAAGCTGTCTACAGGTACGGTTAAAACTAAGGAATCTATGTTTCCTTCGAGGATGGCTAATTCGGTAATTACTTGGCTTAAAAACCATTGTCCCACTTGTTCAAAGGTAATGTTTTTACCGTCCAGTTCTGGCAAAAAACCCTGAATCTCTGCACCGATGCCGCGTTTAAAGTTACGGAAAAATCTTTGATCAGTTTTTATATCTAAACCGCGATCGCACACCTGTTGTCCAGCTATAATTGTCTCCGTGCTGGCATTTTCTACATAAACTAAGCTAGGTATTAGTGGAGGGTTGAGAAATTGTTGTGCTGATAAACTAGGCAAATTCAGAGTTTCTGCTTGTTGAGTGACAGGATGCCAACGAGTGATAACTGTGTTACTTGTACCAAAATCAATAGCGATCGCCATATCTTAATATTATTTCCGAAAATAGAGAACTATTATTTTTGACTTTTGACTTTTGACCTTTGACTTCCGCTTTGCGGTGCTGGCAACTTTTGTGGTATTAAATCTGTCAGAGTGTAAAAACTACCCAAATATCTATTATGTCTGTTGACGCTAAAGGTATTCCCGGTTTACCTGATTTAACACATCCCCAGGAATTATTGCAATTTGGTACTCAATTACTCCAAAGTTCGCTATTATTATTTTTTTTAATTATAGCCTTGGGAGTGGCAATTGCCCTAATTAGTTTTTCTCTGGGAAGATATTCGACCGAACAAGCGGTTTTTTTCGGTCAATTGTCAATTCGTTACTCCCAATTATTGCAAGGATTACAGCATTTAACCTTAATCTTAATTTTGTTAGTAACTGGCTTTTTTTTGTGTTCAACTTTAAGCAATCGTTACCATTATTGGGAACAAGCAAAAGTCTCTGAAGTTGCGGCTACTGTAGCAGGTGATAAACTCGAACAGGTTTCTCCCCAAGTTCGCTACATTACTGAAGAACCTTATGTTTATACTACCCAAGTTAATGGTAAGATAGTTAAAGTTAACGACAAACAAAAAGTTACTCGTTACCTCGCTTTAGCAAGTTCAGAAATTCAAGTTAAAATTAATCAAAGTGTAGATGTCCAAAATCGTAGTTCTATTTATCAGACAGACTATACAGCTAATTACAAGGTTATTAACCAACTGAGTGATATTAATAGTTTTTTCTGGGAAGTACCACCCCCTAATGGTTACTCGATCCTGCGCGGTTACAAAGTAGAACGGGATGGAACAAGACTAAAACAAACAAATAACGATGATTATAGTTTTCCTTTCCGCTTAGAACCGGGACAAGAAACTATTTTTAAAGTTACCTATAAAGCCGATGGTGGTCCCCGCTGGGTTTATAGTGCCACAAATCAGTTACTTTCACAATTTAGGCTGGTGGCGATCGCTAATTTTAATAATGCTGATTTTGCCAGTGGGATTACTCCTGATGATATTAAAGTTGACGGTAAAAGCACCCAATTTACTTGGATTTTTGCCGAAAATGTGGCTGTAAAAAATCCTTTTGGTGTCTTTACTAGCACTAAACCTATTGGCAAAACTGGCATTATTCCCCGGTTGTTGTTGTTAGCACCGGCTTTGTTTTTATGGTGGATATTGCTGCTGTACTTATCCCTACCCATGACTTTGAAAAATGTCGCCATTGCTGGAGGTATTTTCTTTGCTTGTTTATTAACACTAACCTATCTATCACGGATAATTAATGCTGAATTAGCTTGGTTAATGATTGCACTAATTTTATTAGCTTTAAGTTATGGTTTAGGTGAAAACCGTCGTGTTTCTTTAGCAGCAATTATTTGTACAATCTCTGGAGTTGTTTTACCTGTATTTGGGTTATTAATTCCTTTTACTGGCTTAACCTTGAGTATTGCTGGGTTACTATCAGCCACATGGTTAGCTGTGCTACATTGGTACGGATGGGATACTATTAGATCCCCGACTTCTTAGAGAAGTCGGGGATCTGGTAGTTTAGCAGCATAAAAAATCAAAGTTCCACTGAAACTATCCGGATGGAGGAAGAACGGTGATGGATACTCAAATAGTAGATGCACCTTAATTAAACTATTACCCTCGGCTTTTAGCTGGGGGTTTTTCTTGGCCTTGGGCTTTGGGATTTCTATTCTAGCAACATATCATGGGAAATGTCAAAAATTTGGTTCTTCGGTTATTTTTATGGAAAACCTGGTTCAAAATCATTGAAAGTCCTATTGTGTAGGCATTTCATTGAAAATATGGAAATAATTGTTTATAACCCTTGTCCCGTAAGGGTTTTGTTATCATCAATCCTCAATTACCATAAAAGAGAAAGAGACGGAAGAGCCAAGAATTTTCTCTGAAAATATCAGTCAGTAAATTGGGGGCTAACCATAGGGCATAACCAATAAAACCAAATAGTAAAGTAATTAAGAGAGTAGCAACATAGCTAACACACATTAACAACCCATCCGCTTCAATGGTCGCAACGGCTAAAAGTAAAATTCCCACAGTCGGAATAGGATTGGTAAAAGGAACGGGAGAAATTAATAATATTGTTAACCAAGAGATGCACAGCCCGTTAAATCGCCAAATCCAAGGATGATTAGCGACTTTTTGTAATCGGGGACGGGCAATTGTTTCTAATATCCTAGTGACGCGCCGCAGATTTTGTAAGATGATTTTAGCGAAAGCGTTGGGAAATTTATAATTAGCAATTTTTTTGGGTAGCCAAGGTGTTCTTCTGCCTAAAACCATTTGCAATGATAATAATAAACAAGCCCCACCTAAAGGACTACTCAAGCCTGGAGGCATGGGAAATAGAAAAGGTAATACCAGTAATGTGATTACCAAACTAAAACCCCGTTCGGAAGTTTCTGCGAGGATATCACCTAAAGTTAGCGGTTGTTCACTTAAACGTTCTAGAAGAGATTTAATTTCTTGAGAAAAGCGTAAATTCATAACTATGATTTTAATGATTTTTGTGATTCTTATGATACAGCAAAATTTAGAAGTGAACACCGCTGAATGTTTCTTTCGTGACAGATAGGAGTTTTGATCTTCATTTTCTACCTTAAATAATAGTTAAGATGTCATCAAATAAATCAGATCAATTAGGTAAATCATAGTTTAAGATGATAGTCAGGGTGCTAAAACAGCGATCGCTTGAGGAACAACCCGAAACACAGCCGGAGTATGGGTGGTGATTTCTCCATCTGTATTAATAGAATGGGGTCTGCGAGTGTATACTGTGATTTCCTGACCTTCCAGGGCGCGAACATTTGGCGAATGAATATGTCGTCCTTGACGCATAGCCGGCAGCAAAGGCAGAATTTGCCACCAATGATCAATTTCTAAGCTATAAAGATCCAGCCTTTGATCATCTATAGCTGCATCGTGAACTACAGCCATCCCCCCACCATAATAGCGACCATTACCCACAGCAATTTGCACAGTTTTAACATAAATTGATTCATCATTCATGCGAATTTCTGCACTAAAAGGGCGGGATTTCCAAATTACTTGGAATGCAATTGCCGCATAAGCAAATATACCCCAACGCCGTTTAATTTCCTTAGTTAATTGTTGAGTAATTTTTACACTTAACCCCAAACTGGCCACATTAAAAAAATATTTACCATTTACACAACCTAAATCAATCCTGCGTAACTTTCCAGAAGCAATAATTTGACATGCTTCCGCTAAAGAATTGGGAATCCCTAAAGTCCTTGCTAAGTCGTTAGCTGTTCCTAAAGGTAAAATACCCAAAGGTAGTTGAGTCTCGACTATCGCTTCAATAGCCGCATTCAGTGTACCATCACCACCACCCACAATTACCAAATTTATTTCTTGTTGATAATGCCGAATCAAATCACCTAATTGATTTGGATGTTCTGTAGATTCTGTAATTATCTCTAAACCCAATTTATTTAAACAATTTATCGCTTCTTGGTAACGTTCTTGTCCTTGACGAGAATTACTATTTACTAACAATAGTGCGCGGAGACTCATTTTAGCTACCTTTTGTAGTTTGTATATGGAATTATTTACATCCATTTGCTGAAAATCTCAGTGTAGGATGATCAAAAAGTTGAGACTTAACTGATTATAGAATACAGTAATATGGTTCTAGTATAACCGAGCATTCAATTATTTATTTTTGTCTATAAGCTGTTACGCAGCTAAATTTGATAACCATAATTTACTTGAACTTTGTAGTGCGGGCATCTTGCCCGCTAGAATTATACAAACTAAATGCACAACAGCTTAGTAATCATTATTTAGTTTGGATAAAAATCTTGCCAACTTCTTTATATCTATCTAAAGGAATATCTATTATTTAATAATATTTTGACTTGGTTTTATTGATATAGAATAGTGGCAGTTTTGCAACCGAAAATAAATATGAGTTCATTAACGATTTTACAAAACATCGCAAAACATCTTCCTGTGGTGGGAGATAGGCATACCAAAAGTCTAATTGCTTACAAAGCCACCCGTCTGGCGGTTAGAACAGTTAACGCAGTGCAAATGGCAATAGCCGAGTCTTATATCAATGGATTAGAAGTACCGGATGCTGTGTTGCGATCGCTTTTTGATCGTTGTATGCCCGTCTTTTTTAAATATTTTCCATCCTTGCTTGCACCCTACGAATGGGTATTAACAGAAACATCTGGAGATTTTATTTAATTTGGTTTGTTGCTAATTTCGCCAGTTGCGATGGTGAATACAACGGTAATGGACAATATTTAATGGTTCACGTCTTCTATTGCTTTCTGCGCCTCTGGTTGGATAATGATTTGATATTTATCATTCATTGGGAACTGTCTAATTTATTAAACAATTCATTAAAGAAATCTTCGGCTTTTTTTCCTTCACCTTTCTGCATTTGTTCTAAGCCTGGTTTAATGCCTTTTAAAGTTTCTACTAACTCAGCAGCATCTAATAGTTCTTGATAAGATTCTGCATCTTGAACAACTAACTCGGCTTTTCCGTTGACAGTGAGAACTAAGGGGTGTTTTGTTTTTTTAATCTGTTGTAGAAATTCAGTGGTGTTACGCTTAAATTCGGTGAGGGAATGTATATCTTTACTAAGATTGATCATGACCGCAAGTTTAATTAGCATCTAATTCAATGTTAATTGTGATTGGTGGTATTTGTCAAGTATTTTTTGGTAATAGCTACAACAACTACAGGTAATACAATTGTCTTATTTAACTTAATAAGTCTTGGTTATTTTTATAAAGTTCTTGAACTATTTTTAGCATATCTAATATTACAGCAGTTTGAGATCAAACGCGGTACAAAGATGGTAAACTTTAAAGATGTAAAAAAAAGAAAATAATTGAGATATATGGCAGCAGCATATTCGACTGATATAAGACAAAAAATATTAAGTGCTTG
>NZ_JADEVZ010000109.1 GCF_015207875.1 Dolichospermum sp. LEGE 00240
GGGGCAGGGGGCAGGGTGAAAGAATTTTCCAATCACCAATCACCAATCCACTATATGAATCGCTATACAACACATCAATTCAGTATTCGCAAGTATTTTTGCTAATTTGGTTATGTAAATTAAATACTAGACAATTAATTAAATTAAATTAAAATTATACAGATAGCCCGTTAAATTAATAAGAGCTATAATTTTTACTTGGGTTAAATCAAAATGCGTCTAGAGCAGTTGCAAGCCTTTTTGGCGATTGTTCAAACTGGCAGCTTTCAACAAGCAGCAAAACAATGTGGTGTGACTCAATCAACCATTAGTAGGCAAATTCAGGCATTAGAAGCAGATTTAGGGATAGAACTATTTCATAGAACTTCCCATGCCAAATTAACGTTAGGGGGTGAACGGTTACTTCCTCGCGTGCATAAAATCTGCCAGGAATGGGACTTGGCTACACAGGAATTAACAGATTTAATGGGAGGCAAGCAACCGGAACTATGTATTGCAGCAATACACTCGGTCTGTGCTTATTACTTACCACCAGTGTTACAAAAGTTTTGTCATTATTATCCAGATGTCCAATTGCGAGTCACATCATTAGGAAGCGATCGCTCTCTGAAAGTCCTCAAAGATGGTTTGGTAGACTTAGCAATTGTCATGCACAATCGCTTTCTGATCACAGGCAAAGAAATGGCTATAGAATTCCTATACGAAGAACCCATAGAAGTCCTCACCGCAGCCAATCATCCCCTAGCTAAATATGAGTCTATCCCCTGGCTAGAGTTAATTCGTTACCCTCAAGTAGTATTTAAGGATGGTTATGGAATGCAACGTCTGATTCAAGATAAGTTTGAACAGATGAAAACTACACTGAAAGCAGCTTTAGAAGTAAACACCCTCGATGCCTTTCGGGGGGTAGTTCGTCAAGGAGAACTCATTGCCTTACTTCCCCAGTCAGCACTCATAGAAGCCAAATATGACCCTACCCTGGCAGTTCGTCCCCTATACGAAAATAATGATTTAGGCAATAATTCCCCTCTAACTCGTCAGGTAGTCATGGTAACAACTCAAGATCGTCTCCATATTCCTCCCATACAATATTTTTGGCACCTTGTCAAGGACAATATTCCAGAAATTAAAAATTAAAAATATAAACTATTGCCTTTATTGCCTTTTTCCACTGACAACTGACAACTAACAAATGACCAATAAATTTCGAGAATTTATCCAAAAAGTAGGTAGTGGAAGTCACACATCCGATAATTTAACCCGTGCTGAAGCAGCTACCGCGACAAAAATGATGTTATTAGCTGAAGCGACACCAACGCAAATTGGCGCGTTTTTAATTGCCCATCGGATTAAGCGCCCTACTGGGGAAGAGTTAGCAGGGATGTTAGATACCTACCATGAACTTGGCCCCAAATTGTCGGCAATAGCCCAACCTGTCATCGTTTTAGGTATACCCTATGATGGCAGAACCCGTACTGCACCCATCAATATCATTACGGCTTTGTTATTAGCTGCTGCGGGACAACCTGTAATTATGCACGGCGGAGATCGCTTACCCACTAAATATGGTTTACCTTTAATCGAGATTTGGCAAGGTTTAGGAATAGATTGGACTGGTTTATCACTGGAACAAACCCAGGGGATTTTTGAAGAAACAGGAATTGGCTTTATTTACACACCCAAACATTTTCCTTTAAATCAAACTTTGTGGGAATATCGTGATCAATTGGGGAAACGTCCACCGTTAGCAACAATGGAGTTAATTTGGTGTCCATACATGGGGGAAGCCCATATTATTGCCGGTTTTGTTCATCCACCCACGGAAGCAATTTTTCAAGCCGCTTTAGGATTACGTGGGATCACAAAATATACTTTTGTGAAAGGTTTAGAAGGTAGTTGTGACTTACCACGCGAACGCACAGCCATTATCGGTTTATCTTCATCAAGTCCAGAAACATTAACCCGTCTACAACTTTCACCCCGTGAATATGGCTTTACCACTAAAAATGTTCCTCTAACTACTACAGAAGAACTCATTCAAGATATGCAAGGGGTTTTGACGGGAAAAGCCAGCGAATTAATGCAAACAGCCCTCTGGAATGGTGGTTTTTACCTATGGCGCAGTGAGATTTGTCCAGATATGCAAGCTGGTATAGACAAAGCCGCCGAATTAATTACCAGTGGTCTATTAGCTGCTAAACTGCACCAAATCAAGATGTTTCTGGGTTAAATTCATAATGTCGCACTTCTAATAACTGGTTTTTTTCACCCACAATGACAACAGTAGGAGAGTAACATTTTAACTCTTCCATAGTAAACTGCCCGTAAGTCATGATAATC
Source organism: Dolichospermum sp. LEGE 00240 (assembly GCF_015207875.1). Lineage (GTDB taxonomy): Bacteria > Cyanobacteriota > Cyanobacteriia > Cyanobacteriales > Nostocaceae > Dolichospermum > Dolichospermum gracile. The sequence continues at coordinate 2,341 of NZ_JADEVZ010000109.1, forward strand.
AAGCGATCGCCAACTACGCCTAAACGCGCGGCTGCTCCATTCAACTCAATAGCTCCCGAATTAGCTGGAGCAGGTATAGTATAAGTAATAAAACGCTCACCATTAGCAATATTCACTACTTGTACCTGCTCGTAAGGGAAGATACCAGCTTTTGCCAAGAGAACCTCGTCAATACTGATACTGCCCACATAATTAATATTTGCCGCTGTGAGTGTACAGTTATGAATTTTTGCCGATAAGAGAGTGCGCTGCATTTGATTTTAAATTTTTTTGCAACCAGTGAGAGATTCGGGGATCACCTGAGTTCGGTGTTAGGAGTTTCTCCTTCGGAGACGCTACGCGAACGGAGTTATGATTTTTTCAACGAGATCATCAGGGTTTGAGACTCATATTTGGGGCAGTTTTCCAAAAATTATCTTATGTCGAACTCAGGTGGGATCAGATCAGTAGGTTGTTACTGATCATTCCACAATTATTGGTTTAGTGGGTAATGAGTAATTCACATTACCATCACCCATAATCTATTATGCTTTAGCTTTAGCTGCCTGAATGAACTTTTCGACTAAGGGGGCTACCTTATCAACATCCTGCCAACCGAGAATTTGTGTTACCTTCTTTTCCAAATTTTTATAACTACGGAAAAATTCGGCAATTTCTTCCAGTTTATGAGGGGCTATGTCTTTAAGGGAGAATACATGAGCATAGCGCGGATCTTTATCGGGAACACAAAGAATTTTTTCATCGCGATCGCCACCATCAATCATTTCCAAATAACCAACCGGTCTAGCGGCAATAACGCAACCGGGAAATGTTGGCTCATCCATGATCACCATACCATCTAACGGATCGCCATCATCAGCCAAGGTATTGGGGATAAAACCATAATCATAAGGATACTTAACTGAAGAATAGAGAACCCGATCTAGGGCAAATGCTTGTAAATCCTTATCGTATTCGTATTTATTTTTACTTCCACCAGCAATTTCAATCAGGACATTAATTACACCTGGCTTTGGTTGGGCGGGAATCAAAGATAAATCCACAATAAAACTCCTTTACTAAAAGTGAATCGGCGGCAGCAGCCATTTTTGCTCCCAGTGTAAGATCTTAAGGCATTGTGGATCTCTTCCCCAACATTCCTTCTAAAATACTGGTGAATTTCACCAATGATCCACAAAAAAGGCTCAAGAAGAAAACTCCCTGCCCTTGATCCTCCGTTTGAAGTCTCAAATTCTGCTGTATATTTTAATCTCCGCGAATAGATAGATTGTAGGTTAAGGATGGTTGGTTGTTTTCAACATTCACAGAAGAATAGTGGCCAATGATAAATACTGGTAAAGTGAGAGTGATCAGAGCGATCAGTGTTCCCACAATGTCTGCCAAACGCTGGGAATATGTATCGGAAGAATTGGCAGACGGGCTATTTAAATTCATACAAAGTTGCAATTAATCAGAATCACGAGTAAGTTGACTCCCTGGAAAAGAGCGTCTACACTATTCTAACTGTTTTTTTACTATAAACCGTAATGTCAGGGATAACTGACATTTTTGATCCTTCAGAAATTCCGTAGGGGCGCAGGGTCTGCGCCCAGAAATTGATGTGTTCTGTCCTGCGCCCCTAAATTGGTAATTAAACCAAAACTATGCAGCTACTTTTTGTTGTGTAGTTGATTCTTCAGATTGTGGTGACTCTTGTTTTTCTTGATTCCCTTGTTCTGAATCACTGCTGGGTTGAACTATTTGGAGGTGAATATTATTCACTTGATTAATAAATAGTTCTATTGCCTGACTGACTCTTTGTTGTTGTTTACCTTCTTCGGAAATATCATAACAACGATAGGCTGGGCTAATTCCCAAAATAAACTTTTCCTGTTCAGCTTCTAATAATTCAACGGCTTTGTTAGCAGCCATCCAATTTTTTTCAAAAGGAAATGAGGTAACAATACTGGCAACAATGGAAGCAACTGCTGGGCAAATAACAGGCAGCCATTTTAACCAGCTTTGTCCTGCTTCTAATTTGTCCACCAACACTAAAATTGGGGTTACACCTGACAAAATAACGGTAGAAATTTGCAAAACATAGTAAAGAGTTCTGGCAAGATTTCGAGAACTTTTATAATCGTCAATCAATTCTTGAGAATATTCTAAGGCTTTAGCTCGTGCCGGCAAAACTGTATTATAGTCCAATGTAGTACCATTGCTTAATAGAGATGTATAGAGTTCAGCTTTTTTGGAAAGCTCAGTTTTTTGTGATTCCTTTTTAGCATTATCTACCGATTGTCTATTGAAAAGAAATAAACCAATAGAAACAGTTAAAGCAACGGAGGCAGCAGTTACATATTGTGGATTACCAGAATCAACATAAATAATGAAGCCTGATGTGATCGCAACTGCGGCTAACAAGTAATCAATCAACTTGAAAAAAAACAACATATTTTTGCCTGGTGTAGTTATTGAGATAATGTTGAATTCGTGACTGAGAAAAGTTGTTGCAAAATGGTACTTTTACAAACAATAATGTATATTACACGAAAGTAACAATATTGACAAGTTGTGCTAACTGTCAATAGTCTAAATTTTAGAATGAAATAGCCCCGCGCTTATTATTCCTAAATGATCTCAGTTTTTACTCTCAAATTCTTCTGTTTGGTTATTCATATTTTTGGGTATTTTTATTTAATTCAAAATTATTCTCTCATTTTTGATCCTGAATTTATTGTCAATACCTTATTAATTGCAATTTGTTGGCAATTTTTATGTTACTGTCTATATTTATTACTGGGCTAATTATGTATTTGTATTTAAAATATTTCTGCTACCTATTACACTGGTATCCGTAATACACAATGAAGTGCAGGATGTGGAATATAGAGTAGTGCGTCCATTAAAAAGCGGGTGGCGGGAATCGAACCCGCATTATTAGCTTGGAAGGCTAAAGTTTTACCACTAAACTACACCCGCGTACTGCCGATTTAACTAAGATAACATGGCTTTTATAAAATTGCAAGTAGTTATGGAGAATTTATGGGTTTAATTTGGAGGCGAATATATAAATTGCTTAAATCTGGTTTTGATCCGTCTTGATTATAAGCAGCTAGAAAAGTCTCTTGTGCAAATATTTGGTTAAGTGCTTGCTCATAAATATTTTTTTGGCTGCGGAGTGCGGCCGGTTCAATGGTTATGATTATCGCTTGTTGAAATTGTCCATTTTTATCAATTACTAAACTAGCCAGTATATTTGCTGGTTTGAGATCCTCGTCGCTAGAAAGTATACTGGTCTCTAATTCTTTTTCTGTACTTCCTTGATATTCAGCCAGTACATCCGGTAAAGCATCTGTTATGAGTTGTTTTTGTTGGATTAATTCACTAACTTCTTCTTTGGGTATAGGACTAATGGTAGCTATAGCGCCCAATCCATTGGTGGTTGGGGATGGTTCTGGGTGAGGATTTGCGGAAGGTTCTGCTGTGGGGGTTGGGGAATCAGTGGGAATGTCTTGGGGAAGGAGAGTTCCTTCACCCAGTTTCAATTCTGGACGACGATTCCAGGGAAGTTCACTGTCTGGAATTCTTGGTGTTACTTCTGGTATTGGGTTTGTGGGATAGGATTGTTGTCTAACTGGTGGTTTTTCGGGTTCAGGTTTGTCAGCTTCAGGTTTTCTAACTTCTTTTTTTTCAATTTCAGGTTTGTCAACTTCAGTTTTTCTAACTTCTTTTTTTTCAATTTCAGGCTTTTTAGTTTTATCTTGTTCTGGTAAATTAATTTTAGAACTTATCGCACCATCATTTTGATTGGGTGTAATAGGTGCTGATTTTGGTGAACGTGAAGAAGATTGGGGTTTAATTGTGGATTTTGGTTCGGAAGCAATTTCAATAAAATCAATGGGAATCGGACTTTGGTTAGACTGGGGAAACCAAGCTTGAAATTCATTAGATGAACGCATTAACCAAAATCCTAACAAATGGAGAGAGACAGAACCAATACATACAACAGTCCATAACCAAGGTGGATCACCTGTATGATGATATCGTCTGAATGCTTGAGATGTAATGGAACTGTCATTTAAATGATTATTTGTCAACGTTGGCATTATGTTAATTCAAAGCTTGGATATTCTTAAACAAGGAGTTGGGGAAGTATAACTTTTGCGATCAGAACTTTATTTTCGTAAACCTCTAGAGGTACTATAACAATGCAGTAGAACCCCATAGATTTAATTGTCAAGGCACAGATTACCGTTAGGCAGTTAAGTTTTTATACAGGTTGATTACCTTTCCTGTTGATTGAGATGATAACATCAAATATAATCAACTTATCACTGGGCGATAAATCCCCTCTTACAGATGTTATCCCCGGCTGACAAGACATTGATACCTAAAACTTATTCAGCAAACCCTAAATAGCCTATCTTCTGATAATCTAAACAAGTGATCCACCAAGAGGCTTTTAACCTTATTCCTGCAATCAATCAAATTAATCCCTAATTAGCTTTGAAATTCTGGTTTTTTAACCCTACCCAACCCCAAGCAAGCCCAGAAATTGGTACTTTAACTGTTGGAAAACTCCAAGTTCGCGTAGCCACACCTGATGATTTAATCAGTATTGCCCAAATTGTGGCTGAAAGCTTTCATTCCCAAGAAGGTTTGTGGGGTTGGGCTTTCCCTTTGTTTCGCCTAAGTATTTATGAGGATCTCAGGCATCGGCTCAAGTCTCCCACACCTCATCATATTTGTTTAGTTGCGGTTGATACTGCCACTGAAGATCAGAAAATTATGGGAACTATAGAAATGAGTGTTAGGGGTCATGATTCTTGGGTTGGTGTAAATCCGGGTTTCCCTTATATATCTAATTTAGCTGTTGATCCAGATTGCCGTAGATTGGGTGTGGGTTCTAGTTTATTGATTCGCTGTGAGCAAATTTCTCAGGCATGGGGATTTCAAGACTTATATCTCCACGTTTTGGAACATAATCATCATGCCCGTCAGCTTTATTTTAAGTTGGCATATCGGGTACATAAGGTTGAATCTCCCTGGGATAGACTTTTCTTTAATCGCTCACGTCAGATATTACTGCATAAACGTATATAGGAGGAGTCAGGAGTCAGAGAGAGGGAAGGGGAAAGCCAATTTTTGTATGGGATTTCCCGCAAATTTTGGATTACATGGAAGTTCCTACTTTTAGAAGGGATAGGGGTGAGATTTGCCTTTTTCCTTGTTCTCTAGTTTATTTGGTATGGCTGATCTTTACAGAGACTTTAAATAAAGGTGACTCTGGATTGATTGAAATCTAGCACTAATCCCCTAGAATAGGATAATTAAAGTGACTAAAGGTGCGTGTTTATTCTTAAAATAAATTATACTATCTAGGGTAATATAGGGGATACCACATCAAACTATCACATTCAAAGCAGTGTTATTAACTAAATTATCATGCCAGATGGAAATGGGCAATTGAATGGCTCTAAGCTCCTCACACTAATTCATGGTGGCAAGATTCTCATGGTTAATAGTCGGAGAAGGAATGGGTTAATACTTTTTAAAGAATACCATGCGGAGTTTGCCGGACCTGGAGCAGCGATTGGTGGAAATCATGATAGTGATTGTCAAGGGATTTTGCCCATAGGCAATCTGTCTTTGCTGACTCCTGAATCCCATGAAGATCGTCAAAAAGCTTATTTGCTTAGGCGACAATGGATTCGTCTGATTAAACAAATTACAGAAGATCCAATTGCTAAGGAACGAGTACAAAAGATTCTTGATCAGTTTGAGGTATTTTTCCCATCTGAAATAGTGGCTTGTATCCCGGATGAGGCTTTTGCGATGTTAGTAGGTGTGTTAACACAAACTGTAACGACAGTTCGTCGCGTAGGTATTGATATCGGAAGCAATGAGTGGTAATTAGGGCTTGCTGATAGCGTAGCGTGGCGTTAGCCATATAACGGAGTTCGGAGTTCAGGAGAAAGAAAGAAGAAATAAGAAAGAAGAAAATTCCTTCCCTGTCCCCTGTCACCTCCCCTCACAGATAAATCTTTCAGCAAGCCATAATTAGTTTCTACTCTTCCAATAATGCTTTTATTCGTTCTAGGGTGCGGGTGTTTTCTGCGGGTGTACCGATAGTGATTCTTAAGCCATTGGGTAAAAGTCTAATCAGAGTCCCTTGCTTTCTCAGCTTTTGATTGAGACTTGTTAAAACGGTGGTTGATGATTGAGCGTCCTCGGTTTTAATCCGCAAGTAAATAAAGTTGGTGCTGCTGGGTGTAATTTCCAGGGTTGGGTGTGCGGATAAGGCTGTGATTATTTTGGTTCTTTCGCGGAGGGTTTGGGGGATTGACTCTAGCAAAAGTTGCCGATTTTCTAATGCCATGAGGGCGGCGGCGATGGAAAAACTGGGAAGATTATAAGGAAGACGAACTTTTTCTAAAATTGCGATCGCCTCTGGATGAGCGATACAATAACCTACACGCATGGCTGCGAGACGGAAGGCTTTAGAAAAGGTGCGTAATATAATCCAGTTAGGATGTTGTAATAATTCACTGGCTAAAGTCCTTTGACTAAATTCAAAGTAAGCTTCATCAATAACTACTAAAATTTCTTCTGGTAAACTTTTTAACCATTCCAATTCCGCTGCTGTTAAACAATTAGCGGTGGGGGAATTGGGGTGAACAACAAAAACGACGCGAATGGGAGGATTTTGTGGTTGGGAAATGGCAGATTTTGCGGCTGCTAAATCAGTTTCAAAGTTGCTATGGTTTCTGCCTACAGTAACTACGGGAATGCCTAAAGTCTGGGCTAAAATTCCATACATAGAAAAGGTAGGATTGGCGACTAATATAGAACCTTCTCCCCCTAAACAAGTGGCAATTAATAGGGATCTAATTAATTCATCTGAACCATTGCCGACGGAGATATTCGCAGCGGTGAAAGTTGAATTTGCCAGATTTGCTGATTCATTTACATATTGGGAAATGGCATTTTTGAGAGTTTCATGTCCACCATCGGGATAACGATTAGTTTCAATAAGGTGTTGATAAGTCCAAGCTAATTTTTCTTTGATTTCCGGTGGTAAATCTAAAGGACTTTCATTAGTATCTAATCTATCAAATTGGATGGCGACTGGTTCAGCACTATCACTACCAGGATGAGCTTTATAAGCATTAAGTTGGGATAAATCGGCACGAATAAATTTAAGATTTGTCATTGGTGATTGGTGATTGATAATGGAAAATTTGTTGAGGATAATTGACAAAATGAATAAATTGCTTGCCAAATTTCATTGCTGACATTGCCTAAGCTATGATCACTATTAAATTCTATTAATTCCACCCAAGGACGGGAAATAGCGAAATGGCGACTAGCTTGGATAGGAATTACTTCATCATGTTTACCATGTAAAATCAAGGTGGGAAGGGGACGTTGTAATAAATCTTCTGAATATTGTTTAGCATCGGTAACAAAATTATAATGTAGGGGTAGTAATTGTTGATAACCATAATGATAAACCATCATATATTTTGTTAATTGCCATAGTTTTAAGCCTTTGCCTAATTTTGGCAACCAATGGGATAAAAAACCGAACGCTGGTGCTAATAGTATTAGGCGTTGTACTTGTAAATGTTGTTGTGCTAAATGGGCAGATATCAAACCTCCTAAGCTAGAACCAATGAGGGTAACGGGTTGGGAATTTGCAGGAAGATGAACCGCAATTTGTTGAATTTGTCGAGTGATTGTTAAGTGAGTAAATCCGCCACTGTTTAAGTCAGGGATAGATATTGGGATGTGGTGTTGTGATAATCTTTCTTGAATGTCTTGGGCTTTTGTTGAATTGGGGCTGGAAGCGAAACCGTGAAGATAGAGATAATTCATAAGTGATAAGTTTCAATCATTTCCATATTTTTAATTAAATGCTTACACAATAAGGCTCCACTGATTTTAAACCAGGTTTTTCATCAAAAGAACCGAAGAACCTAAATTCTTATTTTTCACTAATAAAATCAATAAATTGAGATACAGCATCATATTGATCAGGGATTGCTAAAAACCGCAATAATAACTCCTTATCCAAATCTGGTAAAAAGCGACTTTGGTTCACTTCTTCATATTCAAAACCAGGATTTAAACTAAAAATTTGGATTTTATGATTTCTCCAAAATCAAACTTCTGAAACTCGCTTAGGTTTATACAATTCAGTTCTCTTAATTGTGCCACTATTAACTATAATTTCAATCACAACATCAGGAACTTCCTTATTAGTACCAATACAATAAGATTCATCAGGTGTTCCCGAAGCATAGCCAGATTCTTCTAAAGTAAAACCTTCCCTACCATAAAACCGAATCCCCTGATATCTCATGTACGCTTCTAACAAATAGGAAAGGGTTTTCTTTACATATTTAGGACTTACGCATTGACAAAAAAATGAATCTATGTTGATGAAGCAGCACAAGCATTGGTAAGATTGTCCACAATGTAGTCGCGCACAACTAAAGTGAATAAGTTTCTTTGCACTTCATACCAATT
>NZ_JADEVZ010000011.1 GCF_015207875.1 Dolichospermum sp. LEGE 00240
CACACTGATCCCTTCCCGAACTCAGAGGTGAAACGCTGCTGCGGCGACGATAGTTTGGGGGTAGCCCCACGTGAAAATAGCTCGATGCCAGGTTTATTTTTTCATCCAACAATGCCTCCTCTATTTACTTAGAGGCGGTTTTTGTTTTTGGCACGCTTTTTTAGCGATGACTGCGGTGATTGACTGGAGTTTGGACTAATTTATTCGGCTAAAGCTTCAGACGCAAGCTGAGAGAAGGTTTCAGGCTTTAGAAGTCTCCTTTGGATTCGTAAGTTCCAATGCTTGTCTAGTAAGGGTTTCAGGCTATGGAAGTCAATTTAGTCCAAACTCAAGGATTGAATCCATTGCTATTTATCCCACATTCATATGATGGCAAGTTAGTGAGCGTGCGTAAGTCCTATCATCTAAATAATGTAATAACTGTACAATCAAAGATAGGATCATCGTCAATGGTTAGAATCACTCTTTGATGATCATTAAATTTTAAAGCATATATAGTCGAATCATAGGAATGATTAAGTTTGATATTTCTAAGTTGTTCGCTACTTTGATAAAATAACATCTTATCTTTAGATAAGGTTTCAAAATACCGATTCATTTCTTTAATTTCTTTGTTGAATTAAAAATAATTGTTAAATCTATGAGCAATCAAACTTCTATTCCGGTTATTGTCAATGGTGCTGCTGGTAAAATGGGACGTGAAGTAATTAAAGCAGTAGCAAAAGTATCTGATTTGACTTTAATGGGGGCAATTGACACAACTCCCGAACATCAGGGTAAAGATGCGGGGGAACTGGCGGGTTTAAGTGAACCATTGGAAGTACCAATTACGAATCAATTAGAGCCAATGTTGGCGTATGTGGCTGGGGAGAGACAGATGCAACCGGGGGTATTAGTTGATTTTACTCATCCTGATGCAGTTTATAATAATATTCGGTGTGCGATCGCCTATGGAATTCGTCCAGTTGTGGGAACTACAGGTTTCAGTCCGGCACAACTCGAAGAATTAGCCGATTTTGCCGAAAAAGCCAGTACCGGTTGTTTGGTGATTCCTAACTTTTCCATTGGTATGGTACTACTCCAAGAAGCTGCTGTCAGAGCTTCCCAGTATTTTGATCATGTAGAAATTATCGAACTTCATCATAACCAAAAAGCTGATGCCCCTAGCGGTACAGCCATTCAAACTGCTCAACTATTAGCGGAAATGGGTAAAACTTTTAATCCTGCTATTGTGGAAGAAACGGAGAAAATAGCCGGAGCTAGAGGCAGTTTAGCAGACGAAGGGATTAGAATTCATAGTGTCCGGTTACCAGGACTAATTGCCCACCAAGAAGTAATTTTTGGCGCAGCAGGACAAATTTATACCTTACGTCATGATACCAGCGATCGCGCCTGTTATATGCCAGGAGTAATATTAGCCATTCGCAAAGTTAATCAGCTAAAGTCATTAGTATATGGGCTAGAAAAAATACTTTAAAAGCAAGGAGTCAGGAGTCACCGAGTCAGGAGTCAGAATAATAATATAGAGAGAAGTGAAATTTTCTCAACCTCATCAAAGTTGACTCCAAAAGCCATGATGATCTTGACTCCCATATTCTCTATCCTGAATCCTTACCTTAAAAATTGTGATTTTTCCATCCAAAAGCCAAAATCCAAAATGTAAAATATGCTGGTTCCCTTAACTCGCCAAAAATTTGAACAAATCATCCCCCTAATTGCTTCTGGACCACAATATAAATACTATTGGGGGAAAGTAAGCAGTTTTGTGCAACGGATACTAATTTCTGTAGTTATCTTAGCTATACTACTGCTGATACAATTCTTGTTTAGATTGGAATTTGGATTAATATTCTTTTTTGGGGTATTTGGCGCTTTCTTTTGGCTTTGGTATCCTATATTCCAAGCAAGTATACGCAATAGAAAATGCCGCCGTTACAAATACAGTGGCTTTTTTCGGGGACGAGTGTTAGATTGGTGGATTACAGATCGGTTAATGGGTAAACAGGAAACCGTTAATAGTAAAGGTGAGTTAGTCATCATCGAAAACCGCGAAAAGCGGATTAACTTAGAAATAGGCGATGACACAGGGTTTGCGGTGGAGTTTGAGGCTCCACTACGTAACGCTCACAAAGTCATTGCTCGTGGACAAATAGCTGAAATGGTAGTCATGTCCAATAGCTCTGATTTAAGTACCATTGAAGAATTCAGCGATATATATATTCCTAGTCGTGATTTGTGGGTAAGTGATTATCCCTATGTTCGTAGAGACTTTTTCAATGAAGTTAGTATGCGCTTGCGTGCAGACCAGGAAAGAAAACCCCGCCGTCCTTCGGCAAGACAGGAAGGGAGAGAATAGGTAATAGGTAATTGGTAACTATTTCCCCCTGCCCCCCTACTCCCCTGCTCTGCCCCTACATCATCCGCTTACATTTCTATCCTGTCCATAAGCTTGCCAAGCCAAATCCACCAAACCATCAACAATGGCAGCAGCTACGACAGCGTTACCCTTGCGACCTTCAACAGTAATATAAGGAACTAAGGATTCTTGTAATCTTTCTTTTGCGGTTTTTGAATTGATAAAACCTGCTGGGGTAGCAACTATTAAAGCGGGTCTAATTTCTTCCGCTTCAATTAATTCAACCAGTGCAGTTAAGGCTGTTTGCGCTTGACCCACTACAAATATTCCTTCGGGGTAACGCCTAGCCAGAGTTTCAATGCCCCAAGCTGCACGGGTTTTTTCCTTTTGGGGTCGTGTTAGTGCTTCCATACTGCAATATACTGGATTAGCAAACGTACTTTGAATATCGTGGGATATACCTACCTGTACCATTGGCGCATCTACCACGATAGTAGTTCGCGCAGCTAAAGCGGCTGCTCCAGCTTGTAATGCTTGTTCTGAAAACCGAATCAAGAATTTATACTCAAGATCGCCTGTAGCATAGACTACGCGACGGACAATTTCATACTCTGCTGGTGAAAAAACATGATCACCAATTTCATTATCAATAATTGCCAAACTTTGAGCATCAGTTACGTGCCATTCCATTGCTATTTAGCTTCTTATATATTAGCCTTCAGCTTATCAGTATTTTGGATTTTGAACTGTAAAATTGCAAATTTCCCTTCCTAATCCCTATTCCCCAGTCACTTTTCAGAATTCAGCATCGGGGGAAGTCCGATTCAACATGGGAGATAAATAAGCTACTAAAGCACCAATAGCAAAGGCGGAAACATTGCGGACAAGAGGCAACCAATCGCTTGTACGGGTAATAACTGGAGCAATACCGAAGGCAATAAATAACATTCCCCATAAAGGTGAGAAAATTAATGCCCATTGCCAAGCAACTATTTTTTTATCATCACGGGGTTGGGCGGCGAAACCACAAATAATCCCGCCAACAGCGGAGGTAACAAGGGTGAGTATCCATTGTTCTCTAGGTAGTCCTGGAACGACGTTACAGCCACCTTTAAGTAAACAACCTTTAACTGAATTTAGAGCCTGGAGAATGGCTTGATCTTCTCCTTCTTCACGAACAAAGTATAAGTTACCAAAGCGGGTTTGTAGTTCAATCCAGAAGGTGCGAGGTAGGAACTCATAAACTGCATCACCCACACTAAAGCTGAGGATGTTACCACCACGAGCATCTGCTACCAAAAGAATGCTTTTATCATCTAAACCCCAGTATTTAATCACTGCTCTACCTGGGGTACGGTCGTACTGAGTTAGAACGCGCAGTTTCCAGCCAGTGTCAGTTTCAAACTGTTCTAATTCTTTAACTAGCTTTTCTTCCTGGGGGTCGGGGAGAGTTTTTGCTAAATCTACTACTGGTGTTACAAAGCTAGGTAGTAAATCGGGATTTTCATAAGCTAGGGCTGATGGGGAATTGATTGCCCAAATTGAGCCAATAAAGCAAAATGCGGCAATTGATACTAAAATTCGTCGCCAAAAACACAGGTGCATGAACGTTTTTATACTATAAAATCAGAAGGATAATGTAACAAGTGCTTTTTAAAGCGTAATGTAAAAGTGATATTTCTTTACACTTCTTTACTTTACTCTAATATTTAGGTATCTCAACAAAATCTGATCGAGAAATTGGAACAGAAGTCGGGAGTCAATACTTGTCGGTTAAGGAAATGTAGGTTGGGTTGAGCGACAGCCAAACCCGACAAAATCCATGATAATGTTGGGTTATGGCTATGGCTCCTACGTCGCCACGCAAGCTATCGCCACACTATGGCTAACGCCTCCCGTCAGGGATACGTGAACGTTGCTCATTCGGTTTTTGGATTGATAAGTGTTTTTGGATTTTTCCTGGTATTTTCCTGGCGTGTGAAACTTTTCCAAGCGGCTTTAAAGCCGACTATGACGCTACGAGCGCCGATTTGCACAGTTTCTGCTTGTTTCTTGGCATTGTCTAGGCTTTGATCAAATTGCTTAACAACTTGACCGGCGCTTTTGACACCTTCACTAACATCTTCGGTTAAGTCTGTTATTTCTATGCTTGTGTTGCGGATAGCGTTGAGAGTGGGTGGTAACTCCCGTGAAAGGGTGTCAAAGAATTTTTCGGCACTACGAGCGGCACGGGCTAATTCCTGCAAAGCGGGGATGGCTGCCACTAAAACGGTTGTTAGACTGACAGTAACTAGGAGGATGGATAGTCCCAGCCAAAATAAAGGATCAATCACGGTGATGGCATTTATGAACGTTCTAGTTTTTCAGTCAGGGAATCTGTGTTGTTTGGGGTGTTGCGGATATCAACAGTATTTTGTTTGTGGAAACTTTGGCTTTCGTCTACACCAACAGCGATCGCTTCCCGCAATCTATCTAAAGTTTCTTCCCAGTTTTCCAGAGTGCTACTAGAAAGACGATCTGCCTGAATTTGCACACTAGTAGAAATATCTTCCGCTAATTCGGGGATAGCATTGGCAGATTTTTTAATTAGTTTACGGGTTTCGCGGCCTGTGCGCGGAGCAACTAATAAACCGACTAAAGTGCCGATAGCTGCTCCTAACATCAAACCACCAATAAAGATTCCAGAACGGTTGTTAGACATTTTTTTATTTTCCTACTCCATAAAATTTAATTTTATACAGGAGTATAGTTTTCTTTTAAGTATGTACTTAAATTAATGAGGTACAGGATCTAAATTCAAAGCCGGACAGCCAGTTTTACTCCTGACTCCTGACTTCTGACTCCTGACTTCTGACTCCTGCCATATTTTAACTATAAGTTGCCACTTTCTTCGCTACCAGCCAAAGATTAGAGATAGCATATTTCAAACATACTGTTTCTTTGGTAGCATGACAAGAAACCTTAACTGTTTGTGTTTTTAGATCATCTTTTATAAGTTTGGCATGATAAGTGTAGAGAGTACCGGCAGGTTGTTCAAAACTCAACTCACCAATAATTGTATGATTATCTAAGCTTTTTTCGATGATTTTACCTGTTATTTGATAGTTAAACCAATCCCAACCTAAACGCAGCATCAGTTCTCTTTCCAAGATTTGCAGAGGATTTGGTAATATTCCCCAACCACGATAAACTTTATGTAAACATTGTATATCCCCAGTATGAGTAAGAATTGATTTAAAGGTATCTTGATCGAGGATACCATAATATCTTCCTTGGGGAAAATCTATAGCTGTAGGAGCAAATCTATGTCCACCAAAGTGACTTGATTTCCAAATTCTGATGTGATTTAACTGTAAATCAGCAATTGTATTTTGAGAGTAAAAGTAAAAAGGATTGCCATACCTAGCACAACATTGATCATGGCTCCCATGAGTACATATTAAGATATCTCTGGTAATACTAGATTCTATTTCATAATCAACACTCATTCCTGCTAACCATTTACTGACAATTCCGGCGACTTGTTCAATATTTGGTAATTTAAATTCTTGTTTTCGGTATCCTTGACTTAATCCCTGTTGCTGTTGATAAATTAATAGGGTTGTTTCTTGTACTTTATGGGATTCATCATTGGCAATTAATAGAAACCGAATTGGTAGTTGAGATCGGGTGACATTTTCTACTAAACTACGTAAGTTATCTGGTACCCATTTAGATTCAAAGGCCTCATAAACCCAAGGGGCAGGACATTCTATTAAAATGTAGGTTTGGTAGTTGGTAGCACTACCAATGATATCTTCTTGGATTTTTCGTGAATTATCTGCACAAAAAAGTTTATTCATTTACACTTACTCAAATAAAAAGTTAATGGTCAATGTTGCGATAAAATCCTGATTTTTAAAGTTGCTTTTCCCTAAATAAATCCTATTCAAATAATTATCTCAAAAACTATTCAAAAAGATACAATAATTAAAAATACAGCATTATTTTATCATTGATATAGGAATCCGGTTTGATTCTGTGAATTTACTTGTGTGGTCAGGGAACTCTTAACTGGGAACAGGGAACAGGAAAGACAGAATTGATACCTACTGAGTCTTGTATGGCTACGCCACGCAAGCTATCAAAAATCAAATAGGAGTCCTATAGGAGTTATTTCTAGAATGGGTACGGTTAACTTATAACTTGTTTGTCTGGATACCCGAATAGCATACATTCGCTAGTTAGTAAATTATATCTTAATTTATTCATATTGCGAAATATTCTCAATTGATTGCTAAAAAAATATAAAGCTGTCAGTCTTTATCTTAAACTAATCATGTATTTTGATGCCAGCCTAATCTAATTAATTAGGTGAATTCTACAAAAATACATCTTTGTATTAATTTATTCTTCATGAAATTTAACAATGTCCATAGTTTAACAGAAATTGAGGATGACTATGATTGGATTTACAAATGTAATGAGTTAGGTTACATAATAGAACACAAGCGTGATGAATATAGAAATATTTTATATCCAAATAGTGAAGACGGTTTCATAATGAACTACAGCAAAATTGTTATTAAGTAATAATGAATGGTGAATGGTTGATAGTTGTTTCGTAAACCCCTTATTTTTAATAATATGACATTAATTTTAGCTCTAGACTTTGGCGGGACAAAATTGGCAGCAGCAACAGTTAAGGCTGGTGGGAAGGAATGGTTGGATCATGAATCACGATTTTCTCCCACAAATGGTGATGCTTTGACTGATTTAGAAATTATGCGATCGCTCATTGATTCCGTGCTAAAAGGGAGAAAACCGGATGCTATTGGTGTCAGCTTTGGTGGTCCAGTGGATGCCACCACAGGTTTAGTCCGCTTATCTCATCACGTTCCCGGCTGGGAAAATGTTCCCCTTAAACAAATCCTCGAAGAAGATTATCACGCACCCGCCAGTATAGATAATGATGCTAACGTTGCTGCCGTTGGTGAACATCGTTTTGGGGCTGGTCAAGGATATGATAGCCTATTTTACATTACCATTAGCACAGGTGTCGGTGGCGGCTGGATACTTGATGGTAAGCCTTGGCGAGGTGCATTAGGCATGGCGGGAGAAATTGGACATATTGTGGTTGATCCTAGAGGTCCATTATGCTTATGTGGAAAACGGGGATGTGTAGAACGTTTAGCTTCTGGTCCCTACATGGCGCAAAATGCGCGGGAAATGTTGGAAAAAGAACCATCCAGCACCAACGGTAAAATCAGGGGGGACGTACTCAGATATTTGACTGGTAATGATCTTAACTTACTCACAGGCAAAGTCGTCAGCACCGCAGCAGCCAACGGAGATGAAATAGCACAAGAAGTATTATATAGGGGTGCTTGGGCTTTGGGGGTCGGTATTGGTAATGTCGCCAACCTCATGAATCCCCAACGGTTTGTTTTAGGTGGTGGTGTTACCAAATCTGGGGATAATTTCTGGACTGTGGTGCGAAAAGTGGCTAGGGAAACCGCACTCCCAGAGGTGAATTTTGAGGTTGTGCGGGCATTATTGGGTGATGATGCACCTTTATGGGGGGCTGTGGCTTTGGGGTTGAATGTTTTGGATTAAGGAATTTGCGGATAGACAAACAAATTTAACCTACACATAAGATGGGAATTTGATGTAGGGGTAGCGCCCCCGTGCCTACCCCGTGTTTAGGGCAACCATAGGGGGTTTGCCCCTACCCCGTGTTTAGGGCAACCACAGGGGGTTTGCCCCTACTCCGTGTTTAGGGCAACCACAGGGGGTTTGCCCCTACTATTAAATATTCGCTTGTTGTCTTTGATAAAGTGACCAATACAAACCTTTTTGTTTTAAGAGTTCTAAATGTGTTCCTCTTTCAGCTATTACGCCTTTTTCCATGACTAAGATTAAATCAGCACGTTTGAGGGGGGCAAAGCGGTGGGCAATTAAGAACACTGTGCGATTAGAGGAAACATTTTTGAGGTTTTGCAATACTTGTTGTTCGGTTTCACTATCTAAGGCGCTGGTGGCTTCATCTAAGATGAGAATTGGTGCAGATGCTAAAAATAATCTGGCTAATGCTATGCGTTGTCTTTGCCCTCCAGATAATGCTGTTCCTCTTTCTCCTACGTTATTTTCATAGCCGTAAGGTAGTTGACTAATGAAGTCATGGGCTACTGCTAATCTAGCGGCTTCGACAACTTGTTCGGAGGTAATATCTGGATTTCCTAATGTGATGTTTTCCAAGATTGAACCATTAAATAAAAAGTCTTCTTGGAGAACTACACCTATTTGTTGTCTTAAAGATGCTAAGTCAGCACTTTTGATGTCAAATCCATCAATGAGGATGCGTCCTGACTCAATTTGATAGAGTCTTTGGAGAAGTTTAGAAAGGGTACTTTTTCCTGAACCACTTCTGCCGACAATGCCGACAAATTGTCCTGGTTCAATGTTAAAAGAGATGCCTTTTAATACTGGTTCGGTGTTGGCATGATAACGAAAAAAAACTTGGTCAAAATTAACTTCACCTTTGAGGGGTGGTAATACTAATCCTGTGCCGGCTTCTGTTTCCGGGGCAGCGTTGAGAATATCACCAATTCTATCTACTGATAATAACACTTGTTGGAGATTTTGCCACAACTGGACTAGCCGTAATAGAGGACTTGTCACTCTTCCTGATAACATTTGGAAGGCGATTAATTGACCAATAGTTAGTTGATGATCAATGACTAATTTTGCCCCAAACCACAGGATAATTAAGGTAGAAAAGTTAGTGAGAAAGTCACCAATATTACTGCTAATATTAGATGTGGTGGAAGCTTTAAAACTGGTACGAATGAAGCGGGCAAATAAACCTTCCCACCGTTCTCTTGCCACTGGTTCTGCGGCATGGGCTTTAACAGAATGAATGCCGGTGATTGTCTCAACTAAAAATGATTGACTGTCCGCACTCCGGTTAAAGGTTTCATTTAGCCAATTTCGCAAAATCGGTGTAGCGATAATAGTTAAAGTGGCAAATAATGGTAAGACGGCTAAGGCTACAAATGTTAGAGGAATGTTATAATAGAACATCAATCCCAGGTAAACTACAGCAAAGATACTGTCAAGAATGACGGTTAAAGCTGTGCCTGTGAGAAATTGGCGAATTTGTTCTAATTCCTGGACTCTAGCGACGGTATCACCCACTCTCCGCGACTCGAAATAAGCCAAGGGTAAACGCATTAAATGGCGAAAAAGTTGGGCTGATAAACTTAAATCTAAACGTCGGGCTGTGTGGGTAAAGATGAATAGCCGCAGCATACCCAGGATAGATTCAAATGTCGCCACAAACAAGAGGGCGATCGCCATCACATCCAAAGTAGCTAAACTCTCCTGTACCATCACTTTATCAATGATGACTTGAGTAATTAATGGAGAAGCTAAACCCAATAATTGCAAGGTAAAGGAAGCTAATAAAACTTCACCTAACAACCCTCGATATTTCCAAACTGCGGGAGTAAACCAAGCTAAATTAAATTTCTCCTGCTGGGAAATTAGTTCAGTTTGCCATAATGTCCCATCCCAACAATTCTCTACCACAGATTGAGGTAAATGTTCACAAATATAATCAGGATTTTGAGGATTGGCAACAATTAAAAAATCGCCTTTCATTCCATAAGCTACAGCCCAATTAAATTGGGGATTTTTATCTTCCTGATTACCTTGATTCCACAACAATACAGCCGGAAAAGATAATTGGCGTAATTCATGCCAATTAACCTGTAATTTCCGCAATACTAACCCTAATTTCTCCCCTGCTTCTACCAGATTTTTTGGCTTTTG
The DNA here is from genome assembly GCF_015207875.1 of Dolichospermum sp. LEGE 00240. Lineage (GTDB taxonomy): Bacteria > Cyanobacteriota > Cyanobacteriia > Cyanobacteriales > Nostocaceae > Dolichospermum > Dolichospermum gracile. The sequence continues at coordinate 10,169 of NZ_JADEVZ010000011.1, forward strand.
TCCTCGCAACTGACGTTGTACCCATTCTAATTGCACAGGATTTTGTAAATATTGCGCCACCATTGTTAAACAAGCTGCACCTGTATTTCCACTTCCCACAAAGGGATAATTAGAAATTGTGGGTTGTTCCCATTTCGCAGGATGTGAAGGTGAAGAAATGGGAGAATTAGGAACTGGTAAAATAGTTTCAATTTCTTCTAACTCTGCTGAATTATTCCAAAATTCATTAACTTGAGGATTTAAAACCTTTTTCCACAAAGCCGAATTCCAACACACAACTATAACTTCCTTACTAGCAGCTACAGCTTTACAATCAGCAAATAATGGTTGACAGTTACCAAACCAATCTCCTGTTTGTAAAGTAGCTACGGTTTTATTTTCTTCTTCCTCTCGTAAACGCACTTTACCAGCGACAATCAAAAATTGATAGTTTCGCTTGCCAAAAGCATCACTACCTAATTTTTGTGACCAAATTTTTTCGCCAAGTTTGTAGTTATGTATTTCTGCTTGCTGTTTTAATTCGTTTTGTTCTTCAGCATTTAGCCAGGATAGTGGCGGTTCATTCCAGGGTAAATTGTTTAACACATTTATTCGTTAAAATTGATTATTTAGAAGTTTTAATGCAATTGAATTTTGACTGTCAGATTTTGAATCTTATCCCCTAGCCATTTCTCAAATAACTCATTTTTTAGTGATTGTTGTAATTGAGTATCTTCTAAAGATGCTGGAAGAATTTGTTCTAATCTAAATAAAGCAAAACGTCCTTCTATTTCTATGGGATTGATCAATTTTCCAGGGGTGGTTGAGTCTACAGCCGCACGTAATATGTCTGGTATCGTCCCCCGACTAATTGGTCCCATCATGCCATTAAATACTCTTTCATCGGCTAATGAATACTCTTTTGCCAGTTGTTCAAAACTACTTCCTTCTTCAACTTGAGTTTGTAGTTCTTCTGCTAATTCCCGACTTTCAACTAGAATCCGCGACAGGATAACTCTATCCAAATAAATTTTCTTTTCAATAAAGTATTCTGGTAATTTTGATTCTGTGACTAATTCTTTGAGTTTCTCTAACTGAAAGCTAAAGGTAATAGATGTATGAAAAGTTGTATAATCTGTACCATTGCCTATTAGCCATTCTTGAAATTTTTGGGCATCAGTTAGTTGATTTTTCAGCCGAAAATCAATAATTGTCTGCTCAATTAAGGTGGAACTAATCTCAATATCTGTTCTAGCACTAATTTCTTTTTCAATTACGTGCTGACGCAGTACGTCACTCATGAAATTTCCTAGTCTACCAGATATTTGTAAGTATTTGACTACTTCAGTTAGGGTAATTTCCTGATCATTTACAGTTAAAAAAGATGAAGATTCCATGAAGTGATTCTCAGGATTATGCTAACACATCTATAAGACTTTCCATTAAATAATGGAGAAAACAGTAGAAAAATATATCTAGTGATAATAAAGATTCTGCTGTCAGATCCCCGACTTATTTAAGAAGTCGGGGATCTAATCTATAATGATTTTAATGATAACTATTTTTAAATCTGTAAGCCGGATAACAAAAATAATAATGTTGGGTTTCCTTGTGTCAACCCAACCTACGAAGATTGTAATTTTAGTCAACAATTAAACAAAGATACTTTGGTAAATTAATGCCAATATTATCGCCACAGTTGCACCAATTAGGGTATTAAGGATATTGACAACCTCATTGGTCAGCCAAGTATATTTAGATTGCAAAGTCGCACCAATGACACTTTCTAAATTTGTAGCGACAAATGCGGCTATGACACTCCAAATAACACCCAGAGGATTAATTAAATTTACACTCCAGCCAATGAGTGCGATCGCTATTGATGCTACCATACCAGCTAAAGTCCCTTCTAAACTTACCGCCCCTTCTGTCCCCCTCGGAACTGGTTGGAGTGTCGTAATTAAAAAGGTCCTTTTACCATAGGCTTTACCAACTTCACTGGCTGTAGTATCAGATAGTTTGGTACTAAAACTGGCAACATAACCCAAACATAACAAATATTTAAAATCAGGTAAAAACAACACTCCCAACCCACATAAAGCCGCTATTAATGCTGAACCCCAAACGTTTTCTGGACCTCTTGCACCGGCACGTTTTTCCGCAATTCCGGCGGCTTCTTTTTCCGCCATACCAATGCGCGTTACCCCAGAACCAACAATAAAATAAAATACCACCACTAGATATCCCTGCCAACCTAGTGTTCCCCAAATGATTACTCCTAATAATCCAGCATTAAGTATACCTGCCGGGGTGAGCAATTTTTTGGGAATAATTGCAACTATTCCTAGGAAAATTGCATTTAAGCCTACTCCCATTAACCAGGGATTAATAGAATCTATTAAAGATAACATCTGTGATAAATTATGAGTATTTTCAGATAGCCAAACAATATTTAGATAAGAAAGCTAAAGAATTCAATGGGAATTTTCAAGTAACTGAAGAAGAGGCTCTATTATATCATTTTGATGTTTAATAGGTCAGATGACACAGTTTTTTTTAACTATAGCCGCTATTTTCGGCGGTTTGTCCGTTGCGGGTGGTGCCTTTGGCGCTCATGCTTTGCGGGAAAAAATTAGCGATGCCTTCGGCGAGCGCAGCTATCGCTCTTTAGAAATATTTGACACTGGGGCTCGCTATCAAATGTATCATGCTCTGGCGCTTTTGTTGGTCGCCATCCTCATGAGTCGTTTAGAAAGTCCCCCAAGGACGCTTTTAGTCAGTGGTTGGTTATTTATTATTGGTGTGGTGATTTTTTCCGGTAGCTTATATGCTCTGAGTTTAACTAGTATTAAGTCTTTAGGCGCAGTTGCCCCATTAGGAGGATTGGCATTAATGCTGGGTTGGGCTGCTTTAGCTGTGGCTGGTGCAACCATCAAGTTTTAATCCGTAGCAAATGGGAAATGGAGTCTAAATTATCACTTGAAGTACCCTGTTTCCTCTTGCCTGCCACCTTTTCTGTCTTATGTATTGAACAGTTGGTGACATCAAATAGGTAGAATATTACCGCAGTCTTATGAAATAGGTGTAGCCAGCACGTGAAGATATTTGTATATCACACTCCCGAATTGACCCCAACTGATACAGTTCCAGAATGTGCGATCGCTGTTGATGTTCTGCGAGCAACTAGTACAATGGCCACAGTTTTAGCCGCTGGGGGCGAAGCTGTACAGGTTTTCAGCGATTTAAATCAACTGATGGAAGTGAGCGAACAATGGCCTCCAGAAAAGCGACTCAGGGCTGGAGAAAGGGGTGGAGCTAAAGTAGCTGGTTTTGAGTTGGGTAACTCACCCTTGGATTGCATACCAGAATTAGTTGCCGGCAAAAGGTTATTTATTAGTACCACCAATGGCACAAGGGCTTTACAACGGATACAAAATGCCCCTATTGTCCTGGCAGCAGCTTTAATTAATCGGGCAGCAGTAGTTCAATTTCTGTTAGAAAAGCAACCGGAAACTGTCTGGATTGTGGGTTCTGGTTGGGAAGGCAGTTATTCTTTAGAGGATACAGTATGTGCGGGGGCGATCGCCCATAGTTTTGTGCAACAAAGTAGTTATTCCCAACGAGAAATCAGTGGTAATGATGAAGTGGTTAGTGCGATCGCTCTTTATTCCCAATGGGACGATAACTTATTAGGACTACTCCAGCAAGCTAGTCATGGTCAACGCTTATTACGTTTGGAATGTGACGAAGACCTTAAATATTGTTCCCAAACTGATATTTTAGATATTTTACCAATTCAAACAGAACCAGGAGTATTAAAAAGTCAAAATAACTAACAGGAGTCAGGAGTCAGGAGTCAGGAGTCAGGAGTCAGGAGTCAGGAGTCAGGAGTCAGGAGTCAGGAGTCAGGAGTCAGGAGTCAGGAGTCAGGAGTCAGGAGAAAGAAGAAAGAAGAAAGAAGAAAGAAGAAAGAAGAAAGAAGAAAGAAGAAAGAAGAACATTTCTTCACCTCTCTCTTCTCTGCCAAATCAAACATAATAATCAGAAATTTTTCATCCTGTTAATCCTTTAATCCTGGACATCCTGATTCAGACAATAATCTGGAATATTTCATCCTGTTAATCCTTTAATCCTGGACATCCTGATTCAGACAATAATCAGTAATTTTTCATCCTGTTAATCCTGAAATCCTGGACATCCTGATTCAGACAACTATAATCCTGATTCAGACAAAGGTACACCCAACCAGCCGGCAAAATTCTCCATTTCTGTTAAAGAAGGATTTTCCACAGCTTTAAGTTGATACCTACTAGGAATTGATGCAGCTAGAGTAACATCATAAGTCCGTAATTCATCTTGATGAAAAACAGTAACTTGAATAGAATCATTTGCTTGATAATTCTTCAAGCGTTCATTTAACTGATTTCCCACCCTAATACCATCAATCGCTAATAATTCATCTCCAGCATCAATTCCCGCAAATTGTGCCGGTGAACCCGCTTCCACAAACTTAATTATCTCCCGACCATTTTCAGTATTTATCCTCACACCCAAATAAGGTTCTTCATTCTTTTCTTCCACTAATTGCAAACCAAAAGGTTGGAAATATTCATTAAAAGGTAAATCTTCCAAACCATGAAGATAGCGGTTAAAGAAATCCCCTAAATCCATACCCGCTACAGACTCAATCACACCCTCTAATTGTTCAGGAGTATAACCAACTTCATCCTTCCCAAACTCCTCCCACATTTGCCGCATCACATCATCCAAAGAACGTTGATTACCGTGATGAACACGAATTAATAAATCTAATAACAGCGATACCATTTCCCCTTTAATATAATAGGAAATTTGGGAATTACCACTATTAGCATCGGGACGATAAAGTTTAATCCAAGCATCGAAACTTGACTCCGACAAAGGTTGCACCTTCCGTCCTGGAGTCATTAAATATCTAGTAATTTCCTTACTCAAATAATTCAAATATGCCTTGGTATTATAAATACCCGCCCGTAAAGGAATAATTAAATCATAATAACTGGTTGTTCCCTCACAAAACCACAAAGATGGTGTATAATTTTCTTGATCATAATCAAACACTTCCAAACCCAAAGGACGAATTCTTTTAACATTCCATAAATGAAAGAATTCATGGGCTACTAATTGCAAAAACGGCTCATATTTATCCAAAGTCCGAAATCCAAACCTTTGATAAATTAAAGAACAAGAATTTTTATGTTCTAAACCACCAAAACCCTGTTGAAGCAAATGCAGAAAAAATACATATCTATCATAAGGTAAACCACCAAACATTTGTGATTCTACCTCAATAATTTTTTGACAATCAGCAATCATTTGCTGTGGTTGAAAATTTCCTTTTCCCCAAACTGCTAATTCATGGGGTTTTCCCAAAACTTCAAAATTGTATAATTGATGCAAACCAATTTCAAAAGGACTATCAACTAAAGTATCAAAATCTGCTGCTACAAAAGTATTTGCTGTTTCTGCAACTGCTGGTAAACCAGTAGTTACTTGCCATTTAGGGTTAGCTGGAATCACAGTTATCTGCATGGGTAAATTTTCCCAACCAGGGATTCTGAAAAATAACGCCGCCCCATTAAAATAACCGTGAGTAGCATCTAAATGATTCGTTCTGACTGTTAATTCATTAGCAAATATACGATAATGAATAGTTACTTCCGAACTATCGCCTTTTTCTACTTGCCAATGATTTTTACTAACTTTATGCCAAGATAAAGGTTCATGATCAGCAAAAGCCGCAAAATCTTGTAAATGTCTCTGATATTCCCGCACCAAATATGAACCAGGAGTCCACACAGGCATTTTTAAATCAAGAACTGCTGACGGATAGTTAACAATGTGTAAAGTCACCTCAAACAGATGGGTTTCTGGTTGAGACATTCCCACCAAGTAATGAATTTGTGGAGAGAGTTCTGAAGTCATTTTGTGTGTTGAGTTTTGAGTTACTTATCCATAATCAACAGTCTAAGGTTAATCGTCAAGTTTAGGCAGATAAAATTAATAATATGATGTATTTATATGCAAAATTTGGGAAAAAACAAGCCAAGGAGTTACCAATTATGACAGTACCTGATGATGAACTGGTTTTTCAATCACCATATTTAGCTGTAGTGAAAGCAAAACAACTGTTAGAGGAGGGAAAAATCCAAGAAGTTGATAATATTTTAGAGAGTTTAGCCGAGTCTATGGGGCGATCAGAAAAAAGAGCAGTAATTAGTCAATTAACTCGATTGATATTGCATATAATTAAGTGGAAATGTCAACCGGAAAAACGTAGTGCTAATTGGGTAATTTCTATTCGTTCAGCTAGGGCAGAAATTACTGCCAGTCAAGAAGAAATGCCAAGTCTCAATCGAGATTTTTTGGAGTCAATTTGGGATAAGTGTTTTCTAGCTGCAAAACAGGATGCTAGAGATGAAATGGGTAAAAAACCAGATATTATTGCTTTAAGTTGGGATGAGGTTTTTAACGAAACTTATACACTTTGGGACGATTAGAAAATTTTTATTTGGTAAAAAATCAGGTTATTTACAGCAGCTATCAGCGGTAAAACAGCCTCACTGCCAGGTTTTGTGATTAAAGGTTGTACCTCATTTACCTGCAATATGCTGTATCTTGATTCTTGGCTGTTCCCTCTTTCCCAATCATTACACTTCATTGCGAAATAGGCAGTTAAGTAAAAAATATGATAACTTCTGTTCTAGTCTAGCAAAGAAATTACAACTAATTCATCAAGGAGAACTCAGTGGCAATGGAATCAAATGTACTAACGGGCGCAACTGTAGATAACCAAGATATAAGCGAATACGTTGCTCATCTACAACTGCACATGACACTACAAGCTCGCAACTTGGTTCCTAACTTAGTTCCCAACTTCAAACAGACAATTCAAGATAGTCGTCAACAATTACTGCATCAAACCCAAGCGGAATTTGAAAAATTTGCTTCTCGTCAAGGTCTATAGATTTAAAAGTATTTTTAGTAGAATTATCCTAGAATAGAAGCAGACATTGTGGTTTCCACCCCAAAGGTATACTCACAGTTTCTGCTTTTTATATTTTTTTCACGCGTTTAGTTAAGAAAATCACTCTTGGGAAGCAAGACCTAAGAGCAAAAAGCCATTAAAATGATTGCAGTATTACATCACCAATCATATTTTGTAAAGGTTAAATGGCGGCTTGAATCAAAATGACTTCACTACTCCCTCGAAACCTCAGCGTTGTTATCCGACCAGTCCAACATCGGGACTTGGAAGGAATTGATCGCTTAACTCAAGAATCATTGTCCCATCTGTCTCCCCAAGAAGCTGATGCGGCCATGGGGCAAATGCAATGGTTAAAACGCTGGTATGGGTTACTCAAATTCTTAAGTTGGTTTCCCAATCCATTACAGTACCGCTTCTGGAGCTATGTTGCCGAACAAGGAAGGACACTACTGGGAATGATTCAAGTATCGCCTTTCAACCGCACTCGCAGCACTTGGCGAATTGATCGAGTGATGTTGGCAGGAACGGGCGATCGCCTGGGAGTGGGTTCACAACTACTGCGTCATTGCTTTGAATCCATTTTAGAAGCACGAACGTGGATATTAGAAGTTAACATTAATGATGTTGATGCCTTAGCCCTGTATCGCCACAATGGATTTCAACGGTTGGCAGAAATGACATACTGGGAAATTAGTCCCCAGTTATTAGCAGAATTAATTCAAACCGAGCCAGATTTACCCAACCTCTTACCAGTCAGCAATGCTGATGCTCCCTTACTATATCAACTAGATACAGCATCAATGCCACCTTTGGTAAGGCAAGTATTTGACCGACATACCCACGACTTTAAAACCACCTTGTTTGGTGCTATTGGTGATGCCCTCAAGCAGTGGATGACAAAAACCGAAGTTGTTAGTGGTTACGTCTTTGAACCCCAGCGGAAAGCAGCCATTGGTTACTTTCAGGTGCAACTTGATCGCACTGGGACAAAACCCCATATCGCCACCCTGACAGTTCATCCTGCCTATACTTGGTTGTATCCTGAACTATTATCTCAATTAGCCCGCATCGCCCAAGAATTTCCCCAACAGGGATTACAATTAGCTTCCTCTGACTATCAACCAGAAAGAGAAGAATATTTAGAGCGCATTGGGGCTAAACGTCAAGAACATACCCTGATCATGTCTCGTTCCGTCTGGCATAAACTGCGAGAATCGAAATTTGTCTCCCTAGAAGGGATTCAGTGGCAGGAAATGTTACAAGGACTGCAACCAACCCGGAAACCTATTCCTGGAGGAATGTCATGGATGCCGCAACCACAGCAGGTACAGCCAGAAAGAACTGTACCAGTGCAGTCGGAAATTGTTGCGTTCACTCATCAAAACCCTAATATAATAGACACACCTTGTCCATCAGATTCAGCCCCAGATGAACCCCATGAGCAACAATAGCACGATCTCCCAACAGCCATCACAATCATTTATTTCCGCCTTGGGCGTGGATGTTGGTAGTAAACGCATTGGTTTAGCTGGATGTGATGGCACAGGGTTAATTGCTACGGGTATAACCACAATTGAGCGTAAGTCTTTTGTCGAAGATGTCGAGAAAATTCAGCAAATAGTCAATGAGCGACAAGTGCAAATTCTCATTGTCGGTTTACCTTATTCAATGGATGGTTCTATCGGTTTTCAAGCCCGTCATGTCCAAAAATTTGCGGCTAGATTGGCGGCAGCACTGAAACTTCCCTGGGAATATATGGATGAAAGATTAACTTCTTATCAAGCACAACAACTGCTAATAGCTGAAAATCGCTCTCCATCAAGAAATAAGGGTTTAATTGACCGTAAGGCTGCTGCATTGATTTTACAACAGTGGCTAGATGCTAGACGTAGTTCAGCGCCGAAATTGGTAACATTTGCTGATGAGTGATCCCTTTTAACATGGTATTCTAAAAACTATTACTTCTTATCTCTGAATTTATGGTTGACATCGGCTGTCATTTAGCGGTTCAATGATTTCCATATATAAGAGTATTGTTACAGTTACATAATTCAGCTATGTATTCATCTCCACTTCCTGAAGACAATGATCACGATTCCGAAAGTTCTCTGATTTTAACAGATGAGCTAAAACGAACACTAGAATGTTACATCGAGCATACCCTCGATGTAGAGGGGGAAAAATATGTTCTCCTTCTGCCTGTAGATGCACCAATAGAAATTTTTGCTTGGCAAGCCGATGGCGATGAAGAAGAAGCCGTCTTGGTGGAAGATGATGAGATGATAGAGGAAATTTTCGGCACTGCTCAAGCGGTTCTTTCTGAGCAAAACCTGATTCTCAAGAACACTGCTTATGCTTTGACTGTAGCAGGTGAGTTGCCTCCTGAAGATGAATCGAAATTCTTTACTTTAGAAATCGAAGATGAGGAAAACGGTTTAGAACCAGAGCAATTAATGGAAATTGCCACTTTTTATCATGATGAACAAGAGTATGCAATTTATACTCCCCTTGATCCCCTGCTCTTTTTTGCGAGAATGACTAAAACTGGTGAACCAGAATTACTTTCTCCTGAAGAGTTCCGTAAATTTCAACCCCTCTTAGAAGAACATCTTTTTAATGAAGTTGAGTAATTGGTGATTGGTAATTGGTAATTGGTAATTTAATTACTCAGCAATTCTCATTTTGAAACGAGTTTGCGTCATTTCAGCGATCCCCAGATTCGTTAAGAATTGTAAAACCCTATGAATGTAAGGGTTTCAATGTCATGAAACCTTAAAATGAGAATTGCTGTTAATTACTCTTGCCTTTTGCCTTATTCAAAAATCTAAATACATCTAAACCTAAAATTTTTCTTTATTCCTTTCTTTCTTCCTCCTGACTCCTGACCCAAAAAATTATGACTCGCAACCATCTATTAGAGCCTAACTTGATTTTAGCAGGTTCAGTTTTGACGCTGACACCAGATGTGATCCGACAATATGGGCTGAAAGGGCTAGTACTAGATGTAGATGAAACTTTAGTCCCGATGACAACAAGTTCTACTTTCCCAGAATTGCAAGCATGGATAGAAGAAATTCGGGTTTATACGACATTGTGGTTAGTTAGTAATAATTTAAGTGAGGCGCGAATTGGTGGTATTGCCCGTTCTCTTGATTTACCCTACTACTTAGGTGCGGCTAAACCCTCCCGCCGGAAAATTCGGGCGGCGTTGCAGGAGATGAATTTACCTGCACATCAAGTGGGGATGGTGGGCGATCGCTTGTTTACTGATGTTTTAGCGGGTAATCGCTTGGGAATGTTTACAATTTTAGTCGAACCAATTATCCATCCCGATTTTACAGCCCTCCGTTCCCATCCTATCCGTAATATTGAAGTCTGGATCTCAGAGATATTGGGCGCATCTATTACGGGGAAGAGGTAATAGGCGTTTTTCTGTGTTGATTAAGATACGAACCTTAACAAGAATTTATAATTCATCAGGAAAGTAAACCTAAAGAAATAGTTAAGGAATGATCAAATTGACAAAAAATCAGAGATTATTAATTTCAATAACATCAGGGTCAGCCAAACAAGACCCTAGCAGATAATAGATAAATATAAACCCGTACAGCGTCAACCTTCACTATAGAGGGATTGGCGCTGTATAATTTTTTGGTGACAACTGACCACTAACTAATGACCAAAACAATTGTTGTTAAAATCGGTACTTCTAGCCTTACTCAACCAGAGACAGGACAATTAGCCCTTTCTAGCATTGCTACCTTAGCGGAAACTCTGTCTGATTTGAGACGACAGGGACATCGGGTCATTTTAGTTTCTTCCGGTGCAGTGGGAGTTGGTTGTGCGCGGTTAGGTTTGACGGAACGTCCCAAAACTATAGCTTTAAAACAGGCTATAGCAGCAGTGGGACAGGGTAGATTAATGCGTATATATGATGATTTATTTAGTATTTTGCAACAGCCTATTGCTCAAGTATTATTGACTAGAGCAGATTTGGTACAACGTAGCCGCTATCTCAATGCTAATAACACTTTTCAAGAATTACTAGATTTTGGAGTAATTCCTATAGTTAATGAAAATGATACAGTAGCGGTAGAAGAATTAAAATTTGGGGATAATGACACCCTGTCTGCATTAGTAGCCAGTTTAGTAGAAGCAGATTGGCTGTTCTTATTAACGGATGTTGATAGATTATATTCGGCTGATCCTCGTTCCGTACCCGATGCTAAACCAATTAGTTTAGTTAGTAGTATGCAAGAACTGACAGATTTACAGGTTCAAACTGGTGGACAGGGTTCTCAATGGGGGACTGGGGGAATGATGACGAAAATTTCAGCGGCGAGAATTGCGATCGCTGCTGGTATCCGCACAGTGATTACTCAAGGACAATTTCCCCGGAACATTGAAAAAATTATCCAAGGGGAACTCATTGGTACACATTTTGCACCGCAACCAGAACCAACCTCAGCCCGAAAACGTTGGATAGCCTATGGTTTGATTCCTGGAGGAAAATTATATTTAGACGAAGGGGCGATCGCCGCCGTTGTCGAAGCAGGGAAATCCTTATTAGCAGCGGGGATTAAAGCCGTAGAAGGAGAATTTGACAATCAAGAGGCGGTGCAATTATGTGATAGTAATGGTGATGAAATTGCTAGAGGGTTGGTGAATTATAATAGTGGGGAATTACAGAAAATTTGCGGACAACATTCACGGGAAATTCCATTAATTCTAGGTTATGAAGGTGCAGATACTGTGATTCACCGCGATAACTTAGTTTTAATTTAAATACAGAATTTCCTGTAGGGGCGGGGTTTCCCCGCCCAGAAGTCAGGAGTCAGGAGAAGAAAGAAGAAAGAAAAAAATCACCAATTACCAATTACCAATTACCAAATTGTGAATCTACTCCGTTTAATCCCAATTTTCGATAATTCCGTTTCTAGCTGGGGTTTAGAAGCCCGATTATTGCGCTGGCTAACATTAATGTGGATGTTCATCGGCCTAGTCATCCTCTTTTCCGCATCCTATCCCGTTGCTGATGCCCGTCATGGTGACGGTTTGTATTATTTTAAACGACAAATTCTTTGGGCTATAGCTTCCCTAATTATTTTCAACATCATTGTTAATCTGCCATTGCGAAAAATCTTGGGTGTATCTCATTGGTTTTTAATATTTTTCCTGATGTTGATTTTTTTGACATTAATACCAGGATTAGGAAAAAAAGCCTTTGATGCGGCTAGATGGATAGCCATTGGACCGATTCCTATCCAACCATCGGAATTAATTAAACCTTTTTTAGTGTTACAAAGTGCCACACTTTTTAGTCAGTGGGAAAAACGACCTTGGGGAATTCGGTTATCTTGGTTGGGTGTTTTTGGTCTTGTACTTTTAGGAATTCTTGCCCAACCTAACTTAAGTACCACAGCACTTTGCGGAATGACAATGTGGTTTATTGCCTTAGCTGCAGGATTACCATATAAATACTTGGGAGGAACAGCCTTTGGTGGCATACTTTTAGCATTGCTTAGTATTAGTATCAAAGAATATCAACGCAAACGCATTATGTCCTTTATGAATCCTTGGGCTGATGCTACAGGAGATGGTTATCAGTTAGTACAAAGTTTATTGGCTGTAGGTTCAGGTCAAACTTGGGGGTCTGGATTTGGACTTTCTCAACAAAAGTTATTTTATTTACCAATTCAAGATACTGATTTTATTTTCGCAATTTTTTCCGAAGAATTTGGTTTTATTGGCGCTATTTTATTATTAATAATGTTAGCCATATTTGCCACATTAGGATTAATTATTGCTCTTAAATCCAAAAATATCACATCCAAATTAGTGGCAATTGGTGTAGTAGTTGTTATGATTGGCCAATCATTATTACATATTGGTGTAACGACAGGTGCTTTACCAACTACAGGTTTACCCTTACCTATGTTTAGTTATGGTGGTAATTCCATGGTTGCCAGTTTGCTATCTTCTGCGTTATTAATTCGAGTAGCTAGAGAGGGTAGTGAAGCAGAAGTAGTGCCTTTACGAAAAACACAACCGGAAAGTCGAACCAGGAGACGATTTTTTTAGCTTAACCGACACCAACCACTGTCTAAGTAGGGTTTGCTGATAGCGTAGCGTGGCGTTAGCCATAGTTCTAGCCCTCTCAGAATAGGATAGAATGTACGCTTGGATAGAATACTCTTATGTGATATTATCCGTACAAAATGCTCAAGCTAAGTGAACGGCAAAGCTGGACTCTGGATGAAAACCACCAGTTTCCAGCCGAGACAATTAAACTGATAAAGTTAGCAAATTTAAGTTAACATTAATACTCCGCGCTGATTCATACAACTGCTATGCTAAATCCCAATCTGGATGAAATCCAGTTGACGAAAGACGACTACGAACGCTATTCCCGCCACCTAATTTTGCCAGAAGTGGGCATGGAAGGGCAAAAACGCCTAAAAGCCGCCAGTGTATTGTGTATTGGTACTGGTGGACTAGGTTCACCATTGCTGTTATATCTCGCCGCCGCAGGTATAGGCAGAATTGGTATTGTTGATTTTGATGTTGTGGATACCTCTAACCTGCAACGTCAAGTTATTCATGGGACATCTTGGGTAGGTAAACCCAAAATCGAGTCAGCAAAAAACCGGATTCATGAAATTAACCCCCATTGTCAGGTTGATTTGTATGAAACTCGTCTGAGTTCCGAAAACGCCCTGGATATTATCCGTCCTTACGATATCGTTGTTGATGGCACTGATAACTTCCCAACTCGGTATTTAGTCAACGACGCTTGCGTATTGTTAGATAAACCCAACGTCTACGGTTCTATTTTCCGGTTTGAAGGACAAGCCACCGTCTTTAACTATGAGGGTGGTCCTAACTATCGTGACTTGTACCCCGAACCACCACCACCAGGAATGGTTCCCTCCTGTGCAGAAGGTGGAGTGCTGGGAATTTTACCGGGAATGATTGGGATTATTCAAGCTACAGAAACAGTGAAAATTATTCTGGGCAATGGTACTACCTTGAGTGGTAGACTGGTGCTTTATAATGCCTTGGATATGAAATTCCGGGAGTTAAAACTGCGTCCTAACCCCATTCGTCCAGTTATTGACAAGCTAATAGATTACGAACAATTCTGTGGTATTCCCCAAGCCCAAGCCGAAGAAGCGAAACAGCACATGGAAATTCAAGAAATGACTGTGAAGGAATTGAAGGCGTTATTAGATGCTGGTGCAAAGGATTTTGTGCTGCTAGACGTGCGTAATCCTCATGAGTATGAAATTGCGAGAATTCCCGGTTCTGTGTTAGTCCCTTTACCAGATATTGAAAATGGTGATGGTGTGGCGAAGGTGAAGGAATTACTTAATGGACACCGTTTAATTGCTCATTGTAAAATGGGTGGGCGTTCCGCGAAAGCCTTGGCTATCTTGAAGGCAGCGGGGATTGCTGGGACAAATGTGAAAGGGGGAATTAATGCTTGGAGTCAAGAAGTAGATGCTTCTGTTCCTCAGTATTAAGTAGTCGGACAAAATTAAATTCACTCGTTGAGAGAGGGAACTCTTAACTGGGAACAGGGAACAGAAAAATCAGTTGTGTAATTAATTCTGTCCCATTACTGAATCGTTTTTTCAGGGAAAACCTCTAAGAGGTTGTTTAAAAAGTATTAGATAAAACCAGTAATTTCCAAAAACCTAACCCCCTAGCCCCCCATTCCCTGGCAGGGAATGGGGGTTTTAAAGCCTCTCCCCGACGCGGGGAGAGGTTTGGAGAGGAGTTTATTTATACATTAAAAACTTTTAAAACATCCTCTAAGTATCTCCAGTCCGATGTTAATTCCTTTCCACTAGTAAGTAAGTGAACGGAAAAAACCGAAATATGTAACGAAAAGTAAAAAGTAAAGTTGTCCAAAACCTCTTCCCTGTTCCCTTGTCATAACGACAATTTTTAACGCCAACCTACTTAGTCTGTCAGATAAATACGAAGGAAAAAGAAAAGAAGATAGGTAATCTTTCGCAGGGAAGGGAGTAACAGCAAGATACCCAATATTTCAGATGCTTGGGTATCTTGTAATGATGAATGTGGAGGCATTTATTTTATTTATTGATATAATTTATACAAAAAAATCTTTAAAAAATACCAAAATTGTCCATTACTCATACTTCTTTTAAAGAGTAAGATGTCTAAAGTTTGCAAAAACTTCATGAAAAATTTAGCTATAGCAGTTTCTATCTAGGAGAGGACATCCCGTAATCATAAAACATGGCTTGAGTAACCCTGCTGCTTGATTTAGAGACTAAAAGACTTTTCCCTTTCCTGCTATCAATAAACAGGAATTGAGGGTAAATTTAGTTTCAAAAACTCAACTTAAGCAGTACATATCGTCACAGCAACTTGCCGAAACAACAATATATTGCATTATGGATACGCTTTCCACAACTAAGTCTAAGATCCTGATTGTAGATGATGATGCCAGTGTTCGCAACTTGATTCAGCGTTTCTTGAGTCGTAAATATGAAATTGAGTCAGCCGCGGACGGTAAAACGGCTCTTGTTTGTTTTGAAAAATTAAATCCGGCTTTAGTAATTCTTGATTGGAATTTACCAGATGCAAATGGATATAAACTGTGTCAAGAGATGCAGAGCCGGACTAATGTTTTGGTAATGATGCTGACTAGTCGCAATGATGAAGCTGATAAAATTAAGGTCTTGGCTGCTGGTGCGGATGATTTTTTAACTAAACCATTTAGTCTGGCGGAGGTGGAAGTTAGGGTGGAAGCACTATTAAGGCGTGTTCGCTATATTCAGCCCGGTGTTGCACAACGCCTCATTTTTAATCAGTTGTCTATTAACTCGGACGCACGGGAGGTTACACTCAATAATAAAGCTTTGCCTTTGACTGCTTTGGAGTTTAATATTTTACATTTTCTAGCTACCCATCCTGGACAAGCATGGAGTCGCACTCAATTAATTCAAAAGATTTGGGGGTGTGATTATGTGGGTGATGGTCGCGTTGTTGATGTGCATATTGGTCAGTTACGCAAGAAAATGGAGGCTGATTCTAGTATGCCGGAGTTTATTAAGACGGTACGGGGTTATGGCTATAAGTTTGATCCACCGGAAAATCCCACGATTTAAATTTGGCGAAATATGATGGTTGTGATGGCTTAACAATTTGCTCAAATCTGGGCTTGATGAGATGATTTAGGTGATTAATCGGTAGATATTGGAGCTAAAGTCTGTCAGGGAGTCGTATCTACTCAAGCCTCGGATAAAACCTTTAATTTTTTGCTTCTATAGGATATTCTCTGGTTGAGGACAAACTGCATTTTTAGCTTGAAAAAATATATATGCAAATTACTGTAATGACCTTTAATCTCCGCTATGATAAACCAGATCCGGGGGTGCGTCAGTGGATAAAGCGTGTGGGGGCGATCGCTTCTTTAATTCAATATTACAAACCGGATTTGCTGGGGACACAGGAGGGTAAATCTCATCAACTGGCAGATTTACAATCACTCTTACCGGAATATAACATTATTGGGGGCGATCGCACTGGCACAGGAACGGGTGAACATTGTGCAATTTTCTATAACCCACAATATCTGAAACTTGAGGAAACACAGGATTTTTATCTCAGTGATACTCCAGACGTTCCTGGTAGCATTACTTGGGGAACTCGGTTACCACGTATGGCTACTTGGGCTAATTTTGAGCTTATTAATCCTGGTCTATCTTTAACTATATTAAATACCCATTTAGATCACGAAAATGCCCAATCTAGGGAGTTAAGTGCAGCTTTAATTGGTCAACGGTTGGCGGAATTTCCTCCAGAAAACTACTTGCTGCTTACGGGGGATTTTAACGCCAATCCTGATACTCCAGAACGGCAAATTTTTCTATCTCCTTTAGCTAATGGTAAGCAATTACAAGATCCTTTAGGGACTCTACCTCTAGAACAACAGAAAACTTTTCACGATTTTACAGGTGAAGCCTGGGATGCTATTGATACTATATATTGCGATCGCTCTTTCCCCCTAGAACAAGTCATTATTAATCGTCAACAGTGGGAAGAAGTATGGCCTTCTGACCATTTTCCTGTGATTGTAAAATTAACAGTTTCAAAATCTGAATAGTTCAAGCTGACTTCACTGTTACGGCTAACTGCGTTTATTTTACCCGAAATTACTAATTCAATATAGAGAGAATATATTTTAAAACCTCAGAAATGCTATTAAGTTTGTAAGTATTCAACTATAGCCCTCCTTCACATCTAGATCCCCGACTTTTGTGATCAATTTATAATTTATGGACACAATTAATAAAAAAAGTCGGGGATCTTTTTACCTGACCTGAATTCTTACTTAAGTTTAGATTCAATAGAATTGACAGGAAACATAATTCCTGTTTTTTTATTAATAGGATTAAGTGTCTTAAATACTCTGTCCCAAAAACTATGAATACCATAATTACTATGAAAACTAGTATGGTGCAAATCATGGAAATTGGAAGGAATAAAGAATATTGATAAAGAACTATGTCCTTCTAAATTATAAATGTTACCTATTAAAGTCCATGCACAAAGTTGAGTAATATCATATCCAAAGATAAAGACAGGTAAAACATCTGTCATGGTAACAATAATATATTCCATAAGGCTTTTATGTCCGGCCACAAAACTTGATGTATCTTGAAATTCATGATGTTTAAGATGAATTTTAAGAAATAGTTTTGTATGCAGTAATCTATGGGCTACATAAAAGCAGAAATCAGCAGCAACTATTCTCATAAAAAACCAGCCCATGTTGAGAATTAAACCATTACCTCTATGAACTTCAGGAGCTAAATATATAATAATTAATGCGGTAATTAGAGCTTTTATTTCTCCTATAATGATGCCTTTTAAAGTAAAATTAGGAAATGATTGTTTTTTTACTTTCTTAACTCTTGCTGTTAGTTTTCTAGTTAAACTATCATCACTTTTGATTAATTTTTCAATAAAAATACCAATAGCATAAAATGAGATAGTTCCAACCAACCAGTATAATAATACTTCGGTGATAAAATTTAGTTTGAGCTTATTTAACAGCAAAAAAAATAACTGTTGAGTAATTGTACAACTAATGGCAATTTTGAGATAAAATTCTATCTCAAGACAGAAATTCAATAATTTTTGCATTTTTATGACCTCTAAGTTCCTTAAATAAACATTTCATTGATTTTATATTGTTGAACAATTACAGTCAGCATTCAGCATTTTACAAGTACAAGTATTTTTCATCCTGTATTTCTAAATCCTGAATGCTGACACAAAACTCATTCAACTTGACAAAGAATCAAACCAAACCATTCTTGTTCATCTGTCCAAGTTTTTACAGTTTTTAATCCTTTACTGTGTAATTGTGTTTCCATTGTTCTTAAATCAAACTTGCGAGAAATTTCTGTTAATATACTTTCCCCTTCTCGAAAATACACCTTTAAATCCAAAACTTCCAAGTTAACCCAATGACTTTTTTGACAATGTAAATACATTTCAATTTGATGATCAACGTGATTATAAATTGCTTCATGTCTAAACAAACTGATATCAAAATTTCCTTGAAAACGCCAATTCAAATGAGAAAGCATATTCAAATTAAAAGCAGCAGTCACTTCTTGACTGTCGTTATAAGCCGCTTCTAGAATATCTGTAGATTTTTGTAAATCAATCCCTAGCAGAAAGTAATCTCCTGGTTGTAAAGTGCGAGAAACTTGATTTAAGAAAATATCACATTCTTCCGGGTTAAAATTCCCTAAAGAACTTCCCAGAAAAAATAACATCCGCGATTGTAAATAATTCGATTCTAGATGAACTAAAGCCTGTTCATAAGTTCCCAATAAACCATGAATCGCAATATCAGGATATTTTTCTTGTAACTGTAAAACACTAGTTTTGAGAATACCTCCACTCACATCAATAGGAAGATATCTACAAGAATCAGCAATTTTTTGATAAGCGGTTAATAATGCTTGGGTTTTAGTAGAACTTCCACTTCCTAATTCTATCAACTCACAACAATTAGTAATTTCGGCAATTTCATCAGCGTACTGTTGTAAAATCCAGGCTTCTGTGCGAGTCGGATAATATTCTGATAACTCACAAATTTGTTCAAATAATTGAGAACCAGGATCATCGTAAAAATATTTAGGTGGTAAACTTTTGGGTTTTTCAGTTAATCCCCTAATGACATCTTTACCATCAATACTTAACTCTTGATAATGATGATCCAAAACGGTTAAAGGTTGTGTAATCATTTTCTAAATCCTCTAAGGTGGCTATAAGATTCCCGACTTCTTTTGTATTTTTGTAAATAAATTACGAATTAATATTCAGAAGTCGGGGATCTCGATTTTATATTTAATCCAAACTTTCAGCCACTCTAAAACCGACGTGCTGATAAAAATAAGGACGAAACCAGTTACGATAACAAGGTAAGGCCATTGTACCATTCGTTGCCCAAGAACCGCCCAACATCATAAAATGTTTATTATCAAAAAAGGGTGCAGATTGATCTGCATAAAGATGATGAGTTTGAAATCCTGGTAAGGGTTTGAATGTTTCTCCTAACCATTCCCAGACATTACCCCGTAAGTCAGAAAGTCCAGATTGATGATTTTCTGAAAACATTCCCACAGGAGTTGGGGAAATAAATTGTAAGTTGAGATTATAATTATTTGCTAAACTAGAATCTTCAGATATTGTTAATGCTTGATGCCATTCTGCTTCTGTCATTAACCGAGTGTTTTTACCTTTCCAGCGACAATAAGCTATTGCTTCATAATGGTTAACTTCCACTGGCCAATCTAAAGGTAAATCTAGTTCATCAAATGTGGCACGATAGCGATAGTTATTTTCTTGGTGTATCCAGAATTTAGGACATTGAATATTGTTGAGTTGTTTCCATTGCCAAGATTCATTATGCCAATAATTGGCATTATTGTAACCATCGGCTTGAACAAATTCTAAAAATTCTCCATTGGTAATCAAATATTGACTTGCTAAAAATGGTGGTACTTCTACTTCTAAATCACCATATTCACTATCCCAAGCAAAAGTTAAATCATCTTGGCGTTTTCCTAATTTCACTATACCACCAGGAATTTCTCGCATTTGATTATGGGGAATTTCTAGATTAGTAGGTGCATAATTCCATCCTTGGGGACGTTTTAAGTTCTCAATAGGTAATTGACGCAACAGCATAGATGAGGTTTCTAGGTGAATGCGACTATGTTCTATTCCCATTAATAATGCCCAAATAGGATGTTGTTGATCAATGGGTAAATTTAAAGGAGTTTGATGAATGATTGCGGTAATTTCTGCTCTAGCTTTGTCTCTATATTCCCAAACTTTTTGAAGTTCAGGCCAATTAACTCCTTGAATGGCTGCTTCTAGTTCCGCCGGTGTTTCTGGATCAACGCCAATTTCAAATAGGGTTTCATATTGGGGATTAATCCGATGTTTGATTAATCCCACCTGAATTAATTTATTGATATAAAAAACAGCCGAATGTCCAAGATAAAAAATTAATTTATTTCTTAAAGGATCGGGATTGAGATCAAAGGTTTCTTCCTTAATTACACTTTTCATTAAAGTTTCTTCTATTTCCCAGGAATTTTTAAAATAGTTAAGCAGGATTTTTGAACTACAATCATGGAGTTGGGGAATAGGCGCATCTGTCATTTTCTTTATCTGGTGAATTAATTGTTGGTAATATCTGGATTGATTAATTTTTTTTAATCAACCCAGTGATTGATTAATAAAATTTTTATCTCAATGATAAGTACTTACAGGGATTTTACAGGGATTTCTGTGCCAGAATTATAGGCTATGTATTTAATTATCTTATATTGATACCATTTTTTTCTTTTTAATTAAAATTTAATATTTTCAGTAAAATTACTACCAACCGGATTCCTGTATTGAATATTTTCAGTGAAATTACTAATAACTGAATTACTATATTGACAAAACCAAATATAAACAATCTTTTTAGGCTAGTTCAAACTAAGTATATTAGTTTCTAAGAATACCAATTTTTTGGGCGAGTTTGTTAGAATCATACATTAGCCCCTGTTATAGTGTTTTGGCGTTAGTTGCCAACAAAGCTATATTGGAATCATGAAAATAGATCAATGTTCTTGCTGCTGATAATGGATAAGGGCAATAGGTAATAGATAATATAAGTAGGTGAACACAATAAAACCAAACTGTGTAAAGAAACGTAAGTAATTGGACAAAAATATTTACAGTCATTGCGAGGGAAGGGAAGCAATCACAACCCTTGCGATTGCTTGATTTCACTTCGTTCCATATGGCTAACGCCACGCAACGCTTACGCAATGACATTGTGTAATTAATTCTATCTCACTCAAATCTCTGAAAACTTCTTTACTCTTGCCTCTTGCCTATTGCCTATTGCTGTATGTGTTTAATGACCAGTGACCACTGACTAACGACTAATGACTAATGAGTATTTCCACTTCCATATTGAGTGATTTACTAGACTCACTCCCCCATCTACGACCCCAGTTATATTTTAAGGCTTCACTAACCGCGCTCTCCCACGCTATGGAAGATCAGGTTTTAGCTGCTAATTTGGATCGTCCTCTGATTATTGCTAGTTTTCAGAAAGAGCGATTTTACCGTCAAGAAGCCCACCGCTATCAACGACTGGCGGAAAAAAGTAATCAAATATATGTATTATCTGCACCGGAAACGGAGTTTGCTAATAGCTCAGGATATTATGAAAAGGTCGCTTTTGAGCCTGATGATGCTTTAGCTCAAGAATGGCATTTGCTAGTAGTTGCTGATAATTATGCTACTTGCTTAATCTGTCGAGAAAGCTTGGGTTCTTTGGCTAAAAATCAACATATCCCAGAGATGATCCCTAACTTGGATATGGATACGGCGCGGAGATTTGAGGGGATTTGGACATCGGAAAAACGAGTGTGTTTAAAAGCTGCCCAATTGTTGTTAGAGAGAATTCAGGTGTATCGGCCGGATTTAGCAGGGAAAGTTGATGAAGTGTTCAGTCGGTTGGGGATTGGGAAATTAACAGGTCAGTCAGTGGTCAATTCTGATCGTGAGTATGCTTGTGACCTTGATACTGACCCGTTTGTGCAGAGGTTGGTGACATATCTGCAAGCTAGTCAGTATAAGCTGCATAAAGCCTACCGTTCGATCGCCGCTCAAGCCCGGAAAGAACGGTTGGTAAATTCAATTAGTACAGCAATTAGGCGATCGCTCGATCCACAAGAAATTCTCCAAGTTGCCGCGCAAGAGTTGGGACAGCACTTAGAAGCCTGTCGTTGCCTAATTTATCGCGCTCAAGCTACAGATGCCAAAGCTATAATTGAACATGAATTTTTGAACTCTAATATCACATCGGTACTGGGTCAAAGTTGGGAGTTAGAACATAATCCGCTATTTCAGCAGGTGCTACAACAGCTTGAGGGGGTATGTGTGGCTGATACCTTGGGGGACTATCAAGTCAAGAAATCACCAGCCTTATCGTCCATTGTCAGGCAGTTTGGTGTGCGTTCTTGGTTGATCGAACCGGTATTATATCAAGGGCGACTATTGGGAATTGTCGAGTTACATGATTGCCATTTTCCTCCCCATGAATGGCAACCAGGGGAGTTAGACTTAGTGAAAGCGATCGCTACTCACATAGGTGTAGCCCTGATTCAAGCCGAATCTTTTGCCAATTTAGAAAAACTCAACCAACAGCTAGAAGCCTTGGACCGCACCCGCAGTAATTTAATTGCCATTACCGGTCATGAACTCCGCACTCCCCTATCTACCATTCAAGTTTGCCTAGAAAGCTTGGCCACCGAACCGGATATGCCCTGGGAACTACAACAGGTTATGCTCAGTACAGCCCTTGCTGACTCCGAAAGAATGCGGAAACTGGTACAAGACTTTTTAACCCTTTCCAACCTAGAAAGCGGTCGGGTAGAATGGCATCCTGAATCATTAACCATCCAAGAATGTGTAGATTTAGCCCTCAGTCGCTTACGAACACGCTCTAGCCAAGAAAAGATTCCACAAATCAAAACTCAAATTTCCGACAACTTACCTTTAGTCAGGGCTGACGGTGATTGGTTAGTGGAGGTAATCGCTAAACTTGTAGATAATGCTTGTAAATTTACTCCCTCTTCTGGGCAAATTATTATTAAAGCCATTAGCAATGGTCAGGAGATGTTAGAAGTCACCGTAGCGGACACAGGACGAGGAATTGAACCCAATCGCCTAGAAATAGTTTTTGACCGCTTTTACCAAGAAGAGGGCGCATTACGGCGGACTACCGGGGGAACTGGTTTGGGTCTAGCAATTTGTCGGCAAATTGTCAATGGCTGGAACGGGAAAATTTGGGCAGAATCCACAGGTAAGGATCAAGGCAGTCAATTCCATTTTACAATTCCTATCGTGCAGGGTAGTCAATTTAGCCCTGGCGGTTAGAAACCGCAGCTATACAAACAAAGTCCACCTATTCCTGCGGAACGCTACGCGAACGTGGACTAAAGAAAAATCAAGAATTTGAAACCCATGCAGGCGGTCACTGAGCTTGCCGATAGCGTAGCGTGGCGTTAGCCATAGTGTGGGTTTTGCCTTTGTAGATGCGGTTTTTAATATTATAGATTGCATTGTAGCAGATAAACATATTTATGTATTTATATACCAATCGTGGTAGTTATTACCTGTTTGCTATCACCTGTCCTCTAATTTCTCACCAAACACTAAAAACTGTTACAGTCTATAACGCGATCGCAACATAAGTCGAGATCCGATGTTAGGATGCCGTAAAAACCTACAAGAGACAGTTTATGGCAACTTTGACTGGAAAAACTCCAATCTTTGGTGGCAGCACTGGTGGTCTACTCACAAAAGCAGAAGTAGAAGAAAAGTACGCTATCACCTGGACAAGCCCTAAAGAGCAAGTCTTTGAAATGCCCACTGGTGGCGCAGCTAAAATGGTGAAAGGCGAAAACCTCCTTTACATTGCTCGCAAAGAGTACGGTATTGCTTTAGGCGCGCAACTTCGCAAATTCAAAATCACTGATTATAAAGTTTACCGCATTTTACCAAGTGGCGAAACCACAGCTATTCACCCTGCTGATGGTGTCTTCCCTGAAAAGGTAAACCCTGGACGTTCTATGGTGCGTCACGTACCCCGCAGAATTGGTCAAAACCCCAACCCGGCACAAATCAAATTCAGCGGTAAAGCTACTCACGATGCTTAATCCTTAGTAATGGGTAATGGGTAATGGGGAAGAAGAAAAAACTTGCCTAATTACCCATTCCAAAAAATTCGTTTTTAATTTTTAACTGTTAATTTTTAATTATTTATGATTTTCCCCGATTTCGACCAATTTCAAAAGCTTACTGCCCAAGGTAATTTTGTACCACTGTATCAAGAATGGATAGCCGACCTAGATACACCTGTATCCGCTTGGTATAAAGTTTGTGCGGATCAACCTTATAGCTTTTTACTGGAATCGGTGGAAGGTGGCGAAACTGTCGGTCGTTATAGTTTCTTAGGTTGTGATCCTTTGTGGATTTTGGAAGCAAGAGGTGATAAAACAACCCAAAGCCATCGAGATGGCTCTCAACAAGTTTTTACAGGTGATCCGTTTACAGTTTTATCTGAATGTTTAGCACCATATCACCCAGTAAAATTACCAGAATTACCTTCAGGTATTGGTGGTTTATTTGGGTTTTGGGGCTATGAATTAATAAATTGGATTGAGCCGCGTGTACCAATTCATTCTCAAGATGAACGCAATATCCCTGATGGATTATGGATGCAGGTAGACCAGTTATTGATTTTTGACCAGGTAAAACGGAAGATTTGGGCGATCGCCTACGCAGATTTACGTGATCCAGCCGGGTTAGAGGTAGCATATCAAAAGGCGAGCGATCGCATTCAGGAAATGGTCAGGAAGCTATCTTTACCACTATCACCAGAAAACACCAAATTAACTTGGACAGCCCCTGGAAACAAGCCTAAAGCGGGCATAGAGGACTATACCAGCAACTTTACCCGCCCAGAATTTTGCGCCAGTGTGGAAAAAGCCAAAGCACATATTAAAGCTGGTGACATCTTCCAAGTCGTCATTTCACAACGCTTATCCACAGAATATACAGGTAATCCCTTCGCTTTGTACCGTTCTCTGCGGCAAATCAATCCTTCGCCTTACATGGCTTATTTTAACTTCCAAGACTGGCAAATTATCGGTTCTAGCCCCGAAGTCATGGTCAAAGCCGAATGCAATGACGAAGGGGAAATAATCGCCACAGTCCGTCCCCTAGCAGGAACTAGACCCAGAGGAAAAACCAGCCAGGAAGATGCAGCCTTAGCCGCTGATTTACTCCAAGACCCCAAGGAAATCGCCGAACACGTCATGCTAGTAGATTTAGGACGCAATGATTTAGGGCGGGTGTGCAGCAGTGGTAGTGTGAAGGTGGATGAATTAATGATCGTTGAACGCTTCTCTCATGTCATGCACATTGTGAGTAATGTAGTGGGTAAGTTAGCACCTGATAAAACCGCATGGGATTTACTCAAAGCGTGCTTTCCTGCGGGGACTGTCAGCGGTGCGCCTAAAATTCGCGCTATGGAAATTATTAATGAATTAGAACCCAGTCGCCGGGGTGTATATTCTGGTGTGTATGGATATTACGATTTTGAAGGACAATTGAATAGTGCGATCGCTATCAGAACTATGGTATTACATAATCAGACGGTGACTGTCCAAGCTGGTGCAGGTTTGGTGGCTGATTCTGACCCAGAAAAGGAATATGAAGAAACTCTCAATAAAGCTAGAGGGTTATTAGAAGCTATTCGTTGTTTGCGTTGAGAATTTATTTTCGCGCAAAGACGTATCCTAGAAGTCGGGGATCTAAATCCTGTACATCCTTAAATCCTGATTCAGACAATATGCAATCCTGGACACCTAACACCCCACTACAGAACGGGCAGTATATCATTAAAAGAGCGATCGGTGGCGGTGGCTTTGGTGAAACCTATTTAGCAGAAGATACAGAAGAAAACAGGTTGGTTGTGATTAAAACCCTGAACCGAGAACAACGAGAAAAACCAGACTTTGCGGAAATACAAAAGAAGTTTAGAAAAGAAGCCTTAGATTTATCAAAATGCTATCATCCCCATATTGTCCAAGTTTACGACAATTTTCCCGAAGATGGACTTTGGGCTATTGTCATGGAACACATTGACGGGGATGATTTAGCAGCTTATGCGGAAAACTACACGGCTGAAAATGGTTACTTGTCAGAAACAGAAGCTTTGCGCTACATTGACCAAATCGGACAAGCTTTAGAATGTGTTCATGAACGGAAA
The DNA here is from genome assembly GCF_015207875.1 of Dolichospermum sp. LEGE 00240. Taxonomy (GTDB): domain Bacteria; phylum Cyanobacteriota; class Cyanobacteriia; order Cyanobacteriales; family Nostocaceae; genus Dolichospermum; species Dolichospermum gracile. Next base: position 36,577 of record NZ_JADEVZ010000011.1, read on the forward strand.
CTTTTACACCGAGATGTGAAACCCAATAATATTTTGTTGCGACGGGAAAGCAAGGAAGCAGTATTAATTGATTTTGGGTTAGCGCGGGAATTTCAACCTGGTAAAATCAAAAGCATGACTGCGATGATAACCTTCGGTTATGCACCTATAGAACAATATGAACGGCGTGGAGATTTTGGTTATTATACAGATGTTTATGCTTTAGCTGCGACATTATATAGTTTATTAACGAATAGAGTTCCTATTCCTGCTAATTATCGCGCTGAGGAAGATGTCAAATTATCACCACCGCAAAAATTTAATCCGCAGATTAGCCACAAGGTAAATGCTGCTATTCTCAAAGGGATGGAATTAGAACCTGCAAACCGTCCCCAAACAGTGTGGGAGTTTCGGGAAATGTTGGATTTAATAAACCAAGAAGTACAATTAAAATCATCCTGTGGAATGGACTACAGAAAACTGCGTGATTTACTCAAAGCAGGGAAATGGAAGGAAGCAGATAAGGAAACAGCGCGGGTAATGTTAGCGGTTGCGAAACGGGAAAACAATCCTTTGAGTTGTGAAGATATTAATAATTTCTCCTGTGAAGACCTCTGTACAATTGACAATTTGTGGGTAAAATACAGTGATGGAAAGTTTGGTTTTTCTGCACAGAAAAAGATTTATCAATGTGTAGGTGGAACAAGAGAGTCAGACCAGAAAATCTGGGACGCTTTCGCGGATAAAGTAGGATGGAGGGAAGAAGGGAAATGGTTTGAGGAATACGAAAATATTACTTTTAGCAAGACAAAACCAAAAGGTAATCTCCCTCTGTTTATTTTTGGTCCAGGTAGTGTGCTTTTGTTTGGTGCTTGGTATGAGCTTTGGTTTGATAAAGAGGGAATCATTTCAACCTGTTCTTTATGGATATTCTTCTCTCGCGTCCAGACTTGTAAACTGTAGCATTTAAGGGTTACATAAAATTATTGAGTCTGAATCAGGATATCCAGGATTAAAGGATTTACAGGATGTTAGTTTGTATCTAAAGATCCCCGACTTCTGCGATAATTAATGTGATAAATGAGAAGATTGTTAAAAGTTGTCGGGTATCTGAAATTCTCAATTGTCAGAATCAGGATTTCCAGGATTAAAGGATTTACAGGATGGTAATTTTTAGATGGTTTGTTGGTGATGAAAGTTGTATTTGTCAGAATCAGGATAACCAAGATTAAAGGATTAACAGGATGGTAATTTATAGATGGTTTAAATTATTCAAAAATAATCATTCATTCAAAAACATCCTGAAAAATCACCAACTCCCCACCAAAAATCATTCAACAACATCCTGAAAATCCTCAAATCCTGGACATCCTGATTCAGACAAATAAAAATCACCAACTCCCCACCAAAAATCATTCAACAACATCCTGAAAATCCTCAAATCCTGTAAATCCTGATTCAGACAAATAAAAATCACCAACTCCCCACCAAAAATCATTCAACAACATCCTGTAAATCCTCAAATCCTGTAAATCCTGATTCAGACAAATAAAAATCACCAACTCCCCACCAAAAATCATTCAACAACATCCTGTAAATCCTCAAATCCTGTAAATCCTGATTCAGACAAATAAAAATCACCAACTCCCCACCAAAAATCATTCAACAACATCCTGTAAATCCTCAAATCCTGTAAATCCTGATTCAGACAAATAAAAATCACCAACTCCCCACCAAAAATCATTCAACAACATCCTGAAAATCCTCAAATCCTGGACATCCTGATTCAGACAAATAAAAATCACCAACTCCCCACCAAAAATCATTCAACAACATCCTGTAAATCCTCAAATCCTGGACATCCTGATTCAGACAAATAAAAATCACCAACTCCCCACCAAAAATCATTCAACAACATCCTGTAAATCCTCAAATCCTGGACATCCTGATTCAGACAAATAAAAATCACCAACTCCCCACCAAAAATCATTCAACAACATCCTGTAAATCGTCAAATCCTGGACATCCTGATTCAGACAAATAAAAATCACCAACTTCCAAAAAACAATCATCCAACAACATCCTGAAAATCCTGATTCTGACAAATAAAAATCACCAACTCCCCACCAAGAATCATTCAACAACATCCTGAAAATCCTCAAATCCTGAAAATCCTGATTCTGACAATATTATGTTAAAATAAAATCTGTGAAAAATCACATTATCAAAACTATGATCCTACAAACATGGCAACAATCTCATTCTCAAGAATTGCAAAAAATTACTGAGACATTGACAAAATACCAGAACAAGAACTAAATAACCTTTATCAATGGATAAAAGAATTTAGTGGTAAAATAAATAATATGAAACATTCAGAAACTTTGGAAACTTCAGAAAAACATCCTTCTAATTCCTATCCTTACCATGATTTAGATTATCTTGCTGGAACATGGACAAAAAAAGATGAAACTCAATTCTTACTTAATACGCAACAATTTAAGGAAATTGATCAAAAGTTATGGCAATAAAATCAATCTTACTAGATACTAATGCTTATACTGCTTTTAAACGTAATCAAAATGAAGCAGTTACAATAATTGCAAATGTAGATATTATTGCCATCAATTCTATCATCCTTGGAGAATTACTAGGAGGTTTTGCATTAGGAAATAAACCAGAAATTAATCGTTATGAATTAGATAAATTTATGCAATCTCCTAGAGTCAAAATATTTCCGGTAGATGAGAAAACATCAGAATATTATGCTCTCATTTATTCTCAATTGAGAAAAAAAGGAAACCCTATACCTACTAATGATATTTGGATTACATCTACAGCAATTCAACATGATTTAATTTTATTTACCTATGATAGTGATTTTGAAAATATAGAAAATTTAAAATTAGGTAGTTGTTTAGCAGATTTTATTTAGGAATCATAATTTATCATCATACTTTAAACCAACATCCTGAAAATCTTAAAATCCTGGACATCATGATTCAGACAATTACATTTATAATGAAAATTATCAGTTATAGGAAATAGACCATGAATATTACCCTAAAACCAGAACAAGAACAGTTTATTCAAAACCAGTTAGCTCAAGGGAGATTTCCTAATGCTGAAGCAGTCATTAATCAAGCTTTACAACTTTTACAAGAAAAACAACGAGAATATGAAGACTGGGTAGAAGATGTGAAAGTTAAAGTTAATGAAGCCGCAGCAGAATTAGAACGAGGGGAAGGAGTTCCTTTAGAAACAGTTGTTGAACAGATACAGGCAAAATTTCGTCATGCGCGTGAGGAGAAAAAATGAATCAATGTTTGATTTCACCTCTAGCAATTCGAGATTTAGATAGCATTTCTGAATATTTTTTAAACAGAAATATTGAAGCGGGAGAAATCCTCTTTCAAGATTTCACAAAAAAGTGTGAAAAATTACTGCTATTTCCTCAAATGGGACGCAGTTATGAATATATAAGACAAGAAATGCGTGGACTTCCTTTAAATGGTTACATCATTTTTTATCAAGTTGTTGATAATAATATTGAAATTCTTAGAGTCGTAAATGGTCGTCAAGATTTAGAAGCTTTATTTGCAGAATAGATAGTTTATGAACTGAAAATTTTGATCATTAATCAAATAATATCCAAAAAATTCCCCACATCACAAAAATCCTCACATCCAAAAAACCTCAACGCAAAGCAACATCCTGAAAATCCTAAAATCCTGGATATCCTGATTCTGACAATTAAATAAGCCTACTTATCTATCTGGACTCAATTAACCCCATACCAATTGAACCCGGTGGTAATTCATCTAAATAAATTCGTTTAATTCTCCCACTATTAATCAATTCTTGTTGATAAGCAGTCAATTCTCCTACATCTAAACTTGTAATTGCATCTTTATCCTGAGATACAAAATAACATCTTGGTATTTTGGCTATGAGGACAAATATTATTTTCTTATTTCCCTGCTTCTGGAATTTATTTGGGAAATAATTATCTTGATAAATAAAAACCTTATATATATGGGCGCAGACTTTCCCACTAATACCATAAGCATACCCGAAACTCAGAACACTGTCAAGCCCCCTAGCTGAAATCACCAGAACTCGTTAGATTATTGATAATATTCTCAATAATCATGAGAATTACTCCGCACTAAATTTGCGTCTAATTTAATGTTATCACAAAAACGTAAAACTGCTATCGTAGAAGAAAGTTCTGAAGCTATTTTTACAATCAACTTATGAGTAATTTGATTTTTTCTTCATCTTTTGAATATATTTCTTGTTTAATTATTTCTTTATCTTCCTCTAAGGATTCTGGATTTAACTGTAAGTCATTATAATATGAATTTTTGCCAGGAATATATGATTCTGGCAAGTTATGAGGCTGCACAACATAAATATTTTTAACATCCAGATGATCATCAATTTCCAATAAATATTGAAACCCATCAATTGGTGATAACACTAAATCGCGTAAACTAAGTTCACCCTCTAAATACTTTATTAATGATTTTCTCTTAACTCTAAAAACCGACCAGCGATTGAATTGATCATCTACATCACACCAATTATAAATATAAAAGTCTCCATATTCATTTTTAAATACTGACAGTAGTGAACCGTCGAAATAGCTTAGATCAACTATGTAGGTAAGATTTAGGGGGAATTGATTAAACTGACATCCTAATACGTTTTCCATCACACTTTACCTTGGATTGTATAAAACAGCAATGATTTCAAATTTATTACTCCAATTAGTATTTTCATATTCATGTAAATCAAAATGTCCTCTATTATTAATTTCTGTAACTACACCATCATTTTGGTCAATAGATACCTTAGCTAAATGTGTGCCAATAGATTTATGAATATTATCATTACGTTCTCTCATGGTCTCATAAAACATTTTAGCATTATTCTCAGAATCAAAGAAAGATAGTCCATAACCAGAGCATTTTACTTTATCGTTTCGCAGTGTTCGTTGTGGTGAAATTTTCTTCGATGGTAAAAAATTTTTCCAGTTATTTTCAGTATTTGGTTCAAATACAAACCTAAAAGCTGTCATATTTTTATTTGTACAGCTTGTTGGTGGGCAATCAGTGATATCTTTGATATCATCCAGATATTTATATCTTAAATCCAACTCGATAGTCTCCTAATATTTAATTTTCAATAAAAAAATATATAGCGGTATGCACTTGAGTGAGATACAATCAGCAAATCGTAAAACCTGTAGGGGTTTCCCCGCCCTCAATTGTATTGCGTCCGAATGATAACCGCTATATCACAAGCAAAGGGCGTATATTGTAAAGCCACAGCAATTGCACATTTTTTATCAGAACTGTTTTTTATAATCATCCCTAATGATATCACAAAAACGTAAAAATTATTGATATTCCATTAATCTATAAGCAAGAATATATCAATTATTTTATTTACAAAAGTGTCGAATCTTGCAACAAAACTTTATCTATTTGTCGTAAAAGTGATTCTAAATTGCCAGAATTATCTAAAACCACATCAGCACGAGCTATTTTTTCCGCAATAGGTAATTGACTATTAATTCTGGCTGCTGCTTGTTCTGGTGTTAAATTATTCCGTTCTATTAATCGCTGTTCTTGCTGTTGTGGTGAACAAGATACCACCCAAATTTGATTAACTAGATTTTCTAAATTAGCTTCAAATAATAAAGGAATCACTAAAATTAAAGTATTTGCAGATGATTTTTGAATAGCTTTATCAAAACAATTTCTTACATAAGGATGAATTACCCTTTCTACCCAATGACGTTCTTCCGGTTGATTAAAAATAATTTCTCCTAATTTAGCTCTATTTAAATTACCATCACTTAATATGATTTCTCTACCATATTTTTCGGCAATTTGTGACAAAATAGGAGAACCGACAGATACCGCGTCTCTCGCATAAATATCTGCATCTAAAATCGGCAAATTGTAAGTTGTCGCTAAATAATTAGCAACTGTACTTTTCCCTGTCGCAATTCCACCAGTTAAACCAATTAAATTCTTAGTCATTAGTTATTGGTTATGAGAAAATTTAATTATGGCATTTGTTAAACCTTCTAAAGTATATTCTTCTGCTTCAATATCTACTCTCCCAAATACAGTTTGACAGGTTTTTGATGTTTGTGGACCAATGGAAGCTATGCAAACTCTGGCTAAATTTTCAGGATTGTATGTAAATATATGCGCTGTTAATTGGGAGAAAAATAGGACGGTTTTAGAACTGGCAAAAGTAATAACATCTACAGTATTATTAACTAAGGCATATTCAGCCGCAGGAGGGATACTTTGAGGACAGCAAGATTCATAAGCGGGAACTTCAATTACTTCTGCACCTTTGGCTGTTAATTCCTTGACTAATACTTCTCTGCCACCACTTTCAACTCTAGGAAATAATATCTTTTTACCTATTAGTGATTCGGGAAAGTTTTCCACTAAGGAATCAGCCACAAAATTAGGAGGAATAAAGTTAGCTTGAATATTTTGTTTTTGTAAACTTTGGGCTGTTTTTTCCCCAACAACAGCAATTTTCACACCTGATAAAGCATTTTTATCTTGACCGGATTTTGCTAATCTCTCAAAAAAGTATTCTACACCATTACTAGAAGTGAGAATTAGCCAATTAAAAGTTGATAAATGCAAAATTGCCTGATCTAAAGCGTCCCAATTGCTAGGGGGTCCAATTTCTAAAGCTGGCATTTCTATCACATTAGCACCTGCGGAGGTTAAGCGATCGCTAAATTGATGCGATTGTCCCACAGAACGGGTAACTAAAATGGTTTTACCAGCAAGGGGAGAAAGATTATAATTCACGGTTGACATTCAATTTGTGTCTTAATAATTTTTGGTTTCGCGTCAAGAAGTATCTGTAGGTTGGGTTGAAGAATGAAACCCAACATTTCCTAGACTTAGTGGGGGTTCACTTTGTTCTATCCAACCTATAATTTTACAAATGGAAATTCCTTACAGGTAATCCCGTAATCGCACAACTTCACCAATAACTATAACTGCGGGAGAGAGAGATAAGCCAGCGGTTTGTTCGCGGATATTTCCCAGTTCTCCTGTCCAGATTTCTTGACTGGGTGTTCCAGCCCAACGGATAATAGCAATGGGTGTAGAATGAGGTTTTCTATATTTTATCAGTTGCTGGATTATTTCTGGTAAATTTTTTCCCCCCATCAAAATTACTAAGGTTTCTAAGCTTGCTAATGCTTCCCAGTTTAAAGTTTCTGGTTCATGGGCTGTACAAACTGCAAAACAACGACTAAGAACGTTATCGGTGAGGGGAATCTTTGCTAATAATGGTGCAGCTAAGGCAGAAGAAATTCCCGGAACGATTTCAAATTCACAACCTGCATTTTTTAAAGCGGCAATTTCTAAAATACAGCGCCCAAATATCAAAGGATCTCCCGATTTTAATCTGATAACTTGTTTTTTTTCTAAACAATATTTTACCAATAAAGCGTTGATTTCCGCTTGGGAAGTGCTGGGTTTACCTCCCCGTTTACCAACATCTATTTTTAGGCAATCAACAGGGACACAATCTAATAATTGACTATCAACTAAAGCATCGTACACCAATACCTGGGCAGATGCTAACAGCCGATAGGCTTTAACGGTTAAATATTCTACATCTCCAGGTCCTGCACCAACAAGATAAACTTTACCTATTTCTCTAATCATATTTATTGTTTACTTTTAATAATTTGCAATTGGGTTTTAATGCGATATATAATACCAATTTAGGATGAGAATAGAATAGGATTTTAAAAATTATTGACCGCAGATAAACGCAGATAAACGCAGATAAAGACGGATGAATTAATGGATTTCTCCTGTATTGGTAGTCAAGACTCACCAAATTTCGCTAGATTAGATCCAGGTACACTTATAGGAATTTTCAATGTCAGCACAATTGTTACTGGTAGATGACGAACCGGGATTGCGGGAAGCCGTCAAAGAATACTTACAAGAAAGCGGTTTTAGGGTTCAAACTGCCAGTAATGCCCGTGAAGGTTGGGACTGGATGCAAGCGAACACCGCTGATTTGGTCATTTCTGATATTATGATGCCCCAGGTGGATGGCTATCAGTTCCTCAAGCAAATGCGAGATGACCCCCGTTTCCAAGCCTTACCAGTGGTCTTTCTAACTGCTAAGGGGATGACAGGCGATCGCATTCAAGGCTATCATGCAGGTGTTGATGCGTACTTATCTAAACCATTCGATCCTGATGAATTAGTCGCCATAGTTGAAAACTTACTAGCGCGTCGCAGCGCCCAAACTCCCACTATCGGGGAAGACAGCGATACCCCAAATCTTGCCGATTTGGCTAATCAAATCGCTCAAATTAGAATACTATTAACTCACAGGAGTGCCATCTCCCAATCTCCGGCCCCGTTTAAAATAGATTTGACTCCTAGAGAGCAAAGTGTTTTAAATTTGGTAGCAGAAGGATTAATGAACAAGGAAATTGCCCGTCGCTTAGAAACAAGCGTCCGCAATGTCGAGAAGTATGTCAGCCGTTTATTTAGTAAAACTGGGACTAATAGTCGCACGGAGTTAGTTCGTTTTGCCCTAGAACATGGTCTAGCTAAGTGAACCAATCCCTGAGTGATTGGAGTTACTTGGTAAAAAAAAATGGTAAAATGCACCTGGATAACTTTGCTGCCGAATTTGACTACTAATTTTCCTAGCTTGCCAGTACAAAGACGCAAATATTGTAGACGTAGTTTTATGGTTACAAGCAAACTTATTGTTGGGAAAAATAGGTAGAGGCAGACTTTTAAAACTCAATCTTGAAAACCCTAAATTAGATCGGTTATGGCGAGGGATAACACTGAATACTATTGTATGGTATCAGCGAAATTGCGTAACCGCATCAGTTGACGACGCATTTGTGGAGAGGCTTTAAATTCCGAAATCTCCTGAGCTTTAACTGATGCTTGTAAGGTTTCTAAAAAATCGTCAGATCCTTCTGTTAAAGCTTCTAGTAATACTTGTAACAGTTGCTCTCGATCACTTAACAAACTCTTTTCCTCTATCAGACGGAATTTGAGGTGAATTTCACAATCATAAACACCTACTTCGGGATTATTTATTTGACGTGGTAATGCTTTGGAATTCATGGTTTTGAGGATTTATTTGCTTAGTGGTTATACGGATTAGGGACTAAATCTCCAGAAAAATTCCTTATACTTTCTTTATACTTTTGTGAATCCAAAGTCTTGACAGATTCAGAATTTCTCCTGATCCGTAAAACTGGCATTCTATTTTACTCCCCCTGTCTTTTTTCAGTTAGATTTTACTATTTTTTGATGTTTCTCTACTAGTTATGGCATATCTTAGCCATAAACTATTATTCGATTTTTGAGATGTTATGCCATGAAGTTTTTGTAAGGAGTTGATTAGCCCTTGATAAAGGTTTCTACATCAATTTGTTAAAAACGTCAAGAAATATTATTTTTTTTACTTTTATTGTCTGGTAATACTTAAGCATTTGTACCGAAGACGCTCCTTTGATAAATCCAATTCATAATTGTAGGAAAATTCGCTAAAGTTACTACAAGTTGAGTATATTTACATGAGAAAAAATCAAAATCAGTAAAAAAATCAGGAAATTTTTTGTGAATAATCACATCCCTGGGACAAAACTAACGGCCAAATTACAATTGAAGGCAGGTAAATGAGATACAAAGTGGAATTCAACCCCCAAACACCCGGATTTCTGCTTCCTTCTTCCTAAACTCCTAAACTCCTGAACTCCCGAACTCCAAACACCGAACTCCTAATGAGAGTGACTTTCTTATTCATTTCTGCTGTAAGCTCAAACATAGCAGTTAAAATGATTGCAGTGTAATTCAGCTAAATTCTTACACCCAAATTTATGGATAACCTGATGCTGCTTAAGTCCACAACCCGCCATGTTCGCATTTTTGCGGCTGAAATGGACAAAGATAACCTGATTCCGAGTAATCAAGTCTTGACACTAGATATTGATCCAGACAACGAGTTCAACTGGAATGAAGATGCTTTGCAAAAAGTTTATCGCCAGTTTGATCAACTGGTAGAAGCATCTAGTGGCGAGGATCTGACAGATTATAACCTACGCCGGATTGGTTCAGATTTGGAGCATTATCTGCGATCGCTCCTCCAAAAAGGTGAAATTAGCTATAATCTCTCCAGTCGGGTTACTAACTACAGTATGGGACTACCCCAAGTAGCAACCAGTAACAACCAATAGAATAGTACATACTTAGTCCTGGCGAAGCTAATTCGCCGGCTATGTCAAGTTTTAGTGACAAATTGAGAATTAGTTCTGCGATCGCTACATATTCCCATAACAATAAAAGTTATGATGAATCTGTGGATTGCTAAAAATATGCGCGGTAGTAACTATAGCTACCAAATACTGTTGAGAAAATGCTAATTGCAGAATCGGTGGGAAAACTATGGAAAATGATGCGGTAACGCTCTGCTGCCCAAATGAATATTGTCAATCTGCTAATCCCCTCACCCACAAATTTTGCCAGCAGTGTTCCACTCCCCTGCCAAAGCGTTATCTTTGGGCTGTGGGCAGTGATTTTAGCCATTGTCAACCTGGGTCTGTTTTAAGCGATGCGGGCGCTCGCTATTTAGTCATTGATAAATCCATACTTTTAGATATCAAACCTGGTTTATTGCCCGAAATACCTGAATTAGATGATTTAGGAAAAATTAGACCCTACCTCAAACTAATCACCTATCGTCTCCACACCCCACAAGTTTATGGAGTCCTCAATTTAAGTGATGGGCAGACCAAAACAGAAATACTACTATTAGAAAACCCACCATTAATAGTTGATGCAGGCATTACTCAAGTCAATCTATGTATAAGCTTGAACGATTCTTGGAGTCAAGCCTCATCAATGCGTCAAATTCATTGGCTATGGCAACTAGCTAATTTGTGGCAACCCCTAGCCCTTGAAGGAGTAGCATCTAGCCTCCTAGATAGTTCTATATTAAGAGTAGAAGGAGTAATAATTCGCTTATTAGAATTGCGATTTGATGGCAAAAACTCGCCGACATTAACCCAATTAGGAGAATTTTGGCAACAACTGCTCCCAACTACTAAACCAAATATTGCCCCATTTGTGCAACAAGTATGTGATTGGTTAATTAAAGGAGAAATTAACTCATCGAGTCAATTAATTAAAATTTTAGATCAGGGATTGAGCCAATTAGCAAAATCTCAAACAACCACAATTAAAATCTATACTAAAACAGACCCAGGACCGAGCCGACCCCGTAACGAAGATGCTTGTTACCCTGCCGGAGACACTTTAATCACTAAACCACCCCAGGAGAACACCCTAGCTATTGTTTGTGATGGTATTGGTGGACATGAAGGCGGTAACGTGGCTTCCAACCTCGCAATTGAAACTATTTATAAACAAATCAAAGAACTGACTTCATTTCCCGCCGACAACATAGATGCCTCCTTACTACTTTCGGACTTAGAACGGGCAGTAGCCACAGCTAATGACAAAATCAGCCAGCGTAATGATAACGAACATCGTCAAGGGCGACAACGGATGGGAACAACTATTGTCATGGCTTTACCTGTTGCCCATGAAATGTATATTGCCCATGTCGGTGATAGTCGTGCCTATTGGATTACTCGTCATGGTTGTCATCAAGTTACCTTAGATGATGATGTCGCCTCCCGTGAAGTCCGTTTAGGCTATGCTCTTTACAGGGAAGCTTTAAAACACAGTGGTTCTGGCTCATTGGTTCAGGCATTAGGAATGAGTAAAAGTACCTCGCTACACCCCACATCTCAACGCTTTATTGTTGATGAAGATGCTGTTTTTTTACTCACTTCCGATGGTCTGAGTGATTTTGATAGAGTGGAAGAATCTTGGGAAACTGAAATCTTACCTCTTCTCTCTGGAAAAACAAGTATAGAAGATGTTGCCCAAAGATTAATAGAAATTGCCAATACTAAAAATGGACATGATAATGCCACTATTGCCTTAGTACATTATCATGTTGAATACTCTGAACCAGAGACGATAATTACAGCGGATATTTCTCATCTTTTACCTGACACAGAATTATACTCAGCCGGTGATGATACAGCCAATGGGCAGAGTTTTATTAATAATCCGAAAACTCAAGTTAGTTCTGAAGGCAAGACTGCTAGACTCTCCCAATTACCACTACAGTTGTTTATTATTTTGGGATTAACGTTATTAGCTGGGTTATTAGGATATTGGTTTAAACTCCAAATTAAGTCACCAACAACAATAATTTCTTCTCCGTCTCCATTTTCTAGTCAAGCGCCACCTTCGACTAGACCAAGAACTTTAGAAAATCTCTCTCCTAATTGGGTGATTCAAGCGAAGAGTCCCATAATTTTAAATAAGCAACCTTTCCCCGCTGAAAGTTTTTTTCAAGTTCAAGTTATAGATAAAAAAGCTAATCCCAATCCTGTGGATAATCCAGATGTAAGTTTGCGCGTCTGTGAAAAATCCAATCCAGCACCAAAAACTCCTAAAATTAAAATAGTCAAACTTGAATTTTCCGAACTGCAAGCTTTAGCCAAGGATATCTCTATTCTACAATCAGATCAACCTAGCATTTGTGAATAGGTGACAGGTGACAGGTGACAGGTGACAGGTGACAGGTGACAGGTGACAGGTGACAGGTTACAGGTGACAGGTGACAGGTGACAGGTGACAGGTGACAGGTGACAGGTGACAGGTGACAGGTGACAGGTGACAGGTGACAGGTGACAGGTGACAGGTGACAGGTGACAGGTAGAAATTTTCCCAATGACCAATGACCAATAACCAATGACCAATGAGCAAATCCATGTTCAGCACGAATTTGGCAATGCCTTCGGCGAGTATAGCGATCGCCCGCCTAGCAAATACTAGCACAGATCACTTCGCTATTTGGGTAGTCAAAGCACCATATCCCAGTGGCTATGTTCTCCGTGATTGTGTTTTCTCCCCTGAACTTAATCAAGTTTGGCAAGAATGGCAACAAATGTTTGCTGGTCATAGTCCCCTGGATATTTCTTCCCATTCAATTTCTTCATCAGTTAATACCCTGGGATTAAGTGTAATTCCACCCGCTGAAGGTCAAAGGACAAGCCCCTATAGTAGTCGTCTGATGCAATCATTAGGCATCAATCTCTGGGGATGGATATTTGATGGGGCGATTCTGAATAGCTGGGAACGGAGTCGGGGTATGGCTATGGGTCAAAAGACTCAATTACGCTTTCGGTTAGAAATTCGTGATCCTGATCTGATTGCCCTCCCCTGGGAAATTATGCAGCGGGAAGTGGGACAATCCGCCATATCTCTGTCCCAAGATGTGTTATTTAGTCGTACCATTAGCGCAGTTGAACCATTGCCAGAATTGCGGACTGACCGGGCGGTAAATATTCTGCTGGTGTTAGGACATAATCATAAATTACAACTAGATCAGGAAGCGTCTTTACTGAAAAAGACATTGTTAGAAGAACATCCTGGGGGCAAAACTGCCGCTGGATACGCACCTTGTACAGTAAAAACCCTGATCCAACCGACAAAGGCAGAGTTAATTCAGGAGTTAGAAACTAAAGCTTATAATGTGTTTTTTTATGCTGGTCATGGATTACCAGATCCAGATGGAGGCTCATTATTTTTAGGAAATGAACTCAAAATTAATGGCATAGAATTAGCTCAGGTTTTAACGCGAACAGGTATAAAATTAGGAGTTTTTAACGCCTGTTGGGGAGCGCGACCAGCAGCAGTTAATCACCAAGCAATCCCGGCTAGTAGTTTGGCTGAGGTGTTAATTGGTCATGGTGTGCCGGCGGTATTGGGGATGCGTGATGAAATTGCTGATGTAGAAAGTCATAGTTTTATTCAAACTTTTGCTTCCAGTTTGCGATCGCGTAAATTAATTGATGAAGCAGTGGCAACCGCTAGACAAGAACTATTGACACTGTATAAATTTAATCAACCAGCTTGGACATTACCAGTTCTCTACCTCCATCCTGATTTTGATGGAGAACTGATTAAAGATGTCGATGAAGGAGTCACAGAACTACCAAATACGGCGATTTCTGACCTATTTACCCCCATGAATACAGCTTATTTGCGATCGCTCACACCAGGAGGCAAAATTTGGTTATTACGTTCTGGAGTTACCCGCATCGGTCGCACAAAAGAGAATGATATTATCATCCCCGAAATTTATATTTCCAGACACCACGCAGAAATTTTATGTCGGAAGACTCTCAAAGAAAATACATCCATGACCACTTATTACCTACAGGATTTGTCTACCTATGGGACAACCTGGTATTTAAGCCCTAATGGTTGGCAACAAATCCTCCGCGAAGAAGTACCTTTAACATCGGGAATGCAGTTAATGTTTGGGAGTTCTAAAGGTGAAATTTGGGAATTTATTCGGGAGGATTCCATCAGTAGGGGCGCAGGCCCTGCGCCCAAAAGTCAGGAGTAAAAACCAGTTGATAATTAACAATGAGATCCAGTATCTAAATTCAAACCCAGACAGCAACCCAGTTTTGTTCCTCCTTCCTTCTTCCTCCTGACTCCTGACTCCTTGACTCCTGCTGTATTTTGCGGAAATTCAATTGTTGAGTTTGTAGCTGTCAATAGCACCTATAAATTAATAGTGAGAAAAAAATGAAACCCCACACTAATGATTTAAATATTTTAAATATTGCCCCATCAAATGTAGATTTAGAATTTATAGAAGCACTGTTAGAACCTGAAGATACTGCTTATCCCTGGAATTTGGCTGATGAATCTTCAGAAGCTTATTTTCATAACCTAGAACTACAGTTTGGGTTGCAAGATTTTTTAGATGCAGAACTAAGTACAAGTGCCGATAATTTTTATCAAAATTTAGATACAATTTGGGATCAAGTTGCTGTTCTTAAAAATAACAGTAGTAAAAATATCGTTAATTATCTTCAGGAAGTTTTGCAGAACGCTTTTTCAGTTATTCCTGGTGGTTTACTCACTGCGATAGCTCAAAAAACTACTGAAGTTTCTATGCTTGAACAATCAGCTAGTGAGAAATTAGTGGCATGTGTAAAAGCTTTACTACCCAGTTGGGAAGTAGATGATCTGTTGGTTTTAGCTCGTCCTTTTGCTTACGCAATGCGAAGTAGTGAACCACATACATTGACATCACTAATTAGAGATTTTGAAGAGCGGGATTGGGCAAATTTATCAGAAATAGAACAAGCAAAAATTACCTTAGCGATCGCTGATTATGCCCTCCAACATCTCTCAAAATCTGATTCTTAACCCTAATTTTTACCTCTTGCCTGTTCCCTATTCCCTATTCCCTATTCCCTGTCACCTGTCACCTACTATATCCTATTTTGGATCAAGAAACCGGGTAGCAAAGTTTTCTGATCTTGTGGGTGACAATACCCGTGCTTTGAGAATTGCCGCCATCAAAAAGGCATAAGATAAAACACCAACTACGACCAAAAACAAAGCATTAATAGAACCCGTCGCATTCCATAAAGCGTGGAGTGCAGAAGCGCTCAAATAACCCACCGTGAGGATTTGCTTGCCTTTGAGGGGTTTTAACACAGCCAAACCAACAAAATAACCTAAATAGCCACTGTAAGCCATGTGTCCGGCCACAGAACCTAAAATCCGGGGAATAAGTAGCTGTAAACCGACTGATTGACCAGAATTTTGGGAAATTAAGGGTACATATTGACCAAGAGTTTCTAGTAAAGTAAACCCCACAGCGGAAGCTGTACCCAAGAGAATACCATCTAGCGGTTCCCAAACTCCAATCCGTTCTCGCCAGGGCGATCGCAAGGACTTACCAATCCAATATGCTCCTAATACTGGTAGTATTTTCAGTAGTTCCTCCATTAACCCTGCACCGAAAAACATCCGCACTAATAATTCGGTGAAGGTAATCCCATCTGGAGATGTCGCATCCAAAGTCCCAGGTAAGATATCTCGGAAAACTGTGATAAATAAATCTAAGAGAGGACTCAGTAAAATTAACATTGTACTCAGTGCCGCAGCCATGAGTACCCACCAAGGCTTGGATTTACCACACAATTGATAAACAAAATAGTAAGCGGCAAAAGCGATGTAAGATCCCACAATTACTTGATTGGCTTGGGGATGACCTACGGTAGCAAACATTAATACCACGAAAACTACTGTTAAAATTCCTGGAATCAGGTAGGCTTTGCGAGTGAGATCCTTACCAGTAGAGATAATAGGAAATAATTGTGTGAAGCTTACAGAATCTTGCTTTGATGGCAGATGTTGGTGATTGACAGATGATAACACTGTCGCTTTACTCACATTGATCATCGTTTTTTGAGCAACAACTTCGTACTCAAAAATAAATTGTGGTCCATCAGCACCCAGGGAAATGCGATCGCCTAAATGTAATTCTTGACATCCTTTCAATCGTTCTCCATTTAAAAAAGTGCCATTGGCACTATTTAAATCACAAATTACCCAGCTATAACCGCTATCGGTCGCTAAAGAAAGGGGACGAACTACCGCATGACGACGAGATACCATCCGGTATATTACGGCATCCAAGACAATTTGGCAGATGGGGTCACGTCCAATTACCATTTCTTTACCAGGAAGCAACAAGTAGCGAGATGCTGACTCGAAAACTTCAACCTTAGTGGACACCAACCGCAGAAATGCATTCTGTCTTGCGTTTTTGCCTGTCATCGAGTTAGTGAGTGTGTCTAAACAAATTCTCCGGCTTATGCCATTCGCTTAAAATTTTATAGTAGTAGACCTAATTTTAGCCATGTTCACGGCTGCACCACCACCAAATATACCATAGCTTCACTAGCTGTTATCCTTATTCAAAATACAAAATTGCAGAAAATTCTCCATACCATTAAGTTAGAGCCGTCAAATAGGAGTCCTATCCACTGTTGGGCGCTTGCGTCCTCAGCTTTGAAAATAATGTACTTACTCATCTTTGTTAGCCTCTTGATAATTAGGAACCTGAGTATCACCCTCAAAAACACAGTCGCATTTAAGACTTTAGATTTTGTCGTTTCTACTCTAGTTTTACTCCTGAACTCCTGACTCGGTGACTCCTGCCCTATTTACCTGCTGCTATTAATCCCTGGTTTGTATCCTTGTTGTTTCTATTAGCTAAACTCTCAAGGGTAGAGAGAAATTCATGCTCCAAATAAGGCTTAGTTAAATAAGAATTTGCCCCCAATTCATAAGCTAACTGACGATGTTTCTCTGCACTACGAGAGGTGAGGACAATAACTGGTTTTCTAGCAAGATCTCGGTTTTGACGGATATGGCTTAATAATTCAAATCCGTTCATCCTTGGCATTTCTAAATCAGAGATAATTACTTCAATTTCTGGATGTAGATGTAGTTGTTCTAAAGCCTCTACGCCGTTTTGAGCTTGTAATACTTGATATCCTGCTTTTTGCAAAGTGAGACAGAGAGTTTGCCGCAGACTAATAGCATCATCTACGACTAAAATTACTTTTGGTGATTGGCTATTTCCTAATACATTAGTGGTTAACTGTTTGTGGATATGAGTGGCAACTGTCTCTAGTAAAGCTTGTTGATTTTTTGGGGAAAGTGCCATCGGTAGAGACATGACATCCAATGTGGCTTGCATTTCTTTAGTATCAATAAGCAACGTACCATCAATAATTAAGATCAAGTTACCATTAGCCAAACTACTGCAACCATAAACATATTTTGGTGGAGTAATAGAATTTCCTAACGGTCTAATTACTAATTCTTGTTCTCCAATAATCTGATCAACTTCTATGCCTACCATACCATGATGGCGACGCAATAAAATGATGGGATTTTTCACCATTCCTGCTTCTGAATTATCTGATAGACTTTGCAGATTATTTCTACTCAAAACTGCGCCATTATAGTACATTAACCCTGCTA
Source organism: Dolichospermum sp. LEGE 00240 (assembly GCF_015207875.1). GTDB lineage: Bacteria > Cyanobacteriota > Cyanobacteriia > Cyanobacteriales > Nostocaceae > Dolichospermum > Dolichospermum gracile. The sequence goes on from NZ_JADEVZ010000011.1 coordinate 54,546, forward strand.
GTTTTTGGATATTGACCATCAATTCATCTTCATCTGTCCGCCAATATAAAAACTGTTTGCCTTCAAATTCTTTGATTTCTTGAGCAGAGGGAATAACTATTTTTTCAATACTATCTTGTAGTAAAGCGTAAATAACACCACCTGCTTGAACTAACATGAGTTTATCTGTAGTCATAGAGAAAGGAATTTTAAGAATAAATGTTGTTCCCTGCTGAGGTGATGATTGCACAGAAATTGAGCCGTTAAGTAATTGTATTTGGGTACGAACAATATCTAAACCCATCCCGCGTCCAGAAATTTCACTGACTTTCCCGGCTGTGGAAAATCCCGGAGCAAACATCATCTCTATTAATTCAGACTCGGTGAGGTGATGAACATAGTCTCCGTCATGATCATGGGGAATTAGATTAAGTTCTATGGCTCTGCTACGAACTTTTTCTAAGTTTAATCCTTGTCCATCATCATGGATTTCAATAACAGTTTGACTACCTTGATTGTAGGCAAAAATCTCAATAGTACCATCTGCTGATTTACCTCTTTCTCGGCGAATTTCTGGAGATTCAACGCCATGATCAAAAGAGTTGCGTACCAGTTGTAAAAGGGGATCATAGAGTTTTTCGGCGATCGCTTTATCAACCAGCACATCTGTACCAGTCAGTTTTAATTGTACCTGTTTTCCATAAACATTAGCTAGATTCTGCACCATTTGCGGAAAGCGACTCAGGATAGTTCCTAAAGGTAACATTCTCGCTTCTACCAAGTTATCTATAATATTTAAGGTTAAGGTTTGTTGTTTTTCCCCCATTTGAGCGGCTTGTTTCATCAGTAATTCTAGGGATTCAGAAGTTTCTTGGATTTGCAAAGTTTCTTCTATTGCTGAATGTAGTGTTAACTGAGACTCTGAATATACATCCATTTCTAAAGAATCAAAATTTACTGAACTCAAGGAATGGGTGTGATGAGATGAGACATTATTCCCTTGTAATGGTAAATCTCGTAATTGATATAAAGTCAACTGATGTTGGTTAAGTTGCTGACTTAATCTATCAATTAATTCTATGACTTGTTCATCATATAAAGTCCGTCTTTTTTGATATATGAGTAATTCACCTGTTAAATAATTAAGGCGTTGTAGTCCTTCCACATCTACCCGCACAAAGGAAGATTGACGAGAATTTCTATTAACCGCATCAGTCGTTTTTTCTTCTAATTGCTGACTAATTGCTGTATCATAGTCTGTAATTACCTCTTCACTAATTGCTGATGATGTTACACTTTCTAGATAAATATCATCTTGAAAACCTTCTGTTGTTTCTATAATTGGTGTTGCAAATAAGTTATGATCAGGAGCTAAAATAGGCTCTCCTCCCCATATTGATTCCAGAAGATTATTATTTTCTTCGAGTAATGAGGAAGGAACTATTTCTTTGATCACTAGCAAATTTTGTAATTTAGGATGATCAAGCCAGTTTTTTTCTGCTTCTGTGACTGGTGGATAATTTTTATATTCTCTGCCTAATTCACGGATTTGCTGTCTTAATTTCTTGATAATGGGGATAGCACTGTTATTTCGCTCAACAGTATATTGGAATTTAGCAATGGCTAAAAGAATAATTAAAATTACACCACGACGATGAAGACATAGAGATTTGCTATCTCCTAATTTTTCGATGCAGTAAAAAAATTGTTCTAGCCAATGTTCTAAATAATTGACGGGATATTTTTGAGTAGATGAAGGAATTAATAAAGATAGATTTAATTCTGATTCTGGTATTTCTCTGTAGTGATTAAACCAGCCAAAAATATAGCGAATGGTTTTCAAATAAACTTTGGCATGAACTGGTTTTAAAGGTTGATTATTTCCATTGCTAAGAGTAATTAAAAATTGATAAAATTCTGTTGTCGTATTAAAGAATGTATCAGCGAAAGATTGGTGTATAGATGCCAGAGATGACTCCGATTTTGGGACTGTTGTTAAAGAACTGGTTGTGATGACAGGAAACAAATCATCACTTGTAGTATTTACTAGTGCTTGCAATTCTAAAGATGGTGAACCCCCAGAAGTGCGATCGCCCCCTAAAACAGCTATTTGTGCTGCTTTTAAATCAGTGAAAGCGGTTTTAGCAATTTCTCGTACCTTTTGAGGATTTGCATCTAAAGCCGCCATAATTGTGCGTGCCAATTTTTCCAATCCTGATAGATTTAAAGATTCTGCCAAGCCAATAAATACTTCGCTTTGAGAGTGGAGTAATTCACAAAATTCAGTATTATCTGGCGGATTAGTAAGAGCCTGATTCAGAATATCTAGGCGTTGTTTTACTCCTATTTCAAAAATAGATTTAACAATATCAAATCCTAACTCTTCCGATGTCGGAATATGGGGTTCTGCGCCAAAAGCATCACCTAACTTTTCCTGGATTTGGACAAATACTGTAGTAGCGCGGTTCAAAAGTTCATCAGCATTGATGTTGCTGTTAGTAACTTCTGCTGTCACTGCTAATTGTAGACATTCATACCCTTCAACAAGTAAGGTTTGTAATTCACTATCAATGACAACATTAGGATTATATAAAGCCTTAAATATATCTTCTAAAGAATGGGCAATTGTCATGATGGTATCGAGTCCAACATTTGCTGCCCCACCCTTAATTGTATGGGTTGCCCGCATTAAATTATGTATTTTAGCTGTACCAGAACTTTCAACTAAAGTATATAAATCTTGTTCAATAGTTTGTAATAATTCCGGTGCTTCGCCCAGAAAACAGGCATAGCCTTGTTCACGAATTGCTGCATCTGTAATCATAATTTTTGATTTTAGATTTTAGTAATCATTTTAAATCAGGAGTTCAGGAGTTCAGGAGGAAGGAAGAAGAAGGAAGAAGAAGGAAGAAGAATATAATTTTCTCCCCTATTCCCTATTCCCTATTCCCTATTCCCTATTCCCTGTCACCTGTCACCTGTCACCTGTCACCTGTCACCTGTCACCTGTCACCTGTCACCTGTCACCTGTCACCTGTCACCTACTTACTTAACCTTAAACTTACTAGCAGTTGCTAATAAATCTTGCGCCATTCCGGTTAAGCTTTGGAAGACATTGGCAATTTCTTGGGATTCTCCAAAGGTTTTGTTAGCGATTTCTGCCACATCATTCATAGATTTAGTAACTGTACCAGATTGCTGCATTTGGATTTGGGTGGCTTCGGTAATGCGTTCAATTAGTTGACTAATTTCCGCAGTGGCAGACACAATGGCATTAAGATTTTGGCGAGTTTCATTAACTAAGTTTGTTCCTTCGACAACTTGCTGAATCCCGGTTTCCATTGCTACAGCAACTTCCCCAGTTTCCGCTTGAATCTCCTGAACTAATTTTTCAATTTCGATAGTTGCGGCTGCTGACTGACGGGATAAAGAACGGACTTCATCAGCTACCACTGCAAAACCTTTACCGTATTCACCGGCTCTAGTGGCTTCAATCGCTGCATTGAGGGCGAGAACGTTGGTTTGAGTCGCAAAGCTACTAATCAAATTTACCACTTTGGAGATTTTTTGCGATGATTCACTCAGACGTTTAATTTTTTTGCTGGTTTGAGCTACGGTTTCTCGAATGGCTTGAATAGCATTAACAGTTTCATTCATGGCGGTATCGCCAGAATCTACCGTTTTGTTGGCTTCTTGAACAGCTATTTGCACTAATTGGGCGTTGTTAACTACCGCTTGGCTAGAGTTTAGCATCTGTTGTAAATCACCTAAAGCCTTAGTGATTTCCCCAGATTGTTGTTCAGCGAGGTGAGTCAATCCTACCAGGGAGTTACTACTATTACTGGAGGTTTGGGCTACCTGTTGAGAAGCTGTTTGTACCTGAATAACGATCTGCTGTAGTGCTTGTACAGTCCCGTTATAAGCATCCGCAATTGTTCCTATTTCATCTTCGGTAATGGGGGCGCGAACTGTCAAATCTCCTTTGAGGGCAGGTTTAAGGGCAATTAGCAGTTGAATGGAACGCTGTTGGAGTAGTTCTTTGGCTGCTTTTTCTCTGTTGGCTGCTTCTGAGAGTTTGGCTGATTGGTTTTGTAGTTGTTGTAAGAATTCTGTTTGTTGTAAGGCTAATCCTAATTGATCACCAATCCGCGCTAATAGGTTGGTTTCGGATTCTTGCCAATGACGGGTACGGTCGTTTTGATAAACTGCCAATAATCCCCAGAGTTTTTCGCCAAATAGGATGGGGACGATCGCATAGGCTTTGGCTTCAAATCCTTCGAGGATTTCAATGTAGCAAGTATCAAAGCTGGCTTGATAAATGTCGCTGACTATTAATTTGTTACCTTTTTTATAATCACCACCGTTCATGGCTTGCAAACAAGGGTCATCAAAGGCGGTTTTTAGTTCGGATGTAACTAGTTTGATCCAACCTGGGGCTACTGATTCGGCGACAAAATGACCACCCCAGTCCGAGGTGAATTTATAGACTGCGGCGCGATCGCATTTCAATAGTTGGCGAATATCATGGGTAGTAGATTTGAGAATTTCTTCAATTCCTGATGTTAAAGATTGACGAATTTGGTTAACAATCTTGGAGAAGGTTTTTTCCTGTTCAACTATTTGAGCGATTTTTGCAGATTGTTGTCGTAATCTATCTAAATAATCAACTTGGGATTTAGCCAAGCTAAATTGCAATCCTATTTGAGTTAAAAAGTTGGCTTCTGAAGGTTGCCATGTACGGGGTGCAGAATTTTGATAGGCTGCCAATAAGCCCCATAATTTTTCTTCAAAAAAGATGGGTACGATCATATAGGCTTTCACTTCAATCTGCTCTAAAATTTCTAGGTGACATTGAGCATGACCAGCTTGATAGATATCATTAACAACGAAGGTTTCTCCTTTAGCATATCTACCACCTTGAGTTTCTTGGAGGTGGGTATCTTCCCAAACCATTTGGAAGTCACGTGTCACTGTTTTTGTCCAACCATTACCCACTGATTCGGCGATAAATTTACCACCCCAATCAGGGTTAAATTGGTAGACTCCAACGCGATCGCATTGCAAAGCTTGACGAACTTCCTGGGTAGTTGTTTTGAATATTTCTTCTACATCTAAGGATTGACGAATGCGATTCACAATCCTATTAATAGCCTTTTCCTGTTCAGCCCGTTGCGCTAGTTCTTCGGATTTAGATTCTACTGTTTGTAGATAATCTATCTGGGTTTTAGCCAGACTAAATTGCAAACTTACCTGAGATAAAAAGCTAATTTCTGAAGATTGCCATTCACGAGGTGCAGAATTTTGATAAGCCGCCAACAAACCCCATAATTGATCACCAAAGAAAATTGGGACATTGATATAAGCTTTGGCTTCAAACTGCTCCAATAATTCTAAATAGCAAGGAGTAATATTGGCTTGATAGATATCATTTACCGCTATGGTCTCCCCTTTGGCAAACCGCGCTCCTTTGGTTTCTTGAAGGTAAGTATCTTCGATAATATCTTTAATGTCTGTATTTACTAATTTCCCCCAACTATTGCTTACTGATTCTGTAACAAACTTACCGCTAAAATCTGGATGAAATTGATAAACAGCCACCCGATCACATTGTAAAACTTGACGCAGTTCCTGGGTGGCAATTTTCAAGATTTCTCCCATGTTCAAAGACTGCTGGATTCGGTTAATAATCTTAGTTAAAGCCTTTTGTTGTTTGGTAATCTGAGTTAATTGTTCAGTTTGTCTTTGTACTTTTCCCAGATATTCTCCTTGGGAAACAGCTACACCAAATTGTGAACCAATCTGATTTAAAAAGCTGACTTCCCAATCTTGCCATTCCCGCGCTCCAGTATTTTGATAAGCTGCTAATAAACCCCACAATTTTTCCCCGGAGAAGATGGGAGAAATGATATAAGCTTTGGCTTCAAGCTGTTCTAAAATATCAATGTGACATTGGGCTAAACCTATTTTATAGGTGTCATTAACGACAAAGGTTTCCCCCTGGGCATATCTACCACCTTTGGTTTCTTGAAGGTGGGTGTCTTCCCAAACCATTTTATAACCAGGGGTGACAACTTTCACCCAATTATTTCCCACAGCTTCGGAAACAAATTGACCACTCCAATCATCACTAAAACGATACACCCCGACGCGATCGCATTTCAATAGTTGGCGGATTTCTTGAGTGGTTGTTTGAAAGATTTTTTCGACATCTGGCTGTTGTAAAATCTTGGTAATAACTTTCGCTGCTGACTGCTTGGCTAGGGAAGATTGTTTGAGTTCTTTTTGTAATTTAAATCCCTGAAACCTGTAAGTAATTTCTGTGGTAATTTGTGATAAAAGTGTGGTTTCTGTTTCTTGCCATTGTCGAGGTGTGCTACAGCTATGAACTACCAATAAACCCCATACTTTACCATCAACAAAAATAGGTAAGCTTAAACTAGCTCTGACTTGAAATTTTTCCAGTAGTTGCTTTTGGTATGGGGTAACTTGAATTTGACTAATATCGTCAATAATTACAGGTTCTAAATAATCTGCACTGGTATAAACACCAAAGACAATAGCCGCCAGAGTTTCATTAATCCCAGGTGTCCAACCAGTGCTTCTTGCTTCAGCTAAAACAGTTCCAGTATCATCAGTGTGAAACTGATAAATTAAGACGCGATCGCATACTAACTTAACTTTAATTTCTGCTACAGTTACAGATAATAACTTCTCCAAATCCCCAACTTGGCGCATTTTAGCAGTTATCTCTTGAAACCGCTGTCTCCAGATTTTAAATTCCTGGGCAATTAAACTTTTACTAGATGCGTCATAATTAAATCCATTCCCATTGTCTTTTTTCTTTTCTTCATTCTGTGCTGTACTAAAAATGTTTCTAGCATCTTCATTTGGGTTCTGATATAAAGTTGTCATGCCATTAACCTCAATAATTATAGTAGTAGTGAACTAGGGACTGGGGATTGGTGATTGGTAGTTTTATTCCTTCTTCTTTTTGTTCCTCTTTCTTCCTCCTGACTCCTTATTTAACTATGTGTTGTCCACATAGAAGTTTCCAGCATTGCTGAAGCATCCAAATTAAAAATCATTTGTTCAGAATCACTAATGAAATACCCCTGCAAAAAAGGTATCATTTCTGGATAAAAAACCTCCCCAGATGGTTGTTTCATTTCCTGGGTATCTAACCAATCAATATCTATGAGTTGACGGATTAAAATTCCCAAATACTTGCCTTCATGTTCTACCACTAATGCCATCATTTTAGAGAGAAAACTTGACCCTTGTAAAAGTGGTGGATAACCTAACATTTCTTCCAAGTCAACCAACCACAACATTTCCCCCCGCCAATTATAAATACCGACAACACAATTAGGCATTTGGGGAACACCACATATTTCTGTCAGTGGTATTTGTACAACTTCTGTAATTTGTTCTAGGGGAATTACTGCTGTATCTCTGACTCCTAAAGAAAAGCTTAAAAATTTTTGTTTGGTTTCCAAAATTAATTTCCCCCCACCCTCAATAATTCTTTTTAGCCCCTAAAAATGTAGATTGCTTTACCGAAGGGGTAAAGATCTCTGCAAATTTTAAATCTAAAATCTAAAATTCGGTGACTAACCCACAATCCATCATTTAATCAATCTTTTTAAAGTCAGGACTAATTCTTCCTTATCTACTGGTTTAGCTAAATAAGCATCAGCACCTAACATCTTCCCCCATATTTTATCTACATCACTGCTTTTAGTAGAGCAAAAAACTACAGGAATCTTACTAGTTTCGGCATTATTTTTTAACTCCCGACAAACTTCAAAGCCGCTTTTACCAGGCAAAATTACATCCAAAACTATTACATCCGGTTTATGCCTACTTAGTTTATCTTGTGCTTCTTCACTACTCTTCGCACAAACAACGAAATAACCAGCCTGTTGTAAGTATTTACTGATAACTTCCATATCAGTTAAGCCATCTTCCACCACTAGAACCGTACTCATGACAATTACCTATTGAATTCTTTTCAGAATGTTAACAAAAACAGCAAATATCCAATTATACAGATCAAATAACCACTTTTTGATGTTTTATTTTATCTCACGTAATAAATTGTATACACTTTCCTCCGTCACAACTGCATATCTAGCAGAGATTAGCATACCTAATCACAAATTTTAGCTATGATAAATCATTCTTACAAAGATTTAATGCTGGTCGTAACCAACAAAATAATCGAGAGTTAACATTACTAACCATCATGTAAGTTCTCATCAATAGCTTCTAAATTAGGATCATGATTATTGTTTGATAAATTGGGGATGCGTAAATATTTACGGACTACATTCATAACCCGATCTGCTACGATTGGTTTAGAAATAAAGTCTGTAGAGCCGACAACTTTCGCCCGAACTCTATCTATTAAACCATCATTACCAGTTAATATGATTACTGGTGTCTCCGCAAAAGCGGAAATTCTGCGTAATTGTGTACATATTTCATAGCCACTGGCTATGGGCATAATCAAATCCAAGAAAATTAAATCTGGCTTTTGTTGGATGATAATAGGTAAAGCTTGGATAGCGTCTTGGATTTTAAGAAATCTCAGTCCGTGACGGGTCATAATTTCTTCTAAGATGTTACAAACCTGGGGACTGTCATCTACACAGGCTATTAATGGAGGAGATTGATTTCTGGGTTGTCTACCAGTGGAACTATTAGATTCAACTGTTAAGGGTAAATCAGGTACTGAGACTAACTCAATAATGCCTTTAAGGATATAGGGAAGTAGGGAACGTGCTACAGGCATGACATCTTGTTTCATTCTGATGCTTAACTCCCGTAATGTGAATTGACCATTAATTAAACTCACAAAATTTTTATATACAGATGGATTGACCATTTGCTGTAGTTGTTCTGGTCGCCGCAGGACTGGTGCTAAATTAGGAGAAATATTTGCTAATCCAGCTTGTGACCAAATTGACCAGGCATCTCGCATTTGTTTAATGGACATATCTGCATTCGTGAAGCTCATAGGCATTTCTAATATAATTTTCTGACTGTAACTACAAGTAACAGCGGCAAAACCTAGTTCTCGAGCTAGATCAAAAAATAATTCGGCTATAGTGTTTTCAACAATGGCATGAATTTTTTCTCTCTGGATTTTTTGTCTTTTGTATAAAATGTCTATGAGATTATAATCCCAATAGTCAATGGCTATATCTTCATAACGACAGCGGATTTTCGTGATATCAATATCAGGACAATATTGAGCCATGTTTCTGCGCCAACGCCTGAAGGGATGATCACTACCTGTAGCCCATACTATTCTGCCCAAACGATAATAGAAAGTCCATTGTCGCCCTTGAGAACTCCTGATATTTAGTTGTCCGTTGTATTGGACTTGAGTACACTTTTTAAATTCATGGAATAGGTTTTGCGCTTCTGTTGCTTCTGGCTTGGTCATCATGCTTTCCCTGAAAATTTATTGATTAAGTATTTATAAAAATCCATGCTTGGCTTCTTTTACAAGCCTTTGACAATTTAATTGGGAGGATTAATACCTGTGCCAACTTTCTAAATATAGATATGCAACCCAATAAAATCGTTACGATATCAATAGGGTTTCAGACGTTTGGTGAAGGTCTTGGAGGATTCCACACAAATGTAATTTAGCTTTTGTGATTATGTAACATGACTCGATATTTAGAATAGTAGTAAATATTAAAAAGTCCCAGATTGATTTAGCGGTATGCAATTAACCATCTGTTTTATTTACTCAATAGTCCTATGATATCATACTCATTTTCTCTATGATCCTATATCAGTAAGAACGCTTATTTTCAGAGTAGAAGAAGCAATAGGTAATTATCAATTACCCATTTTTAATTCTGTTTTGCCCTGTTGGTAACTTTAGTAGTTAACTATTCTGATTGTAGCTGTTTGCAGCTAGTCGAAGATTACCGTGATGGGCTGCTAATAGTTTTTTACCTGCTTCTTGGTCTAACTTAGTCCAGTGCATTAATAATGCTAATTTAACCCATTTACCGCTATTTTCTAGTAAAAGACCAGCCGCTTCTCGACTTAAACCGGTGAGGTCTTGTAAGATGCGTAAAGCGCGATCGCGTAATTTTTGATTAGTGACAGCAACATCAACCATGCGATTCCCATAGACCTTACCTAGTTTCACCATTACCCCCGTCGAGAGAGTATTCAAGACTAATTTGGTCACTGTTCCTGCTTTCAAGCGAGTAGAACCTGCTAAAACTTCTGGACCTGTCAACAACCGAATGTCAATATCAGCTTCAATAGTAACTTGTTCGGTGGGAACACAGGCGATAAAAATAGTCTTAGCTCCCCGTTGACGCGCTGCATTAATGGCACCGTGAACGAAAGGAGTTGTTCCCCCAGCAGTAATACCGACAACTACATCCAATTGGGTAATTTGTCGTTGAGCGATCGCACTTTCCCCATCTTCAGACCGATCTTCCAAATCCTCGGAACTGCGGACTAATGCTCCCGCACCACCAGCAATAATCCCTTGTACCAATTCTGGGGAAGTACAGAAAGTAGGTGGACACTCAGCAGCATCCAATACTCCTAATCTCCCACTGGTCCCTGCACCTACATAAAATAAACGCCCACCTTGATGTAGTCTTTCTGCTGTGCAGTCAATAGCTGCTGCTAACTGAATCTTCGCCGCTGCTACTGCTGCTACTGCTTTTTGGTCTTCGCTATTAAATAACTCCACCAGTTCCAAGGAGTTGAGTTGGTCTAAATTAATACTATTAGGATTAACTTGTTCGGTGAGTAAATGCCCGCGTTCCTGAAAATTTGTCATTTGTTATTTGTTAGTTTTTATTTACCCATAATGACCAATGACCAATGATCAATGACCAATGACTAATTATAATAAACCTTCCAGTTTGCGCCGAATACTGTCTAAATCAGAGTTAGCAACTTCTGGCGCAGATGGACTGTAAGATAAAAAGTCCTCATCAGTATCCTCTATTTCTGGTTCAGCTTGCCAATCAGTTTGTTCAACATTCGTTTCCGGTGGCAATACTAATTCACTATTTTCCGCCACAATTTCCCAGATATAGCCAGTGCTTTCGCAAAATTCCTTAATATCATCAGCATTCATCATTTCCACTGTCGGGACAGCAAAGTCCTGCGCTTCTAACATTAAAGCAAAGCGGGTGGCATCATCCTCCGACTCAAACATGAGGATTTTATTCCCCTCCACCCCTTGAGCATTGCTAATCCGAATGCTGTGAATCCCCTCATTATCAGTGCCAGCATTGAACATTAGTACAAAAACACGCATTGTCTATCCTTTGATCAGTTCTCTAATTTATCTTAAAGTTCAATCACTGTATATAGCAATCCTAAATAGGGGTTGCTGAAAAAGTCATCTGTGAGAGCTAGAAGTATGGCTAAGGCCACGCCGCGCTATCAGGAGAATTTAAAAGAAGTTATAGGTCCGTTGACCCAAGAATCCCCGGTCTGTCTAAAGATACGGGGAGGTGTCAATTTCCCAATTATCCCGTTATACTCTAAGAGTTCAACGTAAAATTGTGTCTATATTCATTTATCAGGAAGAACGCCGAAAACCCTTGAAAATGTGGCTTCCTGAGTCAGCCACATTTGGGCTTTAGACAAGGGATGAAGGCTAGAGGCTTTCCTTTATCCTGCATTGACGTTAATTTGAAAATTTGAAATTATTTCAAATTTTCATCATTCGTGATACAATCAAATTGTCACTAAAGACATAAAAAGCTACCGAGGGACTCTCGGAAAGTTACGCTTGTCAGATATGATTTCGCCCGCGAGGGCCAAGGAAATCAGGGCAAGAACCCAAATATTTAAGGAACCCTGCCTGAAACTGGGATAACTGAGGGATATAGACTGAAACTCTCTATGTAATCTCCGCGTCTTTAGACGCGGAGAGTGTCAAATTTCTAGTACGGTGGATAAGCTTGAGGATTATCCAGTGTCAGTAATTAGTGTTTTGCCAAATATCTGGTAATCAAAGCGTGCAAACCTATGTCTAACTCTCCTAGTCAAAATTCTCGTCCCGTTAATTTTATGACTAATCGTCTATGGTGGACGATACTTGGCCGTGCTGGCTTAGGTATAGGTGCTTTGTTATTATTAGGAATTATTGGTGGTGTTTGGCGATTAAAGAGTTTTGTTGATCACGATTTAGTACCATTAGCAACCCAAGGTCTTACTAATACTCTCAATCGTCCAGTGAAATTGGGAGCGGTTAAATCCTTTTCCCTGACTGGTGTTCAGTTTGCCGCTTCGGAGATTCCTGCTACACCGACAGATCCAGATCGGGTAAATGTCAGGGCAGTAGATGTAGGATTTGATATTTGGAAGTTAGTTATTAACCGCAATCTTCGATTGGATGTAACTTTAATTAATCCAGATGTTTATGTTGAGCAGGATAGGCAGGGAGGCTGGTTAACGACTACTATCGCTCCACCTACTGAGGCAGGACTGATTAAAACCGATTTAGATAAATTGCGGTTTCGGGATGCAAATTTGGTATTAGTACCGAAAGTTAGTGAAGGGGCAAAAATTTCCTTACCAGTCCCAGTAAGATTTTCTGGGGTTAATGGCACGGCTCAACTCTTCTTAGATAAAAATCGCCTAATTAAGTTGGACTTGGCTGGTAAGGCTGTCAGTGGGGGTGGTATTACCATTGTTGGCGATTTAATTCCTGAGAAAACTTTAGCTGGGGATTTTCGACTCAAAGCTGAAAATCTTCTGGCCGCAGATATTACTCGGATTGTAACTTTACCACTGGTTTTACAAACTGGTAAGGTTAATGGTGATTTGCGAATTCAGGTGATACCAAAGCAGAAAACCTTACTTTATGGCAATATGGCTCTAGAAGGCGTGACGGTGCAAATTCCCAATCTGCCCCAATTGCTCAATAATAGTCAGGGAAATCTCAGTTTTGATGGATTGTTAATTAAATTAGATCATATAGTTACAAATTACGGCAAGATTCCGTTAACAGCATCGGGTACTATTGATCAGCAAGCAGGGTTTAATTTAAAAGGGCGTGTAAATGCGGTAAGTTTAGCTAATGCCCAAACAACGCTCAAGGTAAAGTTACCATTTCCGGTGAGTGGTATAGCTCAAGCTGATTTACAGATAGTAGGGAGAATTTCTCAACCTGTATTGTCCGGTAATGTGAGGACGTTGAAAACTGCCCAAATTGATAAAGTTGATTTTGGGCAAGTTAGTAGTAAATTTGAGCTTATTAGTAGTCAATCTCTCCTGAAAATTACAGATATTCAAGGTAAAACTACTTATGGCGGTGAGGTTAAGGGTGGGGGGATAATCAAAGTTGGTGAAGTATCGGCACTGGATTTGCAGTTACAAGCCGAAAATCTGCCTGGGGATGCGATCGCTCAAGTATATAATATCAAAACAGGCTTCCCCATTGGCCTGATCACAGCCACCGCGGAATTGAAGGGTGTGGCTACTGATACTCAGACTGTAGTTAAATGGCAAGCGCCTCAAGCCAAATACCCAGTCACGGGGACAAGTATTATTCGTAGCGATCGCACAGTTTCCTTTAGTGATATAGTTGCTAAGGTTGGTGGCGGTATAGTTACTGGTAGTGGTAGTTATAGTTATGATAGCAAGCGTTGGCAAGCTTTAACTCAAGCTAGTAAAATCCAATTAACATCTTTGGTTGACCAAAAACAGCAGGAAAATATTGCTTTGGCTGGGGCGGAATTTAACGGTAGTTTGCGTTTATCAGGAAATTCCTCGCCATTTCAAATAGAAACAATTATTCCTGAAAATGCCAATGTCAACATTGCCGGTGGCACAGTCAATATTTCCCAAATCCAATTAAATAACCAAAATTTTACCGCTTTATTGCGAGGAAAAGATTTACGGTTAGGAACAATTTTCAAACAAGCTAACCCAATTTTAAATAATTCCCTATCAGGTAATTTTATGATTACCAGTAACAGGGAAAATTTCAGTCTAAAAACCTTTTCTGGAATCGGTGAAGCCTTTCTATCTATTGGTAAACAGACAATTAAAGCTGTTAATATTCAAGTAGCAGAAGGTAGCTATCAAGCAAAAATCCAAGCTGATAATATACCTTTAACAAAACTCGTAGGGGCGCAGGAAATACGCCCAGAAATGCAGGGAGTGATCACCGGTCAATTGCAAGTAGCGGGTTCGGTGGAATCATTTCAACCAGAAACTATTCAAGGAGAAGGGAAAGGCTATTTAAAATTACCTAGTGGTATAGTTAAAGCTTCGGAGATTCAACTGAATAATGGTCATTATCAAGCCTTGTTGGCTACTTCAGGTTTGCAATTAAAGCCTTTTAATCAGCAGTTAAAAGGACAGTTGGGAGGAAAGTTGCAAGTATCGGGAACTCTAGCTGCTCCCACATTAGCAGATGTGGCTGCTGTTGGTCGGGTGCGGTTGAGTCAAGGTTTATCAGGTATGGATACACCTATTCAAGCTGATATTGGTTGGAATGGAGAAAAGCTAACTATTGATGGTTATAATAGTGCCAATTTTCAAGCTAATAGTCCAACAGCGCTCGCTATAAAAGGTTATTTATTAGCTAATGTTAAGAAATCGGGTGTTCCAGAAATTACTGATGTTAATTTGAATATCCAGGCTAAAAATTATAGTCTGGAAGGCTTGCCAGTGCAACTACCGGATCTTGCTGATATGGCTGGCAGATTGGATTTTAGCGGACAGGTGACAGGAAAACCTACTGCTCCAAATATTACAGCTAAATTAGGGTTACGCAATTTGAAAGTTCAGGAATTTGCTTTTGAGCCATTATTGACTGGTAACTTAAATGCTGTATCAGGACAGGGGTTGAGTTTAGATGTTGCTGGTGTCAAGGAACGTATCGCAGTTAGTTTAGACGGTAATAATCGCCCGAAATCCTTTTTAGTTCAGTGGCAACAAGCATTGTTATCAGGTGCAGCAACAGGATCTGATTGGGATATAAATGTGACTAATTTTCCTTTAAAAGCTTTAAATATAGCTTTACCAGCAAATACTCCTTTAAGTCCAGGAGGAGTGAGAGGATTATTAACAGGGAATTTGCAAATTAATTCCCAGACATTAGCTACAACGGGAAATATAGCCATTGAAAAACCGGAACTGGGGAGAATTAAAGGCGATCGCTTTACAACCCAACTCCGCTATAATAACAACACATTCATCCTCAGTGATAGCGAACTTCGCAAAGATGAAAGTAGATATACCTTTGCTGCTAACATCAAACCTTGGGCAAAGAAACCGCAACTGCGAGCAAATATTAAGATTGACAAAGGCAATATTCAAGACATTCTCACCGCAGCACAAATCTTTGATATTCAAGACTTCCAGCGGGGTTTAAACCCACCTATCTACGGCAAATCTGTGGATTTAACCACTCAATCTCAAGGCTTACCATTAGAGTCTCTATTTAACCAAATACAACGATTATCAGAAATTAATGCCCTACTAAATACCCAAAAACAAAAACGATTAGATACTCAACCTATCCCAGAATTAAGAGACTTAAAGGGGATTTTGAATGGTGACATTTCCATTAATACTGCCACAACGGACGAACCAAGAATAAAATTTAACTTCCAGGGACAAAATTTTACCTGGGGGAACCCAACAGAACCAAACCGCTTTTATCGTGTCGAAAAAATCATAGCTGAAGGTGGTTTT
Organism: Dolichospermum sp. LEGE 00240; assembly: GCF_015207875.1. Lineage (GTDB taxonomy): Bacteria > Cyanobacteriota > Cyanobacteriia > Cyanobacteriales > Nostocaceae > Dolichospermum > Dolichospermum gracile. Next base: position 70,236 of record NZ_JADEVZ010000011.1, read on the forward strand.
ACAGAAGGAACTTTGCGGTTACAACCTTTACGAATTCAATCGGAAAACAAGTTAATTGCCTTTACAGGTTACGTTAGTGGTAAAACCCAATCAGGTAAATTAACAGTTGAAAACTTTCCCATTCAGCGATTTAATAATTTCGTGAAACTGCCGCTGGGAATTACAGGTAAGCTAAAACTTAATGCAGCCATAGCAGGTAGTATTGCTAATCCTCAAGCTACAGGAGAATTAAACATTACAGAAGGAACAATTGATAAAAAACCAGTGGAATCAGCTAATGCTAGTTTCAGTTATGCGAATGGACGTTTAAACTTTGGTAGTCAGGTACTAGGAGTAGGGGCTGAACCTGCAAATATTGATGGTAGTATTCCCTATACTTTACCCTTTGCTTCTGCAAAATTGGACAGTGACAAAGTTACTTTAAATATCAATATCAAAAATGAAGGTTTGACACTTTTAAATCTCTTTACTAATGAGATAGCTTTTGAACAGGGACAAGGAGAATTAGATTTAAAAGTTCGAGGAACTAGAAAACAACCTTTCGTGAAAGGAACTGCTTCTCTTGATAATGCCACCTTTAGCGCCCAAGCCTTACCAGGAAAGTTAACCAGTGTGAATGGTAAAGCAATTTTCGATTTAACTCGTGTGTTTATCAAAAATCTTGAAGGTAAATTTAGCAATGGTAAAGTGGAAGCTGTGGGAGAATTGCCAATTGCTAATAGTAAAAATGTGCAACTAGATATTCCCTTAATGGTTAATTTAAGACAATTATCTTTAAATCTTAAGGAATTATATCAAGGGGGTGCTAATGGTGATTTAAAAATTACTGGTTCTCTTATCCAACCAATAATTGGCGGCAATATAGAATTATTTAATGGTCAAGTATTATTAGCAGAATCTAAAGATGAAAATTCATCATCTGCGAAAATTAATAACCTCAATCAACTAGATACAGGAGGTAAAATTACTAAGTTAAATGATTTAAAATTAAGATTGGGCAACAATATCCAAATTTCTAAACCACCAGTGTTCAAGTTCCAAGCTTCTGGAGATATAACTGTTAATGGTTCTTTGGATGAACCCATACCAGAGGGAACGATTAAGTTAACTAAAGGTGCAGTGAATTTATTTACCACCCAACTAAATCTAGCAAAAGGTTATCCACAAACTGCTACTTTTAGTCCGCGTCAACCCCGTGACCCTGATTTGAATATTCGCCTATTTGCGAAGGTTCTAGACATAACTCAAAATAGTGATCTTAGTAGACAAGGTTCTCTAGGTTTAGCAGGTTTAGAAACGGTGCGAGTAGAAGCTAGTATTAATGGTTTAGCTAGTCAAATTAATGATAACTTGCAATTAAAAAGTAATCCTTCCCGTTCAGAAACACAAATTGTCACTTTGCTAGGAGGTGGATTTGTGGATAATCAAGGACGTGGTGATAGTACCCTGGGTTTAATTAATATTGCTGGTTCGGCTGTTTTCAGTAATTTCCAAGGTGCATTTAATGAAATTGGTGATGCTTTTGGTTTAAGTGAATTGCGAATATTTCCTACTATTCTGTCTGAAAGACCAGAAGCAGGGAGAAATAACTCATCTTTAGAATTAGCTTTGGAAGCGGGAATTGATATTTCTGCAAAATTCTCTATTTCTACTATTAAAATCCTCACGGCAAATGATCCTTTAAAATGGGGGGTTAATTACCGCATAAATAATCAATTCCGTGTGCGTTCTTCTACTAATTTAACTGATGATAGTCGGGCTGTAATTGAATTTGAAAGAAAGTTTTGAGGAATCCAGGAGTCAAGAGTCAGGAGTTCAGGAGTTCATGAGAAAGAAGAAAATTCTTTCCCTGTTCCCTGTCCCCTGTTCCCTGTCCCCTGTTCCCTGAAGACATTGACTGAGCTTTAAGACCGTGCGCCCCACGGTTCTTTTCTTGAGCCAAACAATTAGCTTTTGTTTTAATAGGCTGCTTTTGGTGCATTTAATTGGATTACACCTAGTGGTTAAAATTATACAAATATTTTGAAAAAACCAAGAAAGTGTTCATTCCTCACCGACCAACATTACTGATTTTGCTATACTCAATTTCGCTCGTTAGTCAAGAAAGTCACTCACGCGCCATTCATCCCACGCTCACTCTTAGGAGCGTGGGGCTTCTGTCGGGAAAGCTAAATGAACAAATACTCAACATTTGTTAAATTATTAATTAATATTCACTAATACACCATGACGAGCAGCGAACTGGAGCGATACTACAGAATCTTAGAATTAGAGCCAGGGGCTACACTCGAACAAATAAACCAGGCTTATAAAGATTTAGTGTTTGTTTGGCATCCAGACCGTCTCCCCAAAGACAATCTGCGCTTACAACACAAAGCCCAGGAAAAGCTGAAATTATTTAATGAAGCTCGTGATAAACTGCGCTCTTTACGGGATAAACAGTCTAATTCATCTTATTCTTCCCCACCTCCAGCCCAGAAACCATGGTCTACCTACTCCTATCCACCACACACAACCTATCAACCACCACAGCCAAATTCCGATTTAAGCGGTAAAGATTTTAGTCGCGCTAATTTGAGCAACCGGGATTTATCAGGCAGAAACTTGAGCTATGCCAATCTAAGTGGGTCTAATCTTAGTGATACCTTTATGCACAAGGTAATTCTCCGAGGTGCGGATTTGTCAGAAGCCAATTTATTTAGAGCCAACTTACTTTTAGCGGATTTAAGAGATGCCAATTTACGCTCGGCTAATTTGATTGGTGCGGATCTTAGCGGTGCTGATTTGCGTGGTGCTGATTTGACAGGAGCGAGAATTCGTTCAGGCGATCGCCTACTGGTAAAATTGATTGGAGCTAAATTAGCTGGAGCCATCATGCCTGATGGTATAATTCATACCTGAAAACAATCCCAGGAACTAAACAGCAAGTCAAAATTACTGACAATATAAAAAACTTAGTAATATTTCTTGCTAATTAGATTACCAGTAAGTACCATAGTCATAGCCATTAAAATTAATAATATAGCCATAGTCCATAATATGTGAGAGAATCTACTTCCTGCTCTTTGACTCCAAAAGTCAAGTTGACAGACAAAGTAGGAATGCTGGATTCACAAAATTTAATGATCAATGTGGCTTCCTTCTCAGGTTATATATTTGAATAGGCAGAAAATTTTAAGTAAAACTAATACTTATTAGTCAAAAACTTCTGGATTCCTGTACTATTGACGATTGACTGGTAATTGTTAAAAATAATTTATTTTAGTTCTATTAATGATCATGAACATTGCAATTATTGGCTGTGGTTATGTAGGTTGTGCAGTTAGCAAATATTGGCAGTCAAACAGTAATTTTATGCTGACCGCAACTACCACTAGCCCAGAACGTATCCCTACCGTAGAAACAGTAGCACAAAGAGTTATTGTCACATCAGGTAATGATTTAGAAAGTTTGAAAGCCGTATTAAAAAATCAAGAAATTGTTTTATTAAGTGTCGGGGCAAAAAATGCAGATTCCTATGAAGAAACCTATGTAGATACCGCAAAAACCCTAGTTTCTCTCTTACCCCAATTTCCTCATATTCACCAAGTCATATATACAGGTAGTTATTCAATTTATGGAGATAGAAATGGTGTTTGGGTAGACGAAGAAAGCCCACCAGCACCAGCTAATCGCAATTCTCAACTCCTCAGAAAAACAGAGGATATATTATTATCAGCGAACAATGAAAACACCCGCATTTGTATTTTACGGTTAGGTGGTATTTATGGACCGGGTAGAGAACTGGAAAAAATCTTTGGTAGAGCCGCAGGAACAACTCGTCCCGGTAATGGAGAAGATATCACCAATTGGATTCATCTTGATGATATTGTTAACACCATAGAATTTGCTCGTGAGCATCGCTTACAAGGCATTTATAATCTTGTAGATGATAGTCATCTCACAAATAAAGAATTACTTGATAATGTGATGACAAAAAACAATTTACCTAAAGTTATTTGGGATGCAGATAATAAAAATATCCGCCCATATAATGCCTGGGTATCCAATCAAAAGCTTAAAGATGCTGGATATAAATTCATTCACCCGCAAATAATTTTTTAGTCTTATAGCGTATAGCGAGGCAATAGGCAAGAGGCAAGAGTGAAGAAGTTTTCCGCGATTTTACGTTTCTTTACAGAGTTTGGTTTTATTGTGTTCACCTACTTAGTCGTGAAAAATAAATTTTATCTTTGGAACAGGGAACAGATAAGAGCTACAGAGATTTTTGTTTGCTCCAAGAATGTTAAATTAATTTTGCTCAGGTACTTATCATCATGTCATCATCTACAGTTAACAACGGAACAGCATTGCCAACCCAGTATTATTTTTGGCAAAACTATCGCTGTGCTTACGAAATTCATCAACCTCTCAATTCGCCAGCAACAGGCATTCCTTTACTTTTAATTCATCCTATCGGTGTAGGTTTATCACGGCAATTTTGGCAACGATTTTGCCGAGAATGGTATGATAAAAATCACCAAAATTATATCTACAATCCCGACTTATTGGGATGTGGTGAAAGTGATATGCCAGCCTTAGCACATACACCAATTAACTGGGCAAACCAGTTGCAATACTTTTTGCAAACTATAATTAAACAGCCCGTTATTATCGTCGTCCAAGGAGCTTTGTTACCAGTTGCCATGGAATTAGTGAAACTGGAAAAAGACCTAATTGCCGGGTTAGTATTATCTGATCCTACCTCTCGTCCAGTTATTACTAAAAATGCCCCCAAATGGCAACAGAACTTACTTTGGAGTATTTTTACATCTCCCATAGGTAATGCCTTTTTCCGCTATGCCCGCACCCGCAAATTCTTGTATTCTTTCTCATCTGAAAAATTATTTGCTCTCAGCGAAAACGTTGATGATGAATGGCTAAATACCCTCATGGCAGATGCTAAAAATATGAATGGGCGTTATGCTGTATTTGCTTTTTTAGCTAGATTTTGGCAAAGAGATTATAGTCATGATATTGCCTCAATTCCTCACCGCACATTATTAGTTGTCGGAGAAAAAGCTCGCGGCATCAGTAAAGAAAGTAAACCAGAAACTCCCGATGAAAGATTAGCATATTATTTGAATTGCCTACCTCAAGGTCAGGGAGTAAAAATCATTGGCAAGAATGTTATGCCCTATGAATATACTCAAGCATTTGTTGAGGTAGTATCACCATTTATAGCTTCTATTTCCAGTGTGATTTAAATTTCATTATTTATGCAATTTATGCACAGTAGGAGTTAAGCTGATTAAATCATCAATATTTCGCTTCATAGTTGTGCAAATTGCGTCTAAAGGTAAATCATTTTCGTCATAACCAAAGGGATTTTCAATTTCTAACCCAATGGCTTCAATCCCTAACAACGTAAAGCTAACCAAAGCAGAAATTAAGCCAGTCCACCAGTCAAGACTCTGGACGATTTGAAATGGCAATAGGAAGCAATACAACAATAATAATTGTTTGAGGTGAATAGCATAAGCCAGGGGCATTGGTGTTCTTAAAATTCGTTCACAAGCACCTAAATTATCTACCAACATATTTAATAGTTCCTGCATAGATGTTAGTTGATAACTATTAATGCAATTACGGTTATATTGCTGTTGTAAATAATCGCTAATCCAAAAGGCAATCTCTAAAGGCGGATTATTGATAATCTTTAGAGTGATGTATTTAGAATCTGGCATTAATGCTTCTAAATCACTATTTATAGGTTCATTTCGTAAATGTAGTTTTGTCGCTATGCCAAAAGCCACAAGTAAGTTTAAAGCCTCAATTTTATGATCTTTATCTTCCAGTCCTTTTTCATCAATAGATACCCAAATTTGTCGAGCTAAATTACGGATAGTATTGATTATTGCCCCCCAGCATTTTCTCCCTTCCCAAAAACGTTCATAGGCTGTATTAGTACGAAATACTAATAACAAACCCAAAACGATACTGGGAATAACAGTCCCTAAAATTGGTTGAGAAACGGGAATTTTCAGATGATAAAGTATAGAAATTAAAACTCCAAAAGCACCACACAATATCACCCGTTTGTAAATCGCCGCAATGACTGATCCTTTTATTTGTAAAGCACTTTCAAACCATGGCAGTCTTTTCTCTAACATAAAATCCTTTGATACATCCAAGATGAGATAAAATATACAGGAAATTGTGAGATATAACAATACTTACTTAAAATCTAGGACTCCTAGAGGAATCCGGTTTGATTCTGTGAATTTACTTGTGTGGTCAGGGAACAGGGAACGGGAAAGACATAATTAATACCTACTGAGTCTTGCGTGGCGTACCCATACAAAACTCGGTACACCTTCATATTCTCAAATCCTCTTGCCTCTTGCCTTCCTACCCAGGAAAATATGGCTAAGAGGGTGTTTGAAAACTAATCCTGGCGACTAGAAGTCGCGGCTACACAGACAAAACCCACCTATTCCTTCGGTCCCGTAAAGAATACGTGGGTTAAGAACCTTAATTTTGTGTTAGTCCACGTATCCCTTAGGGGACTGGAGGAATTTGATTACTTATAATCTGTATGGAGCTAAGCGGATTCGAACCGCTGACCCCCTCAATGCCATTGAGGTGCGCTACCAACTGCGCTATAACCCCGAAATCCTAATTCAATAAGCAAAAAGGCTTATTGGTTAGTTCTCTATAACTGCTTTGACTCCTAGCAGTATACAAGTTTATGCAAAGTAAGTCAAGCCAACTATATTAAGAAATATTAAGCAGTGAATTACCCTTAGTATCTAAATAAAAAAAACTCCCAAATGACCGTCTGCGCCAGTTAATTTCATATTTGGGCTCTTTTATTCCGCGTAGACGGATTTTGTTTGTTTAGCAGCGACTTCCAGTCACCTGAAGTTTGTAATTCCAGCATAGACTAATCTGGAATAGGCAGCTTCCACTGCCATGTATGATGTAATAGTCAGTCAATCAGTAAAGGTAATGACTACTTACAACATCGAGTTCAAAGGCAATATTTTACGGTTGAGCTTTGGTGAATCTGCCTAAAAAGGTACGTAGTCACCATTAGTAAACTTGCTGAGGTTAGTTTCAGGAGAATCTAAAAATGGATCAGATGAATTCTGTTAGTATTGCGATCGCTTGGTGTTTAGCTTGGGGTAATGAACGCAAACCGCAGTTTGATGTTACTGTTTTACAGGAAATGCGGGAAGTTTTGAGGAATGGGGGAGAAGTACCAGAAGAGGTTAAGGAAATTGTTCAGCAGGTTGAAGAATTGCAAGGAATTGATGAGGATTATTTTCCCAAAACTTTGGAAGAATTGAAAACCAAATATGCTGATTTATGGAATCAAACTACTAAACTTGGTTTGGTTTATGGTGGCGTGACTAAGGTTAAACAATATGTTTTTGAAGCTTCTAAACTTCCTGATATTCGTGGTGCATCTGCTTTACTAGATAGAATAAATTTAATTGATTTACCTGCATTTTTTAGCTGTGATCAAAGCTCAAACTGTGAACAGTGTCAAAAAGCTAGAGAATATTGGTAATAAAATTAATGGGAATAATAGACCTTTGCGCTGTTATCCTCCCATGTTTGAAACTCATCCTTATTTAGTACGAGATGAGGGCGATCGCCGTTCTATACTTATGCAAGCAGACGAACTACCAAATCAACCAAAATTTTCTGAAGTTTTGGCTCGAAAAAGATATGTTGGACAAAAAGCTAAACAAGATAAAAATCATCAATGGTATGACAATTCTGGATTAGACTGGGACTGTGGAGTAATTGAAACTTGGGTTGATAAATTTGAACAATTTGTAGATAAAAAGAATAAAACTTACTACGATAAAATCACTTCTGAAAGATTACATCCTGATCAAGTAACACCATCTCGATCTTTGCGAGAACTTGGAAAAGAAGGAAAATTATTAATTCCGGCTTCACAATTGAAAGGAAGACTGCGCCATGAATGTGAAAAAATAGCGCGTGCATTAGGATGGCAGATTTTTGAACCACCAAAATCAGAAACACTTTGTCCAAACCAAGATCAAGTAAATCCAGAATTTCGAGAAGAATATCAACTAGAAAATCATAGAGGGTATCATTGCTTTATTTCCAAAATATTTGGTAATCCTATATTACCATCACGCATCATTGTTAATGATTTGATTTGTGACATGAAGAAAGACGATTTACCAGAAGTTATCCGTCCTGGGGTAACTATTAACCGTCGTCGTCGCACTGCTGAGGAGAAAAAATTGTATTTTCTGGAAACTTCTCCACCTAATAGTCAGTTGAAATTTATAGGAGAAATTCAGCTATTACCAGATTGTCCAGAATATGCTAAACCATTGATTTTGTCCGCTTTACGCCATATTAATGCTTTAGGTGGAAGCAAGTCTGCTGGGTTAGGTTGGCTGAGTTGGGAAAACCTAGAAACTCTACAAATAAATGATCAAAGTTGGAAATTATTATTACCAAAAACAAGATGATGCCACGCATTAAACTAGAGATTACAGCCTTATCTCCATTAGCTATTGCTGCTAGAAAACCAGGTTCTGTTAGTGAAGCAGAAGATCATATTCCTGGTTCTGTTATTCGTGGTGCGATCGCATCTCAAATTCTACAACTATCTAAGCCAAAAATGCCAGATATCACAGAACGTGATTTAACAGCAGATGGTGGTGATTTTGCTACCCTGTTTTTAGGTAATGAACCTGCGATTTTTCAAAACGGTTATCCAGCAGTAGGAACAGTTGCTATTAAGTCATTCTTAGCCGAAAAGGAAAAATATGATCTAAATCACAGCTACATTTGACAATGCTGTAACAGATGTTGAAAATAGAATTAAGGATTTCAACAAAAAACTAGAAGAACGATGGAAATGTTGGTCAATTTTTGGTCAACCAGAAAATGATTTATTGGAAAAGCGTTTTTATTTTACTCTTGATTTACAATCAGATGGTATTTTTACTGAAAACTGGCGACATACCACAGTCATTTCTCCAAAAATGTTGTGTGAATTTGTCAATTTAGATAGCGAATTTACACAATTAAATGATGGAGAAGAAAAAGACAAATTTCTTAAATTGGAAGTAGCATATAGCAGCTATAACTATCGTTCTGGTTGGAATGCAGCTTGGGGTTTGATGAAAGATATAGAATTAGTAACAAATAGAGGAGGCGTGTATTTATTTAGTGTAGATAAGGAAAGAGGAAAATTATGGATTGATAAATTAAAAGAACTGGAACTGAAAGGGTTAGGAGAAAGAACTTCGGAAGGTTTTGGACAAGTACAAGTTTGTAATGAGTTTCATTTAATATTAAGAGAAAAGGCGGTATAAGGTATGACAAAGATTTCTACTATTGAGTTAGAACAACAACTAACGTTAAGAATCAATCAAGAGATAAGTAAACAATTAGATGATGTCATTGTAAAAATGCAAATAATTGCTAAAAGATTTGATATTAAAGAAGTGAAAGAACGTTCACCCTTAAAAAATGTTCTAACAACTGCCACAGATCCCACATCTTCTATAGAGGTGATTAAAAACTATATCCGTTATCAAGTAGGTCGTAAAGATGGTAGTAAAATCTGGAAGATTGAAAAAATAGAGAATGGAAAAAAAGAAATATTTGCTCATGCAGTAATTAACCAAATTGATGGTTTAATTACCAATATTCAAAATATCTTTAAATCCATTGATTATAGCATAGATAAGGAATTAAAGCCATTCAAAGGAGAGAATAATCAAGATTGTATTAATCCTAATCTTAATCAAAATCAGCGAGAAAAATTGAGATCACTTAAACAATATCTAGAGAATAATAAAGCTACTCTTACTAAAATTATTCATCTTAAATTAACTCAACTTTATCTTGGTTATCTTAGTCGTGAACACACAGCTTTAATAGCTTAATAAATCATTAGTAATTAATTTATCAGGAGATAATTAAATCATGCCAAAAATTCTTTTAATTACAGTCGGTGGTTCTCACCAACCTATCGTAACTGCTATTCGTGACCTCCAACCAGATCGTGTTGTTTTTCTTTGTTCTGACGGTGCAAAGGGTAGTAAGTCTCAAGTAATAGGAAGTGGAACTCCTTGTGAAGTTAGACGCGGAACAGAAGTAATTGAAAAGTTGCCAAATATTCCCACACAAATAGGATTAGGTGATAAATTTCAACCCGATAGAGACATAATTTTAATTGAAGAACCAGATGATTTATCAGAATGCTATCTGAAGGCATCATTATGTATTCAGAACATTCAACAAAATGTCACAGATGCTCAAATGATGGCTGATTATACGGGTGGTACTAAATCCATGTCTGTAGGATTAGCAATGGCATCTGTTGATTATCAACTGACATTATATGTAACCACAGCCGTCCGCACAAATATTATCAAGGTTGAACGGGGTGAATTAACGGGACAAGCAAGTGTAGCACCTGTAGTTGCACAACGGACAATAGAACAATTTTTACCTATTTTCTTACAACAGTATAACTATCCAGCAGCGATCGCACAACTTCGGCGTTTATTATCATCAATGGCATTACCACCTGATATTAAGCGGCAAATTCAAACCCTATACGCTTGTTGTTCTGGGTTAGATGCTTGGGATAGATTTGAACATAGAGACGCTTTAGAGTTATTAGAACCTCAGATGAAAAACCCTGAAATTAGAAATTTAGCTCTATTTCTCAAGCGTGTAATTAATAGCAGAGGACAAATAGATGAAAAGTTTGATTCTAGTAATGGAACAGAAGGACATGGTTATGAAATAGTTCAAGACTTAATATTAAATGCAGAAAGGCGTGCTACCCAACAACGTTATGATGATGCAGTTGGTAGACTTTACCGAGCTTTAGAATTATTAGCACAGATTCGTTTGTTAAAAGCTTATGGTCTTAAAACAGGTGATATTGATACTGAAAAACTACCAGAAAATTTGCGGGATGAATATGAGAAAAAACGTTCTCCTGCTAAGGGAAAAATCCAAATAGCTTTAAGAAATAGTTATGAGCTTTTAACCAAACTTCCTGATGATCCTATCGGCAAAATTTATCTAGAAAATGCAAATAAGATTATAAATGCTTTAGAAGTTAGGAATAACTCATTATTTGCTCATGGATTTAAGCCAATTATTAGCAACGACTATGAAGATGTAAGTAAAGTATTTGTTAATTTCATTAAATCCTCCATTAGTTCTGTAGTTAGTGCTAAACCACACATACAACCTCCTCAATTTCCCGCAAATATAGGCACTGGATGACGTTGTAGTTACCTGATTAAATCTCAAACTTTTGTAGAATAAATTGATGTAGACCTACTGCAAAATTCCTAACAATATGACCTCTACTCCCGTTGCTACCTTAATTTCCCTAGCAGATTTTCTGCGACAACCAGAAACAAAACCAGCGAGTGAATATATTGATGGTAACATCTATTCACCCTGGATAGCCAGTAAATTCCAAGTCCGTGACTTAAGCGTACTACCTGATACATGGTTTGACCAATATCAAGAAGGAGACGGAGTAGCCATTGACAGAGACACCGAAACAGCCGCAGACGGGAAACTATATGATTTCCAAGTTGTACCAGCTAATACACAATTCCAATTTCGCGCAATAGTTGAAAATGCAGAAGATTGGGAATTAGGACTATTGATGATTGGGTTACATCAATTTGAAACAGAACAAATTCCCCTTGGTGGTGGACGTTCTCGCGGCTTGGGAGTTGTTAAACTAGATATTAGTGAGATGTGGTGGCTTGATGTTAATAACAACCCAGTAAAATTATTAACATATTTGACAGAATTAGTTAATAGTAAAATAGGAGATAAATTACCTAGTTATCAAGAAGGCAAAGATTTCAAAGATATTTGGACTCAAGCACTCATCAAGCATTTGAGAGATAATATACCCAAAATTCTACAACCCCAATCCAAACACAGTCTTAAAGAGGTGAAAATGGCTTTCAGTAATTACAAAACCATCGGTGAAGTCCTCAAAGCATTTCAAGTTACCTATATAGAAGCTAATTTCATCAGCGGAATTACTTTTAATATTCCCGACTATTTCCGCGAAGATTTAGAATTAATGATGAGGGATGCTGTAATTGATAACTCAGAATTTGCTATCTGTGAAAATCTCATTTATCCCGTTCTTAAAGAAGTTTGGAAAACCTACAGACAACATTTTGTTTTATGGAGTCATGAATCATTAAATTACGATGAGAAATTATCAGGATTTCCTGAATATATTTTAGCTAAACGTTCCCCTTTAGGTAAAATCGTTTTTGATAAACCATACTTTATTTTAGTTGAAGCCAAACAAGACAACTTTGAAACAGGTTGGGCGCAATGTTTAGCTGAAATGATCGCTGCTCAAAGATTAAATGGCGAATATCAAATTATTATTTTTGGTATTGTTTCTAATGGTGCAACATGGCAATTTGGTAAATTAGAAAATGAAATATTTACCAAAAATAGCACTTATTACACAATTCAAGAACTAGATAAATTATTTGCTGTTGTTAATTTTGTATTCCAACAATCTGAATTACAGCTAAATAATTTAGTTTTAGCTGCTGCTTAACTTCATATTCCCAACCTAATATTATGCACAAAAAATTTGTCAATCACTGTACTATAGATTTAACTATTATTCCTGATGGACCAATTCTTATCAAATCAGGAAAAGAAGGAGCAGACCCTACAAAGCCAGATATGGAATTTGTGGAAACCTATCATGCTGGTGGACGGACAATATATTTACCAGGAAGCAGTTTAAAAGGTGCAATTCGCGCCCATGCTGAACGGATTGTCAGAACAATTGAAAAAGGACAAAAAGACGGAATTTCTGTCCAACAAGCCGGAAAAGAATATACTTTTAAAACACAAGTAACTTTTACAAATTTACTTGCCGAAGAATTAGAGTTTAACAGATCAACAGTGGGAAATTGCTCATGCGATCGCCCAAACTTTAGTCAAAGAAGATACAGATGCTAACGAGGTCAGTAAAGCTGTTGCATATTTACGGGCAGTTATTGATAAAAATGATGCTACATCCAGATTTTTAACCTATCTCAAAACTTTAGTTAGAGATGGAAGAATGATTGGACATAGTAAAAAAACCTCTGAGTATTACAGCAGTATAGAAACTATCTGTAGTCAATATTTCAAAAGTAACAGTGATGCTTTAACTATTTTGCAAATGTTAGGTTGGGTATCGCGGTTAATGAGATATTATAATAATTCTGGTGTCCCTATGGGGGAAATTACCTTTCCCACAGCAGTAGTTATAGAGTCAGCACGTCAAGCGGAAATTGCTAAAGTTACTGAATCTCAAGAGTTTAAAGAAGGGGATATCATAGATGCAAAAGTCACCAAGATTAATGGCAACAAGGTTAGTTATGAAATCTTAGAAATCATTAAGAGACTTCCAAATAAAAAAATGTCCCAAAACTGATGCAAAAATTCTCTCTCTGTGTACTCTGTGCCTCTGTGGTTCGTTTCTTGGGATAATTTATTTCTGGGAAGTCTCTAACTCAATTTAAAATAGGCGAACCGGGAGTTATTAGTTGGATTTTTCGAGACTTAACGGGAAAAGTCAGACCTTTAACTTGAGCGATCGCCCTAGCGTTGGTGTATTCTAGTTGACCCTGCCGGCTGTGGCACGGAGTATTTGTGGATAAACTTTGGCTAGTGGTGATAACTGCCGTTCCAAAGTGCCTTTCTACTTATATCAAATAGGAAACTGATAGATAAGCACTTTACCTTGCCAATTTTCTTCTACAAATACAAGATATTCATCATTAGCACGACGAAAAGCACGGATACCATAGGGAATATCAACCCAACCACTTTCTTTGCCAACTTCTGGACCTGGAGTCATCTTTTTCACAAGTTCTCCCGTAGCAGTTTTGTAAACATATACCTCGGCGGTTTTGACACCCACTGCAAACACATAATCACCAGCTACACTCATGGCTGCGGTGGCGATTTGTCCTTTACCTGTAGTGTCGTAGGGAACAACGGTGCGCCATTTGGGAGTCCGATTTCCTTGACTCCAATTATCGAAGCGAGCAATTTCTGATCCTATGACTTTGGCATCATCAGCAAATGCCGGATGTTCAATCGTAAAACCTGATAAATACATAGTATCGGTTTCGGGAAAATACTCAATCCGTCGCAAGTCTTTGAAGGTGCTAGGAGTTTTGAGTTTTTTCATCGAACTATAGGTATAAATGGGATTTCCTTTAGTATCTAATCCCTGCAAAGGATAATGACGAATGCCATCTTCAGTTCGCAAAGTTTTCCAAACATCTCCTTTGCTGTCTACCCACCAACCTCCAATATAGGGATAGTCTTGACTGCTATCATATTCATTTTTTTCAAATGCACCATTACCATTACTATCGCGCCAAATCCATTCTCCGTTTGCGGGTTGATTAGGTGGCCAGTTGCCATGAACAGACTGTTTATTCTGATCATTAGTACCAACAAACATCCCCGCAGGAATGGCAATTTCACCATCTGTATTCGGTTGAAACCGATAAATTTGCAAAAAGCTATTGTACATATCTGTCAGGAATACAAAAGGTTTGCCTTGAATCCGCCGCACAAAAGTTCCATCTGGTGATGTATGTAGACGTGGGTCTTGAGCGTATTTAAAGGGATTGACTGTGTAGGCTTTATAAGTCCACTGTTTACCAGCAGACTTGCTATAATCCATGACATATTTTTCTTGTTTGGTGAATATAGTTACACCATCTGTTTTTGGATCTGTATCTGCATTATCTACAAATATTAATCCTAGTAATTGCCACACTATTTTTCCTGATGGCGAAAATTTTCTCAAATCTGTTCCCGATGTATTAAAGCCATTATTATTTACATAAATATTGCCTTTGGCATCTGTACCAACTCCAGTAATGCCGTAGAGTTTGGATGTTTTTACTTCTCCAGGTACACCACCAAAAATACCTTTTTTATCCCCAAAGGTATCCACGCGAACTGGCTGATTATTAATATTGTAAATTACCAATTGTTGATTAATCCCATTTTCTGCTACTAACAATCTGCCGAGATTATCAATGGCTAATGCTGATGGTTGATCAACATCTGTAATTTCTTTGGGTAATTTCTTTCCGGCTTGAGAATAATTAACAATTTTTCCAAATTTAGCACCTTTTTTATTTTGGATAATCCATAAACTACCTTTTTTATCAATGGTAATTTTTCCGGGATTATTAACAGTAAACTTATTTATTTCTGCCATTGTTTCAGTATTATAAACCCGAACAATATTCTCGCCAGCATTGCTAACAAATAGTTGATTATTTATTGTTGCTATTCCTGTAACTTCATGACTTTTGCTGGTAATTAACATACTTTTATCCCAGCCATTTCCTTTTTCAAAAGGTACAGGTTTTCCTGTTAAATCATAACGTCTGACGCAGTACCAATTTTGTCCTTGGGGAGGATAATATTCTTTTGTTTGATCTGTTCCACCTTGAGTCATAGAAATATAAATATATTTGCTATTTACTGTTATTGCTTTACCACCTAAACGATTCCAACCATGTGTATCTTCGAGGATAAAAATTGGTTTACCATCTTTATATACTCCTGCTTCACTACCAGCTTCATCCCAAACACTATTTGTATAAATTGTCCCGTCATCTTTGACATACATTCCTTCTATATTATTTTGTACTCGCAATTTACCATTACCAATGGTATTTCCTAACCAAGAGGTAATATATGTAATTTCAGAAGTTCTGACTGCTTTAGATTTTTTAGTTGTGGCTAAATCCATTGTCATGCCGGCAAATGTTATGAGTAGTCCACAGGTTAAACCCAATAAAATCTTGAAAGTTATTTTTTTTCGCCAATATCTCCTCGAAAATAAGTTATGAAGATATTGATAAAGTTTGTAGCAAGTTTTACTAATCTGCATAAATAATTCCGTTGCTGTAATATGCTTTTTGAATTTCTAATTTATCCCTGTGGGATAGGCTTTTAAATTCTTACTCATAAATTAACAAAGAAATTTTGTCTTGCATTTAATTTCATCAAAACTTTATTAATAACATATAGATTTAAAATGTAAAAATTCAGGAGTAATACAATTGAGGGAGACCCCGGGCGGGGAGACCCCGCCCCTACAGGTTTGATGATTTTCTGAATCTATCTCACTGAATTGATACTGCTATGCCTAAATAATTTCTCGGGTAATATTTTTATAGCTATCTATAATTTGTTATGCAAATATATTTTTTTGATGTATTTTATTTGTAGAAATGGAATAATTTTTATATTTAAACTGGTTTTGATTCTCAGAGTCGTATTAAAGGATCATGCTGAAAATAAATTATCTTGGCATTGGCTACATAAATAAAAGCGTAAATCAAAATCACTAATTGCAATTTATCTATCTAAAGGGAGATAATTACGTGAAGGGTAAAGATATGAAATTAAGTTCAGCGTCGGCATCTATTCTAACTTTAGGTACGGGTTGGTTTCCTAATAATCCTGGCGGATTGGAACGGTATATTTATGAACTAACTCATCAATTAGCAGCATCTCAAGACCAAGTAGAATTATGTGGAGTGGGTTTACCTGTAGATGCTAAAAACACACAGATTAAATTGACTAATTTAGCTTGTCCAGATAGTAAGATTAGTTCTCGGTTATGGTCAATTCGTAATAATTTTAAGAAAACAAGATTAGGTAAACCTGATGCAATTAATCTTCATTTTGCATTATATAGTTTTCCAATTTTAGATATTTTACCGAAGGGAGTACCGATTACTTTTAATTTTCATGGACCTTGGGCTTCGGAAAGTCAGGAGGAAGTAGTTAATCAGAAATTTAGTGTTTGGTTAAAGGAACAAATAATAGAACAAAGCACTTATAATCGGTGCGATCGCTTTATTGTTCTTAGTAAAGCTTTTGGTCAGATTCTCCATCAAAAATACCAAATTCCCTGGGATAAAATTCATATTATTCCCGGTGGAGTTGATATTAATCATTTTCAGCATAATCTCTCACGTCAGGAGGCTAGAATCAAACTAGGATGGCCAACTAATCGTCCAATATTATTTACTTCCCGGCGCTTAGTTCATCGCATGGGAATTGATAAGTTATTGCAAGCTATAGCTATGATTAAATCTGGCATTCCTGATGTTTGGTTAGCGATCGCTGGTCGGGGACATATTCAAGCTTTACTGCAACAACAAGCTAGAGAGTTAGGCTTGGAAAACAATGTACAATTTTTAGGTTTTTTACCAGAAAATCATTTACCTGTGGCTTATCAAGCGGCGGATTTAACGGTGATGCCGAGTCAATCTTTTGAAGGGTTTGGATTAGCTATTGTCGAGTCTTTAGCCTGTGGTACTCCTGTTTTATGTACTCCTGTGGGGGGAATGCCAGAAATCTTAGAGAAATTCTCTCCAGATTTAATTACTGAGGCGATTACTGTGGAAAGTATTGCTGATAAATTAGCACAAGTTATGTTAGGAAAACTGCCTTTACCTGCTAGGGAAGAATGTCGTTATTACACGATTAAAAATTATGATTGGACAAATATTGCCCAACAAGTTCGGCAAGTTATTTTAGCTTAAATTGATGATGAAAATTCTATTTTTAGACCAAAGTGGTAAACCCGGTGGTGCTGAGTTGTGTTTAGTTGATATTGCTAAACCTTATGGGAAAAATGCTCTGGTTGGTTTATTTGCAGATGGTGATTTTAGAAAGTTACTTGCAGAAAATCAAGTTCCTGTCGAGGTTTTGACAACTCAAGCCATTAAAGTTGGTAAACAAAGTGGTTTATTCCAAGCATTAGGTAGTTTAGGGCAAATAATTCCTTTAATTCATCAGGTTGTGCAACGAGCAAGGAAATATGATTTAATTTATGCTAATACTCAAAAGGCTTTAGTCGTGGGGGCGATAGCTAGTTTCTTGGCTCGTCGTCCTTTGGTTTATCATTTGCATGATATTCTTTCTTTAGAACATTTTAGTAAAACTAATTTGCAAGTTGCTGTTAATTTAATTAATCGTTGTGCTGCTTTGGTGATTGCTAATTCTCAAGCTAGTAAGATGGCATTTTTAGAGGCTGGAGGAAAATCGGATCTAGTTCGGGTTGTTTATAATGGTTTTGCAGCCAAAAATTATGAAGTTGATGAATTAGAAGTTAGAAATTTAAGAGAAAATCTCAAATTAGAAGATAAGTTTGTGATTGGACATTTTAGCCGTCTTTCTCCTTGGAAGGGACAACATATTTTAATTGATGCTCTTTCCCAATGTCCACAAGATGTGGTAGTAATTTTAGTTGGTGATGCTTTATTTGGTGAACAGGAATATGTCAAGGATTTACACCAAAAAGTAACTGCATTAGGACTGGAAAATCGAGTTAATTTTTTAGGTTTTCGCGCGGATATTCCCCAATTAATGACAATGTGTGATTTAGTTACCCATACTTCTACTGCGCCTGAACCTTTTGGGAGGGTTATTGTTGAGGCTATGCTGTGTGGTAAACCGGTGATTGCGGCTGAAGCTGGTGGCGCTATGGAATTAGTGGAAGATGGGATTAATGGTTTTTTAGTCGCACCTGGAGAACCTCAAGAATTAGCCCAGGTGATTCATAATTGTCGTCAAGAATCTGCAAAAACTGCGAATATTGCCAATAATGCCAGAATTAGTGCTAGTGAACGTTTTGATGTCAGGATTATTAATCAACAAATTCAAGAATTGCTAAAATCAATCAGATCCCCCACTTCTTGAAGAAGTCGGGGATCTTGGTCTTGGGAAACAATGTATAATATGGTAATGTATGGGTGGAAATTTTCCGCTTCTATAAATTAATAAATTTTAAAGTGAATTCTTGTGGCACAAGTTGTATTAGAAAACGTTTATAAAAGTTTTCCCAGTCGCAGTGGGGAAGGGACAAAAGCGCAACAAGACGGTACAGATGGTGTAAGTGTCTTGCGACGGATTAATTTAACCATTGCTGATGGTGAGTTTATGGTGCTGGTAGGACCCTCTGGCTGCGGTAAAAGTACGCTGCTGAGGTTAATTGCTGGCTTGGAGGTGATGACTGGTGGTAATATTTCCCTAGGAGATAGCTTGATTAATGATTTACCCCCGAAAGCCAGAGACATCGCTATGGTGTTTCAAAGTTACGCACTTTACCCCCACATGACTGTATATGACAACATCGCTTTTGGTTTGCGTCGTCAGTTTCCAGACGCGGAATTTGGCAGAAAAAGATTTGCTCAATGGGGCGAAAATATACTGGTAGGAATGACAAAAAAGTTGCCTAGAGGATGGCGATATATTTCTGCTAAGGAAAGAATTGTTGATCAACAGGTGCAAAAAGTTGCAGGTTTGTTACAAATTGAAACCTTGTTAAATCGTTTACCTAAACAGCTTTCCGGGGGACAAAGACAACGGGTAGCATTAGGAAGGGCGATCGCTCGTAATCCTCAAGTATTCCTAATGGATGAACCATTATCTAATTTAGACGCTAAATTACGGGCGGAAACTCGGAGTCAAATTGTGAAATTGCAACGTCAATTGGGGATAACGACAATTTATGTTACCCATGATCAAACGGAAGCCATGACTATGGGCGATCGCATTGCAATTATGTCAGAAGGTAAAATACAGCAAGTTGCTGCTCCATTAGAACTATATAATCATCCTGCGAATCGGTTTGTGGCTGAATTTATTGGTTCTCCACCCATGAATTTCATCCCGGTGGAGTTTCACGCACCCTTATTAATTACCCATGCAAATTTCCGCTTCACTCTTCCAGATGTGTGGGGAAGTGCGTTACAAAAATACGACGGACAAACTTTAATGTTAGGTATTCGTCCAGAACATCTAATTTTAGGTGTACCTGCTACTAAAAATTTACCAGTTAAAGTAGATTTAGTAGAAAACTTAGGAAATGACACTTTTTTATCTGTAAAAATTGCCGATCCTGACTTACAAAATCCAGAGGGACAAACTTTACAAGTTCGAGTTCCCCCCGATAGATTCATCACCATAGATGAGCAACTTTGGCTATCTTTAACTCCTGAGAAACTGCATTTTTTTGACCCCAAAACCGAATTAGCAATATTTCCAAAATAGGGAGAAAAAGCGATCGCATTAAGTAGGTTGGCGTTGAAAATTGTTGTTATAGCAAGGCAAGAGGTAAGGGCTTTTCAAACAACCTCTAAGGATTACAATATTCACATAAACTAGGATCAGCAAATTCTTGATTGTTAGGAAATAATTGTTGTTGACTAAAGTTGCATTTTTGACATTGAAAAATTACTGCTTTAATTAATGAAGTTGGCTGATGACAAAGTTCACAGGGTAGTCCAGGTATTTTTTGATTGATAGTAAAACCAGGCGTATGACATTGGGGACATAAACTATTAATTTTATTCATTAAGTCTTGAGTAGCGATAGCAATATTTTTCATTCTGCTAGGATTATACATTGCTCTCATGTCTGTTTCTATATTAAATTTACCGTTTGTGCTTTTTCTGGCAATTTCTACTGAGTTGATCAGGTTTTCTTTGCTGGTGATACCTTTAATAAATTCTATTTTTCCTGTGGACATATTATCAAATGAAATTACTAACCCATGTTCAGGAAAACCTACTTTCTTTCCAAATTCTTCAGCTTCTTCTAAACTAGATATAATCTGATGATTGAAATTAGTTTCCATAGAAAATACTTCACCAATAATTTCTAAATCATTTTCTTGATCCAGAAAAATAATGATCTCTCGGTTAGCATAAATATAGGGAATGAGGGGATGAGGTGCAAAACTTCCTTCACTGGCTATGGCTATTTTTTTATCATATATTTCTAAGGCTTTTTGAGCTTTTAATCTAGCAGTAATAACCTGTGTGTCTGGACGTTGAATTTCTCTAGTAAAAGTTCCAAAAACATCAGTATTTAAGCCTTCAGGAACTATGACATTAATTCCTAAATGTTCTTTAAATAGAGGAGAAATTACTTTCTCTTTATTGTGCATTGTCGCCAAAATAGCCACGCGATTATTATATATTGACATAATTTTCTCCTTTGTTATCTTCAGATCCCCGACTTCTTGGAGAAGTCGGGGATCTAAAATACTATAAATTCGTTCGCCAGTGGGGATTTGTTAAACTTGTGAAAATATGATCTTCCCATTTACCATTAATCATTAAATAATCTCTGGCATATCCTTCAACTACAAAACCGACCCTTTTAAGAACATTCCCACTCCGGCGATTATGGGGCATATAATTAGCCATAATGCGATGCAGATTTAATTCTTGAAAAACATATTTAGTGGAAATAGACAAAGCTTCTGTCATGTAACCATAACCTTGGGCTGATTCTGCCAAACTATATCCTAAATGACAAAATTGAGCAGCACTATAGATAAAGTTACTAAAATTAGCAGTCCCCACAATTTGTCTAGGCTGATGTTTCCGATAAATAAATAGTTTTAATGAATAGTTGTTCACAAATTCCCAGAAATTGGTTTCTACTTGATACTCCCAATAATCGTCAGTGAAAAAGTTTTCATCCCATTTAGGATAAAATGGCGTAAGATATTCCTTATTTTCCGTAAAATATTTGAGTATGTAAGGAATATCCTCCATCACTGCCATTCTTAATATTAGGCGATCGCTTGTCAGAATTGGTGGCTCTGATGTCATATAATCAAATTTAAATATTTTAGTAAGATGATATTTTAAAAGTTTTGGGCGAATGTAATTCGCGGCTACATAACCAAAGTCCGCCTACGCGGACTAAAAAAATTCGGGTTTTATAACCCACGCAGGTGGGTTTCGTCTGTGTAGACGCGATTTCTAATCGCCGGGGCTAGTTAATTTCAACTACAAAGAGGATAATCATGGTAGAAATACGCTACAATTTGCAACCGACAGAGATTTTAACAATATATAATACCCCATTTCTAGAGCTAATTTATCAAGCTGCTACTGTGCATCGTCAATATCACAAACCTGAACAAATACAAGTTTGTAAGCTTATCTCTATTAAAACCGGTGCCTGTCCCGAAGATTGCGGTTATTGCGCTCAATCTTCCCGCTACAAAACCGAGGTAAAACCCGAAGCACTGTTAGAAAAAGAAACGGTGATAAATATTGCCAAAACAGCTAAAGAAAGCGGTGTTAGTCGGGTTTGTATGGGTGCTGCTTGGCGAGAAGTCCGGGATAATTCCCAATTTGAGGAAGTCCTGGATATGGTCAAGGATGTAACTGGCATGGGTTTAGAGGTATGCTGTACCTTGGGAATGTTGACAGAAAACCAAGCCAAGCGGTTAGAGGATGCGGGATTATATGCTTATAACCATAATCTTGATACCTCAGAGGAATATTACAGCACTGTAATTACAACTCGAACTTATGGCGATCGCCTGAATACAATTGCCAATGTTCGCCAAACTAATGTTACCGTATGTTCGGGCGGTATTCTCGGTTTAGGGGAAAATATTAGCGATAGGGTGGGAATGTTACATACTCTCTCAAATTTACAACCTCACCCCGAATCTGTACCCATCAATATTCTTTCCCAAGTTCCCGGTACACCTTTAGAAAATCAACCAGATGTCCCCATTTGGGATGTAGTGCGGATGATTGCGACTGCTAGAATTATTATGCCTAAATCTGACGTGCGGTTAAGTGCAGGTAGGGCGAGACTTTCCCAAGTAGAACAAGCTTTATGCTTCATGGCTGGTGCAAATTCCATCTTCTCCAGCGATGATAACAAAATGTTGACGGTGACTACTCCTTGTCCTGATTATGACGCAGACAAAGAAATGTTGAACTTGCTTGGTTTGGAAATGCGTCCCCCCTTCCAAAAGCAGGAAAAAACACCAACTCCAGTAATGATATAACAGTTGAAAATTACCTCTCCCTGACTGGGAGAGGACTCGAATATGCTAAAATTTAGGATGAACTTTAAGCAGGTGATCAAGATGACACAATCCACACCCCAAAGAGTTGTCCGTCGTGGTCGAGTATTTCCCGAAATTCAATGGACAGAAGAACAAAAAGCTGAAGATAGAGCTAGAAGACAGGCATTTTCTGATCGTTGTTGGGTAATTTTTGAGCGGTTAAAACCAGAAATATTAGATAAATATTATGGTTGGTATATTGCTATTGAACCTGATAGCGGTGATTATTTTATTGATCAAGATAAGGAAGTAGCCAGTAAAATGGCTAGAGAAAAGTATCCTCATGTTATTCATCATATTTATGGCATTAATGAAACGGGAGTTAGTGGCAGAATATGATTGAGGGCAGATTTGGAGAGAAAGGTCATTTTTAAAGTTGAGTTACTTATTACTTAATTCAATCTAAATTGTTTTCAAATCCTATATATTATATGAATAATCTACAAACCTACATTCAAGAAGTTACACAAATTTATCAACAACAAAATGCCACAGAACATACATATCGCCCAGCATTAAAAAAATTAATGGAATCTTTAGATTCTCAAATTCAAGCTATTAATGAACCAAAAAGAATAGCTTGCGGTGCGCCAGATTTTGTAGTGAAAAATGGTATTTTAGAAATTGGACATATTGAAGCTAAAGATATTGGTATTTCTCTCAAGAAAGTAGAAAAAACTGCCCAAATGGGGCGTTATTTTCAGGCTTTGGGTAATTTGATTTTAACTGATTATTTAGAATTTCGCTGGTATATTCAAGGAGAATTAAAATTATCTGCTTCTTTAGGAACAATTGATAAAAACAAAAAAATCAAAGTTGATAAACAAGGAATACAGGAAGTTGATCAACTTTTACGGCAATTTTTATTAGCTAAAGTTCCCCAAGTGACCACACCGAAGGATTTAGCTAAACGTATGGCTAGTTTAGCCCAATTAATGAGAGATGCTATCAAAACGGCGTTAAATGATGTGGATAATGGGGGAATGTTACGTCAGCAGCTAGAGTCATTTCAACGAGTATTAATTAAAGATTTGACGGTGGAACAGTTTGCAGATATGTACGCCCAAACTATTTGTTATGGGTTATTTGCAGCGCGGTGTAACACTGATAATGTTAATACTTTTTCGCGGGAAACAGCAGCTTTTAAATTACCGAAAACCAACCCTTTTTTAAGGAGTATTTTTGGACAAATAGCCGGACCAGATTTAGATGATAGAATTAGTTGGGCTGTGGATAATTTAGCGAATATTCTGCAACAAACGGAAATGGCAGAAATTCTCAAAGATTTTGGTAAACGTACCCGTAGGGAAGACCCTGTTGTGCATTTTTATGAGACGTTTTTGGCAGAATATGATCCAAAAATGCGAGAATCAAGAGGGGTTTATTATACTCCTGAACCTGTGGTTGATTATATTGTTAAAAGTGTGGATTATATTCTCAAACATAAGTTTAATATTAGTAAAGGTTTAGCAGATTCTAAAAAGATTAAAATCCCCAATCCCAAGGGTGAGGGAACTATAGAAACCCATCAAGTTTTGATTTTAGATCCTGCGGTGGGTACGGGAACTTTTATGCACAGTGTAATTGATTTTATTTATGATAAGTTTAAAAATCAAAAGGGGATGTGGTCAAGTTATGTTAGAGGTTGTTTGAAAAGTATTAGATGAACCCGATAATCTCTAGAAACCTAACCCCCCTTCCCCCCTTCCCTACAAGGGAATGGGGGTTTCAAAGCCTCTCCCCGCGTCGGGGAGAGGTTTGGAGAGGGGTTTATTTATACATTAAAAACTTTTCAAACATCCTCTTAGTCAACATTTATTACCTCGATTATTTGGCTTTGAATTGTTGATAGCACCTTATACTGTAGCACACATGAAATTAGGTTTACAGTTGCAAGAATTGGGTTATGATTTTAGTTCTGATGAACGGTTAAGGATTTATTTAACAAATACATTACAAGAGGCTTTTCAAATTCCTGCTGCTGATGGTTTTATGAACAGAATTAGAGATGAAGCAGAAGCAGCAAAGGATATAAAACAAGATGTTCCTGTGATGGTAATTTTAGGAAATCCTCCCTATTCTTATGAATCTATAAATACTGACCCTTGGATTGTGGGATTAGTTCGAGATTATTATCAAGTAGACGGGAAACCTTTAGGAGAAAGAAACCCGAAAGGATTATTAGATGATTATGTAAAGTTTATCCGTTTTGCTCAACATCGAGTTTCCGAAACCGGTTATGGTATTGTGGCTTTAATTACGAATCATGGTTATTTAGATAATCCCACTTTTCGGGGAATGCGTCAAAATTTGATGCAAACTTTTGATGAGATTTATGTTTTAGATTTACATGGGAATAGCAAGAAAAAAGAAGTTTGTCCTGACGGTTCACCGGATAAAAATGTATTTGATATTCAGCAAGGTGTAGCAATCAGTATTTTTATTAAATATGAAAATAGTCAGCAAAAGTTAGCATCTGTTTATCATGCTGATTTATGGGGTATGAGAGAGGTTTATGAAAATAAAGAGTTGGTTGGTGGTAAATATCATTGGTTAGCTGAAAATGATATTAGTTCAACTGAGTGGACAACTTTGAAGCCTGAGTTTGAATTTTATCTTTTTCAACCTCAAAATATTAATTTAAAGTCTGAATATGAAAATGCGCCAAAAATTACTGATATTCTCTTAATTAATAGTTTAGGTGTCGCTACAGCTAGGGATAATTTAACAATTCAATTTACCCACAATAAACTATGGGAAACCATAAATAAATTTATTGATTTATTACCAGAAGACGCAAGAAGTTATTTTGACTTAGATAAAGATGCAAGAGACTGGTCAATAAATTTAGCGCAAAAAGACATTAAAAATTCTGGCTTATCTAAATCACAAGTTTTTCCCATTATGTATCGTCCCTTTGATCAAAGATTTACTTATTATACAGGTAATTCTAGAGGCTTTCATTGTATGCCTAGAAGTGAAGTAATGAATCATATTATTAAAGGTGAAAATTTGGCTTTAGCCACTTTAAGAAGACCTCGTAATGAAATAGTAGATAATTTTTTTGTTAGTGATCAAATTACAGATAAATGTATAATTTCTTCTTTAGATAATGCAAGTATTTTCCCTCTCTATCTTCACCCGACCGATACCCCAACTTTATTTGATTCTCCACCAACTAACGCACCTGGAGGACGTAAACCGAATTTATCCCCAGAATTTATTACAGAATTTTCTCAAAAACTAGATTTAGAATTTATTTTTGATGGAAAAGGAGATAAAAATAAAACCTTTGGACCAGAGGATATTTTTAATTACATTTACGCTATCTTTCATTCTCCTAACTACCGTCAACGTTACGCCGAATTTTTAAAGATTGATTTTCCTCGTGTTCCTTTAACTTCCAATTCCGCGCTTTTTTGGGAGTTAGTGATTAAAGGTGATAAATTAGTCAAATATCATTTAATGAAAGAAACAGGAACAGAAATTTCTACCTATCCTATTCCTGGTTCTGATATTGTGGAACAAGTGAAATATAATGAAAATCATCAACAAATATGGATTAATTCTGAACAGTATTTTGATCAAGTTCCGCAACCAATTTGGAATTTTTATATAGGTGGTTATCAAGTTTGTCAAAAATGGTTGAAAGATAGAAAAGGACGAGAATTGAATTTTGATGATATTAGCCATTATCAAAATATTATTTCCATCATATCGGAAACTATTCAGATTATGGAAGATATTGATCAAATTATTGAAAAATATGGCGGTTTTCCGTTAGAATAATAGTTAACAACAAGATATGAAGACAGACACGATATTTTACACATTACTGCAAAATCTCCCCAGTGTTTTATTTGAACTGATAGAACAGCCCCCTACACTAGCTTTGGTTCTGTTCAACCGCTTGTAACTCAAACTTCTATAAAATCTTTACCCATACCTATTTTTGATGTTCAATTTCAACAGCATATTAATTCAAACTTGCTTGAAAGTTCTGATTTAAAACTAAAATCCAAACAACTTCTAGAAATTGCTAAAATAGGAGTAGAAAAAGCCATTGAAACCGATAAAGCAACAGCTACAGATTGGATAAATCAGCAATTGGCAATATTAGGAATTGATATCAAAAGCATCATCAGTTAATTTCCTGTTGTATATAGCGGTATGCACTTGCATGAGATACATCATAGCCCCCTCATCGCTTGCGGGGAGGGGG
>NZ_JADEVZ010000163.1 GCF_015207875.1 Dolichospermum sp. LEGE 00240
ATTACCTATACCGTTAATAGCGATTGTTCCTTGTAAAGTCAGGTTTTCTAAGTTGGTGGTTAGGGTGTAAGTTACACTGCTGAAAACGACATCAGTTCCTTCATTCAGATTTTCTGTGATGATATCTGCTGTATTATCCACATAATAGGAATCATTACCTGTACCACCAATCATGGTATCAGCACCAGTGCCACCATTAAGAATGTTATTGCTAGTATTACCTGTAATGATATTATTGAGGTTATTACCTATACCGTTAATAGCGATTGTTCCTTGTAAAGTCAGGTTTTCTAAGTTGGTGGTTAGGGTGTAAGTTACACCGCTGAAAACGACATCAGTTCCTTCATTCAGATTTTCTGTGATGATATCTGCTGTATTATCCACATAATAGGAATCGTTACCTGTACCACCAATCATGGTATCAGTGCCCGCACCACCATTAAGAATGTTATTGCCAGTATTACCAATGAGGGTATTATTGAGGGTGTTACCTGTACCATTAATAGCCGTCGTTCCGGTTAAAGTGAGATTTTCTAGGTTGGTTTTTAATGTCCAGGTGATAAATGATTCAACGGTATCAATACCCTGATTGGAAAATTCAACAATGACATCTCCCACATTATCTACCACATAAGTGTCATTCCCACTACCACCGATTAATAAATCTGCACCTGTTCCCCCGTTCAGATAGTCATTACCACCTTCAGTGGTTAAATCATCATTTCCTGTACCACCTTTAACCCAATCATTACCAGCAGTACCACCAAAACTGACAGTACCTGTAAAGCTACTGAAATCGAAGCGTTCGAATCCGAATACTGTTGTCCCTGGAATATCTAATTGATTGGTGGTGTTATTGGCATTTATGGAGATACTATCATCAACTGTCCCCCCGGTGATAATTAAGGTATCTGTGCCATTACCACCTTTGATGGTGTCATTTTGTTGTAAATTGGCAAAGGTGCTGGTAATGCTGTCGTCTCCATATTCAGCATCTATGATATCTTTTTGGGGTGTGGTGGTAAAGCTTTCGTTATCATTAAGATCACTTACTCCAATAATTAATTGTTTCTCGTAAGATAACCCACCTTGGTCTGTGGTTCTAACTCGAACGCTGTAACTGTTTTTGGTTTCAAAGTCAAATACAGTATTGGTTGTGAGTTGATTATTGGTAATGGTGAATAAACTATTATCAGTTGCACCTGTTCCTGTAACTAAGCTATAGGTAAGAGGGTGTTTGAAAAGTTAGAAGTTGAGTAAAAAAAGCTCTCCGGGTATAATCTGTAAATACAAAGATACAGAACCGTAGAGAGCAATGAGTAAAGTATACTCCAGCAACTTAACTAGAGAACAGT
>NZ_JADEVZ010000110.1 GCF_015207875.1 Dolichospermum sp. LEGE 00240
GCAATTACTATGGCGGTTAATGCTATTACTGATGAAAATGCTCTCAATTGGTTTAATCATTGTGGATTGTTTTTTGACCCTATTTAGATAGCTATTTTTGTACTGGACTTGATCGCAAACTGCTGTAAATCCGATTGGGAAAAAGGGAATTTTAGCAAGCAAAGATATGTTGTAGTTGTTTACACAGATGCCAGCGCCCATAGTTTAGAAAAAGGTGAAAAACCCAGTAACTACCCTGAAAATATCCCAAAAACCTTTGATGAATTGACAGATTATTGGCACGATATGCCAGTATCAGCTAAACGATTGGTACTATTTGCTCCTGATGCTTCACCTTGGACAGTTGTAAGCAGTTGGGAAAATACAGTTCATTATGTTTCTGAAGCAGGTAATGGATTAGAAGAAGTAGACGAAGATCAAATATTAAATGCGATCGCTAACAGTATATAAGCAAATGAGCTATGGCTGCCAATCAAGGTGTAACCTACGCAATAGATTTAGTCATGTGTATTGATGGCACAAGTTCAATGAGTTCGTTCATTGAAGAAGTGAAATCAAATGCTCTAGGTTTTTACGAGCAGATAGAAGCCAAAATGAAAGCAAGGAGTAAAAAAATTCACAAACTTAGAGCTAAGGTAATTGTATTTCGGGATCATTGGGCAGATTCACCAGGAATTGTCATGCAGTCTTCTAAATTTTTTGACTTACCATCTGAGTCCTCCGATTTTACTAATTTTATCTCTAAAATTAAAGCTGAAGGTGGTAGTAATGGACTCAGAAATGGCTTAGAAGCAGTTGGATTAGCACTTAAATCCGACTAGGAAAAAGGGGATTTTAGTAAGAAAAGATATGTCGTAGTTGTTTACACAAATGCCGGCGCTCATAGTTTAGAAAAAGGTGGAAAACTTAATTATTACCCTAATAATCCCCCAAAAACCTTTGATGAATTAACAGATTATTGGCACGATATGCCAGTATCAGCTAAACGATTGGTACTATTTGCTCCTGATGTTGAACCTTGGACAGTTGTAAGCAGTTGGGAAAATACAGTTCATTATGTTTCTGAAGCAGGTAATGGATTAGAAAAAGTAGACAAAGATCAAATATTAGATGTGTTGGGTACGGGTATCTGGAGCAGTATATAAGCAACGATAGTTAACTTAATCATGAAAATATGAGTGGTTAAGTTAAGTTTCTCAATTAAAGTAAAAACTTGAATAAGGACTTTAGTAATAGTTATGGAATTTAAGGTAGAAGTAAATCTAGAAGTAGCTAAAGATAAAGGTGAAGATGCTAACCTGGTAAAAACTTACAAGCATAACCAAACGCAAATTCATTTGATGGGAGTATTTGATGGTTTAGGAGGTCGTTCTGCTGGTTATAATGATGAAACTGGGGGACGGATTGCTTCGAGAATAGCATCTAAAACTAGTGAAGAATTTTTTGAAAAATGGAATGGTGAAATAACACAAAATAACGCTATCCAATTACAGGATGAAATTTGTCAAGCACTGAAAAAAGCCGCAGACGATAATAATATGCGAACCACTTCATCTCGGCTTAAAGGTTCTTTAGTAGAGCATAAACTTTGCACAACAATTGCTTTAGCTAGTATTCCCAAACAACAAACTCAGGATAAAATTTTTGAAGTTAATTTAGCTTGGATGGGAGATTCACGAATTTATTTTCTCAGCCCTACTAAGGGTTTACAGCAATTAACTAAGGATGATTTAGTAACTCCCAAAGATGCCTTTGAGATGCTCAGACAAGATCCGCCCATGTCTCAATATTTAACTGCTGATATTAATCCCAAATGGCAAATCCGTTTTCAGAGTCATAAATTTCAAGAACCGGGCTGTTTTCTAGCTTGTACTGATGGTTGCTTTCAGTATTTTTCCGCTCCTTGGGAGTTTGAAAGATTGCTGCTACAAACACTTTATGATTCAAAAGGCACTACAAAGAAAACGAATGATTGGCAAGGTTTAATTGAGCAAAAATATACTGAAATTAAACAAGATGACGTTTCTTTGATTATTTATGTAGTTGGTTTTAAAAAAATACCAGATATCAAAGATGCTTATCAAAAGCGATTGGGATATCTTAAACAAAAATTTGTTTATGATGCTAATAACTATGATGAATTAAAAAATCTATGGGAAGAGTATAAACCTCACTATGAACATTATTTGCCATCTATTCAGGATAGTCCACCTATTGCTACTGTTTTAGAAGATAAATCTTCTACTTCAGTTGCAAGTACAAGTAAAGGATGTAAACAACTTACTGAAACATTTAACGAACAAAAAGAAGCTAAAATTAAAAAGCTTTTAGATGATGCTAACTCTTGTTATGCAAATTATCAGTTTCTAAAAGCAAAGGAATTATGTGAACAAGCTTTAAAATTACAACCATACAACAGTGCTGCTAAATATCTATCAGGAGTTATTTATTATGAATTAGCAAAACAACCCTGTAATTATCAGGAAAAAACTAAACTTTTAGACTTTGCTGCTTCTCAGATTGAAGAAGTTATTGATCAATTATCAGAAAAAATAGAAGCATATCAAATTTTAGTTAAAATTCACTATGAATTAAAAAATTGGGAAAAAGCGGTTGAATTTTATGAGAAATTTTTTGATTGTAAAGGTTCGGAAAAATCCATAGATTTCGATTATGTAAATTCTATGAATTTTAATCTAGATTTAGATTCTTTTATCGCTTATCTTAGTGAACCCCAATCAAATTTTAATAACCGTAAACCAGTCAATCCAGTAATTAAGTTCTGTCAACGTATAATTACTTCAGGGATATGTTATGCTAAAAAACCTTTAATTTACTACTATATTGCAAGAGTACAAGAAATACAAGGAGAGTTTAAAGCTGCATCAAATACTCTAGAAGAACTCACACAATTAAATTTGCCTTTAGATGATAAAACGCAACAAAAATATCAAAGTATTTTAAATAGATTAAATAATAGGAGATAGTAATCAATGTCTTATAAAACAGGTGATCTAATTGCTGATAAATATTTAGTAACCCGTGAATTTGACAGTGCTAATGGTGGGCAATGTCAATGGGGTTTTGCTGTAAATATAAATGATGGTAATGAATATTTTGTGAAAAAATTTCTGAGTCCCGTATATCCAGGAGAAAAAGCACCAGGAGGCGAAAAAAGTAAACAAAAGCGTCGTGATCAATGCGATAAATTTGCTAGAAAACAATTACTGATTCAAGAAGCACTATCTGCTTGTGGTGCGGGTGGTTCAGTTGTTGTCATGGTAGACTTTTTTAAATATGGTAATGAAAATGGTGAACATTTCTTTAAAGTTTGTCAAAAAGTAGATACTAGCTCTTTATCAAAAGTCATACATACATTAGAACCAAAAAAGCGTTTATTTGTCATGCTAACAGCGGTAGGAGCGCTTAATATTTTACATTACAATGGCATTGTTCATCTTGATTTAAAACCAGACAATATCCTAATTCAAGAATGGGAAGGAAAACAAGTTGCCAAAATTATTGATTTTGATAGCAGTATTATTGAAGGAGAATCAATAGCAGTGGAATTTTTAGTAGGTGATCCAGTATATTATTCACCTGAATTTGCTAAACATATTTCTACAAATGGAGAAACACCAGCACCAAACAAAAAATCTGATATTTTTTCCTTGGGGTTAATTTTATGTGAATATTGGACTGGTAGTCGTCCATTTTTATCAGGAAGCTATACTTATGCCCATGAAGCAGTTCTAGATGGAAAAAAACTTGAATTACCATTACCACAGAGTAAAAGTAAATTACGGGGAACTATGATTCAAACGCCACTAGATACAGAAGTGCGTAATCTGATAGGAAAAATGTTAATTTTAAGTCCTGAAAAAAGACCTCAAATAACTCAAGTACAGCAACAGATTAAATATCTTTATAATAATGGTACTTTACCTAAAAATAAAGATGCCAAAAATAAGTTAATTATGAATTTTTAACTTCCATGAAAAAAACATACAAATGTAAAAGTTGTGGCTGTGAAGTTGTATCTCTGATGAAACCTTCTGAATGTCAAGTTTGTGGAGGAAGAGAATGGATGATGCTAACTACTACTACTAAACCCGTTAATTTAGGAGATGAACCAATGGCTATTGATAAAGACTTATTATCTTCATTCAAATTTCGATCAACAATAGAGAATTTCTGCCGAACTGTTGGCTGGGATCTTTATAGTATTAATGATACAAGAGCTATCATGAGATTTAGTATGGATTCTGGTAGTACACAAACTGTATTTATTCTCAAATACGATTCGACTCTAGAATTTTCTTGTCCAAGTAGTTTAAAATTTGATGATACAGATGATATACCGCATAGTTTATCTACTTGGCTATTGATAAGTAATGCACGATATAAATTCGGTTTTTGGTGTATAGAAAAGATAGAAGATAAGCAGGTTTTTTCAATTATTCATAATGCAGAAATGAGTTTAATTGATATTAATTATTTCTGCAAAATAGTTGATAGACTAGTACAAGAATGTGATAAATTTGAACAAACAATAGCAAACATAATGAATAGTTAATGGTAATTATAGCAGGCGAGGCGATCGCTACCAATTAATGATCTTCAAACTGTTGATCTTTGCAAATTCTTGATCAGCAGTCACTAGGCTTGCTGAATTTTGAATTGTTATTGCAGCAATTACTGCATCAGGTAATTTTAACCGATATTGCTGACGAATTTCGATAATCTTGTCAACTAATACCGGATCACCTGCTGCCAAACCAACAATTTCCACTCGCTGAATAAATTGTTGAAAAAGTTGGAGATCGCTTTGGGTTAGCCCAGAAAAAACCAAAAATTCAATCTGGCTAATAATCGAAATCCCAATCCAATTAGCATTTTGAAGTAATTGAATAAGTTGGGTATTACCTTGTAACAGGGCAATGATCGCATTCGTATCTAGCACATAGCGATTACCATTCATCTCTTAATGTCCTTTGCATCACTACTGCATCTCCTTGCCAATTTAACCGTCCTACCAAATCAGAAAAATCATACTTGAGATTTTGATCTTTAGATGGGACAACTGGATTAATTACCAGCACAATACTTACTTCTCCCGGATCAAGTTGTGTGGGAATGTCAAGATGCAAATGACCTGATGAATCCACTATCGTTGTAAGTTGAAGAACTTCCATTTTGATGTTAATAATCGGATATCAATTTTATTTTAGTCCAAACTCAAGTAACAATCATCATAAATGATAAATAAAATTCTGTAAATCCTAAAATCCTGGATATCCTGATAGCGAAGCGTGGCGTAAGCCATTTCAGACAATTAATGCTACAATAAACCAATAATTACTTGGTATCATATCATGATGATTACTCAAGCACTGGAATTACAACCTAACATCTTAGAAGATATATCAGAAGAGATAATTTTCCCACCCAGTGACCTATATAGTGATGAACCTCCCGTGGAAACAGAACTGCATCTCGAACAAATAATGATCTTAATAAAATCACTCAAATGGTTATGGAAAGACAGAACTGATTTTTATGCTGTCGGAAATCTGAGTATTTACTATAGTCCTCATCAAAAAAAATCAGAAGACGTTAGAGGTCCAGATTTTTTCGTGGTTTTAGGAACAGAACGAAAAACTAGAAAAAGTTGGGTTGTATGGGAAGAAAATGGCAAATATCCTAACCTGATTGTGGAAATTCTTTCACCAACCACAGCGAAAACTGACAGAGAAACTAAAAAAGAACTTTATCAAGATATTTTCCGCACACCTGAGTATTTTTGGTTTGATCCCTATAGCTTAGAATTTGCAGGTTTTTATTTAATACATGGTAAATATCAAGTTGTAGAACCGAATGAAAAGGGACATTTATGGAGTCAAGAATTAGGTTTATATTTGGGAATTGACCGGGGTTTATTAAGGTATTTTACATCTGCTGGATATTTAGTTCCTACACCGGAAGAAAGTGCAGAATTTGAAGCACAAAGAGCAACAATTGAAGCACAAAGAGCAGCAATTGAAGCTCAAAGAGCAACAATGTTTGATGAAAAAGCTCAACGGTTAGCAGCAAAGTTGCGAGAATTAAATATTGATCCAGATACAATTTAATTTAGATCCCATTTAGATCCCCGACTTCTTTGAGAAGTCGGGGATCTAGTTTGTGGTAAAATTTCCTAATCAGAGGTGAAATCTCTAAACTCACTTCTGCATTTATTTGTTGGGTAGAAACAAGAAAACGCCTTTTTAGGGATTGAATACTACTAACTATTGGCTCATAAACTTGATGACTATTTTCCAGTTCACTTAATAAAATTGAGCCATTTTGACTAGCTATAAAATGCAATAATTCTACTTCTGATGGTGGTAAGATATCTAAACTTTGCTCTAAAAAAGCCGTTAATTCAATATCTATGAAAGGTTGATCTAGCTGCAAGAATTTATTGGTGTCACCTGCAAATAATTCTTGAATAAGATAACCAATGATTTGTAAATATTGGGGGTTTCCTTGATAAATATTCAGCAATTTTTGATAATTTTCCTCATTCTTTAAGCCATATTTTTTAAGAATGTTTACACCATCATCATCTAATCCCAATAATTCCAAGGTGAAAACATGACTTTCAGATTCCCGACTTCTCAAAGAAGTTGGGGATCTAGGGATTGATAATTCACGAATTTCCTCACTACTATTGATAATTAGACAACTTTGATGTTTGGTTGTTGATAATAATTTAAATAGATTCCCATATTCTTCATACCCTTGTTGATATTTACCTGATACTTGATGCCTTGAAAAAATACAGTTAACATCGTCAATGATAATCAGGTAAGAGTGTTTTTCTATGGCTTTTTTAAATTGTGAAAGTTGATGAGGTGAATTATCTGGAATAAGCTGATCATGAGGGTAAATTATCTCTGTGATTAGTTGTGCTAAACTGGGTAGAGATTTTAAACTTTTATAAATAACGAACTCAAAATTTTCTTTGATATGATCAACTAATTTTAAAGCTAAAGCAGTTTTTCCAATACCTTTAATACCCAGTAAAGTTATTAAATTACATTTTCCTTGGAGGATTTTTTGTTGTAGTAATGATAATTCTACTTTGCGTCCATAAAAATCACCGATTTCAGGTGCATCTTTTAAGTCTAGATGAGAGGTTATCTGTTCTTGTTTATGGATAATTTCATGATTTTCTGGTGATGGTGCAGATTCTTTAAAAAAATTACCACTATTGATTTGTATTCCTTTAAAAATATTAGTTGAAGAGAAACTACATCTACCTAAAGTTGACTTGACATTAAATTTATTAACTTTTTTTCCAACTGCTTGAGATAAGGATTTCCACAGTTTACTGGCGCTATCCTTGATGTATTTTTCGCTGTGGTGGTGTTCTGTGGCGATATCTGCGTAAGTTCTACCCTGTAGTGTCCCTTCCAGGATAGCTCTTTGTAAATCATTGAGATGGTGTCCTTGATGCTCAAAGACTTGGTTATCTGCAATTTCAATTATTTCTTCAATATTTAACACTACTCCCCCCCTTCAAGTCAAGACTTTTTGATATTCTATCATGCTTTTAATACATCTTCTGGGGAGACTACACAGACAAAACCCATCTGCGCTGGTTGGAAATTTGTTAGCCTGGCGACTGGAAGTCACGGCTACACAGACAAAACCTGCCTTCGCGGGTTGGAAACTTGTTAGCTTGGCGACTGGAAGTCACGGCTACACAGACAAAACCCGCCTTCGCGGGTTGGAAACTTGTTAGCCTGGCGACTGGAAGTCACGGCTACACAGACAAAACCCGCCTTCGCGGGTTTGGTGTAAGAGATAAATTTTTGACTAATGGCGTTTGTGAAGATTTTTATGGGTGACAGAATATTACTTTTAGAGACTTTTTCACGTTTTTACATACTTTTGAGGTCTTGACATTCTCTTTTGGGCGTATTAAATTCAGTATGTTTGAAAACTATTGTAATTTATTGTGTGTTGGGTAGTGAATTTCATATTTATCTACATTTACTCCCAATAAGAATTTGTACGTTATTCAAACGGGGGAATTGACATGAATAAGATCATATCATCTGCGATCGCTATTTCTGCCATTACTGTATCTAGTATTTTGTTAAGTACATTAGATGTCAATATACTACCGTCCCAAGCAAAACCGTTACCTAAATTTCAAGAACCGTTTAATGTTGTTCGTAAAAACAATTGTGATGTCTCCAATATTCCCCAAGGGATTTTTAATTATGGTGGTAGTACAAGCTGGTCTCCTATTCGCCTAAAAGTAGATTCTGTACTGCAAAGAGTTTGTCCTCAGTTTGTTTTACGCTACATACAACCACCTTCCAGTGACCCAGGTTCCGTAACTGGGATTAAAATGTTGATAGACGATCAAATGGCTTTTATTCAATCTTCTCGTTCTTTCAGACGAGAGGAAAATACCCAAGCTAAACAAAAAGGTTTTAGTTTAAAAGCAATTTCCGTAGCAATTGATGCCATTGTGATCGGAGTCAATGATAACTTAAATATTCCTGGATTAACCATTACCCAACTCAAAGATATTTATACTGGTAGGATTACCAACTGGAAAGAATTAGGTGGTCCAAATTTACCTATTGTCCCCTTATCTCGTGATCAAGAAGCTAGTGGTACGACAGATTTTTTTATTGAATATGTTCTTAACAAAGATAAATTTGGTAACAACGTTCGTTACATTGGTACAACTACGGAAGCCATCAAAGAAATAGCCAGTACTCCTGGCGGAATTTACTACGCTTCTGCTTCAGAGATTGTCAGTCAATGTAATATTAAATCCCTGCCAATTGGACAGATAAAGACCTCATTGGTGCCACCATATAAATTACCCCGAATACCACAATCCAAATGTCCCCGGAGGCGTAACAAAATTAACTATGACAACATCCGAAATGGAAACTATCCCATCACTCGCAATTTGTTTGTGATTATAAAACAAAACGGTCAATCAGAAGAACAAGCTGGAAAAGCTTATGCAGATTGGTTATTAACAGATCAGGGTCAACAACTGATTGAAAACGCTGGATTTATCAGAATTAAATAATCAAATAAGTAGGTAAACAAAATAAAAATGAGAGTATTGCGTTTTGTAAAATGCCTGAAACTCAATCAGAATCTCGCATTGAGACAACTTTACATACCGTTATATACCTTTAAATTTTTCTGTTCACCTACTTAGGCATCTCTGAAAATTAAGATTTGTACGTTATTTGAACGGGGGAATTGACATGAATAAGATCATATCATCTGCGATCGCTTTTATGGGTGACATAATATTACGTTTAAAGACTTTTATATCACTTCCACATACCTTTGAGGGCTTTACATCCTCTTTTGGGCATATTAAAGTAAGTATGTTTTAAAACTATCGTAATTTATTGTGGGTCGGGTAGTGAATTTCATATTTATCTGCATTTACTCCCAATAAGAATTTGTACGTTATTCAAACGGGGGAATTGACATGAATAAGATCATATCATCTGCGATCGCTGTTTCTGCTATTACTGTATCTACTGTCTTTGGTTTAAGTTTAGTTAATGTTAACTCTTCCAAAGCTGACCTACAGTCTAAGCGTGAGATAGCACAAAGTTTGGGTCAATCGGGACAACTACCACAAACAGTCGTGTTGCAACTAGACACAAGGTCTCTCAAAAATTTAACTTGTGAAATTACTACAATTCCTGCAAACCCATCTTCATCATCCAGCAGATTTAGATATGACCGACAGATTTTTGAGTGTAAAAGTAGGTAGTGAAATACCCGTAGAGTCTTTACATTGTACTTCTCTGCAATAGTTTTGGTTTTTAAAGCAGGACTTACGCAACTGGCACATTGGTAGGGTGCGTCAAATATCAACAATCTGTTTATTTGCAGGATTTATGCAGTCTGACGCACCCTACAACAGATTTTTGGTGTGACACTTGCGTAAGTCCTATAAAGATGCCTGTTGAAGTCTATAGTTTTTTTGTAACACTTTTAACGTCAATTTTATAAACTCTGGAGTAAATATGTCCAAACAAAAACCCGCAACACCTCCTGTTAGTAGCAAACCCGTAGCTACAGCAAAACCAGCAACACCTCCTGCTAGTAGTACACCTGTAGCTACAGCAAAACCCGCAACACCTCCTGCTAGTAGTACACCTATAGGTATAACAAAACCCGCAACACCTCCTGCTAGTAGTACACCTGTAGCTACAGCAAAACCCGCAACACCTCCTGCTAGTAGTACACCTATAGGTATAACAAAACCCGCAACACCTCCTGCTAGTAATATACCTATAGGTATAACAAAACCAGCAACACCTCCTGCTAGTAGTACACCTGTAGCTACAACAAAACCCGTAACACCTCCTGCTAGTAATATACCTATAGGTATAACAAAACCCGTAACACCTCCTGCTAGTAGTACACCTGTAGCTACAACAAAACCAGCAACACCTCCTGCTAGTAATATACCTATAGGTATAACAAAACCAGCAACACCTCCTGCTAGTAGTACACCTATAGGTATAACAAAACCCGTAACACCTCCTGCTAGTAATATACCTATAGGTATAACAAAACCCGTAACACCTCCTGCTAGTAATATACCTATAGGTATAACAAAACCCGTAACACCTCCTGCTAGTAGTACACCTGTAGCTACAACAAAACCAGCAACACCTCCTGCTAGTAATATACCT
>NZ_JADEVZ010000111.1 GCF_015207875.1 Dolichospermum sp. LEGE 00240
CACACTGATCCCTTCCCGAACTCAGAGGTGAAACGCTGCTGCGGCGACGATAGTTTGGGGGTAGCCCCACGTGAAAATAGCTCGATGCCAGGTTTATTTTTTCATCCAACAATGCCTCCTCTATTTACTTAGAGGCGGTTTTTGTTTTTGGCACGCTTTTTTAGCGATGACTGCGGTGATTGAATCCATTGCTATTTATCCCACATTCCGCACTTGAATAATTAGTATGGAAAAACCGCATTTATAGCCCACCTTCCGCACCCCCTGGTGTCACAATCGGTAATTATGGCTAACGCCACGCTCCGCTATCGGATTTTTGAATACCTTGGAGGACAGTTTTTATACTGCAAACGGTTTATTGTTTAACTAAATATGAAACCCCTCTCAAAACCTCTCCCTGCAACGGGGAGAGGCTTTGAGACTGTTATTTGTATTATAAAAAAGTCCAAGTTTTAGCCGTTTTGAGTATATACAAAATTTGGGAAATTTCAGATAGCGATAGCGAAGCACTGCTGCAAGGACATATCTCCCATCGGAATAGATTCTGATATCTACTTAATTAATCATAATAGAATGTAGAGACCTTCCATGGAACGTCTCTACAAATTTTCTGCACCTGGATGTAAACCAAAAAAATCTCATAATTTTCACCTAATATATAAAATTAGAGCGAAAGACAAATCTAAACAAACAGACTCCATGCGTATTTCTCTAACCTGGTTAAAAGAACTTGTAGAAATCAAATTCACCCCAGAAGAACTGGCGGAAACCTTGACAATGGCAGGGTTTGAAGTAGAAGATATAGAAGACCGCCGCACTTGGGCAAATGGTGTAGTTGTGGGAAAAGTGCTAGAACGTCAACCCCACCCCAACGCAGATAAATTGAGCGTTTGTACCGTAGATATTGGGGCTGCTGAGACTGTAAATATCGTTTGCGGTGCTGCGAACGTCCGCGCAGATATCTATGTCCCCGTCGCCACCACAGGAACTTATTTACCCAACATTGATTTAAAAATCAAACCCGCAAAACTGCGTGGTGTTCCTTCCAATGGGATGATATGCTCTTTAAAAGAACTGGGTTTACCCACTGATATTGACGGTATTCATATCTTCCCTAAAGAAAACATGATGGTGGGTAGTGATGTTCGTCCCCTATTGGGTTTGGAAGATGTGATTTTAGATGTCACCGCTACTGCTAACCGGGCTGACGCTTTATCTATGGTGGGTATTGCCCGGGAAGTAGCAGCTTTAACTGGCGGAAAACTATCAATTCCCCCCATTGCAGAAGTAGAAAATACCAAGACTGGGAAAAGCATCACTTTAAAAATTTCTGAAATCCAAGCTTGTCCTGCTTATATTGGTACAGTTGTCGAAAACATCAAAATTGCGGCTTCTCCTGAATGGTTGCAACAACGTTTACGCGCTGCTGGAGTCAGACCAATTAATAATGTAGTTGATATCACTAACTATGTCTTATTAGAAAGAGGACAACCTCTTCACGCTTTCGATAAAGGGCGTTTACAATCTGTAGGTGGCGGCGAAAATTTAATCATTGGTGTGCGGTTTGCGGAAACTGGGGAAACTTTAAAAACCTTAGATGGAAATATTCGCAATTTATCAACCCAAAATTTATTAATTACTGCTAATAATCAAGCGGTGGCTTTAGCAGGTGTTATGGGTGGTGCAGAAACAGAAGTTCACGAAGGTACACAAAGTTTAGTTTTAGAAGCTGCGTTATTTGATTCTGTGGCTATTCGGCGTTCTTCTCGCAGTGCGGGGTTAAGAAGTGAGGCTTCTGGTAGATACGAAAGGGGCGTAAATCGTGCCGAATTAGAAATAGCTTGTCACCGTGCTTTATCCTTAATTAGTGAATTAGCCGCAGGGGTGATTGTTCAGCAAGAAATTTCCGATTATCGTCCAGATATTTCTACTTGGTCACATTCTATTAACCTGCGTTTAGATAAAGTTAATGAAGTGCTAGGTCCGATTGAATTAGGACAAGAAACAGGAGAATTACAAGGGTCAGATGTCGAAAAAATTCTCACGGCTTTAGGATGTAAATTAGCCAAAATTGATGACCGGAATTGGACAGTTACCGTACCTCCCTATCGTTACCGTGATTTAGAACGGGAAATTGATTTAATTGAAGAAATTGCCCGGTTATATGGTTATGATAAGTTCTGTGATACTCTACCGGAAAAATCCGAAGCTGGTTATCTATCTTTAGAACAAGAATTAATTCGCAGGTTACGCGCTTATCTCCGCGCTGAAGGTTTAACAGAATTAATTCATTATTCTTTGGTGAAACCAGGTGAAGATAAACAGATCATTTTAAGTAACCCTTTGTTTACTGAATATTCGGCTTTACGCACTGATTTGATTTCCGGTTTAATTACCGCTTTTCAATATAATATAGAGCAAGGAAATGGGGCATTAAACGGTTTTGAAATCGGGCGGATTTTCTGGCGCGAAGAAGAGGGTTTACAAGAAGCGGAAATCCTGGCTGGAATTATTGGTGGTGATATCACTGTCGGTAAATGGTCAAGAGGTGGTAAGGAAGAAGCGATTACTTGGTTTGAAGCCAAAGGCATTTTAGAAAGTGTCTTTAAACAACTAAAATTAGTGGTAGAATTTCAACCCGAAAATCGAGATTCTCGCTTACATCCTGGACGCACAGCTTCATTATGGGTAAAGAGTAGTAGACTGGGAACATTCGGACAGGTTCACCCCCAATTACGTCGAGAGAAGGATTTACCAGAAGCCGTTTATGTGTTTCAATTGGATTTAGATGCTCTGTTGGATGCCTGGGATCATGATGATTTGCTAGTTCCCAAATTCAGTTCCTATTCTAACTATCCAGCTAGTGACAGAGATTTGGCGTTTTTTGCCCCTGTGAAAGTGACGGTTTCCGAATTGGAAAAAGTTATTAATAAAGCTGGGAAAGGGTTGTTAAATTCTGTAGAATTGTTTGATGAATATCGGGGTGAAAACGTCCCCACAGGACAACGCAGTTTAGCCTTTCGGTTAGTATATCGTGCGAGCGATCGCACTCTCACTGAAAATGAAATTGAACCAGTTCATAATCAAGTGCGGACAGCCTTAGTGGAAAAATTTGGTGTGAATTTGAGAAGTTAATCGAAACAGTCGGTTAAAACCGACTTTTGCTATGAGACAGGGAATTTATTCCCTGGCTTTATCAATTATCACTAAACTAAACCGTCAAAAACTTTTGAATCACATCTTGACTAAGTTCCTGAGTTAGACCGGAAGCAACAATCCCCCCTTTTTGCATAGCATAATAGTAATCTGCCTGACGGACAAAATGCAAGTGCTGTTCTACCAATAAGACGGAAATCCCTGTGGTTTCAATAATCTGACGGACTGCGGCTTCAATTTCCAAAATGATTGAGGGTTGAATACCTTCCGTCGGTTCGTCTAATACGAGTAGTTGTGGTTTTCCCATTAAAGCACGAGCGATCGCTAATTGTTGCTGTTGTCCACCACTTAGATCTCCACCCATACGAGAAAGCATAGTTTTTAACACTGGAAATAGGCTAAAAATTTCTGGAGGAATTTCTGGTTTTTTGACTGGTTTTTGTCTAGCTTCTAATCCCAAAAGCAGATTTTCTTTAACTGTTAATCGCGGGATAATTTCCCTTCCCTGACTCACATAACCAATACCCATTTTCGCCCTTTCATAAGTTGGTTTACTGTTAATTATCTCCCCTGCAAAATTAATAATTCCGCTGCTGGGTTTGAGTAAGCCAATAATTGTTTTTAGCATGGTTGTTTTCCCCACCCCATTGCGGCCAATTAAACATACCATCTGTCCTGGTAATACAGTCAAATCTACATTTCTGATAATATGACTTTCACCATAATGAACGTTAAGATTAGAAATTTTTAGCATTATAAAATTAACCTGATTAACTATTTTAATTTTTCCTAACTTTACCCTACCCTGATAAAGGGGAGGGGACAGGATTCTTGTTTCCCAGCTTTACAAGGGGGGACTAAGGGGGGTGTGATTATCTTCCTGTTTTCCTAAATATACTTCAATAACGCGGGGGTCATTTCTGACTTTCTCAAAATCACCTTCACACAATACTGAACCTTCATGTAATACTGTCACTTTCTTAGCAATTTGTCGCACAAATTCCATATCATGTTCAATGACTAGAATTGAATGACTTTCCGCTAATGTTAATAACAAATTACCGATATTATAGGTTTCTTCATCTGTTAAACCAGCCACTGGTTCATCAACAAGTAATAAATCAGGAGATTGTGCTACTAACATTCCAATCTCCAAACGTTGCTTTTCTCCGTGGGACAATAAAGCCGCTGGAATATTTGCTTTTGCAGTTAAACCAATTGTTGCTAATAAGCCTTTCAGACTATTTTTTTCCGCATAATTGATAGAACGAAACAAGGTAGAAAAGACATTTTTATGACGATTACTAGTGATTTCTAAATTCTCGAAAGGTGTTAAATTAAGATATATGCGTGGAGTTTGAAATTTGCGCCCAATTCCCAGCCGTGCAATTTGATGTTCAGCTAAAGAACGTAAATTTTTACCCTTAAATAATACTTTTCCTATAGTTGGTTGCACCTTACCCGTAATCACATCCAAAAAGGTAGTTTTTCCCGCCCCATTTGGACCTATTACTACCCGCAATTCACCAACATTCATGCTGAAATTTAGGCGATTTAATGCTTTGAAACCGTCAAAACTAACGGTGACATCTTCAGTTTCTAAGATTTTGGCGTTCATGTTTCACCTCCATATCTTCTTCTAAACTAGGATAGGTATCAGAAAGTTTTAATTGCTGACGTTTCCCAAAAGGAATATTTTGTTGATTTAACCATCCCATTATGCCATCAGGAAGCAGAATGACGATAATTAATAATAGTATACCCTGAAAAAATAGCCATATTTCCGCGAATTGTTCACTTAAAAAAGTCCGGGCATAATTAACTAATAAAGTGCCAATAACTGCCCCGATTAATGTCCCTCTTCCCCCCACAGCCACCCAAATCACCATTTCAATAGAAAAGCCAATATCCATGGATCTAGGGGATACAGAACCACTTTGAACGGTGTAAAATGCCCCAGCTATACCAGCAATTGCTCCCGAAACAGCAAATACTAAGACTTTAAAATCTGTGGGGTCGTAACCAGAAAATCTCACCCGACTTTCATCATCACGAATAGCTATTAATAATCTGCCAA
Source organism: Dolichospermum sp. LEGE 00240 (assembly GCF_015207875.1). Lineage (GTDB taxonomy): Bacteria > Cyanobacteriota > Cyanobacteriia > Cyanobacteriales > Nostocaceae > Dolichospermum > Dolichospermum gracile. The sequence goes on from NZ_JADEVZ010000111.1 coordinate 5,234, forward strand.
AACGTCCACTAGTTAACCAGCGACAAAGCCCATAAGTAGCTGCCAAAAATACCACCGTCAAGACGTAAAAAACAAATTGAGTTTTGCTATCACTAACTATAGCACCACTGCCATTGACTCCCCAAGACAAAGGCGGAAAAGTGGTAAAATCTATCAACCCATTTGTGCCATTAAAAAATTGTTGTTGTCCATTAAAAAAATTGAAAAATACAATAATTGCAGCTTGAGTCAAAATCGAAAAATAAACGCCCTTAATGCGATTACGAAAGACTAAATATCCCAGTAATCCTGCTAACAAACCCGGAATCATCACCACAGCAGCCATAGACAGGGGAAAAGAAGAAAAAGGCCGCCAAAATCCAGGAAGTTCCATAACACCATAAAGGGACATAAAATCCGGTAACTCCCCCGTGGGGACTTGCAATTTTAGGTACATAGCGATCGCATATCCACCCAAACCGAAGAAAATCCCATGTCCCAAACTCAATAAACCAGCATAACCCCAAATTAAATCAATTCCTAAAGCCACAATAGCCAGAGACAAAAATCGTCCCAATAAATTCAGACGAAAATCTGAAAGTAACACCGGCATCATCAAAATCAAAATTAAAGCGATCGCACAAACGACCCCAACTTCAACTAATATTAAACTCCGCCCCTTTTTAATTTTTATCATTCCTGCTTTATCCATTTTCTCAAATCCACGTTTATCTGCGGTTAATTTCCCATGACTTAAACATCAACATGACGACCCTTTTGAGGAAAAATTCCGCCAGGTTTCCACTGTAAAAACACAATAATTAACGCAAAAACCATCACCTTAGCCATACTTGTAGTTGCAAAAAAACTAAATAAATCAGCCAAAGGCTTAACCGCACCCAATAACAAAGCCAAAGTTCCCGAACCAATTAAATAATTAATTGTCCCCATTCCCAAAGCTGCCAAAATCGTACCAGCTAAATTACCCACACCACCGACAACCACCACCATAAAGGTGTCAATAATGTAATTTTGTCCAGTATTTGGTCCGACAGAACCGAGTAAACTAATTGCACATCCAGCCACACCAGCTAACCCTGAACCCAGCGCGAAAGTAATTGCATCAACTTTTTGAGTGGGAATACCCAAACAAGCGCTCATACTGCGATTTTGAGTAACAGCCCTAATTCTTAATCCCCAATGAGAACGTTGCAAAAATAGATAAATTCCCCCCACACAAATAATCGTCAAAACAATAATAAATAACCGGGCATAAGGTAATTGTACACCAGCTAAAGATACACCAGCTTGTAACCAACTAGGGGCTGTAACATCCACATTTTGAGCGCCAAACCAAGGTAAAGTTACCGCTTGCTGATAGGTTTTACTCAATAAATTACAAATTGTGATTGTCAATCCTAGTGACAAAAATAGTAAAACTCCCACAACCCAGTTACGAATTTTCTGTAAATTATTCCGAGAATTTAAAATCCATAAACCCCCAAAAAACAAAACAGAAAACAAAACCATCCCCATGACTAATAATAAATTCACACTGCGGACAAACTGCTGAAAAATTAAACTTACTCCCCAGGTTGCTAACAGAGTTTCTAAAGGTCGTCCATAGAGATAACGAATTACACTTTTTTCCAAAATTAATCCCACACCAGCAGTGAAAATAAAAGCGATAATCAAAGCCAAAAAGATATAAACTTCAAACCAAACCCCACCCAATTGCTTACAAACATTTTGCACCACAAAAGTTGTATAAGCACCAAACATCATTAGCTCACCATGAGCCATATTAATGACACCCATTAAGCCAAATATGATCGCTAATCCTAGCGCAGCAATTAATAAAACAGCACCAATACTAATACCATTAAAGACAGCTTCCAAAAAACCTGTTAACATTTTCTCCCCGCAATTATCAATTTATTCTTAATAGTCAGTTGTCAGTTATTAGTTATTTTTTAGTTATTTTCACATCACAAAATTGCCACTAAACAAAGTACAAATATGAATAGTAAAACTCTTGTCGGGTGGGAATCTTGCCTGCCCATACATACCTCATCGAGATGCAATTTGTTGTATCACTAAATACTGACAACTGACCACCAAATTAACCTTTCTTGTATTTACCACCTTTTGCAGGATCTGACCAATCACAGGCAAATCCCTTAGTCTCTTTCACAAATTGATTCCAAGGAACTGGTTCAACTGGTGCGGGAGTAGCATAAACAATGTCAAATAGGCCATCCTGTCTGACTTGACCAATCCGCACAATTTTTGATATGTGATGATTAGCATTAACAGTCACCTTTCCTTCAGGTGCATCTATAGTTTGACCATAGGCCGCAGCCCGGACTTTTGCTAAGTCAGTTGTAGTTGCCTTTTCTACCGCTTGTTTCCATAAATACACGGCGATATAGGCCGCTTCCATTGGGTCATTTGTTACCCTATCTTCACCGTATTCTTTCTTGAAAGCCGCCACAAATTTCTTGTTCGCAGGTGTGTCTACTGTTTGAAAATAGTTCCAAGCAGCATAATGTCCTTTTAGATACTCCACACCAATGGCTTTAACTTCCTCTTCCGCAATACTCACAGACATGGAAGGATACTTCTCTGGTGTCAATCCCGCTCCTTTCAACTGTTTGAAGAAAGCAACATTACTATCACCATTAAGAGTATTATAAATTACACCACCATTGGGTAAAACCTGCTTGATTTTTGTGATAATAGCTGTTACTTCCGTATTACCCAAGGGCAAGTAATCTTCCCCAACAGTTTTCCCACCTAAAGCCTCTAATTGAGCCTTAATAATGTTATTAGCAGTGCGGGGGAAAACATAGTCAGAACCTACTAAAAAGAACTCTTTACCTTTATTCTTCAACAACCAATCAACAGAAGGTTCAATTTGTTGATTTGGGGCTGCACCAGTGTAAAAAATGTTTTTAGAACATTCTTGACCTTCATACTGCACAGGATACCAGAGCATATGATCCTTGCTCTCGAAAACTGGCTTCACATTTTTGCGACTAGCAGAAGTCCAACACCCGAAAACCACAGCTACTTGATCCTGGTCAATCAATTTGGTAGCTTTTTCTCTAAATGTATCCCAATTGGAAGCGCCATCTTCAACAACTGCTTCAATTTGTTTACCTAAAACACCCCCAGCAGCGTTAATTTCCTTAATTGCTAGTTTTTCCGCATCTACCACACTTTTCTCACTGATAGCCATTGTGCCACTGAGAGAATGTAAAATACCTACCTTGATAGTTTTACCAGTAGTACCAGCTACGGGAGATATAGTGGTGGATGCTGCTGGACTATTCGCAGTATTTGGAGAGTTATTAGCACAAGCTTTTAAAAAAATGCTACTACCAATACCCGCTGCACCATAAAGCAGAAACTTACGTCGGTTAAATTGTCTACCCATATTTTTGATTAGTTATCTTTTTAAACTGAGATATTAGTTCTATATTTAATTATTAAACTGTGATTTGTTATACAAAATTGTAATTTATTTTAATAAAAATCTACCTCAAGATAGATGAAAAATATAATTTCTTTCTCATCGGGACTGGTATAATAACAACACACCTAACCCCCTCCCTGCCAGCAATGAGCAAGTTAGGATCTACTTCATATAACTATAAATGTATGTATATTTTTTAGCATTATAATGAGTACAATTAAGTATGTAGGCATATTAGTGAAATTAAAAACTTGATCATCAATCTCTATCTTAAAAAACCTGATGTTGCTATATTTTTTAATTAGTATCAATAATCAAATCAGAAATTATGACAAAATACATCTTATGGGGAAGCTATTGTGAAGACGTTCTTACCAAACGCGAACCCTATCGTCAAGACCATTTAGCCGGATTAGCACAACAGAAAGAATCTGGAATTTTAATTACCATTGGTCCAACAAAAGATGTAACTCAAGTTTTTGCTATCTACGAAGCTGAAGACGAAAACACCGTTCGTCAATTAGTAGAATCAGATCCCTATTGGCAAAACGGCATTTGGACAGAGTATTCTGTTAAAGAATGGATTCAGGCTTTTTAGCCCCTTGACACAACTTTTCACGAAAATAATTAATTCGTAATGGGTAATTACGAATTAATTATCCCTTCAGTGCCTTTTGGAAATTGCGACGATAGGATGAATTAGCTAAAAACAAAGCAGGCCATAGCACAGCTAAACCGATACGATTAGGTAAAGTTTGATTAAAATTAGTCCTACCAAATCCAGTCCAAAATTTCCACACACCACCGATATAAACCACGATGATTCCGAAAACAAGTAAATTCATAATTACCATCAACTCCCTTAATAACTGACATAATTTTATCCTAGCCCAACCATAGGACGCGCTACAAAGGCAATCAATCAGATAATTGCCTGGGAATAACTAAGCGGAATTTGGGCGCACTAATACTTTACTGGCGTTGAGTGGCGATCGCTAATTTTGCCCCTTTCACCTGATGTACCTGATCCATTACTTTCACTACCTGTCCGTATGGCGTGACTATTTGATGCGGCACACGCTCAATTTGCCCGGTGATCTAAAAAGCCACTATTGATGAAATAGGAAAAATAAATATCTAGTAGTTTTTGATCAATCGTCGGCAAAACAATATCTGCGTTTGCTAATTTTTGGTAGGTATTCTGACAGTCGAACTCTGGTTCAGGAACAGACTCAAGGGAATTTTCTGTATACAGCGGTATCAGTGGCTGGAGCTCCTTTGAGATAATTCTAAAACCCACTCTTGCCAATATGGTGTTGGTAGATTCACAACCGTCACATTTTCTGCTGCTAAAAATTGGGCGAACTCTGCAAAAGAAGTAAACATCTGAGCCGGTCGCATTACCAAAGTTGCACCACTTAAGCAAGTGGGGAAAAGTTCTTCAGCCGCAACATCAAAGCTAAAAGAAGCAAATTGGAGAACTCGGTCATGGCTGGTAATACGATATTCTGCAATCGTAGCTTTGCCGTGGTTAACTAAACTCTGATGAGGAATCATTACCCCTTTAGGCTTGCCAGTAGAACCAGATGTATAAATTACATAAGCCAAGTTTTCTGGTGTTACATCACTAACTGGATTTTCTTGACTTTGAGCAGAAATAACTTGCAAGTCTGCATCTATTGAGATAATTTTTGCTTCCAGTTCTGGCAAAAACTCCAGGAATTTTACCGTAGGGGCGGGGTCTCCCCGCCCTCCTCCTCGCCTAAAGTATCTGCCAAACGCTCTTGTGGATAGTTGGGGTCTAGAGGCAGATATGCACCACCTGCTTTGAGGATTGCCAACATACTCACGATTATTTGGAGCGATCGCTCAGGTATCGGACAATTAGAAAAATCAGCAAACCTTCCACAGCACAATGCAATCTGGAACATTACACTCTGTTTTTGCTATCAGAGCCAAAGCATGGAGGATGTTGTAGATTAGCAGAGATATTAGA
>NZ_JADEVZ010000112.1 GCF_015207875.1 Dolichospermum sp. LEGE 00240
CGCCAATTGCGGAAATATGTATATACAGTTTGCCATGGGGGAAAGTCTCCGGGTAAGTTTCGCCATGTACATCCTTGAGTTAATACATAAAAGATGGCATTAAGTACGCACCAAATATCTACTTCTCGTTTTCTACCACCAGTTTTAGCTCCTGGAATTAAAGGTTCTATTAGTTCCCACTGTTCTTTAGTTAGGTTGCTGGAGTATACTTTACTCATTGCTCTCTACGGTTCTGTATTTTTAGTATTTACAGATTATACCCTGAGAGCTTTTTTTACTCAACTTCTAACTTTTCAAACACCCTCTAAACCGTAACGAAAAACACTTTTAGCAAAACGTCCATGTTTCTTGATTTTGATAGGTTGGTGTTGATGCAACCATTCTCCAGTCTTGACAGCCCAACACATAGCTAATGACAGTAAAGCTAAGAGCTTACTCAATCGGTTAGAATCAATAAAATGTGTAGATTCCAAGCAAAAACCAAGAGTTTTAAACATACCGAACAAAGTTTCAATCCCCCAACGACGGCCATAGTCAGCAATCATGGTTTGGGGAGAAGTATCAGAAATCACGATTAATAACTTGCCATCATCAAGACGTAAACCAGCTACATAAACTGAACGACCCCAGACCCAACGACGAGTAGATAAAACCTGAGATTCACCCGCAGCCAGATGAGCAAAAATGACGCTACCTGGAAGAGTCTTTTCTGTATCACTAATTAAATCAGTGTGACGAATCCTGATTCGGAATGGAATATTTGGTTCAAGCAGTAAATAACTTAACCATTCTGCCCCCACGAATTCTCTGTCAGCACTGATATAGTCAACTTGTGCATCTGGGAACAGTTGTCCAAATCGGTCAAGTAAATCCATTCGTTCATCCGTGTTGGAGTTACCTTTCTTCTCCAATATCTGCCAAACTAGGGGGTAAGCGACACCATTATGTACTACTCCCAACATGAGGATATTTAACCATATTTGACCAAAACGCCATTCAGTCCGGTCAATACTTAACACCCAAGGCTGGGGAATGTTCATGATTTTTACAATCATTTTCGCTATGACTGCATAATCTATATCAAAATCTCGGAAAAATCTTTGCAACCGTTTGTAATTGGATTCGTTTTTAGCACAGTTGCGAAAACCAGTTGCTAATTCTACCAAGTTCACTGTCTTTACTCTTAATAAAGATATTAAAAATAACGCTAAAAAGCTTAGACGCGCTCCATGCCATTCCAAATGTGGTTTTAGTGTGTCTCGTAATAGGTTAATCTGGTTCATAGGGGTTTCTTTGATTGTGTGGTAACTTTCTATGAAACCCTTTCTTTGTTTCCTTTGCAAGCTTTTTCTCTATTTTTTGTCCTGTACAGAGATGAACAATACCTTGTCCATTTTCTGCTTTGTTGGGTTAAGCGACAGCGCAACCTAACGCATTTGTTGGGTTTCATGCTATTGCTTCGCGTTCACGCAGTGTCCCGCAGGGATACGTTTACGTTCCACAACCCAACCTACAAATCAAGGCTTTTTCTAATTTAGACAAGGTATTGATGAAGTAAAATGATATGTAATAGCAGATTTTAATTCAGGACATTTTTGTAATGGCTTTTATATATTACTACACCGTAAGATTTGAAGATACTGATGCGGCTGGAGTCGTTTATTTCGCTAACATTTTGAGAATTTGTCATGAAGCTTATGAGGTTTCATTAGCAGCTTCTGGTATTAATCTTAAATCATTTTTTACTAATCCATCTGTGGCTTTTCCTATTGTTCATGCAAATGTAGATTTTTTACGTCCTATGTATTGTGGTGACAATTTAATGATTAGTCTATTAGCAGAAAAAATAGGTTTAGATAAGTTTGAAATTACCTATGAGATGATCATAGATGAAGTCATAGTTGCAAGGGCAATTACTAGGCACGTTTGTATTGATGCAAGTAGTAAAATGAAGCAGGAATTACCAGATTATATGAATAATTGGTTAACAACTAATCACAGAGATGCGGAGGGTGCAGAAAGAAGAAAATCAAGGGAGGATGTGATGTGATTTCAGAATATCTTCGGCGATTTTTTGGAGTTGTTGACGTTTGATTTTACCTTGAGTATTCCGAGGTAAGTTCGGTAGGGAAATCCAATGTTTGGGAATTTTGAATTTACTCAGTTGATTTTTTAGTTGAGTTTGAATTTGCAAATGAGAAATATTTTGATGATTGGGAATATACATAGCTGTTAATGCTTGTCCCCAATGTTTATCAGGTACACCAATTACACAAACATCAGTTACCATTTGAGTTTTTCTAATCGCCGCTTCAATTTCGATTGGATAAACGTTTTCCCCACCTGTAATGATTTTATCGCTATTTCTGCCAATAATATGTAAGTAACCTTGATGATCTAAAAAACCCAGATCATCAACTATAAAGTTATTTCTATTTTCCCAGATTTCGGGATAATAACCTAATGCTAAAGATTGAGTTTGAATATTTATATTTCCTGGTTGATTATCAATAGTGATTTTAGCATGGGGTAGAACTTTTCCACTATTAAATTTACCTTGTAAAAATTCATCTGGTTTGAGAGTTGCTATTTGAGAAGCGGTTTCTGTCATTCCATAAGTAGGTGCTAATCTAATTTGATGAAATCTCGCTTTTTCTAATAGTTCTTCCCAAGGTGGCGCACCTCCTAAAAGGACAGTAGAAAATTGGGATAACCATTGAGTTAATGCGGGATTTTGGTAGATTTTTTGTAATTGGGTAGGAACTAAAGATATAAAAAAATCGTGGGGATTAATATTTGGTAATTGCGAATTTTCTAAGGTTTTAGACGTGGTAATTACTAATTTACCGCCTGTTGTAAAGGAACGCATAAATTGCATTAATCCACTCACATGATATAATGGTAATATACAAAATGAATTAACTGCATTGATTTGAAAATATTCTGTAAATCCCTGTACAGAGGCGGTTAATGTTTGCCATGTATGAATAGCAAATTTGATCTTTCCTGATGAACCACCAGTAGCAATCATAATACTATGGGGAATTGGCGATTGATAATTGTGAATTGATGATTTTGAAAAGTGATGATCTATTCCTAAAACTATATCTGGTTGAATTAAATTCAAGACTTGTTCCCATTCGTCTGGACTCCAATCTGGGTTACAGAGAAAAACAGGACATTTAGCCGCACAAGCAGCAATAAAACTTCCTAAAAATCTCACTGGTGATTTTTCTGCAATGATGATTTTTGGATTTGATAACTGGGTTAATTTTAAATATAATTCTGTTGCTATCTTTGGTAATTCTTGGCTATGATCACAAATTAGCCAATCATGATTTTGGATATTATTTAAAAGGTTTTCCATAGGTTTTCTAGCCAGTTTGCTTCTTGTTGTTGAAAAAAGTGGTTAATTCCAAAGCCAACAGCGCGGTTATTTGTGGATAATTCTGCGGCTAATTGTAGTGAGGCTTGTCTACCAATTTCGGTTTCAAATACAGATGAAAATACCATATCAATTTGATATTGTTTGCAAAACTCTCTTAACCGAGATGGTGAACCGAATATTCCCGGTTTAATTACAAATATTCCTCGCCAACCTTGCTGAAAACATGATTCTAATTGGTGGAGATTGGCGATAGATTCATCTAAGGCTATGGGTGTTAAATATAAGTTACTTAATGCTTGCATTTCTGTAAATTTATCTACAGATAAAGGTTGTTCGATAAATTCAATTTTGGGTAAGAATTGATCACATTTTCTTAACCATAATTTAGCTTGTTGATAAGTAAGTCCGCCATTAGCATCTAAACGTAATTTTGCTGATGTTGGTAAACTGGAAATGAGTAAATCAAATATTTCTAATTCTTGATTGATTTCATGAACACCGATTTTCCATTTAAATGTTTTATATCCTTGTTTCCATAAGTTACTCCATTGATTTAATGCTGATTTTCCGGCTGGTAATAAGCCGCTATAGGTGAGATTAGTAAGATTAGGCGATTGGAAATCGCGGCTACACAAACAAAACCCACCTGCGTGGGTTGAAGATTCAAAAGTACCTGGCGACTGGAAGTCACGGCTACACAGGCGAAACCCACCTGCGTGGGTTGAAGATTCAAAAGCAAATTGACAGGCTGGTAATTTATCAGGAATGGTAAAGATTATCTCTGTGGTAATTGTGTGTGGAAGTTGACGACAAAAATCTAAGGCTTGTTCTATGGTTTCTGAACCAAACCAAGAAATAGGAGAAATTTCTCCCCAAGTAATCTGATCTTTTTCGTCAATTAAGCGGATAATTATGCTTTCGCGGATTTCCCAAACTCCATGATTTGTAATAATAGGTTTGGTAAATTTTTGACTAAAGTAACGAAAAGAAAATTGATAAATCATGAGAAAGGAGTCAGGATTCAGGATTCAGGAGGGATAAAGTAAAGAAGAAGAAAATTTATCCCATTCCGTATTCCTTGCTTTATATAGCGTTTCCTAGTCTGATGAGGTATAAAATTATCTGTGTTCATCTGCGTTTATCTGCGTTTAATTCTGACAATTATTAACCAAGAATAAATCCCACACCCAAGAATAAGCAACTCACAAAATGAACTCTGATAGCGATAAATTTAGAGTTACTTACTTTGTCTGGTTGATTGTGATTTTCTAGGACGTGACGACATAATTGAATTGCGAAAGGTAAACTCAGGAAACTTAGTAAAGTCCAAATTGGGAAAATATTCAAAATCACAAATAGCAAAGTTAAAGGATAAATACTTGCCGTAAGTCCGACTAAAACCTTTGCGCCTGTTTGCGTTCCTAAGCGCACAATGGGAGATTTCTTTCCTGCGGCGATGTCATCTGCAACTTGATGAAAATGGGAGCAGAATAGCACTAAACTGGTAACAATGCCCAAAATCACGGAAGCTGCTAAATTGATGATAGACCAAGTTTGAGTTTGACTGTAATAGGCTGCACTCATACCCAATGGACCAAAGGCAAAAAAGCAGAGAAATTCCCCTAAACCCTGGTATCCTAGCCGAAAGGGAGGACCTTGGTACATATAGCCTAAGCCGCAGCATAAGAGGATTATAGCAATAACTGTGGGGTCTTTTTGCAAAAGAGCGATCGCTATTATTCCCAACAACCCCAAACCTAAACACAGGTTTCCTGTCCAAAACATTAAAGTTTTGTTACCAGTTAAATTCACCAATGAATGATGTTTATTTTTATCAATTCCAGTATCAGAATCAAAGACATCATTACTAATATTTTCCCAAGCTAAAATTAAAATCGCCGCCGCAATAAATAAAGAAAATATTGTTATATTAAAAATATTTACTTCCCTAAATGCTACCGTCGAACCTACCCAAATCGGCATAATAGCGACACTGTACATTGGCGGTTTAATAGCCGCCAGCCATAGTTTAGCTTGAGGTGGTGAAATCTGAGTTGAAGTCATCAGTCGTGATTAATTAAATTACCAGAACTTTAGTTATCAGTTAAATTTTATAATTTTCCAGGAACCTCGACTAGCTATTTGAGATTTATGATTGTTGATCACTCATGAGGACAATCAATAAATTACCAAAAAATGCTAATTTTATGATTATAGGCGAATATCCTGCCATAAAACCTGCTATCTTGCCGTCAAAACAGGATAAACCCCATAATCAAGCTAAATTTATGCTGGTTAATGGTGACTAAATTATGTTACCTATAAAAATACCACCATGATTCATTACATTTTAGGAAGATAACGTAATAAAAATTAACTTATACATCCATGACAATTTCACCATGTCGCAGCCACACCTTTGTAGATTACAAATACCTTAATCAATTGCTATTAGAGGTTCAGGAAAATTGCCGTCGCCATAATAATAGTAAAATTGTCAGTATTCCCCTAGAAATTAGCTTAGTTGATCCTTTGCTATTTTTCGATCAATTTAATCATAAAAATACCATAAACTTTTATTCTGAAAATAGAAGTAATGGTGAAGCAATAGCCGCAATTGGTACTTTAGATAAAATAGAAGTCTCTGGTCAAGATAGGTTTACAAAATCAGAAGAATTCATCAAAAATTGTCTGGAAAACATAATTCCTATCTCTGATAAAAATCAGACTTTTTCCCTACCTCGATTTTTTTGTAATTTTAGTTTTTTTGATCAGCATAAAAAAGCAGATTATCCATTTCCTTCTGCTACGGTTTTCTTACCTTGTTGGCAAATAGCTTTAAAAAATAATCGCTGCACATTAATAATGAATACAATTATTAATTCTAGGATGAATATTCCCAAAATATTGGATAATTTACAACGCCATTTAGAAATTATTAGATCCTTGCATACCCATTCTCTAAATATTGATAAATCTCCTTTAAATTTATATAAAAAGATCACTAATAATGGTGATAAATTTAAAACTTCTGTTGCATCGGTTTTAGAAATCATCCACGCTAACCAGTTAAGAAAAATCGTTTTAGCTGATACCTTAGATGTCAGTGCTAATCATGATTTTAATTTATTAAATTCCTTGAATAATCTCCGGCAATCACATCCTAATTGTAATGTATTTTCCACCAGTAATGGTAAAGGACAGAACTTTATTGGTGCTAGTCCAGAACGATTAATTAGTATTCACAAACAGCATTTAATTACTGATGCTTTGGCAGGTTCAGCCCCCAGAGGAAAAACCCCCACAGAAGATGCTACAAATGCTAATAATTTAGTTAATAGTACCAAAGAAAAACACGAACATAAACTGGTGTTAGATTTTATTACTCAACATTTATCTCAACTGGGTTTATTCCCCCAAGTTTTAGCACCTAGACTGCGACAATTATCGAATATACAGCATTTGTGGACACCAATTAGCGCGGTAGTTCCGAATCATATTCACCCTCTACAAATAGTTGCCAAACTCCATCCTACTCCAGCAGTAGCGGGGGCAGCGCGAGATATTGCTTGTGCAGAAATTCGTCGTTATGAAAGTTTTGAAAGGGGTCTATATGCAGCCCCTTTAGGGTGGGTAGACGGGGAAGGAAATTGTGAATTTATTGTCGGGATTCGTTCGGCTTTAATTGATGGGAATTATGCGAGATTGTATGCAGGTGCGGGTATTGTTGCCGGTTCAGATCCTGAAAAGGAATTTGCAGAAGTGCAACTTAAATTGCAAGCTTTATTAAAAGCTTTGGTTTGAAGTGAGGACTTATGGATAATTAATTATTATCACGGAATGGGCGCAGACCCTGCGCCCCTACTGCTATTATATTATAAGTCTCGATGACTAAATGATTTTGCGTTTGCACCTGTGTAGGTTTTCACAATATGTCCATTACCAGACATTTGATATTTATATGTTATCAAACCTTCTAAACCAACTGGTCCGCGAGGGGGCATTTGTTGGGTACTAATTCCCACTTCTGCACCAAATCCATAACGAAACCCATCAGCAAATCGGGTAGAACAATTATGATAAACTCCTGCTGCATTGACTAAGCCTTGAAATGTTTCTGCGGCTGTGATATCTTCAGTAATAATGGCTTCTGTGTGGCGAGAACCATAATTTTCAATGTGGGATATGGCTTCATTTAAAGAATCAACTATTTTAATGGCTAAAATCAAATCGCTATATTCTGTTTGCCAGTCTATTTCTGTGGCTGGGGCAATATCTGGTAAAATTTGTAAAGTACGTTCATCACCTTTTAGTTCTACATTTTGTGCTTGTAAAGCTACGGCAACTTGGGGCAGAAATTCGGCAGCAATGCTACTATGAACTAGCAAAGTTTCAATGGCATTGCAAGCTGCGGGATATTGAATTTTAGAGTCTACGGTAATACTAATAGCTTTGGCAATATCGGCGAATTGATCTACATAAAGATGACAAATTCCATCAGCATGACCTAATACGGGAATGCGGGTATTGTCTTGGACAAATTTCACAAAAGCATTAGAACCTCTGGGAATAATTAAATCTACATATTTATCTAATTGCAAAAGTTCTAATATTTCTTCTCTACTGGTTAACAATTGCACGACATCGGGATTAACTGCCGTGTGAGATAATCCTTGTTTAATGGCTTTAACTATAGCTTCGCAAGAACGTAATGCTTCTTTTCCACCTTTGAGAATTACGCCGTTACCGGATTTAATTGCTAAGGAAACTATTTGAATTGCGGCTTCGGGACGGGCTTCAAAAATGATACCTAAAACGCCCAAAGAACAGGTAATGCGTTTGAGAATTAAACCTGTATCAATTTCTCGATGAATTTGAACTTTACCAATAGGATCTTCTAGTTTACCAACATCTCGCACACCAGCGATCGCATCCCTTAATTTATGTTCGTCCAAAAGTAGCCGTTTATAAAGGGGTTTAGCGATTCCTGCCGCTGTCGCCCCTTGACAATCAGCCAGATTTGCTTGCAAAATATCATCCTGAGCTAATTCTAAAGCTTGTGCGATCGCTTCAATGGCTTGATTTTTATCTTCAGTGGAGAGAACCGCCAGCTTACTTGCCGCTTGTCGAGTTTGTTGTGCGATAGCTTCGCTTGCAGTAGGCATCGCACTTAAAGGAGAAACAATGTCGAGAATAGTCATAGCACGCCAGAATTTTCAAGTATGGTAACAATCTGTGTCTTTCTCCCATCCTATCAATCTTAGTTAGCCAATAACTAATAAACAGATTATTGATATCTGACGCACCCTACCAATGTGCCAGTTGCGTAAGTCCTGAATCTCTATAACTTTTTCAACCAATAGTTATGGAAAAATTAGCTATTTCAGCTAATTTCCCCCTATTTCGCTCATTCGAGCCAATTGAGTCCAGAAACTTAACCTTCTTGAACTTGACGCTCAAAGTCTGAGCAAGTTTTTTCCACTACAGCCAGAGCTAAAGGATAGATATTATGATGCTCCTCTTTCAACCAACCCAGGAGATTAGCCAACTGAGCATTCCGTAAATCTAAATCCGTCTGAAAAATAATTGAAGTAGCCATCGCTTGAGCATATTGAGATGGATGACCTTGCTGAATAAACGTATCCACTAAAGCGGCTAAAGCTGTCTGTGGCACAGTAGGAGGAGTCCCTGGTATAGACATAGTTTTTAGAAAAAATAATTAGTTAAATCATCCTACTTTATTTAAACAAAGAGTGGCTAATAGTAAGACTACTTAATTTCAAAGAGAAATTCTCGGAAATTTACGGGAATTTACTGTAGACAAGGCTTACATACTGAGAGATAATTTCACTTAGCTTTTATATTTCCTACGCATTTAGAAATAGTCTACTCACTTATTTTTTTAGAGATACCTACAGCCCTCTATGCCCTACAATATTTATCTAAATTCTAGCCCCAAAAGACTCAAAAAGTGTGGACAGCCTGAGTTTATGCAGTCCCTCAATATTAAGAATGGAAATAAAAATCCCATATATTAATTAAATATTAATCAAATAAACATAAGAATATCATCCAGACTCTCTAAGTAATACTGATAAGTAGTACAGACCAAATTATAAATAATGAATGAATAATGAAAGTTACATTTATTTACATTTTTTACCCTTCAACCTATTTACATCTTTGGGAATAAGTGATATTTGTATATTGTGGTTGGTTAAACAACTAACCATCAAACAACAATGAGCTAAGGTGCAAACATTATGGCAGTCGAAAAAACTAATTCTTCCTCCAGCTTGGCAGAAGTTATTGATAGAATCCTTGACAAAGGTATCGTAATTGATGCTTGGGTTCGTGTTTCTTTAGTTGGTATCGAACTACTAGCAATTGAAGCTCGGATCGTCATTGCTTCCGTTGAAACCTATTTAAAATATGCAGAAGCAGTTGGTTTAACTCAATCAGCAGCAGTTCCTGCTTAATTATTAATTAAGTAGATTTCCACAGCATAGTAGAATAACTCGAAGATCAAAATCTGACAGTTATTCTCCCAATCAGATCAAGTTCACAACAACAATGAGCTAAGGTGCAAATATTATGGCAGTCGAAAAAACTAATTCTTCCTCCAGCTTGGCAGAAGTTATTGATAGAATCCTTGACAAAGGTATCGTAATTGATGCTTGGGTTCGTGTTTCTTTGGTTGGTATCGAATTACTAGCAATTGAAGCTCGGATCGTCATTGCTTCCGTTGAAACCTATTTAAAATATGCAGAAGCAGTTGGTTTAACTCAATCAGCAGCAGTTCCTGCTTAATTATTAATTAAGTAGATTTCCACAGCATAGTAGAATAACTCGAAGATCAAAATCTGACAGTTATTCTCCCAATCAGATCAAGTTCACAACAACAATGAGATAAGGTGTAAATATCATGGCAGTCGAAAAAACTAATTCTTCCTCTAGCTTGGCAGAAGTTATTGATAGAATCCTTGACAAAGGTATCGTAATTGATGCTTGGGTTCGTGTTTCTTTGGTTGGTATCGAATTACTAGCAATTGAAGCTCGGAT
>NZ_JADEVZ010000113.1 GCF_015207875.1 Dolichospermum sp. LEGE 00240
TGTAATGTTCCAGATTGCATTGTGCTGTGGAAGGTTTGCTGATTTTTCTAATTGTCCGATACCTGATAAGTAGATGATACTTTTTATCAATACACTATTTTACTACTTTGTCAATGCGTAAGTCCTAAATATGTAATTCATTGATCTAAAAATAGCTATCAATGATTATTCTTTTAATGGGCGTTTCTGGCGCTGGTAAAACTACCATTGGTAAACTTTTAGCAGAAACACTAAACTGGGAACTTAGGGACGCTGACAATTTCCACACAGCAACAAACATCGAAAAAATGCGGCTGGGTATTCCCCTCAATGATGCTGATAGAAAGCTTTGGTTAGAAGATTTACAAGCAGCCATCAGAAATTGGCTAGAAGAAAATAAAAATGTGGTTTTGGCTTGTTCAGCACTCAAAACTAACTATCGTCAAATGCTGATAATTGATAGCTGCATTCAGCTAGTTTACCTGAAAGGGTCTTTTGATGTGATTGAAAACAGGCTAAAAGCACGACAAAATCACTTCATGACCGAAAAGCTCCTCAAAAGTCAGTTTCATGACCTTGAAGAGCCAGATAATTGTATTTGTGTTGATGTTTATGAACCACCAGAAGTGATTGTAAAGAAGATTAGAACTGCTTTAGCAATTTAGGCGAGTTGATGAAATAATATTAATGTCACTAATTTTAGTTGCAAAAAGTTTTTGAGGGCAGATAATGGAAATAAGCAGTCTGGAGTTCTCATGATCCGTAGGGAGAAATTAATTAAGCGGTTTCTCAGTCGTCCCAAGGATTTTACCTGGGAGGAGTTGGTTAGCTTGCTTTCTGGTTTTGGTTTTGAGGAAGTCAGCACGGGTAAAACGGGAGGTTCTCGACGACGTTTTCTCAATGATGCGGGAGTGGTTATAACATTACACAAACCCCATCCTCAAAATATTCTTAAAGGATATCAAATTGAACAGATTATTGAGATTCTCCAAGGGGAAGAGTTGCTATGAATGACATGATGCAATATAAGGATTATTTTGGCTCTATTCACTATAGCGATGAAGATAAAATCCTCTATGGACAGGTGGAATATATTCGCAGTTTAATTAGTTTTGAGGGGGAAGATGTCGCTAGTCTGAGGGCTAGTTTTGAGGAAGCAATTGATGATTATTTGACTCTATGTGAGGAAAAAGGGATTGAACCTGAGAAGCCGTTTAAAGGGAGTTTTAATGTGCGTGTAGGTAGCCAACTTCATCGCCAAGCGGTGTTATTTGCTAAACAGCGGGGGGTGAATCTCAATAAGCTGGTAACGGATGCGCTGGAACGTTATTTGCAGGGAGAATCGTTGGAAAATGCTTGAAAAGTTTAGCCCTGGCGAATGGAATTCACGGAACCACACAAACAAAGTCCGCCTGCGCGGACTAAGGAAAAATCAAGGATTGAAACCCACGCAGGTGGGTTTTGCCTGTGTAGACGCGGTTTCTAGCCCGTTTAACTATTGGTTAAAGTTGATGGGAAGCGAGAAAAGCATCAACTTCAGCCGCAGTGGGTTGGGAAGCGATCGCACCTGGTTTAATAGTAGTTAATGCTCCCACAGCACTGGCATAGGTGACAATCCTTTTGGCTGTTTCTGCATCTCTGAGGCCGTGAATCCCCACCTGTTGTAATTGATGGATAAACCCAGCCAAAAAACTATCTCCTGCACCAGTTGTATCTACTACAGAAATGGAAAACGCCGGCATTTTACCTTCATTTTCCCCTAAACAATAGGCACAACCATGTTCACCGTCTGTCAC
This sequence comes from Dolichospermum sp. LEGE 00240, assembly GCF_015207875.1. GTDB lineage: Bacteria > Cyanobacteriota > Cyanobacteriia > Cyanobacteriales > Nostocaceae > Dolichospermum > Dolichospermum gracile. The sequence goes on from NZ_JADEVZ010000113.1 coordinate 1,776, forward strand.
CAAAACCCCTTCCAAAGAATTGAGCCTATAAGTAATTGCCCCTGGATCTGTAGTATTAAATAACCATTGTGCTTCTTCTTTGGTTAATTTGAGAAAGTCGCATCGCTTCACCAACGAGAGGATTTTGGTTCTAGCTGTCTTTTCATCTTGCCAAAATACTGGTCGCCAATTGACATCGAGAATGATTTTCAGGTCATATTGTTCTGCTAACTCCAAAGCTTGCAAAACAGCTTTTTCACTTTCAGGATAGGCTAGTTCTAAAGTTCCCACCACCAAAAAGTCAGCTTCATTAAAGAGCGCAGTTGGTAACTTTGCAGCTTCGAGGCGGGTATCAGCAAATTCTGAGGTATCATATTTACCAAAACCAGCAAAGGTGCGATCGCCTGCCAAATCCCTAACCACATATACTTGTCTCGTTGGCGCTGTAGAATGACCTTGGACACCAGTTGTATCTACACCAAGGTCTTCCAATAATTTTATCAGTGCATTCCCTGGTTCATCCTCACCCACAGCCCCTATAAAACCGGCTGAAGTTCCCAATTTTACCAAAGCACAAGCCACATTCGCCGGCGCACCTCCGGGATAGGGAGTCCATGATTGCACTTCTTCTAGCTTAAGTCCCAATTGATCAGCTAAACAGTCAAACAAGACTTCACCAAGACATAAAATAGAGGGATTACTCATTTCATTTTTGATTTTCGATGGGGCATAATCTAAATCTAGTTTGACACTATCGCAGTATGTAAGGAGGGGTTGCTGAATAAGTTGTCTGTGAGGGGAGGTGACAGGGAACAGGGAACAGGGAACAGTTTCAGCCATCTGGATATCCTCAATTTTCTAAATCCCACAAGGAAAAATCCACCTATTTTGAGACTCCATTTGCCAAAATCTGGCACTTAGTTAAAATCAATACTTGTTATCTGTAACTTTTATGACTACAAACCTAAAATCAAAAGAAAATCTTGATATTAGTATTATTAGCAACATTTAAAACCCTCCGCCTCGGAAAGAATCTTTTAGAATAAGGAATTAAGACTTGAGTACATATACACAAGGGAGGAATAGTAAGTCATGGCTACTAGTGAGTCTGAGACCCGTGTTAGTCTGTCAGACAGAGAACTGCAAATTATAGACTTAGTCGCCACAGGCTTAACTAACCAAGAAATTGCAGTCAAACTGGAAATTAGTAAACGTACGGTTGATAACCACATCAGTAATATTCTCACCAAGACGAAAACTGATAACCGTGTGGCTTTGGTGCGTTGGGCTTTACAATGGGGTAAAGTTTGTTTGAATGATGTTAATTGCTGTCCTCTTCCCATCTGGAATGATGAAAGTAAGTAGGGCTTGCTGATAGCGTAGCTTGGCCTTAGCCATATAAAGCTAAAACCGTTTATTAATAAGGGTCTCACGGATTTTTATCACAAGAAATTGCAGGGTTTTGGCTGATGGTATCTCAAAATTGGTGCATTTTTCTTTGTCGGATTTTGAAAATTGAGGATATCCAGATAGCTGAAACTATTTATTTCCTGTAACCTGTTCCCTGTTCCCTGTAACCTGTTCCCTGTAACCTGTTCCCTGTAACCTGTTCCCTGTAACCTGTTCCCTGTAACCTGTTCCCTGTAACCTGTTCCCTGTTCCCTGTTCCCTGTAACCTGTAACCTGTTCCCTGTAACCTGTTCCCTGCCCTCACAGACAACTTTTTCAGCAAGCCCTAAGCTAGATTTAATATTTACCTGTAAATACTCGTTCGGCAGGTCCTGTCATGTAAATCCGGTTGTCAACTTCTGACCACTCGATTTCTAGGAGTCCGCCGGGTAATTCTATGGTAGCAGTGCGATCGCATTTATCGTTCAATACACCCGCTACTAAGGAGGCACAAGCACCTGTTCCGCAAGCAAGGGTAATTCCCGCGCCTCTTTCCCAAACGCGCATTTTCAAATAGTTACGATTGACTATTTCAATAAATTCGGTGTTGGTTTTTTTAGGAAATACAGGATGATTTTCAAATTGGGGACCAATGCTTTCTAAATTAATCGCCGCAACATCTTCCACAAAGGTGATACAGTGGGGATTTCCCATGCTGACACAGGTAACATCCCAAGTTTTTCCGGCTACTTCCAAGGGTTGATTAATGACTTGAAACTCACCAGGTGATAAAGTGGTAGGAATTTCTTCTGCTAATAACCGGGGTTCACCCATATCCACTTTAACTTGACCATCATCGGTGAGTTGGGGGGCAATCACACCGGCTAAGGTATGAATATGATATTTATCTTTTGTCCGGGAAATGCCTTCTAAGTCTGTTAAAAATACCGCTAAACAGCGAATCCCATTCCCACACATTTCTGGTTCTGAACCATCGGAGTTAAAAATCCGCATGGTGTAATCAGTGCCATTCTGTCCAGGAAGTGCAAAAATAACACCATCTGCCCCGATGCCAAAATGGCGATCGCACCACTGTACAGCTTTCTCTGGTGTTAATACTGGTGTCAATGAGGAACGGTTATCAATAAGAATAAAATCATTACCGAGTCCGTGATACTTAGTAAATTCGATTGCCATTTTGCCCTAAATGAATTATTAAAGATTCATTCATACTATTAAAAAATTTGTCAGTTGTCAGTTGTCCATTACCAATTACCAATTACCAATTACCAATTACCAATATAATATATGCCAACCGATCAATTTGATACTTCCCTACCTAGCACTCGTCAAGTCCAGAAGTGCATTAAAGAAAAATTAACGGTCGAATTTAGATTAATGACTGGTGATTTGATTACAGGTCGCATATTTTGGCAGGATCACAATTGTATCTGTATTTTTGATGGTAATAATGAGCAAATTATGGTTTGGAAACAGGCGATCGTCTACATGAAACCATTCAGTGATACAGTAAGTAGGTGAACACAATAAAACCAAACTGTGTAAAGAAAAGTAAAATCCCCCAAACCCTCTTCACTATTGCCTATTGCCTATGGAGAAAGCGGAATTAGAAACTCAGATATAACTACAGATTTAAGTATTTGGAATCGTCAAACCAAATTAGGTAAAGTATTTGATTCTTCTACAGAGTTTAAATTACCCAGTGGTGCTTATCGCTGTCCTGATGCAGCTTGGATAAAACTAGCACGTTGGGAGGCTTTAAGTAAAGAAGAAAAAAACGGTTTTCCCCCCTTTGTCCTGACTTTGTGATTGAATTGCGATCAGAAATGCATAGTTTAGAAAAATTACGCACTAAACTGCGAGAATATCAAAATAATGGGGTGCTTTGAGGTTGGTTAATTGATCCACAAACACCTTCAGTAGAAATTTATCGTTACGGAAAAGATGTAGAAGTTTTAAACTTTGATTTTGACAACCCACCAAAACTTTCTGGTGAAGATATTTTACCGGGCTTTATTCTCAATTTGCAGATAATTTTAAATCCATAGATTCTAAATTTCGGGATGATGATTTCTCAAAAAAATATTCCTACCGGCTACCTCCGCAAAGTTCATCATATCGCTTTCAACGTCGAAAATATGGCAGCATCTCGCCATTTTTATGGTCACATTTTAGGCTTACACGAACTTACAGGGGACGAAATACCAAAAACATTAAGAGAACTTGTCAACGCCGGCAAAGTCGCTAATTTTGTCACTCCTGACGGCACAATTATTGACTTATTTGGAGAACCCGAATTATTACCACCAGATCCAGATCCCAGTAAGTCTTTTACAAGAGCATATCATTTAGCTTTTGATATTGATCCAGAATTATTTGACGAAGCATTAGCAGTAATTCAAGAAAATAATTTGGTCATTGCGTATGGGCCTGTTTCCCGTCCTACTGGGAGAGGAGTGTATTTTTATGATCCCGATGGATTTATGATTGAAATTCGTTGTGATCCTGATTAAATGAGACAATAGGAAAATTTCATAACTAAAGGCAATATAAAAAGGCAATATAAAAGCAATTGAGGGCGGGGAAACCCCTACGGATTTTGGGATATTTTAAATAAGGCTAAAAATGTGCATTCCCAAACTAAACGAGGTTGGACGTAACAAAGTAAATGTTTTCGAGCTTTTTCTAATTGTTGAATAATTTTTGGTTCATGTATTTGTTGCCAATAGTATTGTTGTAAATAGTCAATTAACCATAATTGTGCTTCTGTATCTAATTCTTTATCAATTTTTTTACCTAATTCTAAAGCATGACGGTAAGATGTTGGTGTTTTTTTCACCTGGGCGATAAATTCCCTGGGAATGGTTTGCAATTGTTGGTAGGAGGAAATGGCATTTCCTGGACTACCTGCGGCTATATTTAAAACTTCTGGATGTTGCAAAATTTCGGCATTTCCTGTTTGTGTCAATACCTGAGTCATAGCCGCAGTATTTAACCGATAAAAGGGGACTTTTTGACAACGGGATACTAAAGTTGGTAGCACAGATTCCGGGGAAGGGGCAATTAAAATTAATGTCGCTTTTCCTGGTTCTTCTAAAGTTTTTAACAACGCATTTGCCGCAGATTCCGCCATTGTTTCGGCTTGTTCTAATACTATGACATTTCGCGCTGCTTCCAAGGGTGGACGAGAAAGAAATTGGGTAATTTCTCGAATTTGTTCTAAACGAATGACCGGCGGTGCTTTGCGTTTAACACCCTTTTCGGCTGCTTCTGCTGGGGTGAGTCTTTGTCCTTGATATTGATAAGTTGGTTCTACCCACAATAAAGCTGGATGATTTCTTTGCTGAATGCGATTGTGTAAAATGGGAATTTGATCAGGTTTTATAGAACTAGAAAAAAGTAATTCTATAAAACATTTTGCTGCTAAACTTCTACCTACACCATCAGCACCCACAAACATATAAGCTGGTGCAACTCGATGTTGTTTAACGGATTGAGTTAATAATTCTACTGCTTGCTGTTGTCCGATTAATGACGAGAACATAATTATGAAAACAGGCGTTGCTGTAAAATATCCTGTATATTTTTTTGAACAATATCTTGACTGTTATTACCATCTATTCTCACAATTCGGGATGAATTGGATGCAGCTAATTCTGTATATCCTTGCTGTACCCGACGATGAAAATCCATAGTTTCCTGTTCAATTCTATCCAGTTTAGCTTGTCCCCGTTTGCGCGATAAACCCACCTCCACATCTACATCTAACCAAATAGTTATATCACTTGTTAACCCCCCAGTAGCAATCTGATTCAGATTATTAATTAGACTCATATCTAAACCTCTACCATAACCTTGATAAGCAATGGTAGAATCAGTATAGCGATCGCACAAAATAAATTTACCTGTAGCTAAATTCGGTTTTAATTCCTCTTGAATATGTTGCGCCCTATCCGCAGCATACAATAACAGTTCCGTCACTTCCCCCACCGGCTTACTTGGGGACTTCTCCAATAATAGCGCTCGCAAATCCTTTCCTAACTCTGTCCCCCCCGGTTCACGAGTTAGTAGTACGGAGATATTTAAACTTTCTAGCCACTGAAAACACAGTTGCATCTGAGTAGTTTTACCACATCCTTCTACCCCTTCAAAGACAATTAATTTACCACTCATGTTGTTAAATTTTGTAAATACTGATTTTTTAGACATCTCTATTTACCTGAGTTCGGTGTTAATAGTTTCTCCTTCGAAGACGCTACGCGAACAGAATTATGATTTTTTCAACGAGATCATAAGGGTTTGAGACTCATACTTGGGGCAGTTTTCCACAAATTATCTGATGTCGAACTCAGGTTCTATTTAGTTAAAAATCCTTTGCATTCATCTGTCAGATTTGATGCCTACAATTCCGGGACAACCACGGGGGGTTGCCTCTACGGATTTTTAATTATCTTGACGGATTACGCCACCAAGAACGGGTTTAATTTCTCCATTGGAAAATGGATCTGTACCACCTGTCCAATTAAAGTCACTAATGCGAATACTAAAACCGCCTAATTCTAGCACTGGATTATAACGTAGGGTAATACCATAGGTGCGGCGGCTGTATTCGACTATGTAATCAGTGCTGGTGCTTTTACCTGTATCTAGATTAATGGATGTTTGCAAACCTAACTTAAGTGGTCCATAGATTTGCTGAGAAAGACCTGCATTCAGGACTTTGTTATCCACTGAACGATCAAAAAGAAAGGGTGATAAACCGCTATTAGTTCCTTGTGAGTAGGTGAGATTAAAGGCGGTATAATTTAAGTAAGGGCGAGAAAAACTGCCAATCTGTCCTACTAAGCCGATACTCCCAGTTAAAGTGCTTTGGTTATCACTGCTACTATAATAGCTGGTAGTTGCTGTGATACCTGCGATCGCCTGCAAATACGGTACGATAGGAGTAGGGGTATATTTTAATCCCTCACTAGCTGTAGCTGCCAATGGTTGCCCTTGCCACAAATTGATACTACCACTCAAGGCCACAGTTCCTTGTAAACGACCCAGAGAAATGCGATCGTTTTTTCGTCCTGGTGAGAGTAAATCTTGACGGTCAGTATTTGCATCTATATATTGAGCGCCCCCTTGATAGCTAAGATTAATACCGGTTTTGCCTAAAGGCATAATGGGAGAACTGATGATACCACCGAGACTACTTTGGACAGTTTGATAACCAAGACTACCATTATACAGGCGATCGCGGTAAACAGACTCCAAACTCAATATATAAGGATTAACATTACCCAAATTTTGGCGTAACCGCACACTTCCGCGCAAATTATTTTCTAACTGATTGAAATCAAAACTGGTTAACTCCCCCGCACCCTCCAAAATAGTTTTCGGACTAAAAACAGCATTTAGCCTAGTCTTCACCCCAAATAAACTAGCCACATTCCCGCCATCTTTAAAAGCCCTTTGCAGATAAAATTGGGGTGTAATAGTCCAACGTTTTTGATTAATATTAATCGCTTCAAAATCGCGTTCTACATACAAACCACCTCGTTTACCCGCATCAAAACCAGGAGAAACAATAGTCGGATTGACTTGACGTGGACGACGATCTATTCTCCGACTATTAACAGGCAGAGGGATAACAACGTTTTGATCAAAAACCAACCTTTGACGCTGGGTAGTAATTTTATCTATCAAAGGTGCTTCCCGCGTCACATTTACCTGCTCTGCTCTTAATTCTAATTCTGGTGGTGAAAAAGGATCATTAGTAATTCTCACATCTTGCGCTTGAAAACCTCGCGGATAAAATTCAATCCGTTGAGCTTCAAACCTGAATCGTTTCACTGTCCCCCCAAACTCAGGTACGGGGACATTTCGCACATCTGATTGACCACTAGCACCAAATTGGATACCCCCTGAACTGTTCACACCCGTCAGCGGCTGATTAGCGCGAATGCGATTACTTAACGGCTGGCTAGATACGCCCCCTGCCGTAATATCTGTAGGTAGAGTTGGTGAAAAAGCAAAATCTGTACTTGCTGTGGGGACATAAAGTTCACCTTTACCGTTTTCTAAATCCCCATTATCTTGAATAAAATTATAGGTAAACCGTTGTCCTTGGAGTACCTGATTACCTCTAGTTAAAACCACATTACCTTCCCCCACCGCAATCAAATTATCCAAATTAATTTGTAGGGTATCGGCATCAATTACTGCCCCATCAAACCTGACAACAACATTACCATCAGCAGTGACAACTCGCCTTTGCTCATCATACTCCTGGCGATCGGCAATTACTTCCACAACTCTACCTTTCCCCACAGGAATCTTCTCTACTGCCGGTAGTTGAGGTGACGGTGGAAATTCTACATTAGCAGGTGTTGAATCTTGATTTTTGGGCTGGCGAAGCTTAAATTCAATAATATTTTGGATTGGTGCAGCAGGTTTCTTATCGCCAACAGACAGCCGTAATTTCCCCCCCGATTCCTGTAAATTGAGATGACTAGGCTGAGTTGGAGGGATAGATGTTTCCGCTAAAACTGCCGATTCTTCAGGATAGCTAGGTAAAGACTTGGGTGCTAAATTTTCCGGTGGAGATAATAGAGAAAAAGACTTCTCAACAACATTTGCCTGGACTGGGCTGGTATTTGATTGATACTTGTCATCCTGATGTTTACCAACAATTATCAGTTTTCGCTCATCAGTTTTCACCTTGACAATAGGAGCAAAAGCAGCATTATCAACAGGTTTTAAAGATTCAAGACTTGGAGGTAGCTGAGGCGGTAATACTGGATGAAACATATTTTCAAGCTGACCAGAAAGCAAAAAATAGCCGGAAGGTTAAATCACATCTTAGCCTGTTTCTACCTTCCAGCCACTAGAGTTAAGTTATTGGCTATTTATTCTGCATCCCGACGACCAGGGTTACGGGCTGGGTCATTAGACAAAAACCCGAATATGAAAATGCTAACAAACAAACCGACGACAATATAAACAGCGATTTTTAAACTCAACATAGAACTAACTCCCAGGGGTTTGCCAAATAGTAATTAACTTATCTTACCCATATCTTGTTCCTTTTGCGAAGGAAGAGGCAGGGAGTTGGGGAAGTAGGG
>NZ_JADEVZ010000114.1 GCF_015207875.1 Dolichospermum sp. LEGE 00240
CTGATTCTCTTGTATTTAAAAGTTTGCAAACCTTTACAGAGATAGAGTTTTCGGCTTTTATGGTTTAGATTTATCGGCATTAAATTTTGGTAATTTTAGTTGTGACCATAAAAGAGACGAAAGAGCCACATTAACTTGACTATGGATATTGTCAGCGTTAGAGCATTGTTACTGAAAGTATTTATACTATTTTTTACATTCATATAATATACAACTGTCTGTCTTCTTGGGCAACTATACGGTTAAAGGCTTAAAAAAAATTAATCAAGTAGTCAGGTAAAGCAATTTATACATTCATTAGCATTCCCCAGGTTATGGATAATGCCACGTTGCGCTATCAGAAACTCATCAACTTTCCTGTGAGTTGACTCAAACTCGGAAATCTTCTTTAATGTCAGCCGATTTTCCCCCAGAAACACATAAACTAGCGATTGGGTTATTAGTAAACTGTAAAGGTTGAACCCTGACGACATACTCAAAATCAAGGACAAACCACGAATGACTAAATTTCTAGACACCGCTATTGAAGCCATTGTCTCCCGCGAAATCCTCGACTCACGGGGAAGACCTACCCTAGAAGCGGAAGTACATTTAGCTGGTGGTGCAGTCGGACTAGCGCAAGTTCCTAGCGGGGCTTCTACAGGCACATTTGAAGCCCATGAACTGCGGGATGGGGATAAAAGCCGTTATGGTGGTAAAGGAGTCCTCACGGCGGTAAAAAACGCCAATGAGATATTAGCACCCAAATTATTAGGGTTAGATGTCCTCAACCAAGAATTGTTAGACCGGACAATGATTGCTACAGATGGTTCTTCTAACAAATCTAACTTAGGTGCAAATGCCATTTTAGGTATTTCCTTAGCAGCAGCTAAAGCAGGTGCAGCAGCTTTGGACATTCCTCTGTATCGCTATTTAGGTGGACCTTTGGCGAATTTACTTCCTGTACCCTTGATGAATGTGATCAATGGTGGAGCGCACGCATCTAATAACGTTGACTTTCAAGAGTTTATGATTGTCCCCATCGGTGCGCCTTCTTTTAAAGAAGCTTTGCGTTGGGGTGCGGAAGTATTCGCCACTCTTAGCAAGGTGTTAGATGATAAAGGTTTGCTGACAGGTGTGGGTGATGAAGGTGGTTTTGCACCTAATCTAGAATCTAACCAAGTGGCTTTAGAATTGTTGGTAGCTGCAATTAAACAAGCTGGTTATAAACCTGGTGAAGAAGTAGCTTTGGCTTTAGATGTGGCTGCTAGTGAATTTTACAAAAATGGACAATATGTTTATGATGGTAAACCCCATGCACCAACTGAGTTTATTGATTATTTAGCGGAATTAGTTGACCAATATCCGATTGTATCTATTGAAGATGGTTTACATGAGGAAGATTGGCAAAGTTGGCAATTACTAACTCAGAAAATCGGCTCAAAAGTACAATTAGTAGGTGATGATTTATTTGTAACTAACGCCACCCGCTTACAAAAAGGCATTGAACAAAAAGCTGCTAACTCGATTTTGATTAAGTTAAATCAAATCGGTTCTCTAACTGAAACTTTGGAAACCATTGATTTAGCTACTCGCAACGGTTTCCGTTCAGTTATTAGCCATCGTTCTGGTGAAACTGAAGATACAACAATTGCTGATTTAGCTGTAGCTACTCGCGCAGGTCAAATTAAAACCGGTTCTCTATGTCGTAGTGAACGGGTTGCTAAATACAATCGTTTACTGAGAATTGAAGATGAATTAGGCGATCGCGCCGTCTATGCTGGTACTGTTGGTTTAGGACCAAAATAGGTGACAGGTGACAGGTGACAGTAAAAAGAAGGTAAGAGGTGAAAGAAAGATCATATTTCTTGCCTGTTCCCTATTTCCTATTCCCTATTCTCTGTCACCTGTCACCTGTTCCCTGTAACCTAATTAAGGATAAAACCCAACTTTAGGTAATCCCAAAGTTTCATCCCAGCCTAGCATCAGGTTCATACATTGAATTGCTTGTCCGGCTTGACCTTTAATCAGGTTGTCAATGGCTGACATGACGATAACACGACCAGTGCGGGGATCAACTTCTATACCAATGTAACAAGAATTACTGCCACACGCCCATTTTGTTTGGGGATAAGTACCACTATTGCAGATTTTCACCCAAGGGGAATTACGGTAAAAGGCGTTATAGATGGTAATGAGGTCATCACGGACTAAACCAGGGTCACGCATATTGGCGTAGACAGTGGCTAAAATCCCCCGCACCATTGGAATGAGATGGGGTGTAAATTGGATTTTCACCTCATGTCCTGCCAAGTCGCTACATATCTGCTCAATTTCTGGGGTGTGGCGGTGTCTACCGACGTTATAAGCACCCAGTGAGTTATCAGCTTCGGCTAACAATAGGTTAATTTTACCTTGTCTGCCGCCTCCAGATGTGCCGGATTTGGCATCAATGATGGCTGTTTCGGGGACTATTAACCCTTGTTTTAACAGTGGGGAAAGTGCCAGTAAACTGGCTGTAGGATAGCAACCGGGACAGCCAACTAGATTTGATTCAGCAATGCGATCGCGGTACAATTCTGGTAAACCATATACTGCTGTTGCTGCTGTCAAGCGATCGCTTCTTTCTGTACCATACCAATCTGTATAAGTTTTCAAATCACCAAAGCGATAATCAGCACTCAGATCCAGGACTTTACAACCTTTTTCTATAAGTTGAGGGGCAATTTGGCAAGCTAATCCATTCGGTAAAGATAAAAATACCACTTCACAACGACTAGCAATAACTTCCGGTTCTACCGCCTCAATGGGCAAATTCACTATATTAGCGAAATGTGGGTACAGGTCAGCAAAGGATTTACCCGCGCTGCTTTCACCACCTAAATAAACAATTTCCACTTCAGGATGATCCATCAGCAGTCGGACTAGCTGCACTCCGCCATACCCTGACGCGCCAACAATTCCAACTGGTACGCGTCTTAAATTTCCCATGATCTTAAATCCTTATCCACTTTTAGTTATCTATTATCAGTCATCAGCCGTCAAGCTAGTAGCTAATTACTGATGACTTTATTATTGAACTTTCGCTGCATTGTATAGCAAAGACCATCTTTTAGCGTACCTGTAATCACAAATATCTTCAGAACAAGATACTACAGAAAAAGATGTAGTTTATATCCCCGATGATAGTTTTTCTATTGAAATTAAAACATCTTCTAGTCCTCGTAATATTTTTGGTAATAGGAGTTATGCTCAAAAAAGCACTACTGGTAAAACCAAGAAAAGTAAATCAGGGTACTATCTTGTGATTAACTTTGAGAAGATTGAGAAGAAAATACAACCAATTGATAATCTATCATTAGTCAATCCCAAAATCAGACTTGTACGCTTTGGCTGCATAGATCAAAAAGATTGGCAAGGACAGGAATCTGAAACTGGACAACAAGTAAGTATAAGTCCTGATGTCAAGAAATTTAAATTAATTCAGTTACCTTTATAAAAGTAGTGATAATTGCTCTACTCTACTATTTTTCTCACTCAAAAAAGTTTCAATTCTATTAGCCGCAATATCACAATAATCTTGACGAATTTCAAAACCAATGACCAGACGATTTAAATTTAAAGCTACCATAGCGGTAGTACCTGAACCTAAAAATGGATCTAGGACAATTTGATTTTGATTAGAAGATGCTGTAATTATTCTTTGAATAACAGCAGATGGGAACTGTGCTGGGTGTGGTGTTCGTTCTTTTGAAGAGCGGTTTTGTCCAGAAGTTACTTTTGGAAATTCCCAAACATCAGTGGGATTTTTACCTAAAGGATTAACTCTGATTTTTCCATTCTTTTTTTGATTGGGATATTTAACATTAGGATCACGAATATCATCAAGATTAAAAGTATAAGCTTCTGAATTTTTCACATACCACAAAAATTTTTCATTTCTAGGTGAAAAGAACTTACTTCCTGCCACACCAGCGCCATAATTCCAAACAATTTCCTGAATTAAATAAAAAGGAATTTTATCCCAAGGCAAATAGGAAATAGGAATTGCTTTAGCACGATTTTTAATGAATAAATAACCTAAATTTAGCCAAAAAGCTCCATCACATAAAGTCAGACGATAAACTTCTGTTATCCATTTTTCACACCAATTTATATAATCGTCCAATGGTAATAAATTTTCATATTCCTTGCCAATATTATACGGCGGACTTGTGACAGTTAAATTAATTGATTCATCTGGTAAAATTTTCATTGCCTCTAAACAATCTAAATTGTAAATGAGACAATTAGACGCTTGAAAGTAGGGTTTACCTAGTAATTTACTTATATCATGGAAATTCATAGCTTAATAATCTGTATATACGGGACTCTAAACTATTAATAGTATATATGAACTATTTTATTGTCAAGTAACAGTTTAAGTAGGTGAACGGAAAAAAACCGAAATATGTAACGAAAAGTAAAATCGCCCAAACCCTCTTCACCCTTGCCTCTTGCCTCTTGCCTCTTGCCTTGTCATAACGACGATTTTCAATGCTAACCTACTTAGTTATCGCAGAAAATCCCTAATTCCCATAAACAAGCTACAATTTACAATAAGAAATTGTTAAAAAACTTTACGTTGATAGCTGGAAATTTTCTGTGTCACAGTCTAATATTACCCAAACCTTTAAATTTGATTCTATTGATGCCGCTTTGGCCGATCTCAAAGCAGGTCGTATCATTGTTGTCGTAGATGACGAAAATCGAGAAAATGAAGGCGATTTAATTTGCGCCGCCCAATTTGCCACCCCGGACATGATCAACTTCATGGCTGTAGAAGCCAGAGGGCTGATTTGTTTGGCAATGACAGGCGATCGCCTCGATGAACTAGACTTACCATTAATGGTCAGCACACTCACGGATACTAACCAAACCGCCTTTACAGTTAGTATTGATGCCGGACCCCATTTAGGCGTTAGCACCGGTATTTCCGCCGAAGACCGCGCCCGGACGATCCAAGTCGCCCTCAACCCAGGCACCAAACCGGAAGAATTACGCCGTCCAGGTCATATCTTTCCCCTGCGGGCTAGACCGGGAGGTGTACTCAAACGGGCGGGACATACAGAAGCCGCTGTAGACCTATCCCGACTAGCGGGACTGTATCCAGCCGGTGTAATTTGTGAAATTCAAAACCCCGATGGTTCAATGGCGCGATTAAATCAGTTAGTCGAATATGCCAAAAATCATCACCTAAAAATTATTAGCATTGCTGATTTAATCAGTTATCGTCTCCAAAACGATCGCCTGATATATCGAGAAATCGTTACCAAACTACCCAGCGAGTTCGGTCAATTTGATATTTACGGCTACCGTCACACCCTAGATAGGACAGAACACGTCGCCATTGTCAAGGGAGATCCAGCAAATTTCCGAGATGAAGCCGTAATGGTGCGAATGCACTCGGAATGTTTAACAGGAGATGCTTTAGGATCTTTGCGTTGCGACTGTCGGATGCAATTGCAAGCCGCATTAAAAATGATTGAGGATGCGGGTCAAGGTGTCGTTGTTTACCTGCGTCAAGAAGGACGGGGCATAGGCTTAGTTAATAAGCTGAAAGCCTATTCTTTACAAGATATGGGCTTAGATACCGTCGAAGCCAATGAGCGTTTAGGGTTTCCCGCTGATTTGCGTGATTATGGCATGGGAGCGCAAATGCTCATGGATTTGGGCATCAAAAAAATCCGTCTTATTACCAATAATCCCCGAAAAATCGCTGGTGTCAAGGGTTATGGCTTAGAGGTAGTAGATCGTGTTCCCCTCTTAATTGAGTCTAATGATTTTAATTCCTATTACCTAGCTACCAAAGCCAAGAAATTGGGGCATATGCTGTTACAAACTTATCTGGTAACAGTAGCGATACATTGGCAAGATCAACCGGAATCCGTCACCGAACGCTATGAACGACTAGAGAAAATACGGCATTTATCAAAAAATCAGCATTTATTGTTACAGGAAGAAGCCCGTCCCTTGGGAATCGCTTTATTTGATCAACCATCTTTAACTGTGCATTTGGGTTTTGATCAAGCGAATATTGCTGAATCCAATTGGTATCAACAAAAAGGTCATCCTTACCTGCAAGCAGTTTCCCAGATTTTAGATGAAATCGCCACTTTACCCTATATTCAGAAAATGGAATTTCTGATTGCGACGGGTAGCGATCCTTTGAGTAATTTACAGGTACAATTAGACAGGCAAACTTTCTCTGATGGTGTCTTACCTTCATCTTTACAAGATAACTTGCACACACAGCACATTTACAGTTTTAGTAAGTAGGGGTTGCTGAATAAGTCTTCTAGTGAAGGAAGGTGACAGGTGCTACGCCACGGGGACAGGTGCTAGTACCGCAAGGCGTTCGTCAAAAGTCAAAAGTAATATGGCGTAAGCTTTTTAGCGATTGAGAATAGTTGTTTTATTTACGCCGTGCTGTACTAGTAGTCTGTCAAATAAATTTTGACGGATAAAGGAATGAACCACGAAGACGCGAAGAACACGAAGGAAGGAAGAAGGAAAGAAGGAAAATTTATTTACCCGTCAATTAGTTCTTGACAGACTACTAGTCTGCCCCTACCTTCTTCTTTCCTTTTTCTCCTTTCTTCTTCCTGACTCCTAACTCCTGACTCCTGACTCCTGATTCGGTGAATTCTGCTATGATGTTCCAGTAAAAAGACAATTATCCAGCCGCCCCTTTCTAGCTATGACGCAACAACTCCGTGTTTATGTTCCACCTCATCCTTTAATTCAGCACTGGTTGGGAGTTGCTCGTGATGTAGCTACGCCATCTGTATTATTTCGTTCTGCTATGACTGAGTTGGGTAGGTGGCTAACTTATGAGGCTGCTAGGGAGTGGTTGCCGACTCAAGAAGCAAGGGTGCAAACGCCTCTGACGACCTGTGCAGCCACTTTTATTAATCCTCAGATACCTATGGCTGTTGTGCCGATTTTGCGGGCTGGTTTAGGCTTGTTGGAGGGAGCGCAGGGTGTACTGCCTTTGGCATCAATTTACCATGTTGGCTTGGCGCGAAATGAAGAAACTCTAGAACCTACTTGTTATTTAAATAAATTACCTGAAAAATTCGCTCCCGAAGCGCGGGTGTTAATTACTGAGCCGATGTTGGCTACTGGAGGCTCTATAATGGCAGTAATGGCGGAATTGACCCAAAGAGGGGTTGATCCGGCGTTAATTCGGATTATATCTGTAGTTGTTGCTCCCCCGGCATTGAAAAAATTGGCTGCTGTCTATCCTGGCTTAATCGTTTACACCGCTACTATTGATGAAACGCTTGATGATCAAGGATATATTGTACCAGGATTGGGGGATGCGGGCGATCGCATTTTTGGAACTTAAGCTAGGATGCCGCTAAGGCTGGAAAATAGCTAAAGTATTGTCAAAGTTGCTTATTTTCGAGAAGACGGTAAAAAATATGAGTCAGCAAGATGGTTTTGCTAGTGGTTTGTTACTGGGGTCATTGATTGGGGGTGTAGTTGGTGGTGTTTTAGGGGCAGTGATTACTTCGCGCTTAGATGCTAAGTTTGCAAATGAAGAGCATGAAGGGTTAACTGCTGGGGAAAATGATGGACAGACAGGGACTAAAAAGCGGCAAATGAGGGCTTCTGGTCATGAAGGTTTGGAAATAGAAGCAACCAGGCGATCGCTCGAAGATAAAATTGCCCAACTTAATGCCACAATTGATGATGTGCGGAAGCAATTAGGTAATGTCAACAGCAACTCATCCCAGGAAGTTAATGAGCATTCTTAAGCTTTCCCTTAGTTATATTGATTGGCTACACAATGCGCCGTGAGCTAAATTAAAATCAATCATGAATCTATGTTTGAGATTTAATAGGAAAGTTACCCATGAATTTACTAATTACAACTCTAGCCACCTTTGTCTCTCTTTACAGCTATTTGCTGATTATTCGAGTCTTGTTGACTTGGTTTCCCACTATTGACTGGTCTAATCAACCATTTGCGGCTTTAAGCCAAATTAGTGATCCTTACCTCAATCTATTTCGTTCCATAATTCCCCCCTTGGGTGGTATGGATTTCTCCCCTATCCTGGCATTTTTGGCACTGAACATAGTTGGTGGTATTTTAGATAGTTTAGCGCGTGCCACCTTGGTACAAGGGTTTTAAGCCCCAAATTCCGATTTTCAATGTAAGGACGTTCCCAGGAAGGAACGTCTCTACAACTTTTATCTTCTGACTCGTCCACTAAATCCAGCAGCTTTAAATTGTTTAAGTTGCAATGGTAATGGCTGATTACTGGGGACAGTGATTCTAAATTCAAAATCACTAACCCCGGGAGGGACTTCGGCGATTAAACCCAGACGGGTACGATTTTGTAAGGTTGAATCACCGTTAGCATCATATACGCGCCCAAAAATATCCGCATCATAAACAGTTTTGCGGGTGCTGTTTTCTGCTTTACCTGTAACGATGAAGCAACTGGCAGCATTTGAACCGCTACTACCTACTATTCCACTGGCGAGTTCTGATGGACATTCGTGGTAGGAAATATTAGATAGTTTAATCTGTGTTAATGCTAAGGCTGTGGGTGTCCATATCCAGGACAGTAACCCCATGAGTCCAGCTATAAAAATTAACTGCATTGAGCGTAACCGCATAAAATACACCTTTGATTGGAAATTTACGAATGTCACGAGTACAATTTTACCTCACGCAGAGGCGCAGAGTCCCAAAGACTAAAATTTCCAGTTATTGATTTTTGGTGTTACATGATATAGATATCAAAGTCTGCTAAAGCTATTTTAGTAATGAATCATAATTAAAACTTATAAAAATATAATAATACTTTTAATATTCATAACTCATTACAATTCAAGTTTAGATTTTCTTAATAATTAATTGAGAATTATTTTTATTTAGCAACGAGCTTGCCATACTTTCGGCGATTTGCTACAATCATGAAGATTTTCATAATCAGGTTCATATTGTCAATTTTATGTCTGTCTGACAATATGATCCTCGAAACCCTCTATTTATAGTCATTTCAGAAATCAGTATCTAGAAATAATACAAAACTTCATAAATTAGCAGCAATTTTTGAGAGAAATTTAGACAAAAATTAGCCAAGAAATTATGGAAGTTGACTGGGAGAAAAATGTACTGTTGACAAATAAGTTAATTTATGGTATTAAGCCATGCGACTTAACGGAAGTTTTCTTACCCAATAATCAATCTAAGTAGGTGAACACAATAAAACCAAACTGTGTAAAGAAACGTAAAATCGCTGAAAACTTCTTTACTCCTGCCTTGCTATGACGACAATTTTCAACGCCAACCTACTTGGACAATTTATGATTTTCTTATAAAGAAGCTTGAAAAATTTGATTTGCGGTCAGATGTAATTCGGGAAAAGTCTGGGAAATAATCCGTTCATCATCTCTAAACTTACTAATTTGATATTCTTCATCAACCAAATTACAAACAGAGATTGTCGGTTGTTTAGGATTACCAATAAAATTCCTGCCACCTAAAGCTGCATAATCTACAATCCAATATTCAGAAATTCCCATTTCCTCATAATCAGCATATTTTAAATGGTAATCATCACGCCAATTAGTTGAGACAACTTCAATTACTAAAGGTATAGATGCACCATTACTGATGATAGATTGTTTTTTCCATAGTTTTTCGTTAGCTAAATTTTCCCGATTTAGCACCAACACATCTGGAAAATAACCAGAATCTTTACCTTCTGGTCTAACTATAACTTGGTTAGGAATACCATAGGGTAATCCAAGCCGTTTGATTTCAAAGGGAATTTCTACACCTAGAAATCCTTTTACTTCTTCGTGTTCTCCTACTGGTTGTGGCATTTCCATGATATTCCCATTATGTAGTTCGTAACGTACCCCAGAATTTTCAGGAAGCCCAGCGACAAATTCTTCAAAGGTAGTAACTTTAAATAAGGTTTGAATCATGGGTGTTGAGTATTGCTGATAATAAAAATATTATAGCAATTGAGGGCGGGGAAACC
>NZ_JADEVZ010000164.1 GCF_015207875.1 Dolichospermum sp. LEGE 00240
CCTTGTTGTAAACCTTTTTTCTCACCAATTTCTAACACCTCTTGATAAAACCGGGTTTGAGTAATATCAGCCTCTTTGAGATTAAGCATTTTTTGAATCTCCTCTAGGGTTAGTTGTGTAAATTTGTTGACTAGTATGGACTCTACTAAATCTAATTTTAGCTGAAATTCTGCTTCTGTGCTGACACTGTTTAAAATTTTCCTAGCTGCTAATCCTGCTTGGTCTTTAGGCGTTACTATTAATCTTAGTAGAGCTAAATTAGGACTTAAATTATCTTGATGTAATAAATCTTCTAGATATAACCTTTCTACTTGACTATTCAGTAAGTTTCTGTGTGGAAGTTCTGAACCTAATTCCAAACGTTTATTCAGTAAAATTAGTAATCCGCGCCAATTTTCGCTAATTTCATATTGGTCAATATAGCTAAATATTCCCCGAAAATAGCGATTATAAAATTTTGTATCTCGCTGCATTTGTGCTTCGAGAAATATTAGCGGTACATCAGAATTATTACTAATCGGTGTTAATAACCCATCTAACCTAGTTTCTTTTTCTTTGAGTACAGGTGCGCTATACTCAAATTCACAATCACTAGGAATACCAGGAATTAATTCTGCTATTAAATCTGGTTGATTTAAGAAAATTCTGTAAAATAATTTATCTGTTTTCATTTATATAACTAATTTTCACAATATTTTTTTAACTAAGCAGGTTCATAATTCCTTTAAATCTATACTAGAGGTTATTTTTTTACAAAATATAGTGTTGATTTTCCCGCACCATTGCGCCCAATAATCCCAACTCTATCACCTTGTTTAATATCAAAAGATACATCCTTTAAAGCCCAAAATTCCTCAAAAGCAGGATTTTCATTCTTAGATTGAGGATTAATTAAACTACCAAGAGATTTAACTTTAGAGACTTCCAAGAAATAAATTATCCTAAGAAACGAACCACAGAGGCACAGAGTACACAGAGAGAGAATTTCTGCATCAGTTTTGGGACATTTTTTTATTTGGAAGTCTCTTATTAGTAATTACATCTCGCAAGGAAGTATAACGTTCCTGCTGCTGATGGCCAATAATATATTTTTTACCTAGATTTTCAACGCGAATAACTGTATCTGACATAATTTATTAGTAATATTCTTTTTATGATGGCAACCATTCAGGATTGAGGATTTCTGTTAAAGAATAAACACAATTTTCAGGGAAGATTGCTGGAGATAGTTCAGATTTACGAA
Source organism: Dolichospermum sp. LEGE 00240 (assembly GCF_015207875.1). GTDB lineage: Bacteria > Cyanobacteriota > Cyanobacteriia > Cyanobacteriales > Nostocaceae > Dolichospermum > Dolichospermum gracile. Next base: position 1,244 of record NZ_JADEVZ010000164.1, read on the forward strand.
TAGCATTGTTTCTAGCTTTAATGTAGATCTTATCTAGGATTTTTGCAC
>NZ_JADEVZ010000115.1 GCF_015207875.1 Dolichospermum sp. LEGE 00240
TTTAGCTTAATCAGCAGAAGCCCCACGTCTCACTCTTAGGAGCGTGGGATGAATGCGCGTGAGTTGAGTTGCGTAGCCCAAATTGTATTTGAGCGTAGCGAAAACAAAGAAGGCTACAGCGACGAAACGAACAAAATATTGATTTTATGTTATTATAGAAAAGTAGGTGTAGTCCAATTAAATGCAGAAATGCAGCCTACAAAACAAAAAACAAATCTCAAAACCAAAGAACCGTGGGGCGCACGGTCTTAAAGCTCAGTTAATGTCCTCATAGAGGAGTCACTGAGAAGCCCACACTCACCTGAAAGGGAGTGTGTGGAGTACGTCACAGAATTAAGTAGCTTGGACTAAGACAGAACTACCTTCAATTTTGGCTTGGTAAGTTTTCAGTGGTTTTTTAGCAGGTCCGTCTTGTGGCTGGCCATCACGAGCAAATTTTGCCCCATGACAGGGACAAACAAATTTGCTTTCTTCGGCTTTCCAGTCAATCGTACAACCTTGATGAGTACAGGTTGGATTCACAGCAATCAAATTTTTTGCGGTTTTAGATGTGCCAACCACCAATACTGCACCAATTGGGGAATTTTCCACCAATAGTTGACCAGTTTTGTCTAACTGTGCCACAGTACCCACCTTTTGCCAGCCCTTAGTAGCAGAATTAGATCCAGGATTGGCCGATGTACTGGTTTCGGGAGAACAGGCTGCAATTGCGACAGGTAAGGAACTAGCTAAACAACCTAATCCCACCCAATTTATAAATTCACGACGTTTCATATTTGCTGGTAATCAGTATGTGATTTTTCATCTATTATCACTGGCAAAGGTTGATCCTGTCATTGTTTAAAGGGTGTTTGAAAAATATTATACTAAACACGGGTGAGATTTAAACTTTTGCCAAATGACAAAGAACCCAGATGTGTAGTCAACCGGGCGGTTAGAAACCGCGTCTACACAGGCAAAACCCACCTGCGTGGGTTTCAATCCTTGATTTTTCCTTAGTTTAGTCCGCGCAGGCGGACTTTGTTTGTACCTGAGTTCGACATAAGATAATTTTTGGAAAACTGCCCCAAATATGAGTCTCAAACCCGTCAGATATCAACAATCTGTTTATTTGCAGGATTTATGCAGTAGTAAAGCACCCTACAACAGATTTTTGGTGTGACACTTGCGTAAGTCTTAATCAAAAATAGTTATCATCAAATTCATCTATAGATGAATATATCATTCTATCGTTAACATCAGGATTGTCTATTTATCTGCTGTTTTATGTGATTAAATAAACCTAAAATCACGGAAACAATAGTTGAGAATAATCATTATCATTAATCAAACAATATATATTAAAAACTTGTCACAAAATTAAGTCCAGACTATAAATTTTTACTTATATGTCTAATCTAATATTTATTTAATAATTACCTTGCCAAGTTGATCCATTTCCCAGAAAAAACTGTAAACTGATTTTAATTGGTTCAGAGATGGTTTTGCATGTTCATCCAGTGACCCAAGGTAATTAAACTTTGTTCCCATAGCGAAATCAGCCTTTTAATACCGAAAAGGCTATTTTTTTAGCGCATTAGCAAGAGATTGTAATGATCTTTCTTTAATTCTGATGTCTAATGTATGACTAAAAAATATGCTTAAAAAATAACTTTGTAAATCAAGGGAGTGTATTTATGTCTGAATTTTTTAATCAGGTTTCTCGTCGGAAGTTCATTGTCACTGCTGGAGTTTCTGCCAGTGCCGTATTACTCAAAGGCTGTTTAGGAAACCCACCAGAAACCACTGGTAATTCTGCAAAATCTGTTGTTCAAGCAGTAGCTAATATTAGTGCCGAACAAAAACCAGAAACGACAAAAGTTAAACTGGGATATATTCCCATTGTTGAATCTGCACCATTAATAATTGCTTTAGAAAAAGGCTTTTTTGCTAAATATGGAATGTCAGATGTCGAAATTTCTAAACAAGCTTCTTGGGGTTCAGCAAGAGACAACGTAGAAATTGGTTCTGCCGGTGGTGGTATTGATGGTGGTCAATGGCAAATGCCCATGCCACACTTAATTACAGAAGGAAAAATTACTAAGGGTAATAAACCAATACCCATGTATGTTCTTGCCCAGTTAGTTACTCATGGTAATGCCATTGCGATCGCCAACAAACATCTAGGAAAAGGAATTAGCTTAAAACTCGATGCAGCTAAACCCCTATTTGCCCAACTTAAATCCTCCACACCCTTCACCGCAGCCTTCACATTCCCCCACGTTAACCAAGACTTGTGGATTCGTTACTGGTTAGCAGCAAGTGGTATTGACCCAGATACAGATGTCAAATTGCTGACAGTCCCAGCGGCGCAAACCGTCGCCAATATGAAAACCGGCACAATGGACGCTTTCAGTACGGGCGACCCCTGGCCATTCCGCCTCGTTAACGACAAAATTGGCTTCATGGCGGCATTAACAGCCGAAATTTGGAAAAATCACCCCGAAGAATATTTTGCTATGAGAGGCGATTGGGTTGACCAAAATCCCAAAGCCACAAAAGCTTTATTAAAAGGCATCATGGAAGCCCAACAGTGGTTAGATAACTTTGATAACCGCCAAGAAGCCGCCCAAATTCTCGCCGTTAAAAAGTATTTTGGTTTATCTTCTCCAGAAATTTTGGCGAAACCGTTCCAAGGTCAATATGACATGGGTGATGGTCGTAAAATTGATGATAAAACAATGGCTGCTTATTACTGGAAAGATGGCAAAGGTAGTGTTTCTTATCCTTACCAAAGTCATGATTTATGGTTTATAACGGAAAATGTCCGTTGGGGATTCTTGCCCAAAGATTACATTACCAATGGTGCAGCCAAAGCTAAGGAATTAATCAAAAAAGTAAACCGCGAAGATATTTGGAAAGAAGCGGCTAAAGAATTAGGAATACCTGCTGCTGACATCCCAACCAGTACCTCCCGTGGAGTAGAAGAATTTTTTGATGGAGTCAAATTCGACCCTGAGAACCCAGAAGCATATCTCAAGAGTTTGAAACTCAAAAAAGCCAGCATTTAATCAATAGATATGTCCAAAAAAGTAGAGACATTACCTAGTTACAAAGTACAACCTGCTTGTGTAACGTCTCTACATTGGTTAAAAAAAGACAGATTTAATTTTCGCAAAATATCCATTAACCATTTATAAACTTGAGGAGAAATTCATGACTATAGCTCAAAAACGTTCCACCACTCCTAAATTCGATAATAACTTTTTATCAGGCTTACAAAAACAATTTCCTGAACTTGTGCCTCCGGCGATCGCATTACTGATCTTTCTAACTATTTGGCAACTATTTTCATGGACTCCAGGGGCAACATTGCCAGGACCAATCCAAGTTATTCAAGACACTTGGATCTTGATTTTGTATCCCTTTTATGACAAAGGTGGCACAGATAAAGGGTTATTTTGGCAAATTCTTGCTAGTTTACAAAGGGTAGCTATCAGTTATACCTTGGCGGCGATTGTTGGTATTGGCGTGGGTGTTTTGATTGGTGTCAATAAAACCATGTCAAAAGCTTTAGATCCTCTCTTTCAGTTATTAAGAACAGTACCTCCTTTAGCTTGGGTTCCTATTTCTTTGGCAGCATTACGCCAAAACGAACCAGCCGCATTATTCGTAATCTTCATCACCGCAATTTGGCCGATTCTGATTAACACTGCGGTAGGTGTAACGCAAATCCCTCAAGACTATAACAACGTTGCTAAAGTTCTCCAACTTTCTAAAAAAGAGTATTTCTTTAACATCTTAATTCCCTCCGCATTACCATACATTTTCACAGGGTTAAGAATTGCCATTGGTTTAGCTTGGTTAGCGATTATTGCGGCTGAAATCGTTATGTCTGGTATTGTCGGCATCGGCTTCTTCATCTGGGATGCCTATCAAAATAACAACGTCAGTGAAGTAATTTTGGCTTTAGTTTATATCGGTGTAGTTGGTTTAATCCTAGATAAACTCATGGCTGCATTACAAAACTGGATTTTACCAGAACAAAAGTAGGGGCAATCCCCCTGTGGTTGCCCCTCAGCAATCGCCAATCACCCATTACCAATCACCCATTACCAAACCTATGTCAGTATTTGTTGCTGTTGATCAAATTGATAAAGTTTTTGAATTAACTGGCGGTGGTCAATATATCGCCCTGAAAAACATTAATTTAGAAATCAAAAAAGGTGAATTTATCTCTCTTATTGGTCACTCTGGTTGCGGTAAATCAACACTTTTAAATATGATTGCCGGGTTAGATCTACCCTCAGAAGGATTAGTAACATTAGAAGGACAAAGAATTAAAAAACCAGGACCAGATAGAATGGTAGTATTTCAAAACTATTCGCTTTTACCCTGGCGAACAGTGAGAGAAAATATTGCCTTAGCCGTAGATTCAGTATTAAATGGAATGCCGGCAGCCGAACGGAAAGAAATCATCGAACGGCATATAGATATGGTAGGTTTACGTCCCCATGCTAACAAACAACCAGGGATGTTATCAGGTGGACAAAAACAACGGGTAGCTATAGCCCGCGCCTTGGCAATTCGTCCTAAACTATTACTATTAGATGAACCCTTCGGCGCTTTAGATGCCCTAACTCGCGGTAATTTGCAAGAACAATTAATGCAAATTTGCGAAGAAAACGAAGTTACCGCCGTCATGGTGACACACGACGTAGACGAAGCCGTTTTGTTATCTGACAGAATTGTCATGTTAACCAACGGACCAGAATCAAAAATTGGCGACATTTTAGAAGTAGATATTCCTCGTCCTCGTAAACGCATGGAAGTAGTAAAACATCCCAGTTACTACACCTTACGAAGTGAAATGATTTACTTCCTTAACCAACAAAAACGAGTCAAAAAAATTCGGGCGCGGAAAACCGCAGCAGTGGTTCGTCATGGTTTAGAAAAAGTTAATTTAGAAATTGGCTTCTTACCCATTACAGCTTGCGCCCCCCTGGCTATTGCTAAAGAAAAAGGCTTTTTCATCAAACATGGCTTAGATGAAGTTAATTTAGTCCGGGAAAGCAGTTGGCGGGGAATTGTAGACGGGATGACGGGGGGATATTTAGATGCGGCACAAATGCCCTCTGGTATGCCAATGTGGTTAAGTTTGGGAGGCAATAAAAACGAACCCTTACCCGTTGTCACAGCCCTAACAATGACCCGCAACGGTAACGCCATCACCTTAGCAAAACGTTTTTATGAAGAAGGTGTACATAGCTTATCCGACTTCAAAAAATACCTCCTAAAAACCCGCGAACAAACACACAGAATGGGCGTAGTCCATCCCGCATCAATGCACAATTTACTCCTGCGTTATTGGTTAGCCGCAGGAGGAATTGATCCTGATATTGACGTAGACATGAAAAATATTCCTCCTGCCCAAATGGTAGTAGATTTAAAAGGGGGAACAATTGACGGTTATTGTGTAGGTGAACCTTGGAATTATCGCGCAGCAGTTGAAGGTTCAGGCTTTACAATTGCCACAGATTTAGAAGTTTGGTTAGGACACCCCGGTAAAGTTTTAGGCGTGCGAGAAGATTGGGCAGAAACTTATCCAAATACCCATATTGCCTTAACCAAAGCCTTATTAGAAGCTTGCAAATATTGTGCAGATCCTGCCAACGCCCAAGAAATTCGCCAAATTTTAGCAAGTCGGGATTATGTCAGCACAGATATTGAATATATCCAACTGGAAAACCCCAGTAGTGATAGTTGTGACTTAGATCATCCGATGCGGGAATATGCCCATCACCAATTTTATTCCGAGTCTGCCATTAACCGCCCCAGTCGGACAGAACAAATTTGGATTATGACTCAATTAGCACGGTGGGGTGATACTCCCTTCCCCAGAAATTGGGTAGAAATCGTCGAACGAGTGTGTCGAGTCCGTGTTTTCAGTACAGCAGCCAGAGAACTAGGCTTAGATATCAGTTACACCCGTCAACCCATTCAATTATTTGATGGTAAACTCTTCAACGCCGACGACCCCATTAGCTATCTTAACGACCTAGAAATCAAACGCGACTTCTCCATAGCCGAAGTCATTCTAGATTCCCCCCGAAAAACCGCAGCTTAAAGGGGGGATAAATCTTGTGGGGTGGACATCCTGTCTGCCCAAAAATATAAAAGACGGGCAAGATGCCCATCCCACAAAACTAATAAAATCATCCTTTCTTCCTTTGCGTCTTTGCTTCTTAGCGTCTTTGCGCGAAACCTCCTACCAATTACCAAACAATGCAAAACCGTAACTTAATATCTACCAACACAACCACAATCAGCCGTCAGCCTTTCCTAGAAATTAAAGACGTTTGTAAAGTTTATCCCACTAAAAATGGACCATTTACCGTTCTTGATGGTGTTAACCTCAACGTTGAACAAGGGGAATTTCTTTGCGTTATCGGTCACTCTGGTTGCGGTAAATCAACTTTATTAAACATGGTTTCTGGGTTTAACTTTCCGACAACTGGACAAGTTTTATTAGAAGGAGAACCTATTACAAAACCAGGTCCAGATAGAATGGTCGTATTTCAAAACTATGCGTTATTACCTTGGAGAACAGCATTTGAAAATATTTATTTAGCTGTTAATGCAGTTTATCCCACTAAACCAGAAGCAGAAAAACGGGCTATTGTTCGGGAACATTTAGCTATGGTGGGTTTAGGTGATGCAATGGAAAAGAAACCTATGCAAATGTCTGGAGGAATGAGACAGCGTGTTTCTATTGCCCGTGCTTTGGCTATTCGTCCCAAGGTTTTGATTTTAGATGAACCTTTTGGGGCGTTAGATGCGATCACTAAGGAAGAGTTACAGGAGGAGTTACTAAAAATCTGGAATGATAATCGTTGTACAGTGTTGATGATTACCCATGATATTGATGAGGCTTTATTTTTGGCTGATAAGTTGGTAATGATGACCAATGGCCCTCATGCCAAAATTGGGGAAGTGATGGAAATTCCTTTTTCTCGTCCTAGAGATCGTGCCAGAATTATGGAAGATCCTCAATATTATCAACTGCGGAATTATGCCTTAGACTTCTTGTTTAATCGTTTCGCTCATGATGACGTAGGTTAGTTTATGTAGGTTGGGTTAAGCTAAAGCGCAACCCAACAAAAATCAATATACCTTGATATTTGAGTATTATTAGCATAACTTATATCTATGGTCAATTTTATCACTAATCGGAGTGATATATAAGTTACAGCTTATGGATGCCATCTAAATATTTTTTTAATAATTTGTCTTTAGGGTTAATCTTTCAAGACTAAAACCTGTATGATATTTTTATCAAAACCAAAATAAGACTGAATATATATCTAGTTTGTTTCCACTAGGGTATATTTTTTCAAAATCTGGCTGTGTTTTTAGAGTAATCTTTTAAATGCCAGTTAAACGCGAACACATCACAGCTAAACAGGTAAGATATTTTTTTGCTTGTTTTTATAAATCTAATGATAAATTAGCAACACGACATTCTTTTTTAAGAAAGTAACTTTCAAAAAGTTATTAGATGTCATGGGAATTTTATCAGCTTTGAAAATTTAGCTTGAGTAAACACCATAAGCCCGATAGAAACTGAGTTATTCAGTTATTTAATGTGAGAGAAAAGGTAGCTCCAATATCCCAAAATATTTGTAAAAGCTACCCATGAATTATCACTATAAATAAATATAACATAGTTAAATTTATTTAAACTATTTGAGTTTCTATTAGTTAAATGTAGATATTTACTTATGGCTAAATTATTGATCTAACTAGACAGAATTTATTCTGTTGTCAACAGCCAATTTTTTTGTCATTGAGCATCAACTAATGGAAATAACTAATACTATTCATTTCCGCAATTTACGCGGTGATATTTTTGGTGGTGTAACTGCCGCCATTGTCTCCCTACCACTAGCTTTAGCCTTCGGTGTAGCTTCCGGTGCAGGACCAGTTGCCGGTCTTTATGGTGCTGTCTGCGTAGGTTTTTTTGCTGCGTTATTTGGTGGTACACCAACTCTAATATCTGAACCTACAGGTCCAATGACTGTAGTCATTACTGGTATTATCAGTTCTCTAACAGCACGTGACCCAGAAAACGGTTTGGCTATGGCTTTTACCGTAGTCATGTTAGCAGGGATATTTCAAATTATCTTTGGTATCTTTAAGTTAGGAAAATATATCACCCTCATGCCCTACAGCGTAATTTCTGGCTTTATGTCAGGAATTGGGGTGATTTTGATTATTTTGCAAATTGCCCCTTTCATGGGACAGCCTAGCCCCAAAGGTGGAGTATTAGGAATAGTCCAAAATCTACCTAATCTATTAGGAAATATCAACCCGATTGCTTTGATTTTGGGTGTGATGACGGTGGCAATTATTTTCTTAACGCCCTCACAAGTTAAGCGAGTTGTCCCCCCGCAGTTAATTGCATTAGTAGTGGTAACAGTTGTTTCTTTGGTATTTTTTGGTGATGCTGATATCAAACGTATCGGTGTAATTGAAACTGGGTTACCAAAAATCCAACTGCCAACTTTCACTTTAACTAACATGACCATCATGTTAGTTGATGGGGTAATGTTGGGGATGCTAGGATGTATTGATACCCTATTAACTGCTGTGGTTGCTGATAGCCTAACCCGCACTGAACATAAATCTGATAAAGAGTTAATTGGCCAAGGCATCGCTAACGTAGTATCTGGTTTATGTGGTGGTTTACCCGGTGCTGGAGCAACGATGGGAACTGTTGTTAATATCCAAACTGGGGCGCAAACTGCGGTATCTGGTCTTACTCGTGCTTTGGTCTTGTTGGTTGTGGTTTTGGGTGCTGCTGGTGTAACTCAAAGCATTCCGATGGCTGTATTAGCTGGTATCGCGCTAAAAGTGGGGGTTGATATTCTTGATTGGAGTTTCTTAAAACGCTCTCACAAAGTATCACTCAAGGGTTCAATCATCATGTATGGTGTTTTACTCTTGACTGTATTTGTAGACTTAATTGTGGCTGTGGGTGTGGGTGTATTTATTGCCAACATCTTAACCATTGAACGTCTTTCTAATATGCAGTCTGAGACAGTTAAGGCTATTAGTGATGCTGACGATGCAATTGATTTAACTCCAGAAGAGAAGAGCCTATTAGATCAAGCTAATGGTCGAGTATTACTATTCTACTTAAGTGGAGCGATGATTTTTGGTGTTTCTAAGGCGATTTCTCGTGAACATAACGCCATCAAAGATTGTGATGTCATTGTTCTTGATTTGAGTGATGTACCTATGATGGGTGTAACAGCTTCCTTAACTATTGAAAGTGCCATTAGAGAAGCTTGTGAAAAAGGTCGTCAAGTGATCATTGTTGGGGCTACGGGTAAGATTAAGAAACGGTTGGAAAATTTAGGAGTGTTGAGTTTATTACCTCCTCATCACCTAATGATAGACCGGAAGGAAGCATTACAACAAGCTGTTTCTTTAGTTGATAGCTTACAGATGAATACCCCTATTTCCTAACCACTAATATCAATACTTGACTTGTCGTGAACAATAAAATCCCCGATTCATAATAAGTCGGGGATATGAGATGATGGAAGAGCATCAATATTATCAATTGCGTAATTATGCGTTAGACTTTTTGTTTAACCGTTTCGCTCATGATGATGTAGGTTAGAGAATGTTACTAAAAATATCATAATTACTCAATATCCCCCCCTTACTCGCCAATTCATAGGCACGTAAGAGGGGATTATAGTTTTCCTGAATTATAATTAGCATAACAGTAATTAGTAACCGTTCACGGGGGGTACAAAAAACGCTCTATATGAGATTCCACGAAAACAGCATGAAAAACGTTATAGATTTGATTTTTTTAGGTCATTTGAAATTCGCAAAATCTCTATATCGGTTTGCAAATCGTTTTCCAGCCAATTTAAGAACCATTCGTTAATATGTCAAGTTGCCTGAAAAACCCAACAGACAAAGCTTTCAGGTTTTTTAATAAATTCTCACCCTCTGTGAACGGTTACA
>NZ_JADEVZ010000116.1 GCF_015207875.1 Dolichospermum sp. LEGE 00240
ATAGTAACAGGAGATAGTTGGTACTCAGGAGTAGAAAACTTAAAATTTTTAAGAAACCAGAAATTGGGTTTTCTATTTGGGATTGAGAAAAATAGAACTGTATCAAATGAACCTGGAAAGTATTGCCCGGTGAGAAGTTTAGAAAAAATGCGCTCTGAAAACATAATTTCTAATTGGTATGAAGTGCAAAGAAACTTATTCACTTTAGTTGTGCGCGACTACATTGTGGACAATCTTACCAATGCTTGTGCTGCTTCATCAACATAGATTCATTTTTTTGTCAATGCGTAAGTCCTATGTACTTCATAACAGGGGGGAAGTGCTGTATGTTCACAGATAACCTCACTTGCATTGCGGAACTTGTTTTGTACAGTCAAAGTCTAAACTCCAGATCCCTGATGGAAACCGTAACTATAACAATCTTAAATTTCTAATTTTTAATTCTTTCAGAGATGTTTCTTGCGGAAGTTTCTTAAATTTCAATATCTATAGGAAACTAAAAGAAGAGAAACATCATGTTTTTAGTTAAGCTTAGGAGGATTTATGCGAGCAGTTTTAATGGCAGGTGGTTCGGGAACGCGTTTGCGTCCTTTGACTTGCGATTTACCTAAACCAATGGTTCCTATTTTAAATCGTCCCATTGCTGAACATATTATCAATCTCCTTAAACGACACCAGATTTATGAAGTAATTGCTACATTACATTATTTACCAGATGTTCTCCGAGATTACTTTCAAGATGGCAGTGATTTTGGTGTACAAATGACCTATGCTATCGAAGAAGATCAACCATTAGGTACGGCAGGGTGCGTAAAAAATATTACTGAACTTTTAGATGAAACTTTTTTAGTCATTAGCGGTGATAGTATCACAGATTTTGATTTGAGTGCTGCTATTGAATTTCATCAACAAAAACAATCAAAAGCCACTTTAATTTTAACCCGTGTGCCTAACCCCATTGAATTTGGTGTGGTAATTACGGACACGGAAGGACGCATTAACCGATTTTTAGAAAAGCCTTCCACTAGCGAAATCTTTTCGGATACCGTCAATACTGGGACTTATATCTTAGAACCAGAAGTTTTAGACTATTTACCAGAACATACTGAATGCGATTTTTCCAAAGATTTATTTCCCCTCTTACTAGCCAAAAACGAGCCGATTTACGGTTATGTGGCTGATGGTTACTGGTGTGATGTGGGTCATTTAGATGCCTATAGAGAAGCCCAGTATGATGCTTTACAAAGGAAAGTTAACTTAAAAGTGGCTTATCCAGAAATTGCTTCCGGTTTGTGGGTAGGACAAAATACTTATATTGATCCTACCGCCAAAATTGAAACCCCAGCCGTAATTGGGAATAATTGCCGCATTGGCGCGAGGGTAAAAATTGAGGATGGGACAGTAATTGGTGATAATGTGACAATTGGGGCTGATGCTCATTTAAAAAGACCAATTATTTGGAATGGGGCAATTATTGGCGATGAGGCTCAGTTATCGGCTTGTGTAATCGGTCGCGGTACTCGTGTAGATAGACGCGCTCATGTCTTAGAAGCGGCTGTGGTCGGTTCGCTGTCTACGGTGGGAGAAGAGGCGCAAATTAGCCCTGGGGTGAGGGTATGGCCAAGTAAAAAGATTGAGTCTGGTGCAGTTTTAAATATTAATCTGATTTGGGGAAATACTGCCCAACGGAATTTATTTGGACAGCGGGGAGTACAGGGATTAGCCAATATTGATATTACTCCAGAGTTTGCGGTGAAGTTAGGGGCTGCCTATGGTTCGACGTTGAAACCTGGTTCAATGGTGACTGTTTCCCGTGACCAACGCAATGTTTCCCGGATGGTAACACGGTCTTTAATTGCGGGTTTAATGTCTGTGGGTGTGGATGTTCAAAATCTCGACACTACGGCTATTCCTATCGCTAGGACGGTGATTCCTACTATGCAGGTAGCAGGGGGTATTCATGTCCGAGTTCACCCAGAACGCCGTGATTATATCTTGATTGAATTTATGGATTTGAAAGGCATTAATATCTCTAAAGCCCAAGAAAAGAAAATTGAGGGGGCGTATTTTAAGGAAGATATGCGCCGTTCCCAAAGTCATGAAATTGGTGATGTGGTATATTCTAGTCAATTGATGGATTGCTATGGCAAGGCTTTTGAAAAGTTATTAAATGTGGATACTCTGCGTAATAGTCGGGCAAAGGTGGTTATTGACTATGTTTACGCTGTGTCCGGGGCTATTTTGCCGCAAATGTTGGATAAATTTGGGGCGGATGCGGTGGTGTTAAATGCTAGTTTGAATAAAACGGCAATTTCTAATGCTGATAGAGAATTACTATTGACTCAATTGGGTCATGTTGTGGAGGCGGTAAACGCTAATTTTGGCGTGCAGGTATCAGCTAATGGGGAACAACTGATTTTAGTTGATGAATCGGGTTTTCCCATTCGGGGGGAAATGCTGACGGCGTTGATGGTTGATATGATGTTAACTGCTAGTCCTAGAAGTTCGGTAGTTGTGCCGGTTCATGCTTCTAGTGCGGTGGAATTGGTTGCCCATCGTCATGATGGTAATGTGATTAGAACTAAGGCCAATCCTACGGCTTTAATGGAGGCTTGTCAGAAGAATCCCAATGTGGTTTTAGGTGGGAGTGGGGAAACTGGGTTTATTTTTCCGCAATTACATCCGGGGTTTGATTCGATGTTCTGTATTGCCAAGCTAATTGAAATGTTAACCATTCAAGAGCGATCGCTGGCAACCGTGCGTTCCGAATTACCTCGTGTGATCAATAGAACCTACACAGTCCGCTGTCCTTGGACGGCTAAGGGGGCGTTAATGCGTTATTTGGTGGAAACTCACCCCGCTCAAAATTTGGAGTTAATTGACGGTGTGAAAATTCGTCAACCCTATGATGACAATTGGCTATTGGTTTTACCTGATGCCAGTGAACCTTTAGTCCATCTCTATGTTAACAGTAGCGATCGCGATTGGGTTGATGAAACTCTCAGAGATTACCGCGCCCGTGTCCAGTATTTTGTGGAACGCGAACAGGAAAACTACCGTTTGGATATGTAATTGTAGGGGCGGGGTTTCCCCGCCCTTTATTATGTGTTTTCTCTATGTTGCTGTTTGGTTGTAAATAGTTTTATAGGTTTGTTTACGTTGGCATTTTCTCCACTCTGCGCCCATAATTCAGGGAATAGGGCGCAGGGACTGCGCCCCTACGGGTTGGTGGAGTTTTGGAAAATGGCTTGGTTTTGAGACCAGTCTTTACCTACTTGGATAGTAATATCTGAACCAATATTACCTGTGCTTTCTACGCGCACTTCTCCAAATCCCAACAAACTACGAATTGATTCGGCGCTGTCTCCGTCTCCTTGTTGGGCGACAATGTGGGTTACGTCTAAGGGTTGTCCCCAGGGTTTAGAGATAAAGATATTCGTATATCCAGCTTTCTCTAATGTTTTAATCAGGGGGCGCAGTTGAGAACGCTCGCCGCGATCGCCTCCTGTACTATCCTGAATAGCTACACGCAAACGACCAGGCTGACTAAATGATGTTTCTGTCGTATTTGCTTCTAAACCAAAATGCTGAGTCATTAATTTAGCAATATTCCGCCCATCTGGAACCCAGTAGCTGGCATCAAATTCGTGATTTTCGCTAAAGCGTCCAGGCAGCATTAACATTTGCATATTTGCACGATTGATTTTTGAACCAAAACCAAGCAGCGCTATTAATTCTTCAACGGATAAGTTGGTATCAATATTTTCCCTAACCACATTGAGAATATCTGGTAATTTGGTGATGGTTGTCGGGTTAAGTGTCTGTTCGATTAAAGCCCGCAACACCATTTGCTGCCGCTGAATTCGCCCAATATCGCCCAGTTCATCATGGCGATAGCGGAGTAATTGCAACGCTTGTTCACCACTGAGATGTTGTTGACCCGCTTTTAAATTAATGTACAAATGCTGGGAATCATCCCGATATTTCATATCTTTGGGGACATAGATATTCACTCCTCCCAAAGCTTCAATGAGCTTACTAACACCCAATACATTAATCCGAACATAGCGATCAATCCCGACTCCACCCAAAAGATTACTAACGGTTTTCGCCGTTAATGCTGGACCACCATCTACATTAGCAGCATTAATTTTTTTCGTTCCATAGCCTTCAATTTGTGTACGGGTATCTCTAGGAACAGAAAGCATGACTACTTTTTGGGTGTCTGGATCAAACTTGATCAACAGCATCACATCCGCAAGACCGTCAAAAGAATTAATTTGGGGCAAATAACGCAGATTTTTACTTTCGGCTGGGGGATTTTGGACATCTGGAGGTAGTACACTCATGCCCATTAATAGGATATTAACAGGACGGGTTAGCTGGGAAAATTGTAACCCATTGCCAGAAATACTATCGCCATCAAATACGGCTTCTTCCTGGGGACTGAGTTGAGCTTGTTGCAAAGGCGTACTTTCCCAAGAAATAGCTAATAATGCCCCTGCAAGTCCCGATACTATGGCAATCCCCCCCATACCCACCGCAAACCATAGCCACCGTCCCGATTTTGACGGACGAGAATTTTTCCGTTGACCCTTATATTTAGCTTTTGCTGCTTTTTGTTGTGCTGCTGTTGTTTTTTGACTAGTCACAGACTTCCTCTCACCTACGATTTTCAATAAACTAAATTTGTCGAATACATCTAAAACAAATCAGACTATAATAGCCAACTCTTCATCAGTTCGCTATAAAAAACTGCTAAATATGATCATCTTCAACTCAGATCCTTTTAATTACGGCAGGAGTCAGGAGTCAAGGAGTCAGGAGGAAAGAAGAAAGAAGAATATTATTCTCTTCGATTCCCTGTTCCCTGTCACCTGTCACCTGTCACCTGCTCCCTGCTCCCCTGTTCCCTGCTCCCCTGTTCCCCATTTAATATTTCCGCCATACTCGTTCCGCTAAGTTGCTAAACCCCGGTAAACGGGAAGATTTGCCTTGAATGACCCGAAAAATCAACCAAATACTCACTAAAAAATAACCAGAAGTCAGGAAACTATTGAGGATTAAAAAGCGAAGTGTCAAAAAATTCGTTGCTGATCCAGTAGTTAACAATAAATAACCTAACATCCAGATCAAAGCCAAGGTAATAGACAAACGACTGATTGCCAGTTGATCCCGACTACCCTGCCCCTGGTAGAGAGTCCACAGGGAGGGAAAAAAGCCGACAATGGGAATCAAATACAGAACGAGTTGTGTTTTTGAGATATCTGTATCTTTTGAGGGCAAGTTATCCATAGTGGTTGATGTGATCATAAACTAGAGATGGTGAATAATAGTCGTTAAGTTAGAGATAAATAACTTAAGTTACTTGTTAGGTAGGAGGCAATTAATAATTGATAATTTTCATCATCTATTATCCGCCTCAACGGGATTAACAGTTGGTCAAGCAGAAATTCATTTAGTTCTATAGTGTAATTACTTAAAGATGCAGACACGCAAGCTACTCAATTGGTGGCAAACACTAACACCTATAGCCAGATTTTTAGCGATCGCCCTACTTGCGCCCCTATTGGTTCTGAATGGTTGGGCTATTGCCGCAATTTTCAATTATTTTCACTCCCTGATTGTTATTTTAGTCGGAGCTTCTGTATTAGCATTTTTACTCAGCTACCCCGTGAGTTGGATGGAAAATCACGGAGCTAAACGAGAGCAAGTAGCCATCCTCGTATTTTTGTTAGCATTATCCATTTTATTGGCTCTAGGTGTCACCCTGTTTCCTCTGGCCCTGACTCAAGCTCAACAACTGGTGGCGCGGTTACCAGAATTAATAGACTCAGGACGTTCTCAATTAATGATCCTCAATGAAAAAGCAGAAGGTGCTGGTTTACCAATCAACCTCGATGCTTTAGCCGCACAAATCAACGATCGCGTCAAAGGGCAATTACAGGCGATCGCCGGACAGGTGCTAAATCTAGCCGTAATTACTGTCACCAGTCTGCTCGATTTCCTGCTGACAATGGTATTAACCTTTTATTTATTACAGCATGGCGGTGAACTTTGGCAGAGTTTAGTAGAATGGCTACCGGCTAAATTTCGCGCCCCCTTTTCCAAAACAGTTCGTTTAAGCTTTCAAAACTTTTTTATCACCCAACTAATCCTCTCAACTTGCATGGCTTCTGCCCTAATTCCCACCTTTTTATGGCTAAAAGTTCCTTTTGGTCTATTATTTGGGTTAACTATTGGAGTCATGGCACTTATCCCCTTTGGTGGTTCTGTCGGTATCGCCCTCACCACGTCTTTAGTCTCACTCCAAGATGTTTCTATGGGTGTAAGGGTATTAATAGCAGCCATCATCGTCCAGCAAATTCTGGAAAATCTAATAGCGCCGCGAATCTTAGGCAGTTTTACCGGTTTAAACCCCGTGTGGATTTTAATTTCTGTCCTCACTGGAGCGAGAATTGGCGGACTTTTAGGCGTAATTGTCGCTGTTCCTTGCGCTGTAGTTATTAAAAGCATCATCAACGCCATTCGTCCCTCAACACCTAACGTGGACACAAATCTGGACACAGAAGACTCTCACCCCAATGAAATATCTGCAGCCATGACACCAGAAACATCTCCGAAAATAGAGCCTAATAATTCTTTGAGTGTTTCATGAGATACTCATACCGCCATATTGCTCTCAAAGTAGATTAAGTAGGGCTTGCTGAAAAAGTTGTCTGTGAGGGCAGGCAAGAGGCAATCATGCAAGAGGCAAGAGTTTGGGCTATCTGTTATCCCTAAATTTTGTGATTTAGGCAAGAGGCAAGAGTAAAGAAGTTTTCAGCGATTTTACGTTTTTTTACACAATTTAGTTTGATGGTGTTCACCTACTGATCGTCCGGTAAAAAGCCTCGTTCTGTATTGGGTAGATAAGATTTAGCAAAAACGTTATTGCTGTTATCTATCGGGAAGCAAACGCACCTAATAGCATAACACTAGCGGCTGCTAAAACATAACGTCTGCCCAGACTTACTCCATAACGTCGTTGCAGAAAATTGGTTGTGACAGAATTCATCCTTTTACCTCAATTACTCCAGATTTTCAGGTGTCTATTGCAAGAGACGTTGCTAATCTCCTAATTGTTCACTATCTCATCCACAGATTTATAAATTCTCAATTGTTACAGTTTTGGTAACAGGGAATAGGCAAGAGGCAATATTAGTCATTGTAGGGTGCGTCAAACCCCATAATTTGACAAACAACAGATTGCCTCTAGCTGACGCACCTCCTCAACAAGCGATTCCCAACACCGAAAATGGCGAAGGTAAGTAGATGAACGGGAAAAAACCGAAATATGTAACAAAAAGTAAAGTTTCCCAAAACCTCTTCCCTGTTCCCTATTCCCTATTCCCTGTAGATAAACATCAATTATTCTTACTTACCAATACAAACCCGCGCGTCTTCCCTGCTGTTGAATCAACAGTATTCATTGCTTTCCATAAATCTGCTGTTTTTACCCAAACAGGTGGATATTTATAGCGCGAAACATCCATAATTAAAAATCTATCTGTTAGTTCGTTATATGCAGCTAAAGGTGAAATATGTCCACCTCGTTCTTGACCAATTTCCTTACGTAAATAGTTAATAATAATAAAATTTCCTGGTTGCTTTAAATTCTCTGCTGCTAACTTGCGAAACTCTGCTAAATTTGTATTACTAGCATGATACACCTTAACCTGCACATCATAACTTGCCAATAATCCTCCTAACTGATCTAAAGTCATACCTTGACGGGCAACAACTTCAGAACTTACAACAGTTTTAGTTTTTGCATTACTAAAAAAATTATCTTGGGTAAATACCCGAAACGGCTTATATTGCAGTGCTTCCGGTGCAGGAACTTTCAAACTATTTAACACCATAACCATACTAGCAACGCCACAGTATGCCTGATTAGTTTGGGTAACAAACTGTGTACTTAATGGAAAAAAATCATTGTTTGATTTACTGGCAATTAATAATTTTTCACCTTCAGGAGTATCAAAACCAATTAAGTTTGGAGAAAGTGATAATGTTTGGGCAAAAACATTACCTCCAGCCAAACAAACACCCAAAATCATAACTCTAATTGATGTTTTGATAGAATTGATTGCTGCCAATTTCATAGTTTATTTTTAACCTATAGTGGTATGCACTTGAATAAAATCTATCATAGCCCCTTCCCACAAGCGATGAGGCGGTTCTTGTACCTCCATAAGAAGGGGGTAGGCGCAGGGGTGCTACCCCTACATTAAATCCTGTAATTTCAATTATTTTTAAATCAAAATTCCCGCAATTGCCGCAGTAATAAAACCCGCCAATAATCCGCCAATCATCGTCCTTAAACCCATACGGGCTAAGTCTTGTTGACGGTTCGGCGCTATTCCTGTCATCCCACCAATAGTAATGCCAATTGAGCCAATATTAGCAAAATTACATAAGGCATAGGTAGTAATAATAGCTGAACGTTGAGAAATTTCTTGTTTCTTAATCAGTTCTCCTAAATCCAAATAGGCGATAAATTCATTAAGAATCGTCTTTTTACCTAATAATGCTCCAACTTGTCCACAGTCAGCCCAAGGTATACCCATTAACCAGGCTACGGGAAACATAATTAAAGATAACATCCCTTCTAAGGATAATTGCGGATAACCTGCCAACGTTCCCAACCAACTTAAACTAGCATTCACAGCAGCTAATAAACTCAAAAAAGCAATTATTATTACCCCAACATTAACTGCTAATTTTACCCCATCAATTGCCCCAGATGTGGCTGCATCAAGAACATTAACATAATTACTTTTGATGTCTATATTAACTTTTTCCGTAGTTTCCGATACTTCTGTTTCTGGATACATTATTTTTGATACTATCAATGCAACGGGAGAAGTCATAAAAAAAGCTGCAATTAAATGTTCCGGTGGAATCCCAAAGGACAGATAAGCACCTAGTACACCCCCGGCAATGGTAGCAAAACCACCTGTCATGACGGCGTGCAATTCCGATTTTGTC
Organism: Dolichospermum sp. LEGE 00240; assembly: GCF_015207875.1. Classification (GTDB taxonomy): domain Bacteria; phylum Cyanobacteriota; class Cyanobacteriia; order Cyanobacteriales; family Nostocaceae; genus Dolichospermum; species Dolichospermum gracile. Next base: position 9,034 of record NZ_JADEVZ010000116.1, read on the forward strand.
ATGTTTGCTAGGTAAGGTTTGACCATGAGTGCTGCTTCTGTTGGTCCCAAGAAGATATTTCCCGCACAGGACAAAGATTCAGAACCTGATGTTTTCATGGTTTTCATCATCAACCATGCTAGGGCATTGACAACCTTTTGCAAAATACCATAGTAATAAAGAATACTGATAAATGATGAGAAAAAGATAATTGTGGGGAGAATTTGAAAAGCAAACAGATGATCTTTGAAGTTTTCACCAAAGACGAATTTTGCACCAACATCAGAAAAAGCTAAAAAGTTACCAACTATATTTCCCAAGGATTTAAATAAGTGCAAACCCCAAGCGGTTTTGAGAATGACTATAGCTAAAATAAATTCTAACCCCAATCCCCAGGCGACTGTCCGCCAACGCACGGCTTGACGATTCACGGACAGGGCGTAGGATATACTAATAAAAACGCCAATGCCTAAAAATGAAATAGTGCGTTCCATATTCAATGTTTCAATATTTTTTGCAAATAAGCTTCAGAATAACTTAATTTCCGATCATTAAGTGCCGAATTAGCTAATTTAGGCGGTATTTATCACCAAAATGCTGCTAATGCAAGGGAATAAAAACAGGATATTTGCTGGCTTAATTAATCTTAAATATAAAGAAATAATTAAAAGTATACAAAACTTAAATAAATTGTTATTACAGAACTATGCAAATGGGAATAAAGAGTGTATATTGGTTTCAACTTCAGTATACTGAAAGATTTATAGTCTACCAATTATGAGATACCTCTGGTTCACAACAAAAATGAACCAGGGGTATCTGTGTTTTGGGGAACTGATAATTAGACATCTGGTAAAAAAGTAGAGACGTTCCATGGAACGTCTCTACAAGGGTTTCAAACCACACACATTTACAGCGATTTCCAATCTTATGAGGTACATCTTAGCCCCCTCATCACTTG
>NZ_JADEVZ010000117.1 GCF_015207875.1 Dolichospermum sp. LEGE 00240
CCATGGCGTTCAACTTGAACGGTTTCAACTTCAACCAATCCATCATGGATTCTCAAGGTCGCGTCATCGCTACCTGGGCTGACGTAATCAACCGCGCTAACTTAGGTATGGAAGTAATGCACGAGCGCAACGCTCACAACTTCCCTCTAGACTTGGCTGCTGCTGATGTTGCTCCTGTCGCCTTAAGCGCTCCTGCAATCAACGGTTAATCAGTTTAGTTCAATAAAAAACGCTCTCCAATCATGGGGGGCGTTTTTTTGTGTTCATTTTTCACATTCGCGTTTAGTTACATAATGGCGATAGCGAAACATTGCTTCTAGTTGTGCTTGTACTAACCAACCACTCATAAATTCTATGCCATCACCACCGGGCATGGCATAAGTAATATTATCGGTTAATTTAGTTTTGCCATTTTCTTCTGTAAATTCATGACGATGTACCCAGGACTCAAAAGGTCCAGATATCTGTTCATCGGTAAACAGATGATATTTTTCATAGTCTGTGTGCCGCGCTAACCAAGTTAAAGGTAAAATTCCTAGAAAAAGCCGAAATTCTGTAATTGCCCCGGCTGCTAGTCCACCTTCACGTCTAACGATTTGTACAGGTTGCCAAGGTGGAGTGAGTATTTGCAGTATGTCTGGTCTTTCGTGGAATTGCCAAACTACTTCAACTGGTGCGTTAATGATTGAGGAATGTTTAAAGTGCAACATGAACAAAAAACCTAAAATTGAGCCTTTAGATTCATTATTGACAATTTTATGAGCAAATAGGCGGAAAAACCAGAGTTGATATCTAAAAATAGTTAAAGTAAAATCGCCCAAACCCTTTTCACTCTTGCCTTGCTATAACAACGATTTTCAATGCTAACCTATTTGTAAGGAGAGAATGCACTAGAAAGCCAATGCGGCGATTGCTAATTGAGGTATAAAAAATATTTTATAAACTTTTTGGAATTTATCCGCCTATATATCATTTATTGTGCAATAATGGAAGTCGAGAAGTAATTCGGTGGACCTCGTTTGTTTTTAGTATTGATAGGCTTTTTCCCTTTGGTATTTACAGACTTTTCTCCGAAATCTAAATCTCTACACTCTTATGATTTTGGAGAAAATCTATGTCAATTTATGTAGGCAACCTCTCTTATGAAGTTACCCAAGACGGCTTGAGCGAAATTTTTAAGGAGTATGGCACCGTAAAGCGTGTTCAGCTACCTACCGACCGAGAAACTGGTAAAGTTCGCGGTTTCGGTTTCGTGGAAATGGAATCAGATGCAGAAGAAACAAAAGCCATTGAAGCCCTTGATGGTGCTGAATGGATGGGACGTGATTTAAAAGTGAACAAGGCTAAACCAAGAGAGGAACGTAGTTCTTTTGGTGGTGGAAATCGGGGTGGTGGAAACTTCGGCGGTGGAAGCCGTAACCGTTACTAATATCCATAGATTTAAGTTGGATGAATGTCCACCTCGAGGATAATTAGGTTTAACAAAAGCTCAGGATTGAATACCTGGGCTTTTTTTGTGGTAAATTTTCTCCACAGGATCAATATGGCATCAAAAGAGGTATTTTGGCAATAATTATCATAATGGGGTGGCACTTGTCAGCATGATTAGTCATAAAATGTTACGTTAAAAAACTATAACCAAGTAGGTGAACACAATCAAACAAATCTGTGTAAAGAAAAGTAAAATCGCCTAAACCTTCTTTACTCTTGCCTCTTGCCTTGCCATAACGACAATTTTCTAACCTACTTAAGTCACATTTTCCAACATCTACCCATGCCTTATCTTACCACTACTGGGGAAATTCGTTCCCTAATTACTGAACATGGCAAAGCTAAAACTCTGTGGATAGATACAGAAGTTGCTGATTATAAAACTCGTAATCCGAGATTATCACTAATTCAGGTGTTGGATAATCCTGAAGATATGACTGGTAATAGTGTTTATTTGTTAGATGTTCTCGATAAGTCAGATGTAATTGCTGATTTTGTGGAAAGGATTATGATTAATGATGCTATTGAAAAAGTTTTTCATAATGCTGATTATGATGTGCAATATTTGGGCGGTAAAAGAGCTAAAAATATTACTTGTACTTTGGCAATGGCTAAGAAAATTCCGGTTTATTTACTACCGTTACCTAATTATCAACTAAAAACTCTAGCCACTGAACTTTGTAATTTTCATGATATTGATAAACAAGAACAAAGGAGTGATTGGGGAAAAAGACCATTAACTGAAGCACAACTAGAATATGCTTATCTTGATTGTATTTATTTGGCTCAAGTATATTTACGATTATTAGAATTAGAGGCTAATTTTCAGGTAGATCCAATTAAGGAAGATTTAGATTTATTGACTGCTAGATATAGAGAAATTGAACAGCAACAAAAAATACTTAAGTCAGAATTTGAGCATTTACAAGAACGGGTAAAAAAAGCGATGTTAGTTCAAAATATTGCGGAAACATCGCATTGTAAACTAACAAGTTATGAGCGGAAAACTTTTAAAACTCAGTTTCAGGAATTGGTAAATTTAGTAGAAAATCAAGGTGTTGATTTAGATTTTACCATTACTTTAACTGAAGATATTCGCAAAAATTTGGGGGTAAATCTGGAAAAATTGGCTGTAAATTTTGATAAAAATACTTATTGGAAAATCACTCCTAAAAATCACGAACATGAGGAAGATTAAGAGCAAATACTGAAAAACTCCCTGAACTAATTTTCATCCTACTTCCGAATACTGGTATGAAAATTTTCATGAAAGTGCTAACAAAATTAACAGAATTATCAGCGGAAGTCTAGTAATAATATAAATGTAGATTGCCAGGATTTTATTTTTAATATTTACTAATATGCGGTAATTGGCTGAATCAACTCATTCATTAATTCTCAATAACTTCAGGGAATTTTATAATTTGAATTGAATATTAATCAAAAAGCAGACATATTGCAAAAGTAAGTAATTTAGTGAATGATTTACTCCCAGTAAGATGGCAATTTTTGGTAAATTATGAAATGGCAGTTATTCACACAAAAACAGCGAGGAGTAAACAGGGCATTCACTGTAGCAATGTTTACAATTTTCAGTGGTATTATTTGCGTTTCTTGCAGTAATAATCAAGATGTTTTGGTGACAGAAAGGGGTGCAAGTACCCCCAATCCACTGATAGGGAGAACATCTAAAGCTGGGGAATTTTATGTTCAGGGACAAACTCAACATCTGAAAGGTAATTCCCAAGCGGCTATTGCTGCCTATAGTAAATCAATTAGTCTTAATCCTCAATATGCACCAGCATTTAAAGGTCGGGGATTAGTTTATTTTGATACTGGTAATAAAGAGGGAGCGATCGCGGATTATAATCAGGCATTACGTCTCAATCCCGAGGATGCGGAAGCATATAATAACCGTGCTAATGCTTTTGCTTCTATCGGAGATTATAGAAGAGCGATCGCGGATTATAATCAGGCAATTAGCATTGCCCCAAAATCTGCTGAGGTTTACAATAATCGAGGTAATGCCCGTGCTAACCAAGGTGATAAGAATGGGGCGTTAGAGGACTATACTCAAGCGATTCGCATTGATCAGGAATATGCTGTAGCCTATAATAATCGGGGTAATGCTTATGCTGCAAGAGGAGAACAGCAAAAAGCAATCTCCGATTATAATGAAGCCGTTCGCATTAATCCTAATTTTGGCGTTGCTTTTAACAATCGCGGTAACGCCTATGCTGAAATTGGTGACAAACGGGGCGCATTAAAAGATTTACAGCGGGCAGCAGCTATTTTTGACAAACAAGGAAATAAGGACTTATATCAACAAGCAATGAAGAATATTGAGGAATTGGGTAAGTAATTTTGTCATCTATTCTTCAATAATTGGGGTGCGTAAATCCTCTACCAAAGCCTGAATTTCCGGGGGTGGTGGTGGTGTAAGTCGAGAAACTGTAAGGGTGACAATAAAGTTAATAATCATCCCTAAAGTGCCAATTCCTTCGGCAGAAACGCCAAAAAACCAAGGTGTCATACCGACAAATTTTACGCCGACAATGTAAATAACTGTAAATATCAAACCTATTAACATTCCGGCAATTGCACCTTGAGAATTGGTGCGTTTATCAAAAATTCCCAGAAATATTACCGGGAAAAAACTTGCAGCCGCTAAACCAAAGGCAAAAGCTACCACTTCACTCACAAATCCTGGTGGATTTACGCCAAAATATCCAGCGAGAACAATGGCGAGACCAACAACAACTCGCCCTACAAATACCCGTTTTTTTTCTGAAGCTTGGGAATCAAAAATGCGATAATAAACATCGTGAGCGACAGAACTGGAAATTACTAATAATAATCCAGATGCAGTGGATAAAGCAGCAGCTAAACCACCAGCCGCGACTAAAGCAATTATCCAAGGAGGTAAATTAGCAACTTCTGGGGTAGAGAGGACAATGATATCTTTATCAATGATGATTTCGTTGGTTTCTTTGTTCGGAGTTAACTGAAAACGGCCATCTTTATTTTTATCTTCAAAAGCTAGAAGTTTGGTTTTTTCCCACTTATTTGCCCAATCTAATTGCTGGACTTCGACAATTGTTTTATTATGCAAAGAAGTAATGAGATTGTAACGAGAAAACATCCCGATTGCGGGGGCTGTGGTGTAGAGAATGGCGATAAATAATAATGCCCAACCAGCAGAAAACCGGGCGGCACGAACACTTTTAACTGTGTAAAACCGGACGATAATGTGGGGTAAACCAGCAGTTCCTACCATCAAGGCAATGGTGATGAAAAGAACATCCAGCATTGATTTGTTGGCAAAAGATTGGGTATATTCTTTAAAGCCTAAGTCAAGTTGAATGAGGTTGAGTTTATCAGCAATATCGCTGGTGGTAAAGGCTAATTGGGGAATAGGATTACCTGTGAGTTGGTAGGCGATCGCAATTGCTGGAATTAAATATGCGAAAATCAATACACAATACTGGGCTACTTGTGTCCAGGTAATGCCTTTCATTCCTCCCAAAACCGCGAAAAAGCCGACAATGATCATGCCAATGATGACACCAGTATTCACGTCTACTTGTAAAAAGCGACTGAAGACAATTCCCACACCCCGCATTTGTCCAGCGACGTAGGTGAGAGAAATAAAAATAGCTGCAACTACTGCCACCAACCGAGCTATATTGGAATAATAGCGATCGCCTACAAAATCAGGGACTGTATATTTACCAAATTTCCGTAAATATGGTGCTAATAATAATGCTAGTAAAACATATCCACCAGTCCAACCCATCAAATAAATAGAACCGTCATATCCCAAAAATGAAATCAACCCGGCCATAGAAATAAAGGAAGCCGCAGACATCCAATCGGCCGCAGTAGCAGCACCATTAGCAATTGCGGGTATTCCCTGACCGGCAATAAAAAAGTCTTTAGTATTTTCTACTCGTGATTGCCAACCAATGTAAATGTAAAGTACAAAAGAGAGGCCAACTAATATAATTGTCCAAAGTTCAACCGACATTGTTTATCCTCACTTCTTATTGTACTTCTGGTCTAATTTATCCATTTGGAAAGCATAAATAAAAATTAATACCACAAAAACCAAAATTGATCCTTGCTGTGCCATCCAAAAACCAAAGGGAACACCAAAAAACCGAATTACATTTAACTGTTGAACCAGCAATATACTAAAAACCACGGAGACTAAAGCCCAAACAATTAAAAGATTTCTAATTAAGTTCGTATTAGCACGCCAATAAGCGCGACGCTGATTTTCGTCCATTTTTCTTTGATGATCATTGCATCACAGATGATATCATCAAGACCAGATAATACTGCATTATTTGAATAATTTTTTGTAAAGTTTTATATAGTTGATAAGTAGCTAGTACCGTACTGCGTAAGTGAATGAACCATTTTCAATCGTCAAAAAGCTTACCCAATAAAGCCAACTTCAAATTAAAAACCCATTAAAACAGGGAACAATCCCAGGAATGGCATAATATTTCCCTGTTTCTTGATAATTTCAGCTAAACTGCTCTTCAGCGTCCAAATTAAATAACATTTGCAGAGTTTGCATACATCGTCTTCTAGCTTCCACATCTTGCTGGGCGCGTAATTGTACCATCGGATCATGCAAAATCTTATTGACTATTCCCCTTGTCAAAGCCTCAATTACCTCTTGATGCTTTTCGCCAAATTCTGAACCCAAACGAGATAAAGCCTTTTCTAATTCCTGTTCGCGGATAGTTTCTATTTTATTGCGTAAAGAACTAATAGTAGATACAGTTTCTAAACTCCGCCACCAAATATCAAAAGCTTCAACTTCTTCATCTAAAATCTTCTCAGCTTCCTGTGCCATTTGGCGGCGGCTTTCATAATTTTGGGCTACAACTGCTTTTAAATCATCAACATTAAAAGCCTTCACATTCGCCAAATCATTGACATCTACATCCACGTTCCGGGGGACGGAAATATCAAATATCATCAATTTTTGATTGGGTTCTAACACTGTTTCTAACTTCACCCGATCTAAAATAGGTTCAGTTGAAGATGTGCTAGTAAATACCATGTTACTAGCGGCAATAACTGACATCATTTCTGGCAGCAGATGGATTTGAATAGGTTGTTCTGGGAACAACTTCGCCAACTCTTCCGCCCTACTACGGGAACGATTAACAATACTAATTTGAGTTGCACCTTTAGAAATTAGGTGTTGTACAAGTAACCGGGACATTTTCCCAGCGCCAAGGATAGACACACGATTTATAGATAAATTTTCTACTTTCATCTGTGCCAATTCCACCGCCGCCGAACTGATAGAAACCGCACCAGTGCCAATACTGGTTTCGGTGCGAACCCGTTTACCCGCTGTTAAAGCTTGTTTAAATAAGCGATTTAAAATGGTTTTGATGCCATTAAATTGTTGTCCCAGTTTGTGGGTATTTTTAACTTGAGCGAGAATTTGACCTTCACCTAAAACTAGACTATCCAACCCAGCCGCAACCCGTAAAATATGGGTGACAGCATCACCATGCAGTAACATAAACAAATGATGTCGCAAAGACATCATGGGGAGTTTGCTATGTTCAGAAAGGAACTGCGTTACCTCGTGGATTCCCTGGGTAGTTTCGCTGCTAACAATATAAATTTCTAAACGATTACAAGTGCTGAGAATAGCAACTTCATCAACATCAGGATAACTGAGAAGTTGAGCGATCGCACTTTCGATTTGAGGTTCAGGAATACTTAATTTTTCTCTAACTTCGACTGGGGCTGTTTTATGGCTTAACCCCACCACTGCAATATTCATTTCTTAAATAGGTAATTGGTTAGGTGTCAGTTGTTCGTTGTCAGTTGTCAGTTGTCAGTTGTTCGTTGTCAGTTGTTCGTTGTCAGTTGTTCGTTGTAATTTACTATCAACCACTAACCACTAACTAATGACCACTGACTAATGACCACTGACCACTGACTACTGACTAATTACTACCGCAATTGGATAGTCTTGGGTTCATCCCACAAGTGAACTGTATCCACAAACCGAGCGGTTTTGGATTGACTAGAAATAACCAAGCTTTGGGTTCTAGCGCCACCGTGGAAGAAGCGTACACCATCCATCAAAGTTCCGGGAGTAATACCGCAACCAGCAAATAGCACTGTTTCACCAGAAGCTAATTCATCAGCGTTATAAACCTTGTCTCCATCAGTAATACCCATTTCATTTAAACGGGCAAGATTACCTTCTCTGCTTTCACCAATCAAGCCAGTTTGCACAACTTCTGGATCATAGATTAGTTGTCCTTGGAAGTGTCCACCTAAGCAGCGTAAAGCCGCAGCAGAAATTACACCTTCGGGTGCAGCACCGATACCCATTAAAGCATGAATGTTAGTACCAGCAAAAGCACAACAGATGGCAGCAGAAACGTCACCATCGCTGATGAGTCTAACTCTTGCGCCAGCGGTGCGAATTTCTTGAATTAGGTCTTTGTGACGGGGACGATCCATCACGACTACTACCAATTCTTCAACGGCACGGTTTAAGCACTCAGAAAGGATTTTCAGGTTTTCTGTAGCAGACTTATTGATATCAACATGACCTCTAGCGGCTGCTGGGGCTGCGAGTTTCTTCATGTAGAAGTCAGGAGCAGCGAATAAACCGCCTTTTTCAGAAATTGCCAAAACTGCCATTGAGCCATTTTGACCATAAGCAACCAGGTTAGTACCTTCGCAGGGGTCAACAGCGATGTCAATTTCTACGAGTTCTTCAACATTACAGAAACTAGCAGCATTTGGTTGAGTACAGATACCAACTTCTTCACCAATGTACAGCATGGGAGCTTCGTCCCGTTCGCCTTCACCGATCACGATGCGACCACGCATATGGATTTTGTTCATCCGTTCGCGCATGGCTTCCACTGCTACTTGGTCAGCAATGTTCTTTTCGCCCTTACCCATCCACTTAGAAGAAGCGATCGCTGCTTGCTCAACTACTTCTATAATCTCTAACCCAAGAGTATTTTCCACGAGTATCCCCTTTAAATTACTTGTCTTAGCGTCGTTTTCTTAGCTATTTCAGTTTTTAAGTTTACCAAAGTGCGGATACATATTAGAAAAAAGTCTGGAATACCAACTATGTTAAGTTTTGCTGCTACCTATTGCTAATATGTAGTTAAGGAAATATGTATATGCTAATGTATCGTTTATGACTTACGTAAATGTCACACTAAAAATCTGTTGTGGAGTGAGTCAGACTGCATAAATCCAGCAAATAAGTAGATTGTTGATATCTGACGCACCCTACCAATGTACTTTACCGCCATATCCTATGCTGAAATTTGCCCCCAAATTACTTCCCCTATTTACCACTTTAGCCTTATCTAGTATTGCATTTTTACCAGAAATAGCTCAAGCACAAATTCGTAATTCTCCCGAAATTATTGAAACCAACGCCGAACAAGGTCAAGCCAGAGGAATAATTGAAATTACCAATGGTGGAAACAAACCATTTCGCGGTCGGATCTACGCTGGACCTTTTACCTATAATCGAGATGGTTTGGTAGTGGAAAAATCTAATCCCCAAGATTTAACGCCTTTTCTCACCTTTTCCCCCCGTGAAGTAGTCATTGAACCTGGACAAACTCGTCGTATTCGTCTAGTTTCTCAATTTCTGCCTAGTACACCAAGCGGAGAATATCGCGCTGTAATTTTTACAGAAAGTTTAGAAGAAGTACAAACCCAAGGACAATCTACAGTAGGAATTAAACCCAGACTTGCAACTACTACTATGTATGTTCGTCAAGGAAATACAGCACCAAATTTAATCCTTGAATCTGTAAGTTTTCAGCCTGAGAATAAAAAAATTGAATTATTAGTCAGTAATAAGGGTAATGCTTCTGCATTTCCTAAGGCAATTTGGACTTTAAAACAGGGAGGAACAACGGTAGCAACAGGAGATAGTAAAGATTTTGCAGTTATTGCTGGTCAAAACCGAAATATTTTGATTAACTTTCCCGAAAAAGATCAAAAAGTTGTTCCTGGTGAATATCAATTGACTGGAAATTTGGTTTGGGGAAATCAAGAAAAACCTGACAAATTACCCTTTAACTTGAATTTAAAAATTTCTCCAGAAGCAGCAAATACAGCTAATAAAACACCATAAAAAATGCTGTTGCTGAACCCGTAGTTATGAGTTTTAGATGTAGAGATGTTACAGAAAACGTCTCTACAAATTTTTTAGTATGACATACAGTGGTTTCCGCTCTTATGAGGTACATCTTAGCCCCCTCATCGCTTGCGGGGAGGGGGTTGGGGG
>NZ_JADEVZ010000165.1 GCF_015207875.1 Dolichospermum sp. LEGE 00240
ATTAAAACCGTTTTAGGTCAGGTAAGACCAGAAGTTCTCACCGCTTATAATTTACCTATACCAGATATTAAACAGCAAATAGCAGAAGTACCATTAACAGGATGGTTAGGAGAATTAGAAGCAAAAGCTAAACAAATTACCGTCAGAATTGATAGCAGTAGCGGTAGTAATGGTTCAGGGGTAATTATTGCTAAAGAAGGAAATACTTACACCGTTTTAACTGCGGCTCATGTAGTTTGTAAACCACCAGATAAAGTAAGACCATGTGAGCCAAATACTTATAAAATCCTCACAGTAGATGGTAAACAATATCCCGTAGAACCAAGCACGATTAAATTAGAAGAGGGGGTAGATTTAGCAGTAGTTAAATTCACCAGTGGGGAAAATTATCAAGTTGCAACTTTAGCAAATTATCCCACCAAAGATGATGAATATATGTTCACGGCGGGTTATCCCAGATTAGGAGAAAAATCACCTTGGCGGTTCACATTGGGACAGATTTATAGTAAAGAAAAAGGATTATTAACTACTACCCAATCAGATTTTAACAATAACAGTTCGGGTACAGCCCAAAGTGCAGTTTCTTTAACAGGAGGATATGAATTAGTTTATAGTAGTATCACCTTTGGCGGTATGAGTGGGGGACCTGTTTTAGATTCCCAAGGGCGGGTAATTGGTATTCATGGCAGAACGGAGGGACAAGCTGCTATTGATAATAATAGTAATAGTAAAGAAACTATCCAATTAGGTAATAGTTTGGGTATTCCGGTGAGTACATTTTTGGCATTAGCTAACCGACTGAATACCCAAGCACAAAAGGTAGAAACCACCCCAACACCAGAACTAAATCAACAAAAAGTTAAGTCTATTCAAACAGCGATTTTATCAGTAGATGTTTCCCAAGGCAATACTACCGCCAGTCAATGGTTAGAAAGGGGAAATCAACTGTGGCGCTTACGTCGTCATTCAGAAGCAATACAGGCTTTTGATGAAGCAATTAAGCAAAAACCAAAGTTTATTCACCTGGCTTATTATGGTAAGGGTTTGGCATTAGGTTCGAGTGGAAAATATCCAGAGGCTATAACTGCATATGAGCAAGCGGTGAAGTCTCAACCTGATTTTGTTCCTGCTTGGGATAAGTTAAGTTCAGTTTATAGATATTCAAACCAACTGGATAAAGCCTTAGCAGCCATAAATAAAGCCATTCAACTCCAGCCGAATAATCCTAATTTGTATAATGAGAAGTATGCAGTTTTAAG
>NZ_JADEVZ010000118.1 GCF_015207875.1 Dolichospermum sp. LEGE 00240
TGTAATGTTCCAGATTGCATTGTGCTGTGGAAGGTTTGCTGATTTTTCTAATTGTCCGATACCTGATAAGTAGATGATACTTTTTATCAATACACTATTTTACTACTTTGTCAATGCGTAAGTCCTATATTTAATGTATCTTTCTCGTTTGCTGCGGAATATGCTCTCTTCCACCGGGAAGCTGAATAGGAAATTTTGCAGTTACGACATCGCCAATTTGTAAAATACGCTCTGTCATACACTTGTCTTAATTTTTACTATTTCGGCGATAAATTTAGCAGAAACGGTAAATGGCGATCGCACTTTTGAAACCTGATATGAAATAGCGATTGCTTTTTGCAGTTTAGCTTTTTTGTCTGTGAGGCGATCGCCAGAATAGGTGTAAACTTCTGGATAATTTCTCTGAGAATAATTTGATTAAGGGGGGTAAATGTAACGATTATTCGAGAAGAATCACAAACTGATAAAGGACTATGGTGTTATCGTCTGACATTAAAAGATGGTAGCTTTTTAGAAATGTTTGAATTCTTGCAAATAGCATCAGGACAAGTAGAAAGAATTAAATATAGTTTCCATTGGTAAACTAAAAATAGAGAACTAATAAAACGTTGGGATAACGCACCCCATCATCCTGAAATTTCAACCTACCCCCATCATGTACATGATGGTTCTGAAGATTCCGTTTTTCCTTATTTACCTATTGATATTGAAGAAGTTTTCAGACAAATTTCTGAACATATAAAATTTCAATTAAGTTAGTGCGATAGCGAAATTATAGCGGTATGCACTTGAATGAGATACATCTTAAGCCCCCGCATCGCTTGCGGGGAGGGGGTTGGGGTTCTTGTACCTCATAACATCGGGAAGTGCTGTATTACCAAAAATAGCGATTTTCTTACTAAATATTGTAATGTCGTTGTCATTACGCTATGCTAAGATGATCTAATCAATAATTACGACCAAAAAAATCCACCATGACCAATCAAACAAAAAATATGACTGTGCGTAACACCCTAAATTTACGCATTAAGCCAGAAGAACGTGATTTGATAGATATGGCCGCCAAAGTGTTAGGTAAAAATAGAACTGATTTTATTTTAGCAGCAGCGCGGAATGCTGCGGAGGAAACTTTGCTGGAACGGACTATTTTTTGGGCTAGTCCAGAGGCTTATGCAGAATTTATCGCCTTACTAGATGCACCACCCCAACCTAATGAGCGGTTACGCAAAACCATGCAGACAACTCCATCTTGGGATAAAGAATGAGTTTAACACCACCTGAAACTCTCTCTAGTCATCACTCCTGCTCTGATTTTTCCTGTGGAATCGCTTCTCTTGATGATTGGTTAAAACGTCGAGCTTATACTAATCAAATCAGTGGTGCAACTAGAACTTTTGTTATCTGCGCTGACAATAGAGTAGTTGGGTATTATGCCCTTGCTTCTGGAGCGATTAGTATACAATCAGCGTTAGGTAAATTTCGGCGAAATATGCCTGACCCTATTCCGGTAGTAATTTTAGCAAGATTAGCAATAGATAGTTCTTATCAAAGTCAAGGTTTAGGACGGGCTTTATTTCGTGATGCGGCGCTAAGGGTTGTTCAAGCTGGTGATACAATTGGTATTAGAGGAATTATTGTTCATGCTATTTCTGAAGAAGCTAAGGATTTTTATTTGGCTTTAGGTTTTATTTTGTCTTCTCTTGAACCAATGACTTTGATGATTACTCTTAATGATTTACGTGATTCTATTACTTAGAAATAAATATTGAAACTTTATGAAAAATGCTGCCACAACTACCAAACGCATTTTAGCGTTAAACCATTCTGTAATTGATGCGATATATAAGGGTTTAGCAGTGCTAAACCCCTTAACAGGTGACAAGTCATGTATCACTTCTTTGTCATTTTGTCAATAGGGAATTTTTGCGATCGCTCAAATTAGATCATTTTTGAGCAAATTTATGGCTAAAATTTTTGTAAAGTTTTGTATCGGACTGGGAGATTGATTTCTGAAACCACTGTCAATAAAAGGTTTCAGATTAACATCTTCTAAAAGATCCAAAATTGACAATAATAACCCGATTATGAAATTCTCTAGAATTATAGCAAATCGCGGAAAGTATTGCAACCTCGTTGATAAATAGAAAAGATTCTCAATTAATTATTAAGAAAATCTAAAGGCAAATTGCTATAAGTTATAAATATCAAAAGTATTCTTAGTTTAGGATAATTTAAACTTATGATAAAGCGATGAAAACTGATCTATCTGAGAAAGAACGCTGGGGATTAAACTATGAGCATATTATTGGATTATAGCGGTTGCAGTAGCGTCTCGTATCCCTTGCGAGAATTTCAGATCCCCGACTTCTCTAAGAAGTCGGGGATCTTATGGATCTTATTGTTGGGCATAATACCGCGCATATCTTCCTTCTAATTCTAATAATTCCTCATGATTTCCTGATTCGACAATTTGCCCTTTTTCTAACACCAAAATGCGATCGCACTTCCGCACTGTTGACAATCTATGGGCAATAATTAACACCGTACGGTTTGCCATCAGTCTTTCCAAAGCCTCTTGTACCAAAGCTTCTGATTCTGAATCTAAGGCAGATGTGGCTTCATCAAGTATCAAAATTTGCGGATTGAGAAGGACTGCACGAGCGATCGCAATTCGTTGTCTTTGTCCCCCGGATAAATTCACACCCCGCTCACCCACCCAAGTCTGATAACCTTCCGGTAATTGTTGAATAAATTGATCAGCATTGGCGATTTTTGCCGCTGATTCTACTGCGTTAATATCAAAATTATCTTGTCCGAAAGCGATATTTTGGGCAATAGTTCCCGAAAACATAATTGTTTCTTGAGGAACAATCCCAATCTGTTTTCTTAAACTATTTAAAGTCACATCTCGGATATTTATGCCATCTATAAAAATTTCCCCAAATTCAGGATCATAGAATCGAGGTAAAAGATTCACAAAAGTAGTTTTCCCAGCACCGGAAGCACCAACAAGGGCAATCGCTTGACCAGGCATGACTAATAGACTAATATTATTTAATACAGGTTCTCCTGATTTATAGGCAAAAGTAATATGGCAATATTCAACCTTACCATTAACAGCAGGAAGGGTAATAGCATTGGGTTTTTCTAATACCGTTGGTTGAATTGCTAATAACTCAAAAACCCGATCAACTGATGCCTCACCTTGTTTAAATTCATTATAGTTATTAGTAGTGTGACCAATCGGATCAATTAACAAAGCTGCTGCTGTTAAATAACTAAAAAATTCACCGACGGTTAAATTGCGTTGAGATATTTGCCAAGTTCCTACCATTAACAAAGATAAGGCACTGACAGCTTCTAGAAATCCCACAATGGGAATTTGAATCGCTTTTAATCTTTCTACAGAATATTTAGCTTTAAAACTGCGTTCTGCTTCATAACTAAATCGCTCAATTTCGTATTTCTCCGCAGCAAAAGCTTGAATTAAGCGAATCCCGCTGAAAACTTCCGTTAAAATCGCCGATAAATCAGAAATACGACTTTGACTTTTGAGAGAATATTTCCGTAATCTTTCCCCAAACCAACCAATTAAAATTCCCATAATTGGGGCAACAATTACCGTAGCTAGGGTAAGTTGCCAATTCAAATAAATCATGTAAATGGGAATAGCAATTAACTGTAAAGCACAGGGAGTAAAATCATGAAAAAGCTTATTGATAACTTCTCCAACCCTGTCAACATCTTCCGTAAGACGATAAGATAAATCCCCAGCTTTAGCAGTTTCAAAATAGCTGAGATTGAGTTTTTGTAAATGAGTATAAACCTGTTGTCGCAGATAAAAAGCCACCTTTAACGCTGCTTTTGCCATGTATAAATCTTGCACAGACTGAAAAAAGCCCCTGACAAGAAAGATAGCAGCACTGATTCCGGCTAATTGAGCGATCGCTAATACATTACCATTTGCGAAAGGAACTGCCAACTTACCCGCGACATTAATCAAGGTTAAAGTTGCCAGTACATATCCCAAAATCCCCACAAAACCCTTAGCGATAGTTGGCCACTGGGTGCGGATATATGGTAAAAGTTGCCAATAATTAGAACGTGTTTTCAAGTCGTAACATCCACAAAAAATATTTTCCTTGTTTGACGCTACCAGTTTTTGGGTACATTTGGGAATAAAATATTTTATTCTTTATTAGCGCTGTTTTCCTTAATTACATGAATAATCGCAGGTAATCAAGAAACAATAACAATTAAACCAATTATTGGTAATAGATACTTATCTAATTGTTCCGCTGGTAAAGATTTTCCTAAGAAAAACCCTAACAAAGTAATGCCAAATGTCCAAACAAAGCCGCCAATTAAATTGTAAGACATAAAAGACCGATAGTGCATAGCTCCAACACCTGCTAATATTTAATAGATATTGGGGTAAAGATGAAAAATGCGAAGATATTTAAAAGTTCTGAGATTATTTTGGAGTGCGGCGATCGCTGCGGAAATGGAATATCGTGTTAATTTTATCATTACTGCTTTCAGTAGCTTAGGTAATTTAGTAGGTAGTGTCTTTGGTTTGTTCCTGTTTTACCGCACAGGCTACACTTTTACAGGCTGGTCATGGGAAGCCGCCTTAGTAGTCTTAGGAATTTTCACCTTATTACAAGGCTTTAGTGCTACCTTCCTAGCTCCGAACTTAAATCGGATTGTGCGTCATGTCCAAGAAGGGACTTTAGACTTTATATTATTAAAACCTATTCGTAGTCAGTTTTGGTTATCTATTCATACCGTTTCTCCCTGGGGAATACCAGATTTAATCTTCGGTTTACTCATAATTGGCTACGCTGGTACAAAACTCAGCTTAGGAATTGACAAATACTTACTGACTATTTTCCCCTTGTCCTGTGGTTTGGTCATTCTTTATAGTCTGTGGTTTATACTAGGTGCAACCAGTATTTGGTTTGTTAAAATATACAACATTACAGAAGTATTAAGAGGACTTTTAGATGCCGGCAGATACCCGATTACAGCCTATCCTGCTGCTTACCGTTTTTTCTTTACCTTTGTAGTTCCTGTAGCTTTTTTAACTACAGTTCCCGCCCAGTCTATGTTAGGACAAATTCAATTTACCTGGTTGCTGAGTGCGGGATTATTAGCTTTGATATTATTTTTCATTTCTACTCAGTTTTGGCGATTTGCTCTCCGTTTTTACACTAGTGCTTCCAGTTAAGTGGACTCAACTTCACCATTACGCTTACCGGATCATCTTGTAAACAAAAATTAAGATCCCCGACTTCTGTTGTAATCG
Organism: Dolichospermum sp. LEGE 00240; assembly: GCF_015207875.1. GTDB lineage: Bacteria > Cyanobacteriota > Cyanobacteriia > Cyanobacteriales > Nostocaceae > Dolichospermum > Dolichospermum gracile. The sequence continues at coordinate 5,309 of NZ_JADEVZ010000118.1, forward strand.
TCTCCAGAAATTGTGACTTATCCTTAGAAGCCAGGGATTTGCGAAACCTGACGGGATGTGAATTAAATAAAGTGCAAAAGTAAAAAAGTAGGGTGTGTTAGCGACAGCGTAACGCACCATTCCACGTTAAGTAGGTGAACACAATAAAACCAATCTGTGTAACAATACCTTATGCATTTTTTGTAGGTCGGGTTAAGCGACAGCGCAACCCGACGCATTTGTTGGGTTATGGCTATCGCCACACTATGGCTAACGCCACGCTCCGCGAACGTGAACGTACCTCAATCTAACCTACAAATCAAGACTTTTTTTGATTTGGACAAGGTATTGGTGTAAAGAAAAGTAAAATCCCCCAAACCCTCTTCACTATTGCCTATTGCCTTGCCATAAGGACGATTTTCAATGCTAACCTACTTATATTGAAAATCTCAATCCTTACTACCGCAATTATTTAGGACTTAACCAGTGTAGATATGAGCCAGTCTCAAGCGGCGAATCATTTCTCGTCGCACTTCATTTTTAACTCTTTCACCACGTCGCCAATGTTCTAATTGAATATTATCAATATAGAACCTTACAGAAAATTGAATGGAAGAACCTTGAATATCTGTAATTTGAATTTGTGGTTCTTTCCAAGCAGTAGAAGACTCCTTAAAGTTAGTTTCCAACCAATCTAGAAGTTTGACTGCGTAGTCATCTAACCTAGTTTCATCAACTCCTGGACTAGAAATTTTCTGAAATAATTTATTCAGTTTTATCTTCAGAAGTTCAATTTTTTGTTCCCATTCATCAGGCAAAACACTTCGATCTTCCAAGACCAAATCTGGATCTTTTAACCATGTTTCATACCAATATCTCACTAAGCTAATGAGATTTTCTTTATTCGTAGACTCTTGTTCTTCTTCCAACCAAGAGCGTTGTCGTTTACCCTTCCGTTCTGTGATAACAACCATTCCTACTAGGTTTAATATCTCTATGTACGTCTTCTGAATACTTCTCAGTTCTTGTGTATCTAACCCACCTCTTTCTAAAAGTTGAATTTCTTCAATTAATTTCTCGAATACGGTGTGGACTTTTTTCAACTGAAGATTTATTTCCTTTTCAATTAGTATCCGTTTACGTCCAGCATCCTTTTTGGAAAGCCTATCCCCCTGAGCTTCTTTTAATCCATAGAAGCTATCTAATGATTTGAGTTTTTGATCAAAATCAGCTAATGTGTCTGGATGTCCAGCAACAATTTCTTGCAGGATATCCGTTGCCATCATCGCATCAGCATCAATTCTCACTGATACTTGAATTGTATAGGCATAGTGAGTAGTAGGACGACTCAGGTTAGTGATACTTTGATTTCCCAAAGCAGCATTAGGCATATATACTTCACAATGCTGCTCAATCAGATACAACTTTGTTACCCGAATCCCAATTTGTTTGATAATTGCCAGTGAACCATCAGAAGTAGTAATCACATCTCCGAACTTAAATGGTGTATCAACTAATAGGACTAAGCCACTGAAGAAGTTGCTTAAAATATCTTTCACTGCTAATCCCAAAACCACAGTGATACTACCTAGGGCTAATCCTATCCCGGTTAAATCTACACCAAGGGTAGTAAAGAATAGAGAAATACCAATAATATAAGTAATTACTGGGATAAAATTTTGGAGGAGAGGTATTAAAACATCATCCCAAATCGCCTCCGTTCTCCTGGCATAAGCTTTCAAATAGCTAACGACTGCCTCTGTAAACAACTGAGTCACCCAGTAAGTTAAAGCCGCTATTAGAAAGGCTAGGAGTCCCTTCTGAATCCATTCAATTATTTCTCCTGAATTACTTAAGTTGAATAGGGCAATTTTGAGACTCGTCAGGATAAAAATTATAGTCAGAGGAGTTTCGGAAATGCCAAGAAGGAGTAGTAATGTATCTTTTTCCCATTTGCGAGCAAGTGATTTTAGTACATAAAAAAGCCCTATATAAAGTGCAAAAGAAATTCCGGTACATAAACCTAAACTGAAAAGGAACGTACCAAATTGTGCCGCGGTTGGCATAACTAGTAGTGCTGTGGCTACAGGATTAGTTCTTGCAGGTGAGGCTGCCGCTTGGGCAAGAAAATAAATCATTAGTGTCTAAATTCTTACAATTTTTAACAAATTAAAAGGATAATAAACTATCCAATCTCAAAAATCAACCTCTATATGTGATTGATATTTGATGTATTTTTTGTTTATGTAACCATGTAAGTAAGTCGGCACAATAAAGTCAATATATATTTAGTTTTGTAAAAACCGCGAAATACCCTATTCATAAGGTATTCGTTAATTTACATTTCGTTACATTGATTCTTTAATAACGCTGACTTACTTAAGTGTAATTTTAAGATAATACCTTATTTTTACCACCTTGTCACCCATCAGAGGTAGTTTAGGTTAAGTGACAGCGCAATCCAAGGCTCATCTTGGGTTTCATGCTAATTGCTCCGCGAATGTTTACGTTCCACAACCCAATCTACAAATCAAGGCTTTTCCTAATTTGGACAAGGTATTGTCACTTACAAAGCCTTTGTAGTTTAAATTTTACGCGTATGATAATCTCCTTAGAGCTTTCTCAAAGTATTTGATTATGGAGGTAATTGCTGAAAATTTAGAAAAATTTCCGATTTTATCCCGTATTATTACAGATAAGCATATATCATAATAATCAACTCTTTAAAAAAACTTCTCAGGTGCAAGGTCAAAGTAGAATTCACGATGCTCTGAACAAACCATTTGTTATCAATTAATATAGTGTTAAAGTATTAAACATTTATCATTTTCATGATTGTTTAATTGTTCATGATTAATTATCACCTCTTCTAATTAAGCTTAAATTTCAATCATAAATTATCCTTAACCCAACTCCTAAAATTCCGCATAGCCTGACTTCTCCCAATAGTTAAACACTGCCGTACATACTCATTAACTAATTCGACAATGGGAATATTAGGAAAATTAGGACTAGATTGAGATTTTATATATTTCCCTGACTGTAACAAGAAAATCTCCAAACCTTGTTGTTGATATCGCCACAGTTCAGGAACTCCCAAAATCTCATAATTGTCAAACCGAGTCCGAGAAGTAATATCAATTTCAATAGCTAAATCTGGTGGTGGATCTATATTTAAATCAATGCGATTTTTGCCAATTACAGCAGCTTGATTTTGAATATAAAAACTAGTATCTGGTTCTACAGCTTGCTGCATTCGCTTATTTTTAAGTGTTGTCGAACCAAAAGGCTCAAAATCAATTTCCAATTTATCTAATAAAAGTTTAACTAAATCACCAATAAGTTCTTTATCTTTTTCGTGTTCAGGTAAAGGAACCATAATTTCTAACCAACCATCACTATAAGAAATACGCGCCGCACGCCTTTCTCCCATTTCCTCCAAAATCTTTTCTAACTGCTGCCAACTAATATTCTTGAGTAACATTTGTTGACCTGGATTGACAATAATTTGTTGCAGTTCTAAAAGCATATCGCCTCAAAGATTATCCAATTTTTTAAGAATTATCTTTCTTTATAATATGACCATTCACCCCTAGAATTGGTATTTCCTGTAAAATTAACATCTGAGAACCGTTAAACAGGAGAAACCAGGCGTGCCTACACTCGGTGTTAACATTGACCACATCGCTACCATTCGCCAAGCACGGCGGACAGTAGAACCAGATCCCATAGCAGCAGCAATACTAGCAGAACTAGCGGGTGCAGATGGCATTACCGCCCATTTGCGCGAAGACAGAAGACATATTCAAGATCGAGACGTGCGGCTATTGCGACAAACAGTGAGAACCCATTTAAACTTAGAAATGGCAGCAACCTCAGAAATGTTAGCGATCGCCCTAGATATCAAACCCGATTATGTTACCCTAGTACCAGAAAAACGGGAGGAAGTAACAACAGAAGGTGGTTTAAATATTGTTGGACAAATTGCTAGAATAGGGGAGATAGTTGATAAATTGCAAAACGCCGGCATTCCCGTTAGTTTGTTTATTGATGCCGAACCACCACAAATTCAGGCATCTGTCAAAGTAAAAGCCAAATTTATTGAACTACATACAGGGCAATATGCGGAAGCCAAAGACGAAACAACTCGGCAAAAAGAACTAACTTTATTAGCTCAAGGCTGTGAACAAGCCATTAAAGCTGGGTTGCGGGTGAATGCCGGTCATGGACTCACCTACTGGAATGTTTACCCCATTGCCGCCCTTCCAGGCATGGAGGAACTCAATATTGGTCATACTATCATCAGTCGGGCAGCTTTAGTAGGTATGGAAAGAGCCGTCCGGGAAATGAAAGAAGCAATGCGGGGTAATTGGTAATTGGTCAGTTGTCAGTTGTCAGTTGTCAGTTGTCTAATATCTGTCTCTTATAAACATCT
>NZ_JADEVZ010000012.1 GCF_015207875.1 Dolichospermum sp. LEGE 00240
AATCCATACTTGAGTTTGATCTAATAACCAAACTTTATACAGTTTATCGGTAATTCGGTTTTTGGTTTCTCCTGAAGCTGTAATTTCTTGCAGTTCTTTATCTAAAGATTCAGGGGTTTTTGTCCAAGGAAAGAAAAATGCTAGGAAGCTTTCAAAATATTCATTTAATGCTTCTTTCCATGATTGATCATAATTTGCTGTTACTTCACTCATTTTATTTCTATATTACAAAGAAGGGAACAGGTAACGGATAGTATGTTAATTTTGTGTGTTTTGGAGCGATGCCTGCGGCGAGCAAAGCTATCGCCATTTCTAATGTGATCATTTATTTCTCCTGTAACTTCAAATTATTTCTATTTTAGCAAGCGATCGCCCTCCATCATCCCCAAAAAGCGAACTGCTTGCAGCAGCGCTAGTTCCCTCCGGGACGCTTTGCGAACGCGATCGCTCCCCATCATCCCCACACAATTTCGTTCATTCATATCATGGCAGTTTTGTACAGTGCGTAAGTCCTAAAATCTTATTCATCAGCAAAATTTAACTGATAAAACTTTGAAAATTATTGTTTTAAACAGATAGTCCTAAAATCTTATTCATCAGCAAAATTTAACTGATAAAACTTTGAAAATTATTGTTTTAAACAGATTTTGTACCTCCTAACTACATAAACCGCTGTATATAACCAACACGGCTTAATTATTTGATTTAAACGGGTAGGGATCAAGCATGAGCTAAACCCCTACCAAAAATAATCCTGTAAATAAGTAGGTGAACACAATAAAACCAAACTGTGTAAAGAAAAGTAAAATCGCCCAAACCCTCTTCACTCTTGCCTCTTGCATGAGTGCCTTGCCATAACGACAATTTTCAACGCCAAACTACTTAATGTTTTGATAATGTTTAACTATCACTGTCTTAACCTATTTAATTGATCCTCCTGGATAGAATCTAACTATTGTTTTTATGTGATTTATTAAAATCACAGGGAAAATCTAAATTATGGCACTAACAACAGGAAATATCGCATTTGTTGGATATAATGCAGATGGTAATGACAACATTGCTTTTGTAGCATTAGTTGACATTAATCCCAACGAAGTAATTATTTTTGAAGATAACGAGTGGAATGGTACGGCTTGGGTTGATACAAATGAAGGTGCTTTCAGTTGGACAGCCACATCTTTAGTTACCGCAGGAACAATTGTCCGCATTGACAACATTGGTAGTGGAACAATCTCAGCCAGCACGGGAACAGTCGTGGATGCTTCTGTGTTATCACCATCACGGGGGACAAATCGTGGGATTGGTGCAGGTGATGAAATAATCTATGCTTATCAGGGAAGTGCAGCTTCACCCACCTTTATTACAGCGATCGCTAGTGGTGGGTTTAGTGCTACTAATGGATTACTAACCAATACAGGCCTAACTGCTGGACTGAATGCGCTGGATTTATCTACCCTAGATGATGACGCAGATATAGCAGCTTTTAATGGACTTCGTAATGGACAGGCTAACTTTGCGGCATATTTGCCAATTATTAATAATCCTACCAATTGGATTGCCCAAGATGGTGCAAATGATCAGAGTACTGATACCACAGCCCCAGATGTGCCATTTAGTAGTACAGCATTTACATTAGGTGCGGTATCCAATGCTGGTATTACCCTAACTCAAACTGGTGGTACAACCAATGTCACCGAAGGTGGGGCAACGGATAGCTATACACTGGTTTTAAACAGTCAACCAACCGCAGATGTAGCGATCGCCTTAAACGCTGGTACACAGGTGACAACCAGTACCAATTCCCTCACCTTCACCCCTGCTAATTGGAATGTGGCGCAAACCGTGACAGTGACAGCGGTTGATGATGCAATTGTAGAAGGTTCTCACAATGGTGCAATTACCCATAGTGTCACCAGTACCGATGCTCAATACAACAATATTACTATTGCCCAGATTGCAGTGGGCATTACCGATAATGACTTTCCAGTATTACCAACAGTCAATCTGGCAGTCAGTAGTAACACAACTGCGGAATCTAGCCGCAATCAAATCACCGTCACAGCAACATTGTCAGCGGCGGTATCAGGGAATCAAACCGTTACCTTAAATGTAGGGGGGACTGGGATTACTCCTAGTGATTACTCTCTCAGCACCAGAACTTTAACCATTCCTAATGGTCAAACCACTGCCACAGCTACCTTTGTCGCCACTGATGATGGTATAGCAGAAGGGACAGAAACTGCTGTATTAAGCCTCAGTTCACCATCTTCAGGAATTGCCCTGGGTACAACCACAACCCAAAATATCGCTATTACCAACAATGGTTCTAGTCTTTTAACCAAAATTGGTGGTTTCACTAGCAGCAATGGTGGCGAAATTCCGGCTTTTGATCCCATTAGCGATCGCCTGTTTGTAGTTGCTGGTTCCGTCGTCGAAATCCTCGATCTCTCTAACCCAGCTAGTCCCGCCAAAATCGGTGATTTGGCATTTAATACCAGTGGTGATCCTGATGGGGCAACTGCGGGTGGTTTTACCCTCTTGCCCAACAGTGTAGCCGTCGGTAAACCTGGAACTGTGAGCGCTGGAATCGTCGCTGTAGCGATCGCTATTACCAATCAAACTACTGCTGATGACAATGCTGGGGAAGTTCAGTTTTTCAATGCAGCCACAGGTGCTTTTATTAGCAAGGTGAATGTGGGCTTCTTGCCAGATATGCTCACCTTTACCCCCGATGGCACAAAGGTTTTAACCGCCAATGAAGGCCAGCCTAACAATGCCTATACTACCGATCCTGTCGGTTCAGTCAGTATCATTAACCTAGCTGGTGGTGTGGCGACTCCTACCGTCCAAGAAGCATCCTTTACTCCCTTCAATAGCCAAATTAATGCCCTCAAAGCATCAGGAGTGAGAATCTTTGGACCCGGTTCATCCGTTGCCCAAGATGTTGAACCAGAGTATATTAGCTTTTCTGGGGATGCTACAAAGGCTTGGGTAACGCTGCAAGAAAACAATGCGATCGCTGTTGTAGATATCGCCACAGCCACAGTAGAGTCAATTTTGCCTTTAGGTGTCAAAGATTATAACAATAGCGTCAACACCACCAATCCTAATGCCTTGGATACAAGCGATCGGGATGTGAATGGTACTTCTGCTGGCGGTGGGAAAATCGCCATTCAGAACTGGCCAGTTTTTGGTTTATATCAACCCGATGCGATCGCCTCTTACACAGTTAATGGTCAAACCTACTACGTCACTGCCAATGAAGGTGATGCCCGCGACTATGCTGGATTTAGTGAAGAAGTCTCCGTTTCTATTCTCAATCTCGACCCCACAGCTTTCCCTGATGGGGCTACCCTCAAACTTCCTCAAAATTTGGGTCGTTTGCTAGTTACAAATACCTTGGGTGATACCGATGGTGATGGGGACTACGATCAAATCTACACCTTTGGCGGTCGTTCCTTCACAATTTGGGATAGTGCCGGTAAACGGGTTTATGATAGCGGCGCAGAGTTCGAGCGCATTACGGCTGCGGCTTTACCTGGAAACTACAATTCCAACAACGATAGTAATAACTTCGACAACCGCAGTGATAACAAAGGACCAGAACCAGAAGGTGTAGTTATTGGAGCAATTTCAGATCGCATATATGCTTTCATTGGTTTAGAGCGTGTTGGCGGTGTCATGGTCTATGAAGTCACCAATCCCAACAGCCCCCAATTTGTCCAATATGTCAATACCCGCGATTTCAGCGTTAATGCTGCCTCCGGTTTAACTGATTCCGGTCCCGAAGGACTGACCTTTATTTCCGCCAACGACAGCCCTAACAGCAAACCTTTGTTGGTGGTTGCTAACGAAATCAGCAAAACTACTGCCATTTTTGAAGTCAATACACCCAGTCGCATTAGCGACATTCAAGGTACAGGTCACACTTCACCTTTTGTCGGTCAAGTTGTGACGGCAGTTCCCGGTATTGTTACTGCTGTGGATTCCAATGGGTTTTATCTTCAAGATCCCAACCCCGATACCAATATTGCCACATCCGAAGCTATCTTTGTTTTCACCAGTAGCGCACCTACGGTTAAAGTTGCCGACTCCATTACTGTTACAGGTACAGTCAGCGAATTTACCCCTGGTGGTGTCAGCACAGGGAATTTATCAACTACCCAAATAGGTGGCAATCCTACTATTACCATCCTTTCCAGTAATAACCCTCTACCTGCTGCCACGATTATCGGTGCAGGGGGACGGATTCCACCTACACAAATCATTGATGACGACGGACTGACATCTTTTGACCCTACCACAGACGGTATTGATTTCTTTGAATCTCTAGAAGGAATGCGCGTCACTGCCAAAAACTTAGTTGCAGTTAGTCCTACCAATAGTTTTGGGGAAATTTACACCGTTGTAGATAATGGTGTGGGAGCAACAGGTTTAAGTCAGCGTGGCACAATCAATATTTCTCCCAACGACTTCAACCCCGAACGCATTCAAATTGATGCTGACAATGGAGTATTTGATTTTGTCTTCCCTAATGTCAATGTTGGGGCTAAGTTGGGGGATGTGACGGGGGTAGTGGGTTACAACTTTGGTAACTTTGAAATCATTCCCACTGAAGCTTTTGTTAGCAATATTCAGCCTTCTACCTTGCAACCGGAAGTTACGACTCTGAATCAGGGTGGTGATACTTTGGTGATTGCTACTTATAACATCCTCAACCTTGATCCTAATGATGCTGATGGTAATACAGATATTGCCAATGGTCGGTTTACAGCGATCGCTCAACAAATTGTCAATCATCTCAAAAATCCTGATATCATCGGTTTACAGGAGATTCAAGACAATAGCGGTAGTAGCAATAATGGCATTGTCAGCGCCAGCGTCACCTTGCAAACTCTCATTGATGCCATAGTTACCGCAGGTGGACCAACTTACAAATTCATTGACAATACTTTCATCACCAACAACACCAATGGCGGAGAACCGGGCGCAAACATCCGTAATGCCTACCTCTACAATGATAGCCGGGTTAGTTTAGTAGCCGGCTCTGTCAAAACCGTGCCGGCATCTTCCTTTACAGCCTTCACTGACAGCCGACTACCCCTAATTGCCGACTTTACCTTCAACGGTGAAGAAGTAACAGTGATCAATAGTCACTTCTCTTCTAAAGGCGGTAGCAGACCACTTTTTGGAGTTAATCAACCTTCAGTTGGTGGTGAATCTGGTGGCAATGGACAAGAAAACAACACCATTAACGGCTCTTTAGAGCAGCGTCGCGCCCAAGCTGAAGCGGTGAAAGGTTTTGTGGATTCTGTTTTTGCCACAAAACTCAATCCTAATGTGGTTGTTGTGGGTGATTTCAATGAATTTGAGTTCATTTCTCCCTTGAACATTCTTGCAGGTAGCAACCTCACCAATCTTTCTAATACTCTGCCAGAAAACGAACGTTATACCTACATTTTCGATGGTAATTCCCAATCCCTCGATCATATTTTGGTGAGCAATAATTTGAGCAGTTCCGCCCAGGTAGATATTGTTCACGTTAATAGTGAGTTTGTAGATAATGCCCAAAGAGCCAGCGATCATGATCCCATCCTCGCTGCTTTGAAAATCGCTCCTAGCACTGCTCAATTGCCAAATGTTGATTTATCCACCTATGTCCGAGTTGGACGTTACGACCTACCCGAACCTAAGCGGACAACACCGCCTACCAACAGCTTACTGGCTCAAGAAGTTTCCGCAGTAACTTACAACTGGGATACCGATACATTGTTTGTTGTTGGCGATGGTAGCACATCCATAGTGCAAGTATCAAAAACCGGGCAATTGATCAACTCAATGACCTTAGCACCTGGTACTAGTCCCCAAGGTACAGACTTTTATGATACAGAAGGACTGACTTATGTTGGCGGCGGTCAGTTCGTCTTAATCGAAGAACGGGACAGACAGGCAAGCTTATTTACATATACAGCAGGAACAACGCTAACCAAAAGCAATGTAAAAACTGTCAAACTGGGGACAACAGTTGGCAATATTGGCATTGAAGGTATTTCCTGGGACCCGCAAACTAACGGATTCATTGCGGTTAAGGAGATTACACCAGAAGGTATTTTTCAAACAACCATTGACTTTGTGGCGGGAACTGCCAGTAATGGTTCGCCTACCACAGTTAACTCAACTGACCTTTTCGACCCAGCAAAAGCTGGTATTGCCGACTTCGCCGATGTTTTCGCATTGTCAAATCTGTCAGCTTTGAACGGGAAAGCCGATTCTAGCAACATCCTGATATTAAGCCAAGAATCAGGCAAGATTGTCAAGAGCGATCGCGCTGGCAATATCTCCAGTTCACTCACCATCGTCTCTGACCCTGGAAATCCCTTATCCATAGCCGACCAACAGCACGAAGGTCTGACAATGGACAAAGATGGTTATCTCTATATCGTCAGCGAAAATGGTGGTGGTGACATTGATCATCCCCAGCTTTGGGTCTATGCCCCCTCCACAGCCATCAACCAAGCACCCACCGCTGTGGTATTGAACAACAAAGTCAATGAAATCGCCGAAAACACCAGTACCAGTCCCGCCATTAAAGTTGCAGACATCACCATCACCGACGATGGACTAGGGACAAATACCCTCAGCTTGACGGGGACAGATGCCAGTTCCTTTGAGATTACGAATAATGGTTTATTTATCAAAACTGGAACTACCCTAGATTTTGAAACCAAGACCAGCTATAGCGTCAACGTCAATGTAGACGACACAACCCTTGGCAACACCCCAGATGCAACCACAGCATTTACCCTAGCTGTCACCGACGTGGTAAATGAGACACCCACCAATAGCAGCATTTTCATCACCGAAGTAGCACCTTGGAGCAGTGGTAACTCACCCGTGGCCGCAGATTGGTTTGAACTAACCAACAAAGGTACAAGTGCCGTAAATATCACAGGCTGGAAATTCGACGATAACTCCAACAGTTTCGCCTCTGCTGTCGCCCTGAGTGGTATTACAAGCATCGGCGCAGGTGAATCTGTGATCTTCATCGAAGGTGCTACCATCAACACCATTTTCCGCCCCAACTGGTTTGGTGCAAATCCCCCAGCTAACTTACAGATCGGTAACTACACTGGTTCAGGCGTGGGGTTGAGTACAAGTGGTGATGCCGTAAATATCTATAATGCTATCGGTGTTCTCCAAGCTAACGTCGTTTTTGGTGTATCACCAGCAGGCCCCTTTGCCACCTTCGACAATGCCGCCTTATTAAACAACGCCACGATCTCCACACTGAGCGCGGCTGGAGTCAACGGCGCGTTCGTAGCTGTCAATTCCAACGCGGAAATCGGCTCTCCCGGCAGGATTAACGCCCCTGCCACCAGTGGAATTACTCTGACTCAAACTGGTGGGACAACCAATGTCACAGAAGGTGGGGCAACGGATAGCTATACAATCGTTTTAAACAGTCAACCAACAGCGGATGTAGCGATCGCCATTAATCCCAACAGTCAATTAACGACTTCCGCAGTCACACTCACCTTTACGCCTGCTAATTGGAATGTGTCGCAAAATGTGACAGTGACTGCGCTTGATGATGTCCTTGTGGAAGGTTCTCATAGTGGTGAAATTACCCATAGTGTCACCAGCACTGATGCTCAATATAACAATATTACCATTAACCCCATTGTAGTCAGTATTACCGATAATGTCAACGATGCACCGACATTAGCAAATACAATTGCAGATCAAAACGCCAAACAAGATAACCTCTTTAACTTCCAAATTCCCACCAACACTTTCAGCGATATTGATGCTGGTGATGTTCTGACTTATTCCGCAACATTAGAAAATGGTAATGCTTTACCAAGTTGGTTGACTTTCAATTCCACAACGCGCACCTTTAGCGGTACTCCCACTAATGATAATGTAGGGAATCTGAATATTAAAGCGATCGCAACAGATAAAGCCGGGGCAACTGTTAGTGATATCTTTGTAATTACAGTTGAAAATGTCAACGATGCACCGATTTTGAGTAATGCGATCGCAGATCAAACAGTTAAGGTCAATTCTACCTTTACACTTACACTACCCAAAAATACCTTCTCCGATCCAGACGCAGTTAATCCCTATAAAAACCTCGTCATCTTTGGTGATAGCCTCTCAGACACAGGTAACTTCTACAAAGCATCCGGTAACACATTTCCAGCACCACCTAATTATCAAGGACGTGCTTCTAATGACTTAATTTGGGTTGATTACCTTGCACCAGATTTACAGTTTACAGACCCATCAATTCAAAACTACGCCTTTTTTGGCGCAAATACAGGTGTAAGCAACACTTTTGGGCAAATAACCGTACCTGGATTACTCACACAAATCCAGCAATTTAAAACTATAAATGCCAATTCCATTGGTAAAGATGGACTTTATGTAATCTGGGCTGGTGCTAATGATTTTCTCAATCTTGCCACAGATCCTACTCAAGCTGTGACTAATGCAGTTACTAATATTAGTAGTGCGATCGCAACTTTAGCCGGATTAGGTGCTCAAGAAATTGTCGTTGGCAATTTAGCCGATTTGGGTGCTACTCCTGCGAGTATTGCTAATAACAATGTAGCTAATGCTAGAGCAATTTCTCTTGGCTTTAATACAGCTTTAAACCAAGCCTTAACTAACTTAGAACCAGCCCTCAATGTTGATTTATCTTTAGTAGATATTTTTGGTTTGAGTACAGCAGTTCAGACTAATCCTGCTAATTACAAATTCACGAATATTACCCAACCTCTAATTACAGCCACTAATCTAGTTAATCCTGATCAATATGCTTTCTGGGACGATGTTCATCCCACAACAAGACTGCATCAGTTAGTAACAGATACATTTGAAACTACACTGCTCAATGATGGTGTAATTCCTGATTTAATTAAATATTCTGCTACTTTAGCTGATGGTAGTAAGTTACCTGATTGGCTGAATTTTAACTCCACAACTCGAACCTTTAGTGGTACTCCCAACACAGGAAATGTAGGTAAATTAGATGTCAAGGTAGTTGCAACAGATAAAGTCGGCGCAACTGTCAATGATATCTTTACTCTCGCAGTCGAAAAAATCATTGACAACCAATCTACAACTGTAGGAACTCCAGGAGATGATAAATTAATTGCCACTCCTGGTAGTCAGTTCGATGGTCAAAACAATATTGTATTTACAGGTGCAGGTAAAGATGAGGTAGAACTGTCCACTGTATCTGTTTTTGCCAACTCAGGTAACAATATCGTTGATCTGGGTAGCGGTGATGATACTATCTTTGTGAATAAAGGCGATCGCGCTTTCGGTAGTGATGGTAATGACACCTTTGATGCCAGAGATGGTCAAGGTGGCAACCGCATATCCGGTGGTGTGGGTGATGATACCTTCTACTTGGGTAGCAATGACCGCGCTTTGGGTGGTGATGGTAAAGATATCTTCAGAGTTAGTCTTGGTGGTGGTAACTTAATTTCCGGTGGTGCTGGCGCTGACCAATTCTGGATTGTTAATACTGAACTACCCAAAGCTACTAATACCGTGCTTGACTTCCAACTGGGTACTGATGTTATCGGTATTCAAGGTGCTGTCAGTTTAGGTATTACCACATCAACATTGAAGTTAAATCAAGTTGGTGCAGATACCGCGATCGTCTTCAACAATCAAACTTTAGCGACTCTGACTGGGATTCAAGCCATTGGTCTGAGTTTGACGAATACTAATCAGTTTGTCTTTGCTTAGAATCTAATTCTTCCGTAGGGGTTTAGCGCAATGCGTTAAACCCTGACTGGGCTTTGGTTTGCATCTTTTTGATCGAAAACCACTGTGAAAAATGTAATCAATCTCAGGAATCTGGGTTATTTTCTAACAATTCTTCTAAATTAATAATTGCTCAAGAACGTTACGCTTAATGATTGTATTAGTAGACGAAAATCTTTTAAGGAAAGAACTCAAACATTTTTTTAAAATTAGGGGAAATATTCATTATTAAGAATATCTTCAAGACTAAAAGGACATTGCTTTGGAAAAATCTCACCAGGTAAACCTGTCTTTTGCATTGCTTGTCTTCTAGCTTTAGTATAAACCTGTTCTAAACAACTCAGGCAATATTTGTAAAGTGTTTTGGAGCGAAAAGAAAATTCCAACTCATCACGGAAGTTAGAGATTTCAATTTGCCAACCTCGTTGACAGGTTTCTTTTTCGGTTTCCCAATAACAACAAAGCAAAAGATGGATTAATAACTGCTTCAAATAACTTTCTACTTTGCGTCTTTGTTCTATTCCCAATGCTTCAATCTCTTCTGCTAAATGCTGCCAATCTAAATTATTAATATCTCTGTTTTCTAGCTGTTTGAGTGTGTTCTCTATCCACAGATAATGATCTGTTTCATATAGTGTTGATTGTAGATGTGTGGAAATTGTTGTGGTCATACTTTATCCTTTGGATAACAGACATAGTTATTTTAACATAATAAGTTAAATTTAGTTCCTAACAAAGCATTATTCTCAATAATTATAACAATAGAAAGGTGATTTCTACAGAGTGCTATTTCTATTCCTTCGGTCTGATCAGGGATATGAGACCCGATACCTGCGGCGATCGCTCTTGTTCAAAAATCAAACAGGAGTCCTATCGAAAAAAATTGGTAATCTAAAATCCAAAATTGCCATAGGTTTGTTTGAGAGTGGATTCAATTGAACCTGAATTTTGCAATAACTTAATTAATTCATGAGATTTTGTTTTTTTCTCAGATAAAATTAGTTTTAGTGGGGTTAAAAGTTCCATATCAGGATCATCTTGAAGGGCAATTTCAGCAACTTGTAAAAGTTTCTGAGAATTAGCAAAAACCTCTTCATTCTCGAATCCCAATTTTGCCGAAATTTGGTGTAAATTAGCATCAGGTATAATTGCTCTACCTGGCAAAGTTTCATCTAATATTAAGCCTTTTAATAAAGCTAATAAACCTGCGTAAATAGCGAAATTATCACAACTGTCACAAGCTTTAAATTCTATTCGTCCTACTTCTGAAGGAATGCGGGCAACTTTTGTTAATGATGGGACACTTTTAATTAATTCTTCTGTCTTTTCCACAAACACTAATGTTGCGGATCTTTTTCCCGTTCTGATAAATGTCCTTACTGATAAACCTGTCCATAAATCACCATTATAAAAAGGAGAACTATAACTAAAAGGAATGATGTAAGGGCTGTAATAAGTTAACTTTTTACCAGTATCAATTAACTTTTCCGTAGACAAATTTGCTAGGGAAATATTTAAATCTGGTCCGTAGGAAACCATATAAATATGAGCAGTTTGTTCATCTGGATAAGCTTGTAATTGCCTAATCTCAAAATCATTTAATGGAGGTTGTGGCTCAAATACGCAAGTATAGGGATTAAAACTGGCTAAAACAGGTGAAAAACCAAAGTTAGCAGCAACATCACTCAGTAAAACAAAACTTGCGGTTAATTCATCAATTGCCCCTTGAATGGTAGAGTGGATAGTTGTTCTAATTTCGATGCCTTTAGCTACACAGTCAATTACCTCTTCAGAGTCGCTAAATCTTTCAAATCCCTCGATATACCAACGCTTTTTCTTAATCCCAGCATCACCAACCCTTAATTGTGGGTAGTCAGTGGAATAGATAGGTAATTTGTCAACAATTTGCTGAAAATCTGCAAATTTTGTATTATGGAAATCTGCGAACTTTCCTTGATCATTGAGAAAAGCAACTTCATGTTCAATCCCAAAGCAAAACATATTTTATACCTAATTAATGACAAGTATAATCAATTATAACTATATTTGATGCCCTTGGGAATCAATGCTGCTGAGTTTATGCTAAAAACTAGTTATATTGTAGGTTGGGTTGACCCAGGGAAACCCAACAAAATTCCTGATCATATTGGACTACATCTACTTTATTTTTACTAATTAAATGTACAGAAATTTAGTCATCCCCAAGGTAGCTTAATATTAACTAATAAAAATTACAAGGCGTGAGTTTTTATGACAACTACTGCTCAAACTCCTTACAGCAGCGAACAAATTATTGCGTGGTTACGTGGATTACTGACCATTGCTTGGGCTGATGGTAACTTTGATACCCAAGAACAGGAATTAATTACTAATCTTACCAAAGATGAATTAGCCCCTTCTATTAACTGGCATTCTTTAGAGATAATTGAACCCGATGAATTAGCGGCTATATTAGGTAAAGGTACACCTGTAGCGGAAAATTTCTTGCGGACAGCGGTAATGGTAGCGATCGCCGATGGTATATACTCACCTAGTGAAGATGACCTACTTCAGCAATTGTGTCAAAAATTAGAACTGCAAGAGAGTTTACTCACAGCCCTACGTCATACCCTAGAAGATACCGCACAAACAACTGATTTCCCCTCTCCTGGACTGCAAACCCCACACCTAGACGCTTTAACTCCCTTGCGTCAATGGTTAGACGGATTAGATATTCAAGACCCCAGAGTGGCGAAATTTTTGTGTAAGATGATTCCTTCCCAATGTCCCTTTGAAAGAGATGTCACCTTATTTGGCCGGAAAATAGTTCATATTCCGCCCCTGTGTAAAATTAACCCCCTTTATGAACAAATGGTAGGTTTACGCTTCCGCGCCCTTTCCTATCTAGCAGATGACTGTGGGGAAGATGTTACACCTTATATTTAAATTAGTTGTTAGTAGTCAATTGTTAGCGTGATTGACAACTGACAACTAACAACTGACAACTGACAACTGACTAATTATGCAATTTATAGACCAATCAGTAATTGAAGTAGAAGCAGGTAACGGAGGCGATGGTATTGTCGCTTTTCGGAGAGAAAAATATGTCCCAGCAGGTGGTCCATCTGGTGGGAATGGTGGAAAAGGTGGTTCAGTAATTTTTGTAGGTAATACTAACCTACAAACCTTATTAGATTTTCGATACAAGCATTTATTTAAAGCCCAAAATGGAGAACGTGGCGGTCCAAATAATTGCACTGGCGCAGGTGGAAAAGATCTAATTGTTGAAGTCCCTTGTGGTACTTCTGTATATGATGCAGTAACGAGTGTTTTACTATGCGATATAGTTGAACCCGGACAAAGTTTTCGAGTCGCAGAAGGTGGCAAAGGTGGACTGGGAAATCAACATTTTTTGAGTAACCGTAACCGTGTTCCTGAATATGCCCTTCCTGGTTTAGAAGGAGAAAAAAAGGTATTACGTTTAGAGTTGAAACTGTTAGCAGAAGTGGGAATTATTGGTTTACCAAATGCGGGAAAATCAACTTTAATTTCTTCTTTATCCGCCGCACGTCCAAAAATCGCCGATTATCCTTTTACTACCTTAATTCCTAATTTGGGTGTAGTCAAAAAACCTACAGGTGATGGTACTGTTTTCGCCGATATTCCCGGATTAATTGAAGGTGCTTCTCATGGTGCCGGTTTAGGTCATGATTTCTTGCGTCACATTGAACGAACAAGGGTTTTATTACACTTAATTGATGCCACAAGTGAAGATGTTATCGCTGATTTCCACACTATTCAAGAAGAACTTAAAGCCTATGGACGAGGTTTAGCTAAACGTCCGCAAATTTTGGCATTAAATAAAATAGATGCTGTTGATAGAGAAACTGTTGATTTGGAGGCTTTAGCCACTCAATTAAATCATCTGGCTTTAGCACCAGTGTTCATAATTTCGGCGGTAACTCGCACTGGTTTAGATCCCATGATGCAGGAAATTTGGCGGATTTTAGATGAAATTAATGTGTTGGAAGCGCAGGAAGTTGCAGTTGAATTGATAAGTTGATTTTTGTTACATGATTTAAGGCATAGGGATTAGTTTGAGAGTTCCAGTATTTCTGGAACTTTTCGGAGTTTATACTCAAAATGCTTGGGATATGGACTTTTGCAAAATCATGAAAAACCTAGCGAATGGAATTCACTGCTACACAAACAAAGTCTGCCTACGCGGACTAAAGAAAAATCAAGGATTTGAAACCCACGCAGGTGGGTTTTGCCTGTGTAGACGCGGTTTCTAACCGCCCGTTTAACATTAAGTTGACGTTACCCTTACCTACCCGCTTAAACCAAATAGTTAAGCCGTGTTGAATATAGTTGATAGAATTATCGTTAAAAATTGCATGAATTTCCAGAACATACTTGAGCAAATTCTCACAATTAATCCAGCTTTTCAGAGTTTTTTCTATTAACTGCCCATTCTACCTGTCGTAAAATTCCTCGTAACATTCCCACTTCTGTAGTTTGTAGATAAGCACGATTATATAAATGGCGAAATTTTTCCATCCGACTAGCTGCGGTGTGGGGATAAAGATAACCAATGGACAGCAATAAAGATTCTAATTGCTGATAGAATCCTTCCATAGCATCTAATGGGGCAATTTCTGAATTGAGTATATTCTGATCTGTAAATAAGTCAATAGATTGTGATAATTCATAACAACAAATAGCAACCGCTGTAGCTAAATTCAAAGATGGATATTCGGGATTGGTAGGAATAAAAACTAATTTGTGGGCATAATTTAATTCTTCATTAGTTAATCCTCTATCTTCTCTCCCAAAAATTAAAGCTACAGGCTTTTCTACTTCTGCTAATAACCAGGGTAAAGCCGTGCGAGGGGTTTCTAGGGGGAGTTCTCCACTGTATTCACGTCCCATAGTTGCAACGGCACGGACACAGCCCTGTAATGCCTGTGGTAATGTGTCTACTATGACCGCAGATTCTAAAATATCTTTACCATGAACTGCCATTTTTAAGGCATCATCTGATGTGCGATCGCATTGAGGATTGACTAATATTAGTTTAGATAAGCCAAAATTTTTCATAACTCTGGCCACTGAACCGACATTCAATGGTCCCGCTGGTTCTACTAATACGATAATTACGTTGTTGTAACTGGTTTTTATATGAATATTTTCTGTCATTGAAGGAGTGCTTAAACTACAGTTATCCGTGCATTATGGCTAGATTTAGGTTTTACTCTAATTTCTACATCAATTTCAAAAGCATTGAGAAATTTAAACATTCTTTCCAAAGAAAAACCTGTAAGTCTTCCTCTCATTAAAGCAGAAACTTTTGGTTGATCAATTCCTAATAATTCAGCAGCTTCGGCTTGGGTAATATGACGTGCGGAAATAGCATTACTGATTTTCCGTGCTAGTTCTGCTTTTACTAACATTTCATCTGGGTTGGGTAAACCCAAATCAGCAAATACATTACCGCTGCTGGTTGTTATTTCAATATTTTCTGTCATAATTATTTCCTTTTCTCTTACCGATAAACTTGGTTATAATGCTGTTTTGCCCTTTCAAGTCTTGCTTCAATTAAGTCAATGTCCTGCTTAGGTGTAGCAATACCATGTTTTGATTTTTTCTGGAAGACATGAAGAACATAAACTGCTTTTGGTAGTTTCACAGTATAAATAGCTCGATATGTGTCTCCATCAAAATCCTCAACAACCTCTAATACACTCGCTCCTTTAAATCCCTTCAAAGGTTTGGTGTCAGGATGTTTGTCACCAATTTGAGCTAAATACAGAGCATATCCTATTTCCCCTTTTACCTCTTCAGGAAACTCTTTGAGGTCTTCTAGGGAACTTCCTACCCATTCCAGAGGTTTTATCTGTTCTGTTTCCAATTTCCTTACTTGCACCCTTTATATACTAAATCTAGCATATTTTATCAAAACTGTAGTAAAAAGTCTTTTATATATACAGTTATATTTAAAGTCATATTTTCACCAATTAGCAGAAATAATATAAATGTGATCTAGCAAATTTTTGCGATTCGTTTCTGTATCAAAGATTGGATGATCTAAAGCCATGCGTACTTGAGCTAAGATTCCGCTGATATTAGTATTCAAATCTCTGCCGGCTGCATCGATTTTATCTTTTTTAACTTGAACACCGAAGTAGATGAAGTATCCTGTTGGAAGTTGATACTTCATCCATTACTTCCACATATCAGTTCTGCTAAATCGCTAATGCTTCGGGGAGATAGTGTCATTATATTTCGTTATTGAGTAAGACTTGAAGAAGTAGAAATGTAAAAAGTGTATAGTATCTTAATTAAACTCTAAATTATTTACTATTTAACTCTTTTGATTGTTCTTCTTCTTAATTTCATCTATAAACTTCTTACCGAGGTCAGTAAGTTCAAGCCAACCTCCTTCTTCTTCAAAGCCATCTAAATCATGGAAATGGGTATCAATATACCGAACTAAATCAAGCTCCAAAACAGCATCTAGATGATTTTCGCCTGCTCCATAATTATAGAATATGCTCTGACGCAAACCTTCCGCATCATCACCTAGCAGTGCATAATCTTCACAAGTGTCAAGAACACCAAGAAGTTGGTCTTCACTGTCAAATACTTCAGCTTTCAACAAACCATCAATTCCACCCAAATCTGTATAACTTAAAGATGAGGCATCAATCAAATCAAGCAATTCACTAGCAACAACAAGGACTCGTACTGCGCTGTTTTTATCAACTTTGCTTCCATCATGTGCGAGATAATTTCTGTAATAAGCGAATACCGCTCCGAAATATTGCTTTGCCTGCTCTTGTAACTCATTACCTAAAGGCACACGTAGTTTAATAGTTTTGTGCTTTCCTCCAGATGTGAAAAGACTATTAATTAATGTTTTAACAAATCTGCTATCATTAACCAGACCTTTCTCTTTAAGAGCTATTTCAACCTGAACGATAGCTTCACGGGCTGCGTGTTTATAATGGCCATCCTGCCAAAGATTAAGACAGTGCTTTTCTATTCGGGGTGCTAACTGGATTTCAATACCTTCACTCATAATTTATTTAGTTCCATATTACTATCACAATTATTAAAAACCTTCTTGAATAGTCTTTACATCTTCCAATAAATCAACTTCACTATAATGTCGTTCAATTTTCTTTTCTCCTAAAAGCTGCTGAAATTCCCAAACAGATAAATTAGCCAAACAGCCAAAAGCCAAACGTCGCCCTTGACCAAAAGTAAAAATATTCTGTGCATATAACTGTAAAGCTAAATCCTGCCGAATAGCAGACTCACCCTGACTTAAAGAATCAGGTGTTAATTGTAAATTAATCGAACTCACAAATTTACTCATTATAGAATGACGTTAGTTATTCATTACTTCATTATACTCAAATACCTGTTTATCTATCTTGTCTTAATAAGTTGTAATTTTGCCTGTGCAGCTTCTAAACTGCGATTAACATACGTTAATAAATAAATATATCTTCCTCTACTTGACTAATTTTATCTTTGTAATTACAATGTAGATACTATCCTATCCCAAAAAATAAAATGGGTACAGCAATTAAAACCCGAATAGTCAAAATCGGCAACTCCCAAGGGTTACGCATTCCCAAAACCCTATTAGAACAAAGCGGAATTAACTCAGAAGTAGAAATAGAAGTTCACGGTAATCATCTCATCATTCGCCCAGTTGAACAAGTCAGAAAAGGTTGGGAAAAAGCATTTATAGAAATGGCAGAGAAACAAGATGATGTCCTATTAGATGATATCAACACAACAGAATGGGATAAAGCTGAATGGCAATGGTAGTCAACAGATTTGATGTTTTCCTAGTTAATCTTGATCCTACCATTGGGAGTGAAATTAAAAAAACACGCCCCTGCTTAATAATTTCACCCAACGAAATAAACCATCATATTGCCACCGTCATAGTTGCACCAATGACAACAAAAGGGCAAACATACCCGACAAGAGTAACTTGTCAATTTCAAGGACAAGATGGACAAATTGTCCTAGACCAAATTCGTACAGTAGATAAAACTCGATTAGTCAAACTTCTAGGTCAAATTACGACAGAAGAACAAAAAACAGTTCTGGATATCCTAGCTGAAATGTTTGCTGAATAATTGTCGCATAAAACAAAGACGTAGCAAACACTATCAGACTAATTTAATCAGATTCATAATTTATTAAAAAATCACTTGGTGAGAGAATAGAGATATTTGGATAGGGGTTAAGTAGCAACAAATCCTTATCACCTGTAATAATCAAATCAGCATTTCCAGACATAGCAAGAGAGAGAAACTTATCATCTTTTGGATCTCGACAAACTTTTACAGGTGTCACAATATCAACTATTTCAGCAATATTTTTTAAGTATAAAATAAACTTTTGCCGATTTTCAGAACTAACATAAGAATCAAATTTCTTCCTTGACAAAATATTTTCTAGTTCTGCTAATGTTTCTGAAGACACAAGAATATAATGATTATCAACCGCCTTACGGACAACTTGAGCCGTAATAGAGTTTGGAGTTAATAGCCGACTAACAAAACAATTAGTATCAATGACAATTCTTAACTTATTCATCACTATTAAGAATCTCATTAAGCATTTCTTCAGTCATACCTTTAGCTTCAGCAGCTTTCCCAACTTGATCACAAAAATGCTGAAACTCTGCCTTTAATAACCCCTTAATTTTTTGATATTCCACAACAGAAAGCACAACCACTAAATCTTGCTCTTGACCTTGAATAGTAACAGGTTCTTTCTGAGCTTGATCTAAAAATTCGGCAAAATTTTGTTTAACTTCAGTAGCAGAAAGATAAATCATAAAATATCCCCTTTCCTCTTATTTTAGCTCAAATATCTTTCTTCCTTTTCTTCCTTCGCGCTCTTCGTCCCTTCGTGGTTCATTTCTCCCCTTCTCCCCATAAAACAAAGACGCAGAAAACCCTCTCTGCGCCTCTGCGTCTCTGCGAGAAAAAACCTCTTAAACCATCTCAGCAGTTTGCTGCGCTTGAGGCTGGAACATAAACAGAGAATAAACCACATCACGGCGGATATTCACCATCATATCCAAAAACAACTCATAACCCTCACTCTTATACTCAATCAGCGGGTCCTTTTGCCCATAACCACGCAAGCCAACCGACTCACGCAAAGCATCCATTTGTTGCAAATGCTCCCGCCACAAAGTATCTATGCGTTGAAGAATAAAGAACCGTTCTGCTTGACGCATTAAACCCGGTTGAATTTGGTCAATTTGCGATTCCTTCATATCATAGGCAATCCGCGCTTGTTCGTGGAGGAAAGCCTTAATTTCCACCACCCCCATATCCTCCAACTGGACAGACTGCATATCAGCCAACAGGTAAACAAACTCCTTCACCTTATCCACCAACTTATCCAATTCCCATTCTTCCGAAGGTAAATCAGGGTTGATGTAATAATCAACGATGTCGTCCATCGTTTTTTCTGCGTACTTAATCACCTGTTCCTTCAAATCTTGACCTTCCAAGACTCGGCGACGTTCCGCATAGATAGCCCGACGTTGGTTATTCATTACCTCGTCATACTCAAACACCTGTTTACGGATGTCGTAGTAATAGGTTTCGACCTTTTTCTGTGCGCCCTCTAAGCTGCGGGTTAACATTCCCGACTCAATCGGCATATCTTCTTCGACTTGAAACGCATTCATCAATCCAGCAACGCGATCGCCCCCAAAGATTCGTAATAGGTTATCCTCTAAACTGAGGAAAAATCTGGTAGTTCCCGGGTCGCCTTGTCTTCCCGCCCGTCCGCGTAACTGATTGTCAATCCGTCGTGATTCGTGACGTTCCGTTCCAATAACGTGCAAACCGCCCCGTTCCACCACTTGATCATGTTCGCGGCTGGTAAACTCTTCATACTCATGCTTAACCTGTTGGTAAGCTTCCCGCAACTTCTGAATTACCACATCATCTGTCGGGGCTTTTTCCGCCGCCACAGCCACCTTATCTTCTGCTTCCAACTCCGGTAAACTCCGTTCACCATAAGCCTTAACAGCCACCTCTACAGCCGCTTTTAAAAGCTGTTCTGTTTCCTTGGTTAATGGAGTGGGGAAAATTTCTGGAGAAGCCCGCCAAGTTTTCACCTTTTTACCAGGAACAAAGCCTTGTCCACCACCGCTACCACCCATAGGTAGTCCCGAAGCCCTTTGGACACCAAATTCATCATCTTCAGGGCTGACAATGCGGGGCATAAAGTATTCCCGCAGTTTCAACCGCGCCATATACTCGGAGTTACCACCCAGGATAATGTCCGTACCCCGTCCTGCCATGTTAGTGGCGATAGTTACAGCCCCACTGCGTCCAGCTTGGGCAATAATTTCCGCTTCCCGTTCCACATTTTCCGGTCTAGCGTTAAGCAACTCATGGGGAATATCCATTTCCTTGAGGAGTCGGCTGAGAAGTTCGGATTTTTCGACACTGGTTGTCCCCACTAACACAGGTCTACCATTTTCGTGCATTTCGGCACATTCTTTAGCGATCGCTCTCCACTTCCCTGGTTCAGTCTTAAACACCATATCAGACAAGTCTTCCCGTCTTCTAATCCGATTAGTGGGAATAATCGTCACTTCTCGTTTATAAATCTTTTCAAATTCCACCTCTTCCGTTTTCGCCGTTCCTGTCATTCCCCCCAACTTGGGATACAGCAAAAACAAATTTTGATAGGTAATGGTCGCCAAAGTTTGGGTTTCTGGCTGAATTTCTACGTGTTCCTTCGCTTCAATTGCCTGATGCAAACCATCACTCCAACGCCGTCCAGGTAATACCCGCCCTGTAAACTCATCCACAATCACCACTTCATCATTGCGGACAATATAATTGACATCCTTGAGAAACAATTCCTTGGCTTTAATCGCATTAAACATAAAATGCGCCCAAGGATCTTCCGGGTCAAATAAATCTGTCACACCCAACTGATTTTCCGATTCAGCAAAACCCTCATCTGTCAAGAGAACGTTACGATCCTTTTCATTAACTTCGTAATGTTCATCTTTTTTGAGACTAAAAGCAATTTCCGCCGCTTGCAGGTATTTTTCCGTCGGTCTTTCCACCTGACCAGAAATAATTAATGGAGTTCGCGCCTCATCAACTAAAATCGAGTCTACCTCGTCAATCACACAGAAATTAAACGGACGTTGCACCACCTCAGCCATAGATGTAGCCATATTATCCCGGAGATAATCAAAGCCAATCTCGCTATTGGTGACATAGGTAATATCACAGGCATAGTTTTTTTGGCGCTCGCTGGGGGTCATAGTGGACTGAATTAGCCCCACACTTAACCCCAAGAACCGGTGTACCTGACCCATCCATTCCGCGTCCCGACGCGCCAGGTAATCATTCACAGTAATAACGTGGACACCTTTACCAGTCAGGGCATTTAAATAACTTGGTAAAGTCGCTACCAAAGTTTTCCCCTCACCAGTTTTCATTTCGGCAATTTGTCCAGTATGCAGAATTATCCCACCCTGCAACTGTACATCAAAGTGACGTAATCCTAAGACCCGCCGCCCCGATTCCCGAACCACAGCAAAGGCTTCTGGTAAAATATCATCTAGAGTTTCGCCTTTAGCCAACCGTTGTTTAAACTCGACGGTTTTAGCTTTTAACTGTTCATCAGACAGCGGCTTAATATCTTCCTCTAAGAGGTTAATTTCTGTAATGTAAGGTTGGTATTTTTTAAGTTTACGAGCGTTGGGATCGCCCAACAAAAGTTTTAGCATGGCAGTTTATAGAATCAAATCAAGGGAAATAGAGATTTAAGCTTTAGCTATATAATTATAGACTTTGAATGTCACTGGTCATTGGTCATTGGTCATTGGTCAGTAGTCAGTAGGAAAAATCTTCTCCCCTGCCCCCTGCCCCCTAACTCTACTCCCATTCTGCACTGAGGCTGCGGAAATTATACTTATCAGCCCCAATATGACAACTTACACAACTACTCATAGTTACAGGTTTGGGTAATTTGACACCAGGATGCAAAGCTTTAAAATAACGAGAATCCTTGAGACGATAGGGTGTTGCTTCCTCTGGTAGTTTTACACGGGAAAAGGTGTAAAGATATTTTGATACTAAAAGATGTGAAAACTTATCTAAGGGATTAATTTGTACGCCATAGTGCTGGGAGTCTTGTAAAAGATTTTTCCAAGTTTGACTAGGAAATACAGCAGGTGGTAATGCGATGTGACAAGATGCACAGTTTTCTAAATACAGTTCTTGTCCTGGTTGATATTGTGCTGATATGACATCAACAGTCCCAATTGAGTCTACCGGATTTGCACCGTGAGTGCTGGTGGTGAATCCCAATATCCAGCCCATAGCCACACTCCAAGCAAAAATCACCAGCATGACGATAAGTAGTTGGCGTTTTAGTCGGCGGTGGGATTTGCTTTTTGCTAAATTTGGCATAGAGTTCTCAATTTGACTATTTATTTGCAGTAGGTAGGAGAAAAGTTCCTAAAATCTCATCAACTCCAGCACCTCTGGTTTCACCATCACTGACCCAATCATTATTATCATCTATAAAATTTACTCCAGATCCTTTAATAATTCGCTTTTGGGGTGTCTTTCCTAATGCAATTTCTGAATTAAATAATTCTAAATTCACTAAAGGCATAACTAATGATGTCATAATGGTTAATAAAAGAATTAATTTGTTTAATTTCATATAAATGTAGCTGTAAACACTTTTGTTGTCTGTTTCTTGTTGCGTTTCCTTATTACCAGTTGCCAGCTTCTATGTCTATTAGAAATATTTAAATGAGCATGATAATTTATCAGCAAGTCCATAGGATTCTTTAATCATGCACAAATATTTATAAGCTTTCTAAATAGCTTAAAAGGTCTGCCATTTCTTGGACACTAGGCTGGAATTTGGGCATGGGGGGAGTTTCACCGCTAGTTACTTGATGAATTAGTCCATAGCGAGATTTATATTTGGAGATTTCACGCAAACTTGGTCCAACTAGTCCGGTTGCGTCTAAACCATGACAACCAGCACAGTTGATTTGAAAAATAGCTTTTCCCTGGACTAGGTTACCTTGATGGGATAGAACACTTTTAACATAAGGATCGGAGGCTTTGACGATTTCCATCCCAAATAGGATTAATGGGAGGGCTATCAGTATCGCTACGATGAAGATAACGATCTGTTGAATGAGGGCTTCGGGTTTGATTAGCTGGTTATCCAAAAGGTTTGCTTTGACAATGTGCAAGTTTTCATTTCCTACACATAGCTTAAAATTTCTTGATGGTGTTCGCAAGTACAAATGATAATTTTTATCTAGTATTTATATTTAAAGCTACTATAGAGCGCGGGATTAATGCCAAATTTGGTAGAATGAAAAACAAGAATCGAATTTTTCAATAATTGCAACAAGGAGCTTTACAGTGGTTGAACCATTACTATCAGGTATCGTGCTTGGTTTAGTTTTTGTAACTTTAAGCGGTTTATTTTACGCTGCTTATAGACAATATAAGCGTCCTACTGAATTGGGCGGCTGATATTGATTAGGGAGTCAGGAGTCAGGAGTTCAGGAGTTCAGGAGTTCAGGAGTATGGCTAACGCCACGCTGCGCTATCAGGAGTTCAGGAGTTCAGGAGTATGGCTAACGCCACGCTGCGCTATCAGGAGTTCAGGAGTTCAGGAGTATGGCTAACGCCACGCTGCGCTATCAGGAGTTCAGGAGAAAGAAAGAAGAACATCTATTCCCTATAACCTGTCACCTGTCACCTGTCACCTGTCACCTATTCCCTGTTCCTGATAAAATGTCAAAGTGGTTTTGCCATAACTTTTTTGACGGCAGATTTCCCAGTTGGGGATGGTTAGTGGGGTCCAATCTTGGTGACGATGTTCGACTGCTATTTCTCCCTGGGAATCTAAAAGCTGATATTGAGCGATCGCTTGTAATACTGGTTCATATAATCCACTAGTATAAGGGGGGTCAAAATATATTCTGTCAAATTTTTGACCTGATAATTTTTTTAACTGTTGAGTAATATTTCCCCGCAATAGCTGAAATTTCTGTTCTGGTTTGGCTACCTGTTGCCAGTTTTCTTGGATAATGGCACAGGCTTGACTTGATTGTTCAATGCCAATGACGACGCTGGCTTCTCTACACAAAGCCTCCGCGCCCATAGAACCACTACCGGCGCACAAATCTAACCAGCGACAACCACTGATTCTCCCCTGCCAAATATTAAACAATGCTTCCCGGACTCGCGCACTG
Source organism: Dolichospermum sp. LEGE 00240 (assembly GCF_015207875.1). GTDB lineage: Bacteria > Cyanobacteriota > Cyanobacteriia > Cyanobacteriales > Nostocaceae > Dolichospermum > Dolichospermum gracile. Next base: position 24,074 of record NZ_JADEVZ010000012.1, read on the forward strand.
GTAGGTCTGGTATGTTCACCTGGTAAGGTTTTCAGCAGACGATTCCCGTAAATTCTTAGACTCATTACTTATTGATCATCCAATTTTGGATTTTGGATTTCGGATTGATTCCAGAGATAAATCTGGAGACTTGTAGCATCCAGGAATTATTTATCATTAATCTTGAACTGATAGCTAGTAGCAGATGATTGTATCAAAGTTTCACACCTGAAAATATTGCAAACTTTTGTTAAGCAAAAACTTTTTCACGGACTTGAGCCACAAAATTAGAGAGGATTTGCAATCCCACATTTGATGATTTTTCAGGATGGAATTGGACAGCCATGAGATTATCATGAGCGATCGCTGCTGTAAAACTTTGATCACCATGAGTCACAGTCGCCGCCCGCACTTGGGGATTTGTGGGTTCAACATAGTAAGAATGGACAAAATAAACCCAAGGATCTATAGGCAAATGTTCCCACAAAAGGTTTTTTGGTTGGTTAAGTTGGAGTTGATTCCAACCCATGTGGGGAATCGTCATCCCCGGTTGAGAACAAAAACGGCGGACTTTTCCTGGCACAATTCCTAGTCCTGGTAACGTTCCTTCGGTGCTGGATTCAAACAAAATTTGTAATCCTAAACAAATACCCAAGAACGGTTTACCAGAGGCGATCGCATCCTTAATCGGTTGTTCCAAACCACGCGATCGCAAATGTTGTACCGCTGGATCAAATGCTCCCACCCCTGGCAAAACTATAGCATCTGCCTTTGCCAACTCTTGAGAACAATAAGTAACTAGAGGAGTTGCCCCAGCTTTTTCTAATCCTTTGCAAACAGAGTGCAAATTTCCCATATCGTAATCAACAACTGCAATCACTGCCATTTAGCTGCTCCTTGTAAATTTATGAGGGAGGGCTTTTAATTATTCTAATTCTAATTATTATTTATAATGCAAAAAAAAATACTATTAACTTCTTTTGACATTTGGTTAAGCCAACAAGAGTCGAATTCATCCGATGACTTGTTACTCGGACTAGCCAAAATGGCTTCACTCCCCCATGATTTAATTTTTTTGCCCCATTTACCGGTAGATGTGCAACTGGCAAGTTCTCGCGTCATTACCAAAATTAATGAACTCCAACCGGATTACATTATCTGTTGTGGTATGGCTGCAAGTCGTTCCCAATTAAGCGTAGAAGTCCTTGCTCGTGGTACAAGCATCTCTATAAATTCCCCCGAAAATATTTTCCAAACCAGCGTTGATCTCGAAAAATTATTAGTCGGAACAGCCGCAGTTGAGATTAGCTACGACTGTGGTAAGTTTGTCTGTGAGGGACTTTATTATTCAGTCTTGGGCTATTTACACCACTCCCAACCGTCAATTAAGTGTATTTTTGTTCATGTCCCAATTTTAAACCCGGAAAATTCCCCAGAGATGATCGCTGATTTCGTTTTGATCATGAATAACTTGGCACTTCTGTAGAGAGATTAACGTCTGTTTAAACAAATTTACTCAGTATTATGTTGCCACTATTACTTGCTTTCACCCTTGCTCAAGCTACTCCTGCCACACCACCACCCGAAGAAATATTACAAATACAATCAGTCCGGCCTTTGCCGGGAAAATTGGATTCATTACCAGTATTTAATAGCAATAGTCCAGAATTGGTATTAAAAGAAGGAATTTTACTTTCTACCTTTCCCGCAACGGGAAAAAAAGTCCCATCAGCCCATTTAGATTTTCCTTTGCGGGGACAATTTGATATTTTTGCCCATCATATTGCTAAAGCTGACCCACCAGAAGATTTACGTTCTTTGTACTTGGGCATCATCTTACATAACCCTGGTTCTCAACCAGTGACAGTCAATATATTGCAAGGTGCGAGTTATTTAAGTCAACCAGATGCCCCATTTAAAGAATTAGCATCCTTAATTCCCAATGACTTAGGCACAGTTTTTGCCGGTCCGGGGAGTCGGGTTATGTCTGATATTTTGAGAGGAAAAAGACAAGATATTTTCCCTCCCCAAATTGTTATTCCCCCAGGGGAAAGCCAAATGTTATTAAACTTACCCATTCCCGTGCAAGGATTAACACCCCCTTTAAATGGTCGGTCTACATATCTGCGACTGCGAAGCAATGGTAATATTTATGCCGCTAGTTTAGCGATGTTTGCCCGCACAAATACTGATGGTAGTGAGCGATCGCCGAATTTAGCAGAATGGCAAAATTTATTAGATAATGGTGAATTATCTACCCCTAGAGATAAGGTCCCCACAACCATCACTGGCAACAACAAACCGACAATTTACGGGCGTGTAGCCGGAGTATCTAAGGGTTCTCGATGGTTAGCAAATATAGTAGATGCACCGAAAAGCAAGTATTTAACTATTCCTCAACCTGGTGCAGCCTTTTCCTACGGTTTGAGTACCTTACATGGAGGAACATTAGGCACAAATCAAATTCAAACCGCACGGATGTTAGTGCGTTATTCTGACACCGCTTATTACGCTCATGGCAATTATGGTATTCAATATAGTCTCAAGTTACCTTTATACAACAATACTCAAAATCCACAAACTGTGAGTGTTGCGATTCAAACTCCCCTCAAAGAAAATCAATTAAGTCAACCTGGACTGCGCTTTTTTAAGTTACCCACTCGTCAAATCTTTTTCCGAGGAACTGTACGCTTACGTTATCAAGATCAGGGAAAATGGCAAAATAAATTTGTACATTTAGTTCAAAAGCGCGGTGAATTAGGAGAACCATTAGTCTCATTAGATATAAAACCAGGAAATACATCTTTAGTCCAAGTTGACTTTCTGTATCCACCAGATGCTTCACCACCACAGGTTTTAACAGTATCAACCCAAGCCAAGTAGTTTAACATCACCAAGTCAGATCCCCGACTTCTTAAAGAAGTTGGGGATATTTTGATATCTTTATTATTCAGGACTTACGCATTGACAGGATAAACCAAATATACCTGAGTTCGGTGTTAGGAGTTATGATTTTTTCAACGAGATCATCAGGATTTGAGACTCATATTTGGGGCAGTTTTCCAAAAATTATCTTATGTCGAACTCAGGTGCTAATAATACAAGGACGGGCAAGATGCCCATCCCACATCCCACAAGATTGGATCATCTTTTTTGTGGAGTTCTCTTACTCATTACCTGGCATTCAAGATTTCATCATCTACAGAAAAATCAACTTCTAATTGATCTTTTCCACTGATTAAATAATCATTTTCTAAAGAATCTTTTAAACCAGAAATTAAATCATACTTAGGTTGCCAATTTAATTCTATTTGCGCTTTATTCACTGATGCAAAGAAATGTTGCACCCGCATAGGAAAAGCCTTGCGTTTACCGAAATCAAACTTTTTCGGATCATAATGAACGACTTTCACATCATTGGCAGATTTACCAGCAGCCACAGCACAAGCGCGGGCTAAACCGTCGAAAGTGACAAAGCGATCGCCCGAAATATTATAAATCTCTCCAATCGCCTTTTCATTACCAATTATCTGGGTCATCGCTTGAGCTAAATCCCAGACATGGCCAAGCTGAGTGATGTGCATACCATTTCCGGGAATACAAATCGGGCGATCGCGCACAATTCTCTCAAAAAACCAACTTTCCAAAGGATTATAATTTTGCGGTCCGTAGATATAAGTAGGACGAATAGAAGTAAAAGGAATTCCTAACTGCTTGAGGTAAGCTTCCGTTTCCTGTTTGCCCTGGTGACGACTCTTAGGATCAACAGCATCCCCTTCTAAATGGGGCATTTGGTCAGATTTGAGGTAAACACCCGCAGAACTCATGTACACAAAATGTTTGACCCGTCCTTGAAAAATTTCCGCCAGAGGTTGTGTATCCGTGAGTTCCCGACCATTATTGTCAAAAACGACATCAAAACTTGCTGATGCTAACTTTTCTTGAAGTTGAGTTGAGTTAGTGCGATCGCCGATAATTTGTCCTACCCCTGAAGGCGCAGCATGATTACCACGATTGAACAAAACCACCTCATGCCCAGCCTTCACCAGTAATTCAGTCAAATACACCCCAATAAACCGAGTTCCACCGATAACCAGAATCCGCATAACTTTCTAATTCCTCAATAAAAATCACCCTTATCTGTAGAGGTTATCAGGTTGTAGTATCACTAGAGGAACATCTTTTGCTAGGATTATATCTTCTATTCAATCTAGAGATTTTCCTACGTCTGGATCACAGTGAGGAATATTTAATATAGCGGTATGCAGTTGGATGAGAACATAAACTTGTCATAGAACTTAGGCAGCACAAGACTTTAAACTCTGTCACCTGTCACCTGTCACCTGCTATATCACCTCATGAAAATAGCCTAATTACCTTCCACCCATTCAACTTAACCGTGTCCCTAGAATATGCCTTAGTTCATGAGTGGTTAACCCCTCAAGCCACAGGAGGTTCAGAACTCGTAGTCCAGGAAATATTAAATCACATTGACGCTGATTTATACGCCCTGATAGATTTTGAATCCAGCAATCCAGAAAGTTACCTGTACAAACGTCAAATTGGCACAACGTTTTTACAGAAATTTCCCCAAGCCCGTCAAGGAGTCCAAAAATATTTACCCCTATTACCCTTGGCTATTGAGCAATTGGATTTGCGAGAATATGAAGTCATCTTATCTTCATCTCATGCTGTAGCTAAAGGAGTCTTAACCACCCCGAATCAATTGCATATCTGTTATAGCCATAGCCCCATGCGCTACGCTTGGGATTTAACCTTTGATTATCTCAAGCAAAGCAAACTAGGGCAAGGAGCAGTCGGCTGGATCACCCGCCAAATCCTCCATAATTTGCGGCAATGGGACGTAATTAGTGCCAATCGAGTAGATTACTTCATTGCCAACTCCCAACACACAGCCAGACGGATTTGGCGTTGCTATCGTCGAGAAGCAACCGTCATCTATCCACCGGTTAACCTAGATGAGTGTCTCTTTTCCTCGGAAAAAGAGGATTTTTACCTGATAGTTTCTCGATTAGTCAGTTATAAACAAGTTTCCTTAATTGTTGAGGCCTTTAATCACCTAAAAAAACCCTTGATCATTATTGGCACAGGTCCGCAAATGAACAAACTACAGGAAATAGCCCAACCACATATTCAAATCTTAGGATGGCAACCCGATCATATCGTCAAAAATTATATGTCCCGTGCCAAAGCCTTTGTTTATGCAGCTTGCGAAGACTTTGGCATTGCCCTAGTTGAAGCCCAAGCCTGTGGAACTCCCGTAATTGCATACCGTGCAGGTGGTGCATTAGAAACAGTTAGAGATATTCAGACACATCCTGATACAGGAACTGGTATATTATTTAAAATCCAAACAGTAGGAGCTTTAGTAGATGCCGTAGAAAAATTTGTAGATCAGCAACATTTATACAGTCATGAGTATATACAAACACACGCTAATCAATTTTCTCGCCAGGTTTTTGCAGAACGTTATCTCAGTTTTGTGAATGAATGCCGTGAAAAAGGAGTTTACAGACGGTAAACATCAGCCTTTTGTATTTATTTTCTCAGAAGACAGGAAATTTTTCCTCAAAATTACTGCCTTTTAGCTTTAAGATCGGGACTATGTGTGGTGTGGATTATAAAGGAGTATGATGACTGCCCAGAGTTCACTCCTCTCCGGCAAGCGGTACCCGCGGAAGGATAACAGTACATCTATGACTGTTTTATCAAAACGTGGTCAAAAAGTTAAACAGCCAAAGGTGAAATCCAGAAGTTTATCTTTTCAGGGTTTATACGGAGAGTTCTTTAAACGACTGTTTGATATAGTTTTTTCATTGTCGGTCTTGATTTTGTTTTCTCCCATTTACATGATATTGGCTTTATTGATAGCCATAAGCTCCAAAGGTCCGATTTTTTATGTTCAAGAACGGGTAGGCAAAAACTACCGCAGCTTTAATTGTATTAAGTTTCGCACTATGGTCAACAATGCCGACGAAATTCTCGTCGAAATGATGGCCACATCACCTAGCTTGCGAGCAGAATTTGAAGACAACTTTAAGCTGAAAACAGACCCAAGAATCACTAAAATTGGCCATTTTTTGCGAATTACTAGCTTAGATGAATTTCCCCAATTTTGGAATGTTCTCAAAGGAGATATGAGTGTAGTTGGGCCAAGACCTTTAGTGGCAGAAGAATTAACCAAATATGGTGATTATATCAATCATGTTTTAACGATTCGTCCTGGAATTACTGGTTTGTGGCAAGTATCTGGACGGAATGATATTCCCTATCCTCGCCGGGTGCAAATAGACCTACATTATGTCAATTTTAGGAATTTTTGGCTCGATTTGTGGATTATCCTCAAAACAATTAATGTTGTTATCATGCCCAAAAATAAAGGAGCTTACTAAGTAAGTACACCAATTCCCTCTCATGGGGCAACATTATGCCCCAAAAACCATTTTTGACAGCAGGCAATAGGGAAGAGGCAATAGGCAATAGGCAATAGGCAATAGGGAAGAGGGTTTGGGCGATTTTACTTTTCTTTACACAGATTGGTTTTATTGTGTTCACCTACTTACACACTTTAGTTTTATTCTGTTCACCTACTTAAAATCAGGAATACTAATTGACATAACCCTATAATTATTTGTTAAATTGTTTTTTAACCAAAATATTTGTTGAACCTGATTTAATAGCGACTAAATATTTGCAGCCTGACTATTGGGCAGTTATGTCACTTAGATGCTAATTTATATCAGACCGTTTGTAATCTTCAACTAAAAACAACAAGACATCACCAAGCATGACACAAAGAAAACGGGCTTTAATTACTGGTATTACTGGCCAAGATGGTTCTTATTTAACCGAACTTCTACTAGAACAAGGTTATGAAGTCCACGGAATTATTCGCCGTACTTCCACCTTTAACACAGACAGAATTGATCACATGTATGAAGATCCTCATAACGAGGGCGCAAGGCTATTTCTTCACTATGGTGATTTGACAGACGGAACAACTCTGCGACGAATTTTAGAAGAAGTCCAACCTACAGAAATTTATAATTTAGGCGCTCAATCCCACGTTAGGGTAAGTTTTGATTCACCTGAATATACAGTAGATGCTGTAGGTATGGGGACATTACGTTTATTAGAAGCTATCCGCGATTATCAACAGCGGACTGGGATTGAAGTCCGGTTCTATCAAGCTGGTTCTTCGGAAATGTATGGTTTGGTGCAAGCAGTTCCCCAAAGTGAAACCACACCTTTTTATCCCCGCAGTCCCTACGCTTGTGCTAAGGTATACGCCCACTGGCAAACTATAAATTACCGCGAATCTTACAATTTATTTGCTTGTAACGGCATTCTTTTTAACCATGAATCTCCAAGACGGGGAGAAACATTTGTTACTCGCAAAATTACTAGAGCAGTAGCCCGCATTGTTGCTGGTAAACAAAAAAATATCTACATGGGTAATTTGGACTCCAAGAGAGATTGGGGCTATGCGAAAGACTACGTAAAAGCTATGTGGTTGATGTTGCAACAAGAGCAACCGGATGATTATGTGGTCGCTACAGGTGAAACCCATTCAGTGAAGGAGTTTCTGGAGTTAGCATTTAGTTATGTTAATCTCGATTGGCAGAAATACGTTGAATTTGATCAACGCTATTTGCGTCCTGCTGAAGTGGATTTATTAATTGGTGATCCCACTAAGGCCCAGCAGAAATTAGGCTGGCAACCATCGGTAACATTTAAAGAACTGGTGGCGCTAATGGTAGAAGCTGATTTACAAGCTGTGGGTTGTACTTCCTCCAATGGGAATGGTGGAAAACAAATTCAAGATATTGCTACTACCCGTCAAGAATTGGGATCTCTACACTTTTAATTCCGATCAAGGATAATAATATGACAGCCTTAGAATTAGAAAATAAACGGATTCTTGTCACCGGTGGGGCGGGTTTTCTCGGCCGTCAAGTTATAGATCAATTGTGTCAGCATGGCGCTAATCGTGAGAAGATTACAGTGACGCGATCGCACGACTGTGATCTGCGAGTATGGGAAAATTGCCAACGGGCAGTAGACCAACAGGATATTATCATTCACTTAGCCGCCCATGTTGGTGGAATTGGTTTAAATCGGGAAAAACCCGGCGAGTTATTTTACGATAACTTGATCATGGGGACTCAGTTAATTCATGCAGCTTATCAACAGGGGATAGAAAAGTTTGTCTGTGTAGGAACTATTTGCGCTTATCCTAAATTTACCCCTGTACCATTTAAAGAAGATGACATCTGGAATGGTTATCCAGAAGAAACTAACGCCCCCTATGGAATTGCGAAAAAAGCCCTGTTGGTACAATTGCAATCTTATCGTCAGCAGTATGGGTTTAATGGTATTTACCTGTTACCTGTAAACTTGTATGGACCCGAAGACAACTTCAATCCCAGCAGTTCTCATGTAATTCCCGCTTTAATTCGTAAAGTGCAAGAAGCCCAAGCAAGGGGAGAAAAGCAACTTCCTGTTTGGGGTGATGGTTCTCCTACCCGTGAATTTTTGTATTCTACAGATGCAGCACTGGGAATAGTCATGGGAACTCAGTTTTATAATGATGCTGAACCCGTCAATTTAGGAACTGGTTACGAGATATCCATTAAAGACTTAATCACCCTAATTTGCGAATTGATGGAGTATGAGGGGGAAATTGTCTGGGAAACCGACAAACCCAATGGTCAACCCCGTCGTTGTTTAGATACGGAAAGGGCAAAACAGGCTTTTGGTTTTACTGCTGAGGTAGAATTTAGAACAGGTTTAAAGAATACTATTGATTGGTGGCGCGAAAACGCCGCATAGAAATAGTCCTGGCGAATAATAGTCCCGGCGAATAAAATTCGCGGCTACACAAACAAAGTCCGCCTTCGCGGACTCAATAAAAACAGAAAATTTGAACCCACGTATCCCTTACGGGATAGAAGGAATAGGTGGGTTTTGTCTATGTAGACGCGGTTTCTGACCGCCAAGTTAATTAAAATTCAAAATAATTGCATCAGCTTTGCAGAAAATAAATTCACAGCTAAATAAAAGAGAACTGCGGCGGACTCTACTCCAAAAACGCCAGGCTATGACATTATTAGAATGGAGAGATAAGAGCGATCGCCTCACTATCAACATCCAAAACTCAGTTATATTTAATCAAGCAAATACAATTCTGGCTTTTTTTAGCTTTCGCCAAGAACCTGATATTAGCTCGCTGTATAGCAACACTAACAAACGTTGGGGTTTTCCCCGTTGTGTTGATAAGTCTCTAGTTTGGCATTCTTGGCAACCTGATGACACAATTAATATCGGTACTTATGGGATTACAGAACCTCACCACGAAGCACCGATAATAGAGATTGACGAAGTAGATTTAATTATTGTCCCCTGTGTGGGTTGTGATGTCCAAGGATACCGCTTAGGTTATGGTGGGGGATATTATGACCGTTTGTTAAATTCTCCCGGTTGGGAGACGAAAGCGACTATAGGAGTAGTTTTTGATTTTGCTTATTTATCTCAATTACCGGTTGATAGTTGGGATAAGCCTTTAGAAAGGGTAATTACAGAAAATGGAGATTGAAGATGAATGAACCACTCCAGGCACAGAGGTAACAGAGAAATGAGGGTTTGAGAGATATTTTGCATAAGTCCTGATTTTATTAAATCGGAAATTTTTGATAAGATCAAAATATCATCTTGTTGGCGATTTGAATTTACAATTATATTCAATTTATAAATATGCGTATTGAAGAATTACATTTACAAAACTTTCGAGGTTTTCGAGAACTTAAATTAACGCTTCCCTCTGATTTGGCTGTGTTTATTGGAGTCAATGGTTCAGGTAAATCATCTATTTTAGATAGTATTGCTATATTTTTATCTCAATATGTATATCAATTAAGATCAGGGGATAAATTTGATCTAAAAGATGATGATATTAACATCAATTCAAATACAGTTTCAATATCTACTCTTGTTAAAGTTGACTCACAGAATAAGTTGGACTGGAAAATTTGTAAAAAGAGAGATAAAACTCAATTGGAAATATACACGAAAGAAATTGATAATTATGCTAAAGAAACCATTTCAAAACTAACAGATAGTAGTGATGATTTAAGCAATTTTTTGATTGAAAAGTCGATCATAGAAACTGATGATAATTATAATCATTGTCTTTTGCCAATTATAGTTTATTATCAAACAAACCGAATATTTATAAAATCTTCAGCCATCAATGAGATAAGTGAAGAAGAGAGAGAAAATACTTACGGAAGTCGGCTTATTGGTTATCAAAAAGCCTTTTCAGGAAATATAAATGATTTTAGAGATTTCCTATATTGGTTTAAAGAAGAAGAAGAATATGAAAATGAAGTTAGATTAACACAAGATACCAACTTTAGAAATCCACGTCTTCAAATCATAAGGAAAGTATTAGAAACATTTTTAGAAAACTTTCCTAATGCGGAATTTTCCGATTTACACATAGTGCGTGCAAATTCTAAAAGAGAAGGTGGTATTCGTCGTTTAAGTAAACCTTCTTTAGTTATTAAAAAAAATGGTGAAAACTTCAAACTAGATCAACTTTCCGACGGGGAAAAAACCTTACTAATGATAGTGGTTGATATCGCAAGACGGTTAGCAATTTTAAATCCTAGTATTAATAATCCTGCCGAACTGCTAGAAAAAGGAACAGGAATAATATTAATTGATGAAATAGATTTACATTTACATCCTCAATGGCAAAGAATTGTCATTCCGAGTTTTAGAAAAACATTTCCCAACTGTCAATTTATTGTTACTACTCATTCTCCTCAAGTTTTGAGTGAAGTCAACCGAGAAAACGTATTTATTTTAGAAGATTCAGAAATTGTAGAATTAACACCCCATACTTTTGGTAGAGACAGTAACTCAATTCTTTCTGAGGTTATGGGTGTGGAAAAAAGACCTGTGAAAATGCAAGAAAGAATAGATAAATGTTTTGAAATGATAGATAATGATAACTTAGAAGAAGCTAAATTAGAACTGCAAAAATTATCTGAATCCTTGGGAAATAATGATCCAGATATGATTCAAGCTTATACACTTATTGACTTTTTAAACAGGGTAGAATGAAACGCATTATCAAAGGTTATGAACCTCCATGTCTTTTACAATATCGTCAAATAAATGGGGCAAATTATGACGGATATAGTCCAAAAAAGTCTTTAAAAGAGGCATTATTGACTGAACAAGGTTATATCTGTTGCTATTGTATGCGACGAATATCTGAAGATAATATGGAAATTGAACATTGGCAACCACAAAGTAAATATCCAGAATTACAAATAAATTATAAAAATCTCCTTGCTTCTTGTTCAGGTAATCGTGGTAGTAAAAAGGATAATCAGCATTGTAATCCAAGAAAAGGCGATGCAGAAATAACTATTAATCCATGCGATTCTACTAAAAATTGTGAAAATTATATCAAATATAGTTCTACTGGAAAAATTTTTTCTGATGATGAAACTATCAATCATGAACTAAATGAAATTTTAAATCTTAACCTTCAAACTCTCAAGGATAATCGTCAAACCAAATTATTTACTGTAATTAATGCGTTAAATAAAAAATTCCCTAATAAAACTTGGTCAAAAGAAGCTATCAAAAAGAAACTAGAGGAACTTAGTAGCAAAGATGCAGAAGGCAAATATACTGAATATGTCCAATATATTGTTTGGTATTTAAGCAAAAGATTAAATAACCCTTAAACCGTGTAATAAGGTACTCTCACATCATGATCAAATCTGATATCTTCTGTAAAAATTATGTAGAAGTTATCAGGTAGAGTTATGAGTAGAATTAACGGATTTGTCGGTCGTCGTAACTTCTTAAAATTCGTAGGTTTAAGTACCTTGAGTATGGGTACTTTGACTGCTTGTAATGAAATCATTACCAACCGTTCAGAAATCAGAATTCCTGAAAATAATCCTAATCCTAATCCAGTTAGTGCAGAGGAAGCAAAAAGAAGATTAATAGCAGGAAACAGAAGATTTGTTAATCAAAATCGTCAATATCCCAATCAATCAAAAAGACGTTTGCAATCAGTATCTAAAAAACAATATCCTTATGCAGCAATATTAGGATGTGCAGATTCTCGCGTACCCCCAGAAATAATTTTTGATCAAGGATTAGGAGATTTATTTGTTGTGCGCGTCGCTGGTAATATTGCTACTGATGAAACCATTGGAAGTTTAGAATATGCTACCGCTAATTTAGGAACACAACTCATAGTTGTTTTAGGTCATAAAGGATGTGGTGCAGTATCAGCAGCGTTTGACAATCAACCAGATGATGGTAAAATTAAATCTGTAGTTGATGATATTAGTCCAAGTTTATCTCCAAACTCCAGAACAAGACGTAATGGTAATAGTAATGATATTAATGATGATAACAATGCCGTGATTAATAATATTGAATACCAAGCTAGAAAATTGCAAGATAATTCACAAATTATAGATAAATTAATCCGTGATGATAGATTAAAAATTGTCGGTGCTTACTATGATATTAATACTGGTAAAGTTAGATTCTTAACTTGATATTTATCCCTCTTTTGTTATCTGCGTCTATCTGCGTTTGCAAGCCACCATGAATCTTCAACTAAGTTTCAAACCGAAAATGAAAACAGAAGTCGGGGATATTTTTATCCTTGAATTATGGCTTTTTCTTCTTCAGTTAAACCATATAACCGATAAACGATTTCATCAATTAACCAATCACATTGTTTAAGTTGTTTTTTGATTGGTAAAAGTGTATTTAAACTCGATTGATATTCTTTTGCTAATGTCTCCTGTTCTTTTCTCGCGGTGGGATCTATTTTCAGTTTTTTCTGATTTTTCTTGAGGATACTAATTAATTCATCAAGGGTTAAATGGTTATCTCCTTGTTTTTGTTTATAATAATCACCTAAATAATTTTGAATTTTTGATTTATTGGTAAGATTATCAATTTCAGTACCGATTAATCTTTCTAACCATGTCAAAAATCCTGTAGTTTCTGTTTGTTTTTGTTGATTCAATTCTATCATTTGTTCAGCTAAATATGCGAGTAAATCATGAATTACATCCGCTTCTGATGGTTGTTGGTGGATATGATAAAAATTCTGTAGAAGTAATGATCCTAATTGATGTAAACCAATTCTTACAAGTAAAGGATATAAAAAAACAATCACTAATTCTTTATTACTATGGAGGTGAAGAATAATATGAGTAAGTAAGATATCAGCATTTTGATTATTTTGGAATTGTTCGTAAAGGTTAATTATATTTTCTAGATATTCTTGATGTTTTTCTGGGGGAGTAGTAAAGGAGATTTGACGAATAGGAATTGGTTTTAAATTGATTATTTTCACTTGTGCAAATGCTTTACCTTCTTCTGGACATAAAAATTTATAAATTGAATTAATTAGCAGAGAATTAAGTAGGGATATTAAGAAATAGATATCTTTTTCATTGTCAGGTTTAAATAAATAAAGAGAATCAATCAAAAAAAGATTTTCAAAATCAAGACTGGCAACTATTTCGCTTGCAGTTTGTCTGATCAAAATTTTTGGAGAATATTCTAATAGTTTATCATCGGTATTACTCCACATATTTGATTTTTCAAAAATTAGGTATAAATTATTCCAAGACGTAATATATTTATTAATATCTTTCCCCCGGACAACTTTTTTTGATAAAGCATGAGTAGAATTATTAACAATCCATTTTTCATTATTACCTGTACATACTCCTTGATAAAAACATCCTAACTCTTCTAATGAATGAGACTTTAATTTCATCTTATTAAAAGTTTGCAATAATTCAATTTTAGTATTCCATTGATAAAAGGAAAGAGTTTTAAATAATGACTGATTGATTAATTTAAAGTAGAAATTATCAATCGTTACATCTTTGTTATCTAAAGATTCGATATTTACAACCTTAGTTTTATTATCTTGTGAAAGCAGATGACGAAGTATAATTATAGCATTACCTCCCGTCTCAGCGAATTTAAAAACATTATCAATTTTAACAATTGAGACAAGTGATAGATTTTCTGTAATAAACTCTCTAATTTTTTTAAAATAAAAATTATATAAAATTGTTGCTGGATAAATAAACCCGTGTAACCCTTTTTTATTTAAGATAGCAATAGATTTTTCTGTCATTAAAGCAAATGTGTTAGGTGCATATTCAGAAGAATTAATGAAAATTTTTGTATAAAAATTAAATTCATTATCGGAAATTTCTTTATAAATACTAAAATCTGATTTTCTCCCTTTATTTTTCTTAACAAATACTATATAAGGAGGATTTCCAATCACAACATCAAAACCAGGATTTTCTTTCCAACTTGCATTTTCTAAATCAATAAAAACCTCTGGAAATTCCAAATCCCAATGAAAAAACCGCTTCTCTTCAAACAACTTACTCGCATTTTCATAAACTGCAATATCAGCAGCATTCATACTTTCAGGGTTAGCATTAATCGCATTAGTACCATAAACCCGTAAAAAATGATCAGCACGTTTCAAACCAAAATATTTAGAAACATAAATATCTAATAACCGTTTATAAGGTTTTGCAGCTTCATCAAATTCCTTAAATAATCTTTCGCTAGTTTCCACTTCCGCAAAGGTTGCATCACTTAACGTACTCACACCGCGCATAATTTCCGCAGCACGTAATAACCCCACAAACGGACCAGTTAATAAATTTAATTGTCCACTTTCTTCCTTCACCATATTTGCTTCTGCTTCTCGCGCAGTCGTACCAATAAGGGAATTTCCGCAACGCAAATGATGATCTAAAAAACTCAAAGGTGCGCCAATTGTGAAAGAATGTAACCATAAACTCACCTTTGCTAATTCTACAGCCATTGGGTTCAAATCCACACCATAAATACAGCGTTTCATTACCACCCGTTGCAAAAGTTGAGTATCTTCTAACTTATTAACATCAATAGTAATTCCCTGCTGTTGTAAATTTGCTAAAATCCCCTCGCGGGTTTGTTCCAACATCTCTAAAACCGGATTATGTTGAGGATATTCATTTAAAATACTGATTAATTCATCTGTCAAATAATCAACAGCTTCCACTAAAAAATGTCCGCTTCCCATTGCAGGATCACATATCTTAATATCAAGGAGAGTATTTGTACTTTTTCTTTCTAAACGTTGTAAATCTTTTTGTAAACCATTACGACTTTGTACTCCTAATCTACCATCTGCCATTTTTTCATGTAATTGGCTAATTTGCGTCATCAAATCCGCAAATCTTTGTTTTCTCTCCTCTAAAATTGGTTTGAGAGTATGACTAACAATGTATTTAACAATGTAATCAGGTGTGTAATAAGAACCTGTAGCTTTGCGTTCACCCTTATCATTTTCTAAATGGACTTTACCCGTATTTCCATCTGCAATCACCACGCGATATTCTAATAAACCTTCATAAATTGAACCCAATTGTCGCACACCTAAAAAGCTGTAGTCAATGGGTAATTTTTCAAACCGTGCTAATTTATCCAAAGCGGGAAATAAGACAGCATCAGATAATTGATGTTCATACAGAAAATAATTAT
The DNA here is from genome assembly GCF_015207875.1 of Dolichospermum sp. LEGE 00240. Classification (GTDB taxonomy): domain Bacteria; phylum Cyanobacteriota; class Cyanobacteriia; order Cyanobacteriales; family Nostocaceae; genus Dolichospermum; species Dolichospermum gracile. Next base: position 39,689 of record NZ_JADEVZ010000012.1, read on the forward strand.
CTGGATAATCTTTGATATCTTCAGTTTTATGAAAATCAAAATGAAATAAACCACCATTATAACGAGGTACTTCTAAAGCTGGATCACCTCTATCTACTATTTCCAATAAACCTAATAGACTCTTATAAATCTTTGTCGAAGTTTGACTTAATGTTCTTTGTTTATCAACACTTTCCGCTATTTCTTGAGTGATTTTAATCAAACTATAATCACGGTAAGCTGTGGTAATTGGTAAGAGGTTTCTCGCTTCGGCATATAATAGAAATAACAACTTATATAAAAATGATAAAGTGGCTGCATAAATCTGTTTCGGTTCTATAGTTTTTCCCCGTCTGATAGCGTCTGCAACAAAACCCCCTGCTAAGTCAGGAAATATTTGCTCAAATACTAATGTTTTTAATTCATTTCCTACTTGAGTTGCATAGGTTGTACTTCCTTCTCTGACTCTTTCTAAAAAGTTTTTATTGTAGCTGTCTTTCTCAAAAGCTGCACTTCTAAAAAACAACCAGAAATATTTAAACTTTTCCAAATCTTCAGTTTCTAATAATTCTACCAAATCAAGAGGATAAAATTCCGTTGCCGTAGAAGATGCTTGACGATAATATAAACGCCATTCTCTCCCATTGGTTAAAATTCCCCAATCAACATTTGTACCAGTCAAATAACTAGAAATTTGAAAAGATGGGTTTTCATTCTTGAAAATATCTCTTTTATCATTAGCAGAAACTTTACTTAATGGTCTTTCCCAATATTTAGCTTCTGCGATAACTAATACCCTACCATAAAAAGCAGTTTCATTATTTTGAAAAGAGTAAGCTGTATCTCTATCTGCTTCATTTGCAAACAACGCATAATCAGGACGTTCGGCTCTACCTTTACCACGAGTCACGACTTGAGGAATATTAAAAAATCCTAAAATATCTAATACGGGTTTAATAAACACATCTTCTGTTTGCGCTTCATTGAGAGTCGGTAAAATCGCTTTTTTTGATAAATACAGGTTTTTTAATCTTTCAAAATCCAGTTTAATATCTAATTGCCATTCTGGACATTCTTGAAGCCGATATTCTAAATAATGTTGAGAAAATAAGGGTTTATTGATATTTTTCACATTTGTCATAATTTCCACTCCAAAATCATGTATCCCACATTCCGCAGATACTTACGCTCATAGTCAAGTTTACAGGTGTAATTTATATATTTTTTAAATCCTAGCTTGTGTAGGTTAATTTCAATTACTAATTAACTCCACACCATCTCGTCCATCACTATCCTGTAAATAAACTTTAACAATTTCTTCCTTCGCTGTGGGTAACTTTTTACCGACAAAATCTGGATGAATTGGTAACTCTCGATGACCTCTATCTACTAATATAGCTAAACGAATTACCTCTGGTCTGCCATATTCATTGACGGCATTTAAAGCAGCACGAATAGTTCTGCCTTTAAAAATGACATCATCTACAAGTACCACTGTTTTTCCGGTCAAATCAAAGGGAATATCAGTTTTTTCTGGAGTTCTCAACCCAATTTTATCAAGATCATCACGATAAAATGTAATATCCAAAGAGCCTACGGAAACGCCGACATCTTCGAGAATTTCTATTTGACGAGCTAATGAATAAGCTAATGGTACTCCTCTAGTGTGAATACCCAGAAGTAACAACTGAGATAAATCTCGTGTTCTTTCTATAATCTGAGAAGCCATACGAGTTAATGTCCGACGCAGTTCTTCTGATGAGAGAATTTCAACTACTTTAGTAGACATAGGTAATTGGTGATTGGTGATTGGTGATTGGTGATTGGTGATTTTTCATTATCTCTCTCCCATACTCTGCATTTCTCCTTTTCTCGTTCCCATACACTGTGTGGGAATGAATACTAGTACAACACGGCATAAATAAACCAACCATTCTAAATCGTTAAAAAGCCTATACTGTCTTGCTTTTGACTTTTGACTTCCGCCTTGGGGTGCTAGAAGGCTCTGCCTTCAATAATAGTAGAAGAGCCTCTGTGATAGCATTCCCGGTCAGAGACTGGGAACGAGACAAGGAGATAACTAAGGTATTAACAATATTGCTAATCCTAACCATAGTAAAAACGCATATCGGGTTAGTTGCAAAGCTTGATCAATAGAATCTGGTGTAATGGGATAAATAGGATCTCCTAAAAGTGGTTTCTCTTTAGCTATTCCACGATACCAATTTATGCCTCCCATTTGCACACCTAAAACCGCAGCATAAGCGCATTCACTCCAACCAGAATTGGGACTGGGATCTTTGATGGCATCCCGGCGACAAATTCGCCAAACTTTTACAGGTTGCAAGGATAATAATGATAAGGTTATCACTGTTAACCGACAAGGCAACCAGGTTAAACCGTCTTCCCACCGCGCACTAAACCAACCAAAATAAGTATAAGGTGCTTCCTTGTAACCGACCATTGAATCTAAAGTGCTACTGGCTTTATATGCTAAAGCCAAAGGGACAGCACCAATAACGGGGATGAATGCACCAATAATAATATAAAAAAGAGGAGCCATTACGCCATCGGTGGCGTTTTCTGTGACAGTTTCCAAGATTGCTCTGAGAATTTCTGCTGCGGAAAGATTGGCTGTATCTCTCCCGACATAATTACTTAAAATCTGTCGCGCTGATTCTAATTCTCCATTTTTTAAAGGTTGCAGAACTTCCATTGCTGCATTTCGTAAACTTTTGAAAGCAAAACAACTAGCTATAAGAATACTTTCTACGGCAATTCCTAAAAATGGATGTACCCATTTGGCGGCTTGAACTATTATCCAACCCACCAAACCACTACCAATTATCACAATTATCCCTAGGAAAATGCCGGCAAGGCGTTGAGAAAGAGGATTTTGGCAATATTGGAGGGCGAGTTTACTCAAGCGAGAAATTACCCATCCCATGACTCGCACAGGATGAGGCCAACCCCAAGGATCTCCTATTAAGTAATCTAACAAGGCAGCGAAAACCAAAACAGCAGATGTCATTTATTCTTCCTTCTTTCTTTTTCCCTTCCTTCTTCCTTCTTTCTTCCCCTTTATCCTGACTCCTAACTCCTTCACTAAACTACAAAATTGGTTTCTTCTCCTTGAGATGCTTGCCAACTACGGGCATCATAATAAAGGTCTGCGAGGGTAATATTGTACAAGGCTTCTTTTAGCTTTTGGTTGAGTCTGTTCCAGAGGCTGGATGTTACCCAATCTGCTGTTTGAGTAGGTGTGGGATTTAAGGGTAAGTTAGTAATATTTTCACCAACTGCTTCTAAAATTTGACCGATAGATATAAGTGCCGGTTTTTTGGCTAGTTTATATCCACCATCGCTACCACGAATTGATGTAACTAATCCTGCTCGACGCATTTCGATGAGTAGTTTTTCTAGGTAGGGAGCGGGAATATCTTGACGTTGAGCGATCGCTCTGACAGATTCAGGTCCATATTTTGGACGTAAACTCAAATCTAGCAATGCTTTCACACTATAGTGTCCTCTTGTCGTTAGTTTCATATAGCAGTTATCATTGATTTTATTTTCCCAATCTCTCTTTCCTCATCCCTACCCGGTTTGATAATTTGCCAAATCAAATAAGAATACTACATCAGACTCCCATTTGATGCTTGCAAAAATTTATCACATATCTCAGGGCTATTTTCTCCTGTTCTCCCTGCTCTGCCTACATCAATAAATTCATATCTTCTTGAGGATTGCTATATCTATAGTAGCTATTAGCATCATCGTAATTATATTTCATATAATTATTTAACAAAATTGATAATAGTGCAACAATTTTGTCTACGAGTGTAATATACTTGGCTAGGCTGATCCAAAAATTAAAGGATTATGTTCCTATTAGTTCGATGTCAGCTAAAATAGAGTCCACTTGACAACTTCAAAAATTCATTTTCGACCTAAGTTGATGCCTAAACAGAAAAAAATTGAACCCCTCGTTGGCGAAGAACTGCTCAAAAAAGTTAAAGAGCTAGAAGCCATCAGCAAAGACGACAAAGCTAAACAGTGTGGCTACTATACCGTTACCAAAAATGGTATAGAGCGCGTCAATATGATGAAATTCTTGAATGCCCTAATTGATGCGGAGGGTATTCAGTTGGATAGTTCACCTAGTGCTAATGGACGTGGTGGACGCAGTGCCAGCTATAGAATTAGTGTCCAACAAAATGGCAATTTATTAATCGGTGCAGCTTACACAAAACAGATGAATCTTCAGCCCGGTGATGAGTTTGTCATTACTTTAGGGAAAAAACATATTCGACTGCGGCAAGTAGATTTGGAATCCACAGAAGATGCCGAAGTAGAAGCTACAGCTTAATGAATATTCATTAGTTAGTTGTAGGTTGTCAGTTGTCAGTGGTTGCGTTTTAACCCTGACTGCTGAATAACTGACTGATTACCAAAATTAACACACTAAGTAGGTTGACGTTGAAAATTATCGTTATAGCAAGGCAAGAGTAAAGAAGTTTTCAGCGATTTTACCTTTCTTTACACAGTTTGGTTTTATTGTGTTCACCTACTTAGGCAACAGGTAATAGTGATAAATCCTGATTCCTATGCCTTGCAAAAAACTGGTATGGCTAATGTCACGCTATCAGCCAACCCCACATAAAAAAGGCTGCTGAATTCAGCAACCCCAATATTGAGCAACATTGTGTTTTTAATCAATAGATGCCAATTTAACCGGTTGTAAAGATTTTGTCGTATCTACAATTTTTTTATTAATTTCCGACTTAATCGGATGACTACTACTAGAATTTATCTCTGGAGATAAGTTGTCTTGTCTCTCATCATAGCTAGGTTCATGGATGATCAGGCGATCGCACGGAATTGTATCTGATATAATCGCACTTGCCATCATCCCAGTATGAACTTCCATTTGTGCTTCTGGAGGAACTTCAAACACCAGCCTTTGTCCAGGAAAGACAACCCTTTCAAAGTACCAGTTAGGAATATTGGAGATACGCGCCACCTGGATTTTACTCGTGGCATTGACGTAGCAGCAGAGAATTTTCCCCGAATGCTCCGGTGGTAGAGGATCTAATATCTGAGCCATAACTGCTGAAGAGCTTATTTGCTCCACAATTTTACATTACATCAGTAAAGCTAACACCCGATGATCCCCGGTTACTGTAACTGCGACTACCAACTGCAAGTTTCTGCATTATTTCTATCTAAAGATATATAGAGATTATAAAATTTTTGTAAATAAATCTGTATTTACTTAATAAAATAGACGATAAAGGAGAATCTCCATTGTTATATCCGCTAGAATCTCCGTAAATCCTTTACAGCCAAGAATTTCCCCCCTTTACGCCAAGATTTATCATCCCTGGTAAGTTGAATTATTTCTTGCATCTATCTTCGGAGTTACCACGAAAAATCATCGCTAAATTCATAAACTCGATGTTATGGTAAATGTATATGAAAATTTCGTTCATAAATCCCATCTATATATAACAAGCAAATTTTATGCAGTGCAGTTTTCACATTCACTTTGATCACTAACGGCAAAAGTTTTTGCATAGCACAAAACAACTGAAATGTCAAAAATAATGCTAGTCCAGTCAGAAGCAAATTCACAATTCCTCTAGTCTTTTTCTCAACTACGGCAAGCATTACAGTTAAACCACGTATGAACGCAACTAAAATCCTCTACGTTCGCCTTCCTTGTAACCCCATCTTTCCCATTGGGGTTGTCTATCTCTCAGATCACGTCCACAAATTATTTCCCCATGCCGAACAGCGGATTTTTGACTTAGGCACAGTCCCCCCCCTAGATTATGCTTCCGCCCTAGACCGATGTATTGATGAGTTTCAACCCACACTCCTAGTCTTCTCCTGGCGAGATATTCAAATTTACGCTCCAGTGGGTGGACGGGGCGGCAATCCTCTCCAAAACGCCTTTGAATTTTACTACGCAAAAAACCCGGTTATAAAATTGCGTGGTGCTTTGGGCGGGTTGAGAATTTTTATTGCTTATTATGTAGAATTATGGCGGAATTTGGGACTAGTTAAACGGGGTTTAAAACGCGCCCAAAAATATCAATCTCAAGCCCGTGTAGTCTTAGGTGGTGGTGCAGTTAGCGTATTTTATGAACAGTTGGGTAAAAGCTTACCGCCCGGAACAATTATTTCCGTCGGCGAAGGAGAAACCCTACTCACAAAACTACTCAAGGGTGAAGATTTTCAGGATGAACGCTGTTATGTAGTGGGAGAAAATCAACCACGTCAACGGTTAATTCATGAACAACCCACACCCTTAGAGAAAACAGTTTGTAATTACGATTACATCGAAACCATTTGGCCGGAATTTAATTATTACCTGCAAGAACAGGACTTTTATATTGGTGTCCAAACCAAACGCGGTTGTCCCCATAATTGCTGTTACTGTGTTTATACAGTAGTGGAAGGTAAACAAGTCCGCATTAACCCTAGTGACGAAGTTGTAGCGGAAATCCGAGCATTGTATAACCGGGGTATTCGCAACTTTTGGTTTACAGATGCTCAATTTATCCCCGCCCGGAAATTTATTGATGATGCTGTAGAACTTCTCCAGAAAATCGTTGATTCGGGAATGTCGGATATCCATTGGGCAGCATACATCAGAGCCGACAACTTAACACCCCAATTGTGTGAGTTGATGGTAAAAACAGGCATGAATTATTTTGAAATTGGGATTACCAGCGGTTCTCAAGAACTGGTTCGCAAAATGCGAATGGGTTATAACTTGCGGACTGTTTTACAAAATTGTCGTGATTTAAAATCCGCCGGTTTCAATGATGTAGTTTCTGTTAACTACTCCTTTAATGTGATTGATGAACGTCCTGAAACTATTCGTCAAACTATTGCGTATCACCGCGAACTAGAACGGATTTTTGGGGTGGATAAAGTTGAACCTGCTATTTTCTTCATTGGACTCCAACCCCATACCCATTTAGAAGAATATGCCTTTAAAGAGGGTATTCTTAAACCTGGTTATGATCCGATGAGTTTAATGCCTTGGACAGCCAAAAAACTCCTCTGGAATCCTGAACCATTAGGTTCTTTCTTTGGTGAGGTTTGTTTACAAGCTTGGCGACAAAATCCCAATGACTTCGGACGGGAAGTGATGAATATTTTAGAAGCCAAATTGGGTTGTGCTGATTTAGAAGATGCCCTTTCTGCACCGATAGAAAAACCAGAGAAACAGTTAGCAAGCGTATCTTAAAACTCCTGGCGATTAGCCCAGGTGATTAGAAATCACGGCTACACAAACAAAGTCCGCCTGCGCGGACTAATTAAAAATTAAGATATTGAACCCACGCAGGTGGGTTTCGCCTGTGTAGACGCGGTTTCTAACCGCCGTATTATCTGAAATCCCCAATTAATTCCATGTTACAAGGTTCAATTCTCCAACAGTTAGAAGCATCTCACCGCCATAGTGCTAGACCTATTCATTTTGGCGTGTACTATAAAAATACCTTAGTGTCCCTCTGCCATGCGTTGGAAGATCATATTTTAACTAAAGATAATGATCCTTTGGTGATTACTGCTTTCCAACAGGGTAAATGGTATCTGGAAGAAGCTCAAAGATACGCAGATATCGCCCAACACAGCCGGGAAATTGTCATTATGGCAACGGCTGATGCTGGTTTTGCTGAACATCCGACCGGTCAATTACCTAACATTGATTTAGTGGGACTGGCCGCTGATGATCCTGTGGCGCAGGAGTGGCACTTGATTATTTTAGCTCCTGACTACACAGCTATGGTAATTTGTCAAGAGTTATCTGAAGCTGACTATGGGAAAGATGGATTACCAACTTGCGATTTAGAGCGTAAATTCTATGGTTTATGGACATTTGAACCGGAATTGGTGGAGGAAACGGCAGAGTTAGCGATCGCTCACATTCACGACTATCATCCTGAACTAGCGCTCAAACTGAGTCAATATAAACAAGCAATTCACCCAGCTATCTGTCCGGGGGAAGAAGTAGCTACCGTTGTCTCTCGTGTTGTTGATTACCTCAAAACCGGACAAGGTAACTTACCTGTGATCACCGCATCCCACCAAAAATTTCTAGATCGTAACTTGGTATCTAACGAAATTCAGGCATTTTTGCGGATGGCACAATTGATTGATCTAGCAGATAGCCGTAACCCTGTCGCCGCCTCAGAAGTAGCATCTCTCGCCGAAACAATGGGGCAATTATTGGATTTACCTGCATGGCAAATTAAAAGATTACGCCTAGCTGCTTTATTGCATCGCTTAGACCCACTGCAAAAAGCCGAAAGCCTGATTAGTCCTACTCATATAACAACAGCCTATCAAGAACAATCTCCCAGTTGTCCTCTGGCTTGTCCCCTCGTCCCAGGAGCGCAAGCATTACGAATCATGCCACGACTACGAGCCATCGCCCAAATTATTACTCACCAAAGCGAATGGTGGAATGGTACAGGCGAACCCGCCGGTTTAGCTGGTGATGATATTCCCTTAGAATCACGAATTTTGTCATTGGTAGCACAATTTCAGTTACAGGTCAATCAGTATAAATACTCCGGCAAAGCAGGCCCAGGGATATTTGCTCAAGCTTTAGATCAGTGCCGAAAACAACAATCTACCCGCTTTGATCCGAAACTTGTAGATACATTAACTTTATTAGTGATGGGTTTACAACAGGGGCTTGATTTACCGATAATGACACCCAAGGTCAGCAGCGGTTTATGGTTACTTGACTCCCGTTGGGATACCGATAGCAAAAGTAGTGAGCATATTTCAGTGTACAGCAAATGAATAGAGAAACCATTAGATTAGGGCAAAACAAACAACTTCCCGGTGCAAATTTAGAAGATGAGGATCTATCTCACCTAGATTTAAGGAAGATAAATTTAACAGGGGCTAAACTGGTGGGGACTGACTTCACTGGTTCTCAATTAGAGGGTGGTCATTTTGAAGGTGCAAATTTAATTGGGGCTAATCTGCAAGCAACTGACTTGCGGGCTAACTTGATGGGTGCAAACTTGATGCAGGCTAACTTGACAAGTGCGGACTTACGTGGTAGCAACTTACGGGGTAGTAACTTGATGGGAGCAATCCTCGACGATGCGTGTTTAGCCAGTGCTTTTTTAAGTGGCGCTAATTTGCAGGGGGTGAATTTGCAGAGTGTTGACTTGCGAGGTGCAGATTTACGAGGTGCAAATTTAACGGGAGCTAATCTCAAAGGTGCAGATTTAAGCGGTGCAGATTTGCAAGGTGCTGTACTAATTGAAGCGAATCTTGAAGAAGCAGATTTAAGAGCAGCAAATTTAGCAGGGGCTAATTTAACCGGAGCTAATTTACTCTGTGCTGAATTAGATGCAGTGAAGTTAAATGGAGCAAATTTAGATCGGGTGTGTTTGCGGGGAACAGTTTTAGAAGCTAGTACCGCCGCAGGACGAAATTAATAATTAGGGGGTAGAAACAGCTTGATAATTTCTACCCATAACTATCCATATATTACTGTTTGTCCAAGTCTTCAATAAGTTGATCAACAAAATCCCTCAACCGTTGCTGCCAATCAGGGACGGTTTTAATTTTTTCCCTGACTCCAGGTAAAACCTTAAATTGCAAGGGTGATTTATCGTAGGCTACTTGATTTTGTGGTTTAAATTTAATCCGAGGCATTGCCAAATCCTGATATGTCTATAATTCCTGTTAGAATAGCGATAGCGTAGGCGCTGCTGCAAGCAGTTCGCCTTTAACCAAGTTCCTGTCCCCCAAGCAATTTTTGTGTTGGGTGGTGATGGTAGTCGGATGGAATTTGCCGCCCAGTTTTGGCAATCTCACAGAAATTTAGATATTTGGATTTCTGATTTTGATTCGGAATTAAATTATAATCGGCTGATTTTTCAAAGGTTTGGTGTTCCGAATAGTAAATTACGGTTTGATGGCAGAGCGACAGATACAGTAACTTTACACCGAAAAAAGAATTAACCGCAGATAAAAGAGGATGGACGCAGATAAACGCAGATAAATTTGTACCTCAGCCGACTAGGAAATGCGGCGTTGCTGGATTAAGGCATGAAAATCAAAAATTCCATGTCTCAAACTCTTACTCTTTGCGCCTGTGCGCCTCTGCGTGTTAGCGAAGCCTGATAAATTCATACTTTCATTCACCAATGCCGGAAGTGCTATATAGTTTCTTTTGGTTCTCGGATTAGGAAATAATGATATTGTTATGAGTGTTATTTCCGAGATTTAATAGTTCAATGAATATTATCTCCACCTCTATTCCTGATATCCTTCTCCTCGAGCCCCAAGTTTTCCAAGACTCACGGGGCTTTTTCTTAGAGTCCTACAATCAAAAAACATTCACAGAGAAACTGGGAATTACAGCCAACTTTGTCCAGGATAATCACTCAAAATCTGAATACAATGTGCTACGAGGCTTACATTACCAAATCATCCAACCTCAAGGTAAATTAGTTCGCGCCATTGTTGGTAAAATCTTTGATGTCGCAGTAGACATGAGAAAAAACTCTCCCACCTTTGGACAATGGGTAGGTTACGAACTCAGCGCCGAAAACAAACGCCAATTGTGGATACCAGCAGGATTTGCTCACGGGTTTCTCGTGCTTTCAGAAACTGCCGAAGTTTTGTATAAAGCTACAGATTATTATACACCAGCAGGCGATCGCGCTATCCTTTGGAAGGACCCAGATTTAGCTATAGATTGGCCTCTGAAAACACCGCCAATTTTATCAGCTAAAGATAGCAACGCTCCAACTTTCAAAAACGCCGAAGTTTATGAATAAATCAATATTATTAATAGGTAGTAACGGACAAGTTGGAACAGAACTACAACATACCCTTTCATCCAACTACAAAGTTATAACAGTTGCGCGTCCGCAAATAGACTTAACTCAACCGGAAAACTTACGCCAAATCATCAGAGAAACCCAACCCGAAATAATTATCAATGCCGCTGCTTACACCGCAGTAGACAAAGCCGAAAGTGAACCAGACATTGCTCACATAATTAATACTATAGCCCCCCAAGTTATTGCTGAAGAAACTCAAAAATTAGGAAATTTCTTAATTCACATTTCCACAGATTACGTATTTGATGGTAACAGTAATTATCCCTATCAAGAAAACAAGATTACCAATCCATTGAGCGTATATGGACAAACAAAATTAGCCGGAGAAATAGCAATTCAAAATATTTGCCCTCAACATATAATTCTCCGTACAGCCTGGGTTTATGGAACTTATGGAAAAAGCAACTTCGTTAAAACCATGTTACGACTAGGTATTGAAAGACCAGAAGTTAGAGTAGTTGCCGATCAAATTGGTAGTCCTACATGGGCGCGAAATATAGCCTTAGCAATTACCCAAATCATCCCCCAATTAACATTAGAAACTGCGGGAATTTATCACTATACAAATAGTGGTGTAGCCAGTTGGTATGACTTCGCCATAGCTATCTTTGAAGAAGCAGAAAAACTCGGTTTCCCCCTCACCATCAAAAATATTATCCCCATTACCACTCCCGAATATCCTACACCAGCACAACGTCCTGCTTATTCTGTCTTAGCTTGTGAGAAAATATCCAAAGTCTTGGGAACTTATTCTCCTCATTGGCGACAAGGACTCAGATTAATGTTAAAAGAATTACAAGAAAAATCTCTATGAAAGCCCTAATTTTATCCGGTGGAAAAGGTACTCGTTTACGCCCATTAACTTATACAGGAGCAAAACAACTTGTATCGGTTGCCAACAAACCAATTTTATGGTACGGCATTGAAGAAATGGCTACAGCCGGGATTACTGATATTGGTATCATTATCAGCCCAGAAACCGGGGAAGAAGTCAAGAGTAAAACCGGAAATGGCGAAAAGTTCGGCGTTAATATTACCTATATTCTCCAAGAAAAACCGGCAGGATTAGCCCAAGCTGTCCAGGTTGCCCGTCCTTTTTTAAAAGATTCACCCTTTGCCATGTATTTGGGTGATAACCTGATTCAACAAGGGGATTTGAGTTCATTTTTAGATAAATTTACTCAACAACAACCAGATGCTTTAATTCTATTGCGGGAAGTCACAAATCCTAGTGCTTTTGGAGTAGCAAAGGTAGATGAAAAAGGCAGAGTATTACAGTTAATTGAAAAGCCAAAAATTCCTCCTTCAAATTTAGCATTAGTGGGGGTTTATTTCTTTTCACCAGTTATCCATGAGGCGATTTCTCTGATTAAACCTTCAGCTAGAGGAGAATTAGAAATTACTGATGCAATTCAATGTTTAATAGATCAAGAAAAAGAAGTTTTAGCCTGTAATCTTGACGGTTGGTGGTTAGATACAGGTAAAAAAGATGATTTATTAGAAGCTAACCGTCTCATTCTTGATACCTATTTAACAAAATCAATTCTGAGTGATATTGACTCTACAACTCAGATTACTGGAAGAGTAGAAATTGGTGTTGAATCTAAAATTATCAACTGTACAATTCGCGGACCTGTGATCATTGGCAACAACTGTTATTTAGAAAACTGTTTTATCGGTCCTTATAGTAGTATTGCCGATAATTCAACACTGATAGAAACAGATTTAGAACACAGCGTTGTCTTAGAAGGGGCTAAAATCACTGGCATTCAACAACGAATTATTGATAGCCTCATTGGACAACGCGCCCAATTAAGTATTGCCCCCCGTCGTCCTAAAGCATTACGCTTTTTAATTGGTGATGATTCGCAAATTGAATTGACTTGAATAGGTGACAGGTGACAGGTGACAGTTAAGAGGGAATTGGGAATTGGGAATTGGGAATTGGGAATTGGGAATTGGGAATTGGGAATTGGGAATTGGGAATTGGGAATTGGGAATTGGGAAGAAGAGAGAAAATTCCTTCTTTATTCTTTATTCTTTATTCTTTATTCTTTATTCTTTATTCTTTATTCTTTCTTCTCCTGATTCCTGATTCCTGACTCCTGAACTCCTGAACTCCTGACTCCTGAACTCCTGTATTCTTAGTTAAGTTCCTACCGCACCTGAATAAATTAAACCCCGCTGGATATCCAAAGTTAAAATTGCCCCATCCTTGATTACCTGTGTCGCTTCCTTCACGCCCACAATCACTGGTACACCGAGACGTAAACCAATAACTGCGGCGTGACTGGTGAGACTTTCTTCTTCAGTAATAATCCCCCCGGCTTTGCGAATTGCTTCCACAAAATCTACACCAGTGCGGGATGCTACTAAAATATCTCCAGGATTAAAGTTGCTGGCATCCATAGCATTATGAACTACCCTAGCGCGACTACTGACAGAACCTTGTCCCAGTCCAATTCCTTGACCGAGTACAGCAGTGACTATTTCTACCTTGATCAAGTCCGTTGACCCGGAAACGCCTTGAAGTGTACCAGCGGTCATGACCACCAAATCACCTTCAGTGAGGAGGTTTTTTTCCTGGGCGACATTGATAGCGGCTTGGAATGTCTGACCTGTAGAAGGTAGTTCTAGCACCAACAGCGGTCTCACTCCCCAGACCATCTGTAACTGTCGGGCTACGTTAACATGAGGTGTAATGGCTAAAATTGGCGTTTTCGGGCGGAATTTGGAAACGTTGCGGGCTGTAGCCCCGGTTTGGGTCAAGGTCATAATTGCCGCCGCGCCTAAATTCTCCGCAATTTGACCAACAGCTTGGCTAATTGCATTGGGAACAGAACGCCTTTTATCTCTTGACAGACGGGAGTTGGTGTTGAGGGTTTCCTCTTGTTCAATCCGTTCGGCTATTCTGGCCATAGTGGCTACAGCTTCCACGGGGAAACTACCAACGGCAGTTTCATTGGATAGCATTACTGCATCTGTGCCGTCTAAAATGGCGTTGGCGACATCGGATACTTCTGCGCGGGTAGGACGGGGATTGCTGACCATGCTATCTAGCATTTGGGTGGCGGTAATAATGGGAATCCCCAAACGGTTGGCTGTCGCAATTAGCCGTTTTTGTAATACAGGTACGTCTTCCGCTGGTAGTTCTACACCTAAATCACCTCTGGCAACCATTACCCCATCACACAAAGACAACACTGCTTCCATTTGTTCAATGGCTTCGTGTTTTTCGATTTTGGCAACTACAGGGACATTTTTGCCGGTGCTGGAAATTAGTTCTTTAATTTCGATAATATCCTGGGGATTGCGGACGAAAGAAAGGGCTACCCAATCAACTCCTTGGTCTAGACCAAACATCAGATCCTCGCGGTCTTTGTCGGTCATGGCTTTGATGGATAAGTATACTCCCGGAAAGTTAACACCTTTGTTGTTGGAAAGTTTACCGGGAACTGTGACCCGACAATGTAAATCGCCTTTTTCGTGGTTAATTTCCTCTACTACCATTTCGACTTTGCCATCATCGAGGAGGATTTTTGAACCGACGGGGACTTCTTGGGCTAAGTAATCGTAGGTAACGCAGCTTATTTCCTGTGTCCCTTCTATGGGGCGATTTGTCAATATGAAGCGATCGCCTTTTGCTAAAATTATCGAACCAGTTTCAAACCGTCCCAAGCGAATTTTTGGACCTTGTAAATCTTGCAGAATTGCTACCGGTCTGTTCAGTTCAAAGGCGGTTTGCCGAATTAATCTAATACTCCGCTGATGATCAGCATGAGTTCCGTGGGAAAAGTTGAGCCGTAGCGTTGTTGCACCCGCTTCAATAATCGCCTTCAGCATTTCTGGACTGCTGGTAGCAGGTCCGATAGTAGCAACAATTTTAGTTCGGCGCTGAGAATCTCTTAATTGCGTCATGGGCTGGGTTCAAGATTTTGGGGATCTACCTGGGAATTTATGGTCATCTTTTCTCATACCATTTAAGGTCTGAGATTTGGATCATGAAAAACTGAGTGTATCAGCAAATCATTTTTCCATTGATCGCCATCTTTTTGCAAATGGTTGTGAATTAAACAGACTCTCTCTTTTCGGTCACTACTATATCAATGTTATAAGCAGTTAGGGAGCTAATCATGGTATAGTTTTGATATCGTACACTAATCTGATCATTCACATCTTGCGCCGGGCGACTGGAAGTCACGACTACACACACAAAACCCACCTGGGTGGGTTGAAAAATTTTGATTTTCTCTGAGTCCGCGTAGGCGGACTTTGCTTGTGTAGCCGCGATTTATAATCGCCAGGGATATTTCATTTAGCCAAGAATCATAGCCTTATTTACATATTCTTAATCACGACTCTGGATAAATCTTGCTTTACATAACTTTACTATTCACTAAGAATAATAGTATGATCCGTAAAGATTGATGATTAAAGGAGTTAAGAATGATCACGTCGGAGGCACAAAAGCCACTGACAATTCCCCCCAAAGAACTTTTATCACCTCCTGGTGATTTTAATCCCACACTATTAATGTTTTTAGTGGTGGTGATGATGTTGGTTTTGTCTAACTTTGGGTATTGGTTTTGGGAATGGCCGCATTGGTTGTGTTTTGGTGTCAATACTCTAGCACTTCATTGTTCAGGAACGGTGATTCATGATGCTTGTCACCAATCTGCCCATCGCCATCGAATTGTTAATGCTATGTTAGGCCATTGTAGTGCCTTGATTCTAGCTTTTGCTTTTCCAGTATTTACACGAGTACATTTACAGCATCATGGTAATGTCAATCACCCCAAGGATGACCCAGACCATTATGTTTCGACAGGTGGTCCGCTGTGGTTAATTGCGGTGAGATTTTTGTACCATGAAGTATTTTTCTTTCAAAGACGGTTATGGCGTAATTATGAACTACTAGAATGGTTTATTAGTCGCCTAATTATCATTACTATTGTTTATATTTCTGTCCAATATCATTTTTTGGGCTATATTCTTAACTTTTGGTTTATTCCCGCTTTTTTGGTAGGAATAACTTTGGGGTTATTTTTTGATTATTTACCTCACCGTCCTTTTGTCGAGAGAAATCGCTGGAAAAACGCCCGCGTCTATCCTGGTAAGGTTCTCAATATCCTAATTTTGGGGCAGAATTATCATCTGATTCATCATCTCTGGCCTTCGATTCCTTGGTACAATTATCAGCCAGCTTATTATTTGATGAAGCCATTATTGGATGAAAAAGGTAGTCCACAAACTTCTGGGTTGTTGCAGAAGCAGGACTTTTGGGAATTTGTCTATGATATCTTCATAGGTATTCACTTTCATCACTGAATTTAGATAATTGAGGGTGGGGAATATTGAGGGCGGGGAGACCCCGCCCCTACAGCTTTTAAGTACCTAAGCAAAATTAATTTAACATTTTTGGAGCAAAGAAAAATCTCTGTATTCCTTATCTGTTCCCTGTTCCCTGTTCCCCCTCCAAAATATAAAATTTATTTTGCACAACTACTTATGATTTGGACGGAAATTGATACCCATATTAGCCAAGTTACTGGCGAAAAATTTGTCAGTCAGCAGCATTTATCCATTAGTGGTGGGTGTATTAATCAGGGTTTTGCTATTAGCGATCGCCAATTAACTTATTTTGTTAAACTGAATCAAGCTTCTCAAGTCTCAATGTTTGCAGCGGAAATGCTTGGGTTAAAGCAAATGTCTACCACAGGAACTATCCGCGTTCCTGGGCCAATCTGTTGGGGAACTACAGGCAATTCTAGCTATCTTGTCTTGGAATGGCTAGAAATGACCACTGGTAATCATCAATCTTGGCCAGAAATGGGACGCAAATTAGCAGCAATGCACAAAACTACCAGTGATAAAGGTTTTGGCTGGGATATTAATAATACTATCGGTTCTACACCGCAAATTAACAATTTTTCTCACTGTTGGATTGAATTTTATATTCAACACCGTTTAGGTTATCAATTTAAGTTAGCAAAAAAACGCGGTGGCAGTTTTCCATTAGCAGACAAACTATTAGCAGCTATTCCTGAATTATTAGCAAATTATCAAGTTCAACCGGCTTTAGTACATGGGGATTTATGGGGAGGAAATGCAGGTTTTACGGTTGCAGGTGAACCAGTAATATTTGATCCTGCAACTTATTTTGGTGATAGAGAAGTTGATATCGCTATGACAGAATTATTTGGAGGTTTTCCGCCAAGTTTTTATCAGGGTTATGAAGAGATATATCCTTTATATCCAGGATATGAAACCAGAAAAACATTATATAATCTGTATCATGTTTTAAATCATTTTAATTTGTTTGGTGGTGGTTATAGTTCCCAAGCTAATCGGATGATGGAGAAAATTTTAAAATCATCAAGGTCTAAACCATGATTTAAGTAGGTTAGCCTTGGAAATCGTCGTTATGGCAAGGTAAGAGGCAATAGTGAAGAGGGTTTGGGGGATTTTACTTTCCCCCTAGAGTAAATCCATATTTTACCCAAAATTTTCTACCATATAGATATTATTGCCTGAATCACCCATTAAAATTAAACTACTATCATCAGTTTCTAAATTTGAACTTCCAGAAATACCACTTCGCAGAACTTGAATTAATCTTTGTGGTGTCAAAGATTCCAATTCAACAAGTTTACCAGCGTCTAACCAAGCTAATTCTTCAGAAGTTAAACCTTGACGAATTTCCTCTGATAATTGTTTAGCTGCGGTTGCTAAATCTGGAGAGGATTGGATAAACATTCCTCCCTTCGTAGCGATAATTTGTCTGGGGAAAAGTCCAATATCAATAATTGTCACACTGCTATTCAGAAACCAACGTTCACTGTTGCGGAGATGATTAATTAAACTCACACCTTTAGGACTACAATCATGGATAGCATAAACTTTTAAATCAGGATTACGCCGCAGCATTTCCATTGTGGTACTGAAAATGCTTTGGGGATAACCAGTAATACTGAGAATTGCACAGTTATTTTCAAAGTGAAAATTATTAGCAATTAATAATTGTGCAATAATCGCACTATCACAAACTACTAATCTATCAAAACTGTAAGCAGTAACATCAGGATTTATTGTAGCTGGTGTAACTTCTTGTTGTGGAGAAGGGAGAATTGTTTCCGGGATATTATTGATTTGTTCCCAGCGGTTTAACCATTCTTGTAATTGAGGTTGAGAAATTAATAATTCTTGTGCTAATTTATCCACTTTTGCTAATTGTTGAGTTCCTAAAAATAGTGAAGATGTTCCTAGAACGACGACAAAAACAAATAGAGTAAATGATTGAAAGATAAATAAACTTGCTAAGATTCCCACAACCAAAATCAAAATGCCTAATCTTTGTAAAGATTTCGCACTTGCTTTGCGACTAGCCCTATTTAATTTTGTGGAATTTGTGTTATTAAATAAATAAATAACCACGCCTATTTGATAAATTGCATTGACAATTAAAAACGAACTAGTTCCCAATATTCCACTCAAGAAACCACCGAAAAATACTGTAGACCAAATATTAAAGAATAGATATGAACAACCAAATCCTAATGGTTGAAATGATTTATTTCTCAACCGACCATCTAAAAAGTAAAGTAGTTGTTTGGCTGTGAAAAATAAGGTATTTTTAGCAGAAATATCACTAATGATTTTAGCAAACAGAGGATCTGTAATTTTCAGATTTCCCATAGCTGTAGGTTCAAAAGCAAAAGGATGATTACATTTAGTACATCTTCCTTGATTTGCTGTTCTATCTTTTAAGTTATTATCAGTTCCGCATTTAATACATTTCATGGTTTTGTTAGTTTTGAGTGGATTAAAAATTGTTATTTCAGATCCCCGACTTCGTTTTTGATTTTGTCATAAAATTAATAATTAATCATAGAAGTCGGGGATCTTTCCTTTTAGAATATTTGGTTGTTAAGTAAAATACTGTAATCTTCCCGTTTACGAATTAAACGATGTCTACCATTTTCTAATAATACTTCCGCAGGTCTGGGACGATGTAAAAAGTGAGAAGACATAGCATAACCATAAGCGCCAACATCTAAAATATTAATAATATCGCCAATTTCTAAAGCAGGAAGTTGACAACTTTTGCCTAAATAATCCCGTGAATATGTGGTATTTCCACAAACATCAGTTAAATACTTTTCATAATTTGGATTTTTGCAAGCGACAATTTCTCGATAACCTCCATGTACAGAAATTACAGAAATATTAGCGATAGTAGAATCAACACCAATAATTTGTTTTTCTCCTTGCCATTTTACAGAAACAACCTTAGCCAACATAGTCGCACAACCGGCAATAGCAGCACGTCCCGGCTCAATTACCAAATTAATTTTTCTGCCTAAATTAGCAATTCTTGTACTTAACTCATGACCAAATCTTTCCCAATCAAAAGCTATACCATGATGATGATAGGGATAACCAAAACCACCACCAAAATCCAAATATTGCCAATCTGGTAACTTTTGTGCAGTTGCTAAAACCGCATCAATAACATCAGTAAAAGCAGTTGTTGCATTAGTTCCCGTACCACGATAAAAATGTAAACCCGTCACCTGCAAACCCGCAGTAGAAGTAATAGAAACAGCCTCATCAAAATCAGCCGAACTAACACCAATACGACTATCCTCGGAAACATTCAACCGCAAACCAATATTTAACTTTGCGTCTTTGCTTCTCTGCGTCCTTGCGCGAAATAAAAAAACCTCACAACACAAACGTAACTGAGAAATACTATCCAAATTGAGAGTAGCCACACCCCAATCAATAACCTGTTCCATTTCCTCCCGATTTAAATTACTCCCACTATAAACAATATTACTGGGATCAAAGCCTGCATTTAAACCCAAATAAATATCACCTGGAGTATTAGCATGAATTCCCCAACCAGCATTTTCAAATATTTTCAATAAAGCAATATTACCATTTGTGACACTGGCAAAGTGAAACTTTGTATGGGGATAACTAATAGATTTGGTAATATGTGCAATAGTTTGGCGTAAAATATCCCCATTATAAACATATAAAGGAGAACCGTAAACTTGCAATAACTCTTGTGCAAGTTCTAATTCTAAATTGGGAATTGTTGGTACTTTTTCCATAACCATCGAGGTAAAATAAATGGATGATACAAAGACTTTTTGCCTAATTTAGAACCAAAAACATGATAACGCCAAAGTTGCCAGATGATCAATAACCACAGACTTTCACCAATTCTTCGTCCTTGAATTTGTCCCCCTAGTTTACCTGTAACAATTTGTGACGCAATATCAGGAAAAAAGCAGTTCTCAGAACTCAGTATACCAGGATTTAACCAATTACCGATATCATGCCAATAATCATTTAAACACCAAGAGGTTAAGGGAACACCCATACCGCGTTTTTGTCGCCAAACAATTTTTGCAGGTAGCCAATTTTCTGCCGCGCGTTTGAGGATATACTTCTCACAAGCACCGTGTAGACAGAGTTCTCCAGATAGCTGAAAAGTCCATACTGCTAAAAGTAAATCACAAAAAGGCGATCGCACAACCAATCCATGGGCAAAACCCAACGCAGTCGCCCGCGGATGAATATTTTGCGCTCCTTTTAACAGCAAACTGGCACGTCGGAGGCGATGTAACAACGAAGGACAAAAATTAGCATCAAGAGCATTTAACAACCATTCTTGAGCATTTAAACCTTGAATCTGAGCATATATTTCCGGCTGATATACCCTAGATTCATAACCCCAAAGACGGTGAAAAGTCCGCAGATATTGGTGAATAAAACCTTCTTCCTGATTAGGATGTTCCCCTTGATAAATACCCGCAGCAATTAAAGGTTTATTAGTCCAACCAGCAAATAATTGATCACCACCTTCACCATTAAAAATCACTTGCGTTTCTTGAGAAGCGACTTGATTGAGGAGATATAAAGGAACAGTTACACCGTCACCAAAAGGTAAATCTAAGGCTTTGATGGTAGGTATTAAAGCCTTTTTAATATTACCAGGACTGGCATCAACTTTCACTAAAGGAATATTCAAAAATGCTGCTACTTCTTCAGCATAGGGATATTCAGAAATACCCACCTTACCAAAATCTAAAGTGTAAGCACGAACTTTCACCCCAGCTTTTACCAATAAAGCCGCAACAAGAGAAGAATCCAAACCTCCAGACAGAAAAACCCCCACAGGTTCATCTTTTAAATCAGCAATTTGTTTCTGAATAGAATCTTGTAGTAAAACCTGTAATTGAGAGACTGCGGTATTTTCATCTTCAATTTGTGACTTTGATTCACACCATTGATAAATATTACCAACTTGAGGATTATCAACATCCTGCCAAATCACCTCAGTTCCCGCAGCCACAGAAAACACATTACTTACCGGAGTCAGAGGATTAGGAACATAGGAAAAACAACTATAACCATATAAACCAGAAATATTAACTTCCGGTTTTTCCATAACCTCTAAAAGTAATTGTAATTGAGAAGCAAAACAAATCACCCCACCTTGCTGAGTCCAAAATAAAGAAACCCGTCCAAAAGCTTCCCTTCCCAAAATTAACTTATTTGATTCTACACTTACCCAAACATCCAAAACATCAGAAACCCCCCCAGCAGAAATACCCGCAATCATATTTCGTGGTAAAGCAGGTAGAGACTCACAACCAACATAAACAACATCCCAAAATAACTTTCCTTCCTCCTTCGCGCCTTTGCGCCTTGGCGTGAGAAAGTCTTTTTTCTGATTACCCCAATAACCAATAAAATGAAAAGGAAACATAACTATTGCACCACAAAAGTTTCTTGACTAATTTTTCGATTATCAAGAAACATTTCCACTTGCCAATTGCCCACATTTGCCGGAGAATTAATAGTATAACGACAAAAGGTCTCCCAAACAGAAGTTTTAACTTCACGAGTTTGATAATTATTTTGCTTGACAATTTGACCACTGGGGTCAATCCAATGACAAGAAAGATTGAGTTTTTTACCGACAGGTGCATCTTTCAAAGTTACCCGATAGAAAAGTTCTGCATTAGCTGAACGGGAGATATTGTTTAAATTCCCATTATTTGATTCTAGGGTAATTCTATCCTGTTGGGCGGAAACATTAGCGAGTAGAGAACTTTGTTGTTGATTAAAAAATACTGTTAGTCCTATTCCTATAATTATAGTCGTAGCTACTCCCAAGCTAATCAATTTATTGCGGTGTTGTTGGACTTCTAAAGCTTGTTTACGCCGCACTTGAATCAAGGCTTCATCTAATAATTCCGGTGCTAAATTCAGATCTTGTAGAATGTCTCTAACTTGTTGTTGATCAAGTTCTGCTTCTTGACGTAATTGCAATGCTTGGACTTCAGTAATTATTTGGTTTAATTGTTCTTGAGTTAGTCGCTGGTTCATAATTAGAGTCAAGAATTAGAATTTAGGATTATGGCTCTTGAGTCCATAATATGCAAAATTTGAACAAAGAAATCTCATAAAGCTTGCTGTGTAAAATAAATTTTGGATATTGATCAGAAAATTTTAGTTTAGCATAATAAGTACGGTAGAGCCATTTATATCCAAATATTGTAGTTGTTGAATTTCAGCAATCAAACGAAGAAATAATATTTATCCCCAAACAATTTCCATATTTAAAATAAACCCTGGTAAAATATCTTCACCTGATAATTCTTGAGGAGAGTCTAATATTTTCACTGGTTTACCAAGACGATAAATTTCCACTTGGCGCATTTTCCGATTAATTAACCAACCTAATTTAACTTCGTTATTTATATACTCTTGCATTTTTGCTCGTGTTTCTTGCAAATTATCACTAGGTGACATTAATTCTAAAACAAAATCTGGGGCAATTGGTGAGAATTTTGCTTGTTCTGCTACTGTAAGTTTATCCCATCTATCTTTTTTTATCCAAGCAACATCAGGAGAACGATTTGCACCATTGGGAAGTTGAAAACAGGTGGAAGAATCGAAACAAACTCCTAATTTAGTTTGACGATTCCAAAACACAAAATCCGCTGCAACTTCTACATTACGTTTTCCTATTTCTCCTCCGGTTGGTGACATGATCAATATTTCTCCTTTTGCATTGCGTTCAAATTTAACTTCAGGATTTTCTCGACAGAGTTGATAAAATTGGTTGTCGGTAAGTTGGATAATGGGGTTGAAGTTGACGGTAATAGCTGTCATGATGAATCTCCTTGGGGATAATATCAACATTAACTAAATTATAGAATAAATTTCATGTTAACGCTTCCTTTAACAAATCCCGATGCAAAAAAGCCCCATTTACTAAAGATTGAATTTTATGAGGTGACAAAGCCGCACCATTATTATAATAATCAATCCAAGTTTTACTAATTAAATCTACATCATCTGGTAAATCCTTTAAATCCCAACCAGGTATTTCTAAATCTTCCATTAATCGGTTGACCTTGGGATCATAACTCAATGCAAAACAACGAGAACCTTCACTAGCTGCCATAATTAAACTATGGAGACGCATTCCTATGGACATTTCCACGCCGCGAAATACACCTTTTAAAATTTGTGGATCTTCCGAACAAAGAACTCTACTCACATCTGGTAATTGAGTGTGAATTTTTTCCGCAATTCCTAGATCTTCACTTTTTTGAAATGGTAATAATAAGATAAAAGCTTGGGTTTCTTTTTGCAAATTAACTAAAGCTTGAGTTAAATTTGCTAACCTATTTTCTGTCAATTGAGGATGATTTCTTAAAGTAACTGCAATTCTGGGTTTTGGTAAATCTACTAATTCCGGGACTGGCTTCGATTCTAACGCCCAAACTGGGTCAGGGGCAAGGATATGCGGTATACTCCAATCTGATAATAACTGAGAACTGGAGCGATCGCGCACACTCACTTGAGTACAACCTGCAAAATTCCCCTTTGCTAACGAACGAGTTTGGGAACGCAACAATGGACCTATACCCTGTCCCCAGGCAATGGTTTTCAAACCCATAACTTGAGCTAAAGTCATTAATCCGCCATAATAAAAAGGGCTAATGCTGCTGGTAGCATCTTGAATTAAACTGCCACCACCCCAAACAAAAGCATCACAAGAACGCAAAGCTTTGATAACCTGTAAAACCGCCATTCGGTTGTAACATTCCACACCATAACGCCGATGAGTTTCTTCAGGATTTCCAGAAAGCACCACAGGAGTAACATCAAGTGGTAACATTTGCAGAAGTGTGGCTAACAAAGCTTCATCACCACCATTACCCTTACCGTAATACCCAGACAATAAAACCCGCATTTTCCCCATTTTGAATTTTAGATTTTAGATTTTGGACTACCAATTTTTTCAACCTAGTTATCTACCACTGACAACTGACAACTGACAAACAATTATGCACGTACTTTCAATCCCCACATGGATAATTCATATTTCTAGCGTCATTGAGTGGATAGCCGCAATTTGGCTAATTTGGACTTATGGTGAACTTACAGAAAATCGTAGTTGGTGGGGATTGTCCTTTGCCATGTTACCAGCTTTAATTAGCGCAATGTGTGCTTGTACTTGGCATTATTTCGACAATTCTGAATCATTAGAATGGTTAGTCACCCTACAAGCTACCATGACATTGGTTGGTAACTTTACCCTTTGGGTAGCAGCATACATAATTTGGCGTTCCACCAAGTTTGCAAACCCCATTGAGACACAATCCATCAAATCAGAACAATGATATCAAAAGAAACCCTCTTTGCCCTCTCTCTCTTTCCCTATCTGGGTTTCTTGTGGTTTATTAGCCGCAGTCCACAAATGCCACGTTTAGCCCTATATGGATTTTACGGCACATTGGTATTTGTCGCCATCACCATTCCCGCCGGCATTTACGCCAAAGTGCAATACGGAGAAGAACTAGCCAATGTAGACTGGTTACATGGTAGCGCAGAAGTCTTTTTAACCCTTGCTAACATCTTACTAGTCTTAGGTTTTCGCCAAGCAGTACAGCAATTAGGTGACAGGGAACAGGTGACAGGTGACAGTTCAGAGGGAAGAGGTAAGAAGTAGGGAATAGTTAATGGACAACGAACAACTGACAACTGACAAATTATGGAAGTAATCCCCGCAATTGATTTACTAGAAGGTCGCTGTGTGCGACTATATAAAGGAGACTACGAGCGATCGCAAGTATTCAGCGAAAACCCCGTCGAAGTGGCGAAAATGTGGGCAGACCAAGGTGCGACAAGACTACACTTAGTTGACTTAGACGGTGCAAAAGCCGGGAAAATCGTCAACTTAGCCGCCATTGCAGCCATTAGAAATAATCTTGACATACCCATTGAAGTTGGGGGAGGATTGCGCGATCGCACCAGTGTCGTACAATTATTCAACCTGGGTGTAAATTGGGCAATTCTCGGCACTGTCGCCGTCGAACAACCTCAATTAGTCCAAGAACTTTGTCAAGAATTTCCCCAACAAATTATTATTGGCATAGATGCCCGTAGCGGCTTAGTCGCAACTCGTGGTTGGTTGGAAACATCAACAGTATTAGCCACCCAACTAGCAGTACAGATGCAAGAATTAGGTGCAGCAGCCATTATTTACACTGATATTAACCGTGACGGCACGCTACAAGGACCCAATTTAGACGCATTACGAGAACTCGCAGCAGCAATTTCCATACCCGTAATTGCTTCCGGTGGCGTAAGTTCCGTCACCGATTTATTAAGTTTATTAGCCTTAGAACCCCAAGGTGTCACAGGTGTGATAGTCGGTAAAGCCTTGTACACTGGCGATATTATCCTCAAAGAAGGATTACAAGCTATTGGACCGGGAAGACTGCAAGATATACCCCCAGATTTCGGTATTTCTAGCATTGCATAAAATGAATTAGCAATATACAGAAACCCCCAGGGGCGCAGGGCCTGCGCCCTTGATTATATTGATTGTTGCTAGGATTGAATCAAGATTATACTTACTCAATAAATTAGTAATTTTATGCCAAGAAAAGACCAGGGTTGGGTGACATTTCAAACATCCGAAGAAGAACGGAAGATATTAGAAGAATTTTGTCAAAACTCCCAACGGACTAAAACAGAGATTTTGCGAGAATTAGTCCGGGGACTTAAACAATATTCAGCACCGTCTATATCATCATCAACTTCACCAGAACAAGCGGAAACAAAAAATGTTGAATTTGAAATTGTTAGTCCCAAAAAAGCCTTAAAAGTTAGTTCCCGCAATGTTTTAAAAGGAATTGTAAAACGAGTCACTATAGGCAGTATAAATACCGAAATAACTTTAGAAATCGTTCAGAAAGTTGAATTAACTTCCATGATTACTAGGGTTTCGGCTGAAGAATTAGAATTATCTGAAGGGACAGAAGCCTATGCTGTAATTAAATCTAATGATATTGTTATCGCCAAAGATTAGAAATAGATATAAATACAGCGGTTTTTGCTTTAATAAATACTACCAAGGGCGGGAAACCCCTACCAAGGGCGGGGAAACCCCTACCAAGGGCGGGGAAACCCCTACCAAGGGCGGGGAAACCCCTACCAAGGGCGGGGAAACCCCGCCCCTACGGATTCATAACAGGAGAAAGTGCTGTAAACTTTCTCAAAATTCAAAAAGCTAGAAAAAATTAGTCGGTCTTAACCGACTTTAGCTATTAGACAGGGAATTGATTCCCTGGCTTTCTCAAAATTCAAAAAGCTAGAAAAAATTAGTCGGTTTTAACCGACTTTAGCTATTAGACAGGGAATTGATTCCCTGGCTTTCTCAAAATTCAAAAAGCTAGAAAAAATTAGTCGGTTTTAACCGACTTTAGCTATTAGACAGGGAATTGATTCCCTGGCTATATGGTTAATTTAATCTTAGTCTAAGCCTCGACTTTTACACCCTTCCAGAAAGCAACATAACCTTCGATATTTTTAGCTTTTTCCTTAGTGCTAGGATAGAACCAAGCGGCATCTTTGTTAACTTGTCCACCAACTTCAATACTATAGTAACTAGCAACCCCTTTCCAAGGACAAGTGGTATGAGTGCTACTGTCTGTAAAGTATTCCTTATTAACAGCGTCAGCAGGGAAATAATGATTTCCTTCAACAACTACAGTCTTATCGCTTTCGGCTAGAATAGCACCATTCCAAATTGCTTTCATAATTAAAAAAAAGTTAACAATTCATATTGTTACATTGAAAATGATAATTTATTAACGTGATACACTAAATTATAGTAATTTTTTTCAAAATACCACCCTGTAAATATCGAAATAACTTTTATTGATTATATATAGTAAATTTATGAAACCAGAGGATTTTACCACAACGGCGACTGATGATTGGGATGTCTTCTTACCCAAAAACCATAAAAATCAACCCATAGACAATCAAGCATACCGCATTTTTGACCCCCAATGGCAACCAGCAATATTATCCTGGTTTGGACGCAAAGATGTACCCCAAGAGTCAAAAGAGGCATTTATTCAAGCTTTGGTCAATTTTGAAGATGGCTGTGTACCATATCAGGGTAAGGGTTTTTATGGTTATCGCGCCTATTTTTTAGCAGCAGCAGCGATCGCTCAATTCCCAGAATCGGCAAAAGCTGATAACATAGTTCAACAACTGGTAAATTGGAAATTAGATTATTATCGTTTCAATAGCATTGAACAGCAAGTCACTGTAGGACTTCAAGAAACCGACAGAACCAAAGCTATAGATACTTTAGTCCAATCAATTAACACATTACAACAAAATTTTACCCTTTCTCTCGCCATTACCAGCTTAGAAACAATCGGATCTGGTAGTGAAAAAGCCATTATCGCTTTAATACAACTATTGAATACGTCACAGGATAAAGACATTTGTAGACGAGTAGTTAAAAGCTTAGGAAAAGTAGGCATTGGTAATAAACAAGCTATTTCTGCCTTAATAGAAATTATAAATACATCAGATAATAATGATATCCGTAAGCAAGCGACTGAAAGCTTAGGAGAAATAGGCTATGGTAATGAACAAGCTATTTCCGCCTTATTGCAAATTTTAGATACAGCAAAAAATGATGCTATTTATTGGCAAGTAGCTGAAAGCTTAGGTAAAATAGGCATTGGCAATGAAAAAGCTGTTTCTACTCTAGTACAATTACTAGATAAATCGGGCAATAAATATACAAATAGATTAGGAAAAATAGACAATAACCACGAAAAAGCCGTTATTCTCCAAGCAGCTACGACCCCATATCAAATAGAGACTGATCACAAAAAAGCCATTGCCGACTTAATCCAAAGTCTAGATATATCAGAGGATGAAGAAGCGATTAGTCAAGCACTTTATACATTAGGAGAAATAGGCAAAGGTGATGTAAAAGCTATTTCTGCTTTAGGGCAACTTTTAGATACATCAGAGAATGAGTACATCCTTGTGCAAGTAGCCGAAAGCTTAGGAAATATAGATCCTGGTAACGAAAAAGCTATCTCCACTTTATTACAACTTATAAATACATCAGAAAATGATGGAATTATTGTCTATGCACTAGAAAGTTTAGGCAATATAGGTATAAATAATGAAAAAGCCATTGCCGCATTAGTGCAACTTCTGGATAAATCACAGAATGAGTACACCCATAAACTAGCCGCTAAAAGCTTAGGAAAGATAGTCACCAGCAATAAAGATATATTCTTGGTGGTGCAAGCTTTACGTCGCTATAAACTAGATAGTGAAGACTATGATCTGATTTGGAATTGCGCCCAAAATATGCCCTATCCAGAATTTTATCAAGCTTGGCATCATTCTTGATTAAATTAAAGTTCAATTACCTCCAAAAACGGATTCACAATTTGTAAAGTATTTTCAATAATTAAGCCATTTTGCATATCTTCCGAGTAAAGAATACTTGCTTCTCCTAAAACTGCACTAGCAACGATGAGACCATTTCACCAGCGCTCATTTGCTTCCTCTCTGGTGAGTGGATTGAACCCTGATATTTGCATGGGATTTGCTGTTAACTGGGCGATAATACCCGTTAGTGGAAAGTGTTTCTTTGTTGGTGCAGGTTGCAAAATTATGATTTGTACTATTTCGGCGCTGCATATTTGTTCTTGATACTCAACGGGAATTTCAATTTTACCGTTGTTTACCCTAGCTTGAAATTGTGTGTTTATACTCATACTTAAAGCTGTACTAAGCCTACCCATGAGACTGATTTCGATGAAATAGCCCCTCCTATAATTATAACTACTATCCCTCTGCCAATTCCCCAACGTGCGTTAAAATTCTAATATATTCATCACAACTCAGACACGCAACAGCCATCTACCATGCTTCAGTACCCCCACCTAGAAAAAGCCTTAAAACATCACTTTGGTTATGATCAATTTCGCCCTGGACAACGGCAAATTATCGAGGATGCGTTAGAAAATCGTGATTTAATGGTAGTCATGCCCACAGGTGGGGGGAAATCTCTGTGCTTTCAATTACCCGCACTTTTGAAACCCGGTTTAACTGTAGTAGTGTCACCATTAATTGCTTTAATGCAAGATCAAGTAGAAGCACTGCGAACTAATAATATTTCTGCCACATTTCTCAATAGTAGTCTCAACGCCTATAAAGTTCGCTCCCGAGAAGAAGCGATCATGAATGGTAAAATAAAATTACTTTATGTCGCCCCAGAACGCCTTGTTAGTGACCGATTTCTCCCCCTTTTAGACGTAGTTAAGGAAAAAGTGGGGATTTCCACCTTTGCCATTGATGAAGCCCATTGTGTCTCAGAATGGGGGCATGATTTCCGTCCAGAATATCGGCAATTAAGATTACTCCGCAAACGTTATCCTGATGTTCCTACAGTTGCGCTGACTGCTACTGCCACAGATAGAGTTAGGGCTGATATTATTGAACAATTAGGATTAAAACAACCCAGTATTCATATTGCTAGTTTTAACCGCCAAAATCTTTATTATGAAGTCCGTCCTAAAAGTAACCGCGCTTACGCCGAATTATTAGAAATAGTTAGAGAAAATGAAGGTTCAGGTATTATTTATTGTTTGACTCGTAAAAAAGTTGATGAACTGACGTTAAAACTCCAAAATGATAAGATTTCTGTTTTGCCTTATCATGCTGGTTTAAGTGATGAGGAAAGATCAAAGAATCAAACTCGGTTTATTCGGGATGATGTGCGAGTCATGGTAGCTACTGTTGCCTTTGGGATGGGGATTAATAAACCTGATGTGCGGTTTGTGGTGCATTCCGATTTACCCCGAAATTTGGAGAGTTATTATCAAGAATCAGGACGAGCGGGCAGAGATAGTGAACCTTCTAAATGTACGTTATTTTTCAATTATGGTGATATTAAAACTATAGAATGGAGTATTAATCAAAAAACCGATCCTCAAGAACAATTAATAGCTAAACAGCAACTAAGACAGGTAATTGATTATGCGGAAGGGACAGATTGTAGACGCACAATTCAATTAAGTTATTTTGGGGAAAGATTTCCCGGCAATTGCGGAAATTGTGATAATTGTCTTTATCCCAAACCTGTTCAAGATTGGACAATTGAAGCCATGAAATTTTTATCTTGTGTGGCTAGGTGTAAAGAAAGATTTGGAATGCTGCATATTATTGATGTTTTGCGAGGTGGAAAAAATCAGAGAATTATTGTTAATAAACATGATCAACTTTCTACCTATGGAATTGGCAAAGATAAAACAGTAGATGAATGGCGAATGTTATGTAGATCCTTATTACATCAAGGATTAATAGAACAAACGGCTGATGGTTATTCAGTTTTAAAACTCAATGCTTTAAGCTGGGAAGTCATGCGAAAACAACGCCCAGTTTCCATTGCTGTTCCTACAGTCAAAAAGATGACTTGGGAAGAGGGAAGTGGCAAATCCGCAGATGTGGAAGTTCTCATGCAAAAATTGCGATCGCTTCGTAAACAACTCGCAGACGAACAAGCCGTACCACCCTACGTTATCTTCCATGATTCTACCTTAAAATTAATGGCACAAAGCCAACCCAAAACCTTAGATGAATTTGGCAATCTCTCCGGCGTTGGTAGCCATAAATTATCTCAGTATGGCGAAAGGTTCTTAGCAGAAATTCAGACTTATTGCCAACAACAAGGTTTGCCAGAAAAAACTATTAATCGAGTTAGTTCCTCACCTTATTCTCACTCACCATCTGGTACAGAATTAACTACATTA
Organism: Dolichospermum sp. LEGE 00240; assembly: GCF_015207875.1. Classification (GTDB taxonomy): domain Bacteria; phylum Cyanobacteriota; class Cyanobacteriia; order Cyanobacteriales; family Nostocaceae; genus Dolichospermum; species Dolichospermum gracile. The sequence goes on from NZ_JADEVZ010000012.1 coordinate 70,737, forward strand.
GAGTTATATAACCAAGGATTGAGTATTGAAGAAATCGCCCAAAAACGCAATATTCGCCCCACGACAATTATCCGTCATCTCTCAGATTTAATTGAGAAGAAACAATCTTTAGACTTGAGTAAATTAGTCCCCCTAGAACGCCAAAAGAAAATATGGAATATCTTAGAAGTTGTTGGTGATATTTCACTCACGCCTATTCGGGAAAATTTAGGTGAAAGCTACAGTTTTGATGAAATTCGTTTAGTTAGAGCAAAATGGCGACGGGAAAAACAGAAATCTCCTAAAGATGATATTGACTTTTAGTTTTTAGCCGATAAAGCCAAAGATAGCAGCTTAGGTAAAACCAAACAAATAGCCGCATTTAATAGTGTTAAAAATATACCATCCATTAAATTCATAAATAACTCCTTTTTATAGCTACTGATGATCGAAACATCTTTATTTTGCCTGATAAACACTACATTTGAGCAACTTTGAATGTTTAAATATCTTTGATATTACATAAGTAAATTAAATAGAAATTCAGTAGGGGCGCAGGGCCTGCGCCCAAATGTAGGGAATACAGGGAATACGCCCCAATGCAGAGAGTACGCGCTAATTCCCTCCTTAATTAGGAGAACATTGATTACAGAAACGCGGACTAAATTTACAAAATTCACTACCAGTTAATGTGTAGGCTGTACAATAGGGAAAACTAGTGATTCCCATTTTCCCAGGTTGGTAATCAGAGACAATGGAAAGAGGTTGAGATTTTTGAGGTTTACGAACCAAAATTATAGACAGCAGCTTGGGTAAAACTAAACAAGCTCCAGCATTGATGACGGTGAGCAGTAATACATCCATCAAACCTATAGGGAATTACTCCCCGACGAAATTACATAGGAACATTCGGTTGGTCTTGCGGTTAGTCTTGCGGTTAGTCTTAAAATATATAGAAATATAATAAGACCTAACCATAGTATTTAGTTTATATAAAATCAGTTTAGCATAGATTTTTGTAGATGGAACGATAATAATTCAGTAATTGTGATCAATTAATGTGTAAACTAAATATTAAATAGCGTTATTAATTGAATTTAACAGTAGTATTTATGACCAAAAAACAATCTGCAACTTCTTTCCTCAACAACATTTCTGTACAAGAAAATCTGGCATTACAGAGTTTAGTAGATTACACAAATATTCAGTCATTACCGGAAATTTGGACTTTAGCAGCCAGAAAATTCGGTAATATCATTGCTCTACATAATCCTCACTCTAAACCAGAAGTAAAAATTACCTATAGTCAGTTGTTAGATCAAATTCAAAGATTTGCGGCTGGTTTACAGACTTTAGGTATTAATAGAAACAACAGTGAAACTCTTCCCTATGGTGAACGGGTTTCCCTGATTGCTGATAATAGTCCTCGCTGGTTTATTGCCGATCAAGGTATTATGACTGCTGGAGCGGTAAATGCAGTCCGTAGCGCCCAAGCAGACAAAGAAGAATTACTTTATATTATTTCCCATAGTGGTAGCACAGCTTTGGTAGTTGAGGATATCAAAACTCTCAATAAATTAGGGTCAGGACTTAATGAATTACCGATTAAACTTGTAGTTCTGCTTTCCGATGAAACACCACCCACAGAACTTAATTTTCAAGTGGTCAACTTTTCCCAATTATTAGACATTGGTAGCGACCATACCTTACTAATAGCTCAACACAGCAGCGACACATTAGCAACCCTAATTTATACCTCTGGAACTACGGGAAAACCCAAAGGTGTGATGCTATCTCACAAAAATTTACTGCACCAAGTTAGAAACTTGGGAACAGTAGTACAACCAGAGAAAGGAGATATCGTTCTGAGTATTTTGCCCACATGGCATAGTTATGAACGCAGTGGTGAGTATTTTCTCCTTTCTCAAGGCTGTACCCAAATTTACACTAATTTGCGTTCTGTTAAAAATGATTTAAAGAAATTTAAACCCAATTATATGATTGCTGTTCCTCGTTTATGGGAATCAATTTATGAAGGAGTGCAAAAACAATTCCGCGAACAACCAGCCAACAAACAAAGATTGGTCAAATTTTTACTAGATATGAGCCAGAAATATGTGGAAGCACGACGTATTTCCCAGGGATTGAGTTTAAATCACCTTCATACTTCAGTTATGAAACGTTCCCAATCCAAAATAGTAGAATTAGCTTTGTTACCACTCCATATACTAGGTGAAAAATTAGTTTATACTAAAGTGCGAGAAGCCACAGGTGGAAAAATTAAGCACGTTATTAGTGGTGGTGGGGCGCTACCTGCATATATAGATAACTTTTTTGAAATTGTTGGTGTGGAAATTTTACAAGGTTATGGTTTAACAGAAACCTCACCAGTAACTAATGCTCGTCGTCCTTGGCGAAATTTACGGGGTTCTTCGGGGCAACCAATTCCGGGTACGCAAGTAAAAATTGTCAATCCTGAGACTCGTAAACCTGTACCAGTGGGAGAACGGGGTTTAGTGCTGCTCAAGGGGCCACAAATCATGCAGGGCTATTATCAAAATCCCGAAGCTACAAAAAAAGTTATAGATGGAGAAGGTTGGTTTGACAGTGGTGATTTGGGTTGGGTGACACCTGAAAATGACCTAGTATTAACAGGGAGAGCAAAAGATACCATTGTTTTAACCAACGGGGAAAATATTGAACCTCAGCCCATAGAAGATGCTTGTTTGCGATCGCCCTACATTGACCAAATTATGTTAGTAGGACAAGATCAACGTAGCATTGGCGCTCTGATTGTTCCTAACCTAGAAGCCTTAGCCGCATGGAACCAATCTCAAAATCATACCGAAACGATTGACTTAGAGAGTAGAACAGTCCAGGATTTGTTTCGTCAAGAATTAAATCGGGAAGTCCAAAACCGTCCCAGCTATCGAGCCGATGATCGTATTGGAGCATTTAAACTCATTGAGGAACAATTCTCAATTGAAAATGGACTCATGACACAAACTCTGAAAATCCGTCGTCACGTTGTCATGGAACGATATTGCGATATTATTGACAAGATGTTTGCTAAATAATTTCCTAATTTCCCCCTAAATCTTGGGCGCGGAAACCACTCATTGGGCGCGGAAACCACTCATTGGGCGCGGAAACCACTCATTGGGCGCGGAAACCACTCATTGGGCGCGGAAACCACTCATTGGGCGGGGAAACCACTCATTGGGCGGGGAAACCACTCATTGGGCGGGGAAACCCCGCCCCTACTGACTCCTCACAACACTACAAACTATTTAAGAGTGAACGTACAAATTTTATGGATGTCTCCAACCCTCAATTGCTTTTAAAACGCCCAATTAATGTCAAAGCCATAGTTACTAGTCTCTGGAAAGAGGAAGTACATCAGCAACTCCAAGCTCAGATTAATCAAGTTGACCAACAACTACAACAACTAGACGTTGAAGGACAAAGAGCAATTAGCGCCATTCAAAAGCAAAGTGTTCAACCACCAGGACCCCAAACACTCCAACAAATTGACAATATTCAACTGCAAGTTAATCAAAAGAAAAGTGAACTCCTAGAGCAGAAAAACCAAATGCTGCAAAACCTCCAGCAAGTACAATTGTTGGAATTAGATCAAGAAGTCAACCAATTTCAAATGGAAAGCTTTTTCCGCATCGAACTGGGTGATAATTTGATTAGTAAAATGCAGGTGGAAGTTGTCCTGCGTGATGGCATTGTTGAAGAAATTCGCGGAGATATCTAAACAACTTAATCCTCGACTTCTTGGAGAAGTCGGGGATATTTCTTGAAGCAGGGGAAGCGATCGCTTGTTTGATAAATAAATGACTATATTGAATCTCTAAAAGATAAATATTACTAATAATAGCTAAAAACCGAAATTTTTGATACACTAACCAGGTTATAATCAATTGGATAGTTTGGCTTTGTTCCTGCTAATTAATCTTATAGGGCTTACGCATTGACAAAGGTTTCTAAATATGTAATGTAGATTTTATCTCTTGTAGGGTGCGTCAGACCCAATAATTTGGTAAAAAACAGATTTCCTCTATCTGACGCACCCTACTCAATAAGTTCGTCAGACCCAATAATTTGGTAAAAAACAGATTTCCTCTATCTGACGCACCCTACTCAATAAGTTATTCTCAAAGCCGAAAACGATGCAATTTCGTTCATTAATATGATCGTAAGTTTGTACAGTGCATAAGTCCTATCTTACTATCAAGTTTTCGACTATTTTTCAACAAAGTTACATCAGCCTACCGATACCGCTATAACGGTTATCTTTAATTTCTAATACAATTTAGGGCGTATCACCTACGCTACTACAGAGTTTATAATTTACTGACTCTATTTCACTCAAGTGCATACCGCTATATACCGTAAACAAACATCATGAACATGAAGAACATTAGAAAAAGCATTAATTTCTTCTTTTTCTCTTTAGTCAGGAATTTTATCAAATTTTTCCGTCGGGTTAAATTAATAGGAATCTCATTTAAGAGTAGTGATCTGACTGGTCTATTACCAATCATCGGTTATGCTCTTGTGATTATGTCATTCATAGACTTTATCTATGTTGCTTCCCAGTTTCAACTGCAAAACTTTGAAAGTCAACTTAATTTCATTAGAGCATTCACTGAACACAGTTGGGTTTTTTTGATTGGTTTGGGGTTTATTTTTACTCGTTATTTTAGTGAAAATCAATATGACATCCGCTTTCCAGAAATTATTTTTCAAAAAATTATTCGCTGGATAATCCTATTGATGGGAGTCGCATTTTTCCTGGCAATTCCCCTGGTTTTTGTAAATACAGGACGTTTATTAAAATCAGTAAATAATCAGATTATCGAACAGCAAAAGAGCAATATTGAACAAATAGCTCAAATAGAAACGAGTCTCAATTCTGGAGTTACTACAGCACAACTTAAGCTTATTGGTAAGAATATCAACCTGAGTCCAAAGGAATTAAATTTACCAGATCCTCAGATCAAAGATTCAATTAAACGAAACTTAATCATTGCCAAAAGAAGAATTTCCGAAGCAACTGACCAAGCCAAGGAACAGCAATCTAAGAGTATATGGAAAAATAGTTATAGAACAATTATTGCTCTCTTTATTCTTAGTTTTACCTTTGTGTTTGTTTGGTTCAAAATAGGTCAGGCCTTTTAGAATGTTACAGATAATGTTAGCAATTAAACGTAAAATGGGAAGATTCAGGAAAGTTAAACTTGATCATACTTTCCTACTCCTATTCATCTTTGGGTTGATTTCTGCAATTAACTTAACACTCTACTCGCTAGTTGACAAAGATGTTCAAAACTGGTCATACCTGCTGTTGCTATATGCAAGTATTTTATTTAACATTTACGATAGACGCAATCACATTGCTTTTGTCAGCAAGTTTCCTGATAATTTCATTGGTTTTTGCCTAGTTATTATTCCTTACATCAAGGCGGGTTTTTTAGTTGAAGCAATCTGGGTTTCCTGGTATTTTATTGCCCTGATTAGTGCTACTGGTTTAGCCTTATTAGCATCAGGATTTCCAGGAATTAAACAATTCCAGAAAGAATTAGCAATTATTGTCATCTTTCCCACTTTCATATTTATCTTTATTAGATTATTGTCGGCATTGTTGAGTCGGTTTCCTGTTACACTTATCTCTGCGAAAATAACCTCTTTTGTTTTATGGTACTTGGGATTTGATTCCGTGAATCAGGGGACTATAGTTTATGTTAATGGTGGCGCGATTGATATATATGATGGATGTACTGGGATATCACTCCTGCTCATGCTATTAAGAGTTTCCATCACGCTAGTCATTCTTTTTCCCTTTTTACTGAAAAATATTTATTTGCCTTTTATCCTTTCGTTCCTTATTAGTGGGGTTTTTTCCATTGGCCGATTAATAATTATGGCATTGGTGGTGACAGATAAACCTGCATTTCATTATTGGCATGGAGATGAAGGTGGTAATATCTTTGCTGTACTTTCGTTCCTATGTTTTGGAGCGATAATTTTGTTACTATCACCCAATAATCAAATTCCATTATCACCGTCAAACGTCACCTCTCGCAAATCCCAGCCAGTGTCATATTCAAATGTAATTGTAACTATTAGTTTGATCATCATTTTATTTAATTTTTGGTTTTATTACAGCGCGAAGTTGGGTCAAATTGCTACCTATAGTTTTCCCCACCAAATACCTCTCCCCGGTTGGCAATTAACGGCTAGTGAACCTGTTTCTATACCGCAAAAGGAGCAAAATCTCCCACAACAGACTAGAGATATGGAAGCTTATCAGATGGAAGCCGATCTTAGGGAGGATATCCTATCAGGACAAATTTATCATTACCGAAAAACCGGGCAGGATTTAACTGTCAATTTTTACTACATCCCCTCTAGTTCTAGTTTAGGCAATATTCAATCTTACTACAAGTCGTTGGCTTTTTTGCCAGATTTACCTAAGCTGATAGAGCCTCTGGAAAAGATTAACCCTAAAGGTTATCATTTACAGTTCTCCTCTGGAGGAAAAAACTATTTGACAGCCTGCATTAATTCCATGGGAAAAAGTACGGCGACAGTGAGTCAATTCATTGCCTATTTTTATCGTCCTTATCTAAATCCCTCTCAATGGTTGAATCTCTTCAACGGTAAACAGACTCTCCGTGACAAACGCTGTGTCTGGGGGCAACTCTCCTTGTCCAAAGCTGATGGTAGTGAGGCTGAATTGGAGGCTGTTTGGCAGGCTTTATTGTCTTATTGGCAGGGTAATTTCCCGAAGTTGAAAAACTAAGTAGGTTGGCGTTGAAAATTGTCGTTATGGCAAGAGGCAAGAGGCAAGAGGCAAGAGGCAAGAGGCAAGAGGCAAGAGGCAAGAGGCAAGAGGCAAGAGGCAAGAGGCAAGAGTGAAGAGGCAAAAGTGAAGAGGCAAAAGTGAAGAGGCAAAAGTGAAGAGGCAAAAGTGAAGAGGCAAAAGTGAAGAGTGAAGAGGCAAGAGTGAAGAGGCAAGAGTGAAGAGTGAAGAGGCAAGAGTGAAGAGGCAAGAGTGAAGAGGCAAGAGTGAAGAGGCAAGAGTGAAGAGAGTTTGGGAGATTTTACGTTTCTTTACACAGTTTGGTTTTATTGTGTTCACCTACTTAGACAAAAAGATTTACTCCCATACAAACGCCAAAATAGAGTATTAGGGGGTTGACAAATGATTTTGGATTTGTTATCATGAAACCGACAAGGAAGAACTATCTTCTTACAAAAATTCATTCAATTCCCCAAAACCGCTGACAATAAAGTAGGCGGTTGTGTTTTGGGCAAAAAAACAGATAGTTCTCATTAATCTGAATTTTTCCAAAAAATCACCCACTTGATCACAAAACTGTTAAAATTCGTAGATTGAAGTCCATATATTATTGATTCTGAAACCACCATATCATGAGCATTAACGAAGTATTTATGCCGGCGCTGAGTTCCACCATGACCGAAGGCAAAATTGTCTCCTGGGTCAAATCGCCGGGAGATAAAGTAGAGAAAGGCGAAACGGTGGTGGTTGTCGAATCAGATAAAGCTGATATGGATGTAGAAACCTTCTATGAAGGATATCTCGCCCATATTATTGTTCCTGCCGGTGAAACCGCACCAGTCGGCGCAGCGATCGCTTATATCGCCGAAACAGAAGCAGAAATAGCCACAGCCAAGTCCCTAGCCAATGCAGATGGCGCTGCTGCCTCCTCCACACCTGTCCCCATACCAGTTGCAGTCGCCGCAGTTGCCGCCCCTGTCACCCCATCTCAAAATGGTTCTAACCATCAACCGGGCAGAGTCGTAGTTTCACCCCGCGCCCGTAAACTAGCCAAAGAACTCAAAGTAGATTTAAATACCCTCACAGGTAGCGGTCCCTACGGTCGCATTGTCGCTGAGGATGTAGAAGTTGCAACTGGTAAAGTTCAGCCAATTACTACCCCTGTTGTCACTGCCGCCCCAGTACCAGCATCAGTACCAGTAGCCGCACCAACACCTGCACCTGCGCCTGTAGCCGCACCAACAGCAGCACCAGTAGTTAGTAGTGCTGTTCCCGGTCAAATAGTACCATTCACTACCTTACAAAATGCCGTAGTTCGGGGTATGGTAGCCAGTCTATCCGTACCTGTATTCCGTGTTAGTTACACAATTAGCACCGATGGACTCGATAAACTTTACAAACAAATTAAGTCTAAAGGCGTAACAATGACCGCGCTACTAGCCAAAGCTGTAGCCGTGACATTGCAAAAACACCCCATCCTCAATGCCAGCTACTCAGACCAAGGAATTGTCAATCATCCTAATATTAACGTTTCCGTCGCCGTAGCCATGGATGATGGTGGTTTAATCACACCCGTTTTGCAAAATGCAGATACAGTTGACATCTACTCTTTATCTCGCAACTGGAAATCCTTAGTAGAACGCGCTAGAGCCAAACAGCTACAACCAGCAGAATACAACAGCGGTACTTTCACCCTCTCCAACTTGGGAATGTTTGGTGTAGATACCTTTGATGCCATTTTACCGCCTGGACAAGGTTCTATCTTAGCCATTGGCGCATCACGTCCCCAAGTAGTAGCCACAGCCGACGGCCTATTTGGTGTCCGTCAACAAATGCAAGTAACTGTTACCTGTGATCATCGTATCATTTATGGTGCTGATGCCGCCGGATTCTTGCAAGACTTAGCAAAATTGATTGAAACCAATCCTCAGTCTTTGACAATGTAAGCACTAATACTCAGATCCCCGACTTCTTTAAGAAGTCGGGGATCTCAAAAGGGGATCTATAAAAAATATAAACATATACAAATTACAGATTCTAAGAACTAACATTAAAACAAACAATTAATTAAAAACTGGTGTGTTATGACCATTAAAAAAGAATTCAACAGCTTTGAAGAAATGCTATCTGGTTCAGATGTACCCGTATTGGTAGACTTTTATGCTGACTGGTGTGGTCCTTGTCAAATGATGGTGCCAATTTTAGAACAAGTCAACAGTCAATTGAAAAACCGTTTGCGGATTGTCAAGATTGATACAGAAAAGTATACAGAATTAGCCAGCCGATACGGGATTGCGGCTTTACCAACCTTGGTACTATTTAAGCAAGGACAGCCTGTAGATAGAATTGAAGGTGTTGTGCAAGCACCACAATTAGTACAACATCTGCAACCTCTTATTTGAACCTTTAACATAAGTAGGTGAACACAATAAAACCAATCTGTGTAAAGAAAAGTAAAATCGCCTAAACCCTCTTCACTCTTGCATGATTGCCTTTTGCCTTGCCATAACGACAATTTTCAACGCCAACCTACTTAGTTACTGTCTTCAATAGACATCTCCGAAAAATATTGTAGAGACGTTCCATGGAACGTCTCTACAAGGGTTTAAAGTCACGCACATTTAATTCTCGGAGATGTTTAATTAAGGTTTGCTGAAAAAGTTGTCTGTGAAGGTAGGGCTTTAGCAGTGATTATAGGTGTCAAGTTAACGTTAAACGGGCGGTTAGAAACCGCGTCTACACAGGCAAAACCCACCTGCGTGGGTTTCAATTCTTGATTTTTCCTTAGTCCGCGCAGGCGGTCACTGAGCTTGTCGAAGTGCGGACTTTGTTTGTGTAGCAAGCCCTAATTAGAGATGCCAAATCCCACGTCTCTATGACAGCACTGTGTGTTTCTTCTTTTGCCCCTTTGTGCCTACATCTGCGGGATATCTAAGAGAGATTGCGCGAAACAAAATCACGAAATTGATTCTGGAAAATCCACGCTATCTTGAATAAAGGGCGTTGCTGATTAAGGGTATGAATTTTAGTCTCACGCAAAGGCGCAATCACGCTTCGTGATCTCGAAGAGTAGACGCACTGAGGTTTGAGTTTTAAAGGTTCAATTTGGGAATTTCATACCTCAATATGGCTAATGCCTCCGGCTCCCGCAGGGATACGCCACGCAGGCTATCAGCAACGCCGAATAAAGAATATCCAAGGAGTGCATCTTTAATAATGAAAGGCAAACAAGTTTTACTTACAGGTGGCACAGGGGGACTCGGTTTAGGTGTCACACCCGCAGTTATCGCCCAAGGTGCAGATGTAACTATTCCTTATCGTAATCCTCAAGATGTAGAACGGCTCAAAGGAATTATTTCCCCGGCGGATTTTGCAAGAATTCATTTTATTCCTGCTAATTTGGAAGATGAAGCATCAGTAGAGAAACTGGTCAGCCGCATGACAAAAGTGGATGTGTTAATTCATTTGGTTGGTGGTTTTTCTATGGGAAAAACTCACAAATACAGTTTTGATGATTGGAAACAGCAAATAGATTTAAACTTAAATACAACTTTTTTGACTTGTAAACATAGCCTTGCAAGTATGCTGGAAAATGGCTATGGACGCATTGTGACTGTAGGTTCTCGCGCTGGTGCTGAACCTGCGGCAAATTTGGCTGCTTATTCTGCGGCAAAAGCTGGGGTGATAGCCTTAACAAAAGCGATCGCTCATGAAACCAAAAATACTAATATTACTGCTAATACCATTCTCCCCAGTATCATTGATACTCCTAGTAATAGAGCCGCTATGGGTGCAGAAAACGCCGATAAATGGGTAAAACCCGAATCTATCGCCCAAGTTATCTGCTTTTTAGCCTCAGAAGCAGCCAAGGATGTCCGTGGTGCAGTCATTCCCGTTTATGGTAGTTTGTGAAATAAACCACGACTGAGAAAGAGAAAGGTTATGAGAGTGGTAAGCTGTTGTGCATTTAGTTTGTATAATTCTAGCGGGCAAGATGCCCGCACTACAAAGTTCAAGTAAATTATGGTTATCAAATTTAGCTGCGTAACAGCTTATCTGTTTGTTACTCAGCAGGTATCACCTATAATTATTAGACATCTCCAAAAATTAAATATGCGTGACCTCAAGTCACTGTAGAGACGTTCCATGGAACGTCTCTACAATCTTTACGGGAGATGTCTATTAGTTAAAGCGATCGCAATTGACTTTTTCCGAGAATTTGCGGTAATCTTTCATTAAGACTAATAATCGAAATTTTAAAAGCTAAAATACAGGTATTACTTAACTACAACTTAGTATGAAATTCAATGTTACCATTGATCGAGATGAAGATGGTGTCTGGATGATTGAATGTCCTAGTATTCCTGGTTGCATTAGTCAGGGAGCGACAAAAGAAGAGGCTTTAGAGAATATTCAAGATGCAATTTTTGCTTGCTTGCAGGTTAGGGCAGAGATTGGCTTGCCATTGACTATTGAAACTAAACAAGTAGAAGTCTTAGTATAGTTATGGCATCAAAACTACCTGGTCTGAGTGGACAAGAAGTAAGTAGGTTGACGTTGAAAATTGTCGTTATAGCAAGGCAAGAGGCAAGAGGCAATAGTAAAGAAGTTTTCAGCGATTTTACGTTTCTTTACACAGTTTGGTTTTATTGTGTTCACCTACTTAGTTCGTACCTTTGAAAAGCTGGGCTGGCGATTTGCACGCCAAAGTGCAAGTCATATAATTTTGGTCAAAGAAGGTGAAATGGTAACTTTGTCTGTTCCTGATCATCATGAGGTGGCAAAAGGGACTTTACACGGTCTGATACGAACTGCTGGGTTAACAGTAGAAGAATTTATTGCCAATGTTTAAATATATTGTATGTATTATTTGTAGTATTGGCGATCGCTACGCTGACCTTCTGAATCGCCTAAGCTCCCATTAGAATCCTTAACACCCAGTTTAAATTTCTAGATTTGTAGAGATTAAAATCATGGCGCGATCGCATATCTCTTGACGGTTGACTAGTTTGGCTAACTCATGGGGTTCATAGCGTCCTTCTTCAACCTCTAAGGAGGCGCGATCAACTGCTTCTGTATAAGCTTCAGAAATTGCTAGGCTTAATTCATCGGTATTGAGGTATGTTCCGCCAGCTTTACGTCGCTGGTTTTTGGTTTGGATACCGCGTATAGAGTTGCGAATTGATAGCTCCCACGATTTCGTAGTGCGATTTTCTGCTTTTTGCTTGATTAGATGCATAAGCAGAATTACTGCATAGCTACGAATGTTGTTGATTTTATCGTCTCTGCTCATTTCTTCTAATTCGTCAACAATTGCCAAAGCTCCAGTCATATCACCTTTAAGTAGTAATTCCCTTAATGTCAAAAGTTCTTCCATATCTTTAGTGATGTGAGAATGGGATATATAGTAGTTATAGCATTAGTTACTATGTCCATTAAGATAAGAGCCGATCACTACACTGACCTTCAGATCGCCTATAATAACCTTTATACAACAGATGCGGCGATCGCAATCGACTTTTTTCGAGAATCTGCGGTAATCTTCCATTAAGACTAATAATCGAAATTTTCAAAGCTAAAATACAGGTATTACTTAACTACAACTTAGCATGACTGTGCCAAACGATACAAAGGCTTTTGCCAGCGATATAAACCACCAAAAAAGAAACAAGAAAAATGTAGTTGGGGGAGTCGGTTTTTGACGAGTTTAGGCATCAACAATAGCAGTACGCCCAAGGTCAGTCCTAAACACAAAGCGTCACCCCAACAATTGTTCCTGCCGTTTTTGGTGGAGTGCCAGGTATCCAAAACCGCACTGCCAACGAGGATGTGGAAAAATTTATCCTAGCGAACCGCTACATCAGGGTTGGCAGTGCGGGTTTTTGATGCTATGCTTCTTCTAGCTTTCCATCTTGCGGCCAAGACGAAAGCGCCGACTACTGCGGGAATGGTACCTCCGTCGAAGTCAAAAGGGACGGGGGTGGCCACAGCAGCGTAGGAGCCTACAGCATTAATATCAGTATACTGCGGGTCGTTGGGGAAATCAGACGAGGAATAAAAGGCTAATAACGTAGGTACACTAAAAACCCCTTTTTGATAGGCAAAAGCAGTTTGAAATTTAGGCGAGGCATTAAACCCCGCAGTAGCGAGCTGCTTAGCAAGCGTTCCATTGCCCCACCAAGGAGTACTTTGGAGAGCCGTTTGGTTCGATGTAAAAGATCCAGGAATGCTTGTCACATTATAAGAAGTTCCATTAACGAGTAATTAGTTAGTTAGTAAAAAAAATTTTTAAATATATGGTATTACTATGATGCTTAATTAGATATGCGTAACCTGTGTTTTCTTCCTTTGCCTGTTGGCGCGAAGCATCCTTGCAAATGCTATTATTATAATTCTGTTTTATTATTGACCTAATTTAGCACTAAGCCAAAATCAGCCTTATCATATCATAATAAATTTATAAAACACGCAACAGGAGACGAGTAACGCATGGGCAAGGTAGTTGGCATCGACTTGGGGACAACCAACTCAGTAGTCGCCGTCATGGAGGGTGGCAAGCCGGTGGTGATTGCCAATGCAGAAGGAATGCGAACAACCCCCTCCGTAGTTGGCTTTAGTAAAGAGGGTGAAAGGGTTGTAGGACAAATGGCGAGGCGGCAAACTGTCCTCAATCCCCAAAATACCTTTTTTGCTGTGAAACGCTTCATTGGGCGCAAGTATGGCGAATTAAACCCAGATTCTAAGCGCGTACCTTACACTATCCGTAAAGATGAAGTTGGCAATATTAAAGTTGCCTGTCCTCGGCTGAATAAGGAATTTTCTCCAGAAGAAATTTCAGCTATGGTGCTGAAAAAATTAGCTGATGATGCTAGTCGTTATTTGGGTGAACCTGTTACCGGGGCTGTCATTACTGTTCCGGCTTATTTTAATGATTCCCAACGCCAAGCTACCCGTGACGCGGGCAGAATTGCGGGTTTGGATGTGTTACGGATTCTCAATGAACCCACAGCAGCATCTTTGGCTTACGGATTAGATCGAGGTTACACAGAAACTATTCTCGTGTTTGATTTAGGTGGGGGAACTTTTGATGTGTCCTTGCTGGAAGTAGGTGACGGCGTATTTGAGGTTAAAGCTACTAGTGGAGATACTCAACTTGGTGGCAATGATTTTGACAGAAAAGTAGTTGATTGGTTGGCGGAACAGTTTTTAGAAGCAGAGGGTGTAGACTTAAGACGCGATCGCCAAGCTTTGCAAAGGTTAATGGAAGCCGCAGAAAAGGCGAAGATTGAACTTTCTGCCGTCAGTGTCACCGATATTAATTTACCCTTCATTACCGCCACAGAGGATGGTCCAAAACACCTGGAAACTCGCCTGACGCGATCGCAATTTGAAGGTTTATGTGTAGACTTATTGAGTAGAATCAGAACACCAGTCAAACGGGCATTAAAAGATGCCGGACTTTCTCCTGTAGATATTGAAGAAGTTGTCCTCGTTGGTGGTTCTACCAGAATGCCTATGGTGAAACAGCTAGTTCAAGACTTAATTGGCATTGAACCTAATGAAAACGTCAATCCTGATGAAGTCGTCGCGGTGGGTGCAGCTATTCAGGGCAGTATTCTGGCTGGTGAACTTAAAGATGTTCTCCTGTTGGATGTCACACCCCTATCTATGGGCTTAGAAACCATCGGTGGTGTAATGAAAAAACTTATCCCTCGCAATACAACTATTCCAGTCCGCCGTTCTGATATTTTTTCTACTTCGGAAAATAACCAAAACAGCGTAGAAATTAATGTGGTTCAGGGCGAAAGGGACATGGCCGCAGATAACAAGTCCTTGGGACGGTTTAAACTCTATGGTATTCCTCCAGCCCCCAGAGGTATTCCCCAAGTGCAGGTATCCTTTGATATTGATGCTAATGGGATTCTCCAGGTAACAGCCCTAGATCGGACTACCGGTAGAGAACAAAGCATTACTATTCAAGGCGCTTCGACTTTGAGTGAGTCAGAAGTTAACCGGATGATTCAGGATGCCCAAAAATATGCTAATGTTGACAGAGAACGGAAAGAACGAGTTGAAAAACGTACCCGTGCTGAAGCATTAATATTACAAGCAGAACGGCAACTGCGAGAAGTGGCCTTGGAAATGGGAATGCAATTTGCCCGTAACCGTCGTCAACGCATTGATAATATTTGCCGGAATTTACGGGAAAGTTTACAAGCTGACGAAGATCGGGGGATTGATCAGGCTTATGCTGATTTACAAGATGCTCTGTATGAACTGAATAGAGAAGTCCGTCAGTATTATGCTGAGGATGAAGATGAGGATTTATTTGGCGCTATCCGGGAAATCTTCGTGGGTGAAAAAGAAAGAGAACCGGAGAGGGATGTTTACAGAAGTAATTATCGGCAACGAGATTCATCTAGCCGCAGTGTTAACAAAGATTATGGCAATACAGGGCGTTCTCCCAATTATGAAAGTCGTCCCACCCGCAGCAAACGCCCCAGCTACCAGGATAACTGGGATGATGACGATGATTGGTTATAATTCGATTTTAGATTTTTAAATTGGGATTTAATATCTTTCCCAATATTGGATTTGCAGGGTCAGTCACAAGTAGAAACACCACTGACCACTGACCACTGACCACTGACCACTGACATTTAAATATATGCAAAATTTGCAAAATTTTCGGGATTATTACGAGATTTTAGGAGTTTCTAAGGATGCCACAAGCGAAGAAATTAAAAAGGTTTATCGGCGGTTAGCTAGACAATATCACCCTGACCTGAATCCGGGGAATAAGGAAGCTGAGGAGAAATTTAAAACCATTGGGGAGGCTTATGAAATCCTTTCTGATTCTAGCAGGCGATCGCAATATGACCAATTTAGCCGCTATTGGCAACAAAATGGCTTTGCTGGCAATAAACAAACTCCCAAGCCTAAAGGTTGGGATAGCCGCGCTAACGGGCGTTCTAGCCAGGATGTAGACCCCAGCCAATTCAATGATTTTGAGAGTTTTGTCAATCAAGTAATTGGTGTCAGCAACCGCAAAGAACCCAAAAATACTCCAGGAAATACCACCACTAGCGACCCCTTTCGCACTCCTAGAACTAAAGTTGCCTATACTGTCAATACTCCACCCCGTAGCACTCGCAGGGATATCGAAGCCAGATTAACTTTACCATTGGAAAAAGCTTATCAAGGTGGGAATGAAAGGATCAGGTTAGAGGACGGGCGATCGCTCGAAGTGACTATGCCCCCGGCTATGGTGACAGGACAAACCATCCGCTTACGAAATCAAGGAATTAGTGGTGGTGATTTATACTTAAAAATTACCGTTGATCCTCATCCTTTGTTTAAGCTGGAAGGGGCTAACATTTTCTGTCAAGTCCCTGTAACTCCCAGCGAAGCAACATTAGGTGGACAAGTCGAAGCACCTACCCTTGATGGACCAGTGAAAATGACCATTCCCCCCGGTGTCAGGTCTGGGCAAAGATTCCGACTTGGTAATAAAGGCTACCCAGTTGAAAACGGTCAACGAGGTGATCAATTAGTAGAAATTCAGATAGTAACTCCCAAAAATATCACTCCCCAAGAACGGGAACTTTATGAAAAATTGCGAGAAATAGAAACTTTTAAACCTCGCGCTGATTTAATTTAATTGTCAGAATCAGGATTTCCAGGATTTAAGGATTAACAGGATTAAAAGAACAACGTAAATGTTGATATTTGTAACCATTAACAATGAGAGGCTGAGAAATTGAATTTTCCACAATAATGGGCAGTAAGTAAAATATGAGGATGACAACTTTTTTGAGTATCTGTTACCATAAAAATAGATCCCTCACTAACTTGCAGCTATGACCGTCACCCAAAATATTGAACCCGGTTTAGATGTAATATTTCCTCCCAGTAATCTAGAAAGTGACGAACCCCCCTTGGAATCATCTTTACATCTACAACAAATGCTACTACTAATCCAATGTCTCAATTGGTGGTGGCGAGATATAAATAAAATTAATAATTATTTTGTTGGCGGGAACATGACTGTTTATTATAGTCCTCGGCAAATTAAAACCAAAGATTTTCGTGGACCAGATTTTTTTCTAGTGCTGGATACAGAAAACCGCGATCGCAATAGTTGGGTAGTCTGGGAGGAAGATGGTAAATATCCTAACTTAATTATAGAATTGCTTTCTCCCTCCACTGCTTCCACTGATAAAGGGTTAAAAAAACAAATTTATCAAGATATTTTCCGCACACCTGAATATTTCTGGTTTAATCCGCAAAATTTAGAATTTGCTGGTTTTATCTTGTTTGGTGGAACATATCAACCCATAGAACCCAATCCTCAAGGTTTATTATGGAGTCAGCAACTAAATTTATATTTGGGTGTCCATGACGGTAAATTGCGTTATTTTCTGCCAGAAGGACAGTTAATGCTAACACCAGAAGAATATGGAGTAGAAGCAACCCAACGTGCAGAACAACAAGCCCAACTCACAGAAGCAGCAACCAAACGTGCAGAACGTTTAGCTGCCAAACTCAGAGAATTGAATATTGACCCTGACATTTTATGAAATAACACACTTTGTGTAGGTTGGGTTGACGTAAGGAAACCCAACATTTCAATACATATTGATAACAAAATCAAGAACAACGTAAATGTGTATACTCATAACCATTAACAGATGGCAATAATTTACTATCAGCCACACATTTATTTAAATCTATTTCTTGTTCAAACCCACATTCCGCAGATGTGACCTAGATTATTGGGATTTTTGAAAAATTTCAGCCAGGAAAATTTTATCTACCTAATTTTCTGGTTGAGTTTAACTTTATTTGCCAAAAAATAGAACATATTAAGTAA
>NZ_JADEVZ010000166.1 GCF_015207875.1 Dolichospermum sp. LEGE 00240
ATCGAAAATGGGATGATAAAAATTCCCGAACAGTACCAACAACAGTTAAAACAACCCAATATAGTTAAAGTCACTCTTCAACAAGAAACCTCTGAACAATCTGGAAATTACCTCCAATATTTATTGGGGCATCCTTTAAATATAGAACAATTAAATCCAATGAAACGAGAAGAAATTTACGAAAACGAATAAAAAGATGACGACTTTTTTAGATTAGTTTTTATAATAAATTTGGTTGGCTCTTTAATTATGAACAAGATATTAATACATATACCGAAATATTTACTCAAATTCATTCTGTGCAAAAACAACTAAAAACTCAAGGTTTACATTCTCAATCTCTAGAAGAATGGTTAAAAACTATCTCCATTGATTCTTTGACTCCAAGAGGACAAAAATTTCAGGAAAAAATTATTGAATATTTAACAGTTGAAACTCATCAAATTCCGGTAGGTCAAATTCTACTTGGTACTAGTGATGTTGTTGAATCCCTCTTCGGTAAATATAAATTCTTTGCAGCTAGACGACCTCTTAAAGATATTGGTGCTAGTATTTTATTGATTCCTCTCTTTACGATAAAAATTACCACAACTCTCGTAAAACAGGCAATGGAATCTATTCGTTTTATAGATGTTATTTCTTGGACTGAATCTATTTTTGGTTCTTCCATGCCCTCTCAAAGACGAAACCTTAAATCCGCAAATATTTCTGACACAGAACCTGCATGAAGTCTTATGGGTAAAGGATTCACAGAATTAACACACTACGCAAGTGCTAACTTGTGAGTTTGCTGTTGTGGGGATGATGGGATGCGATAGCGAAGCGCTGCTGCAAGCAGTTCGCTGTTTGGGATGATGGGAGTGCGATCGCTTGCTAAAATAGAAATAATTTGAAGTTACAGGAGAAATAAATGATCACATTAGAAATGGCGATAGCTTTGCTCGCCGCAGGCATCGCTCCAAAACACACAAAATTAAGATACTATCCGTTACCTGTTCCCTTCTTTGTAATATAGAAATAAAATGAGTGAAGTAACAGCAAATTATGATCAATCATGGAAAGAAGCATTAAATGAATATTTTGAAAGCTTCCTAGCATTTTTCTTTCCTGTAGCCCATCAAGCAATTGATTGGACAAAAACCCCTGAATCTTTAGATAAAGAACTGCAAGAAATTACAGCTTCAGGAGAAACCAAAAACCGAATTACCGATAAACTGTATAAAGTTTGGTTATTAGATCAAACTCAAGTATGGATT
>NZ_JADEVZ010000119.1 GCF_015207875.1 Dolichospermum sp. LEGE 00240
ATATTCTAATGTATTGCCTTCATCATCTGTTATTTTGACAATTCCTCCAATTTCTTTTTCTATTAATTCAGATAATTCAGATTTTTCATGTTCAAAACGAATGACAATATTATTGAGTATTTGGGAATTTTTACCTATATTAAATATCTCTCTCTTAGTCTCTTCTTGTAAAAATAAACTATATTTATTCAAAATTTCTCCAATTAACTCAGGAGTAACTTCGACGTTATTTATATTTTCTACAATTTTATTATCAATTATTTCTACATTGGTACGTGCAAATTTATGAATTATATCTTCATTAAAAATTGCCCATAATAATTGAGCGACATAGCTTTTACCGCTATTATTGCGGCCAACAAAAACAAAAAAATCTTTCGATAAATCAATGGCTTGAGTATTGTTTTTAATCGGACCTAAATTTTTGATGATCAATTTCATATAAATTAACCTCTAAATTAGTTGTACTTTGTATAAATAAATAAAAACGGAAGGGTTGAGTCTATAAAAAACTCACCTTAATATTATACTAAACCAAAACGTCATCAATCTACCACTTAGTCTGATATAAAAGGGTGGGCATTACCCACCACAATATTCTACACCTTAAACTTAGCCGTAATCCGCTTCATGGCTTCTTCCACATTTTCCCGACTATTAAAGGCAGAAATGCGGAAATAACCCTCACCCGCAGCACCGAAACCAGAACCGGGAGTTCCCACAACATTCACAGTTTCTAATAATTTATCGAAAAATTCCCAACTAGATAAACCATGAGGAGTTTGCACCCATACATAAGGGGCATTTACGCCACCATAAACTCTTAAACCTGCGTTTGTGAGTTCTTGGCGGATGATTTTGGCATTGTCTAAATAGAAGCTTATCAAGGCTTTGATTTGTGCTTGTCCTGCTTCTGAATAAACTGCTTCTGCACCGCGTTGAATAATATAAGAAACGCCGTTAAATTTGGTAGATTGACGACGATTCCAGAGTTTCCAAAGTTCAACATTAGAACCATCAGCAGCTTTAGCTGTGAGGTTTTTGGGAACAACAGTTAAAGCGCAACGAGTTCCGGTAAACCCGGCATTTTTGGAGAAAGAACGGAATTCAATCGCACAATCTCTCGCACCTTCGATTTCAAAAATAGAATGAGGTAAGGTAGGATCGGTAATAAATGCTTCGTAAGCGGCATCAAAAAAGATAATTGAACCGTTAGCTTTGGCATAATTTACCCATGCTTGCAAGTGTTCTTTGGTTGCAGTTGCACCTGTGGGATTATTAGGAAAGCAAAGATAAATTAAATCAACTTTTTGACTAGGAATTTCGGCGGTGAAATTATTTTCAGCGGTGACAGGTAAATAAACTAAACCACCATATTCACCTTTTTCATTCGCGTCTCCCGTGTTACCCGCCATAACGTTGGTATCTACGTAAACGGGGTATACTGGGTCTGTAACGGCGATGATGTTATTTTTGCCAAAAATATCGAGAATGTTGCCTGTATCGCACTTAGAACCGTCGGAAATAAAGATTTCATCGGCTTCTATGGCTGCTCCCCGTGCCTGGAAGTCGTGGGTGGCAATTTTCTCCCTTAACCAAGCATAACCCTGTTCTGGACCATATCCTTTAAAAGATGAGCGATCGCCCATATCTTCCACGGCTTTAATCATGGCTGTGCGACAGGCTTCTGGTAAGGGTTCGGTGACATCACCAATCCCCAAGCGAATAATTTTCGCATCGGGGTTAGCTTGTGCAAAAACATTTACCCGTCGCGCAATTTCTGGAAACAGATAACCAGCTTTGAGTTTCAGGTAGTTGTCGTTAATTGTAGCCATAGTAAATTTTGAGAAAAAAGACAATCATACACTATCTTACTTTGAGTAATGTCTGATAAACTAATCAAGTTTGAAGAATTGGTGAATAGAGTTAATGGATTATTATTATTAATTCAGCAAAATGATGATCCTAAATCATGGTTTTTATTGTCTGAATCAGGATTTCCAGGATTAGATGATTTTCAGGATTTTTATTTGAAGGTTAATCAATAATACTAATATGATCTGCTCATAAATAATAATTAAGAAACTTCATCCTGTACATCCTTAACTCTTGAAAATCCTGATTCTGACAAATAATAAATTAATAACTTTTTACTAATCCCCAATCATCTAATTTACAACTTGACTACCATGACTGCGAGGATCATCTTGATTGCTATCTGTGGCGACTTGTGCGGAAAATTGCGAGGTTTTACCATTACCTTGGATGTGGGGAAGGGTAGAACCGGCAATTAAAGCTTCTAAATTACTAGCCATAATGGTGCGGGGGATATCACCAATGGTTTCGGCAATGGTTTCCCCTTGTTTACCTAAAAATACAAAGTGAGGAATGCCGTCTACTCGATATTTGAGCATTTCTGGCAACCATTTGCTATTATCAACATTCAACATGACAAAATTCAGGCTGTTATTGTACTTTTCTCTGAGTTTGGCCATGTCGGGTGTCATCTTCTGGCAAACTGTACACCAATCGGCGTAGAACTCGACGAGAGAAGGTTTTCCATTGCTGACAGCTACTTCTAAGGGAATAGCAGTTTTACCCAATTCCGCCAGGGAAACTGAGGTAGAATCAGTTTTAAGTCCCAGGAAGAGGGCAACTCCCAAAGCGATCGCTACAATGGCAATTAAGAAGTTTTTGATGCGGTTACTAGAATTTGCAGGGGCTTCGGTACTCATAATCAATTTATTAAGACTTATTAACTTAGTTCATTTTACTGTTTTCTCACATAATGAAAAAAAGAGTTACCCTGACTTTTCCTAAACGGGCGATTCAAATGCCTGTTACCTACCGACTAGCAAAGGATTTTAATGTCGCTGCGAATATTATCCGCGCCCAAGTTGCCCCGAATCAAATTGGTAAACTGGTGGTAGAATTATTGGGAGACATTGATCAGTTGGATGCGGCAATTGAATGGATGCGATCGCAAAATATTCATGTTTCCCTGGGTTTAGGTGAAATTGTCATTGATGAGGATGTATGCGTTCATTGCGGTTTATGTACGGGGGTGTGTCCCACTGAAGCCCTAGCCATTAATCCAGAGACATATAAACTCACCTTTGTGCGATCGCGCTGCATAGTCTGTGAACAATGTATTCCTACCTGTCCCGTACAAGCTATTTCCACTAATCTTTAAACAACAATTAAGTATTAATTCAAGTTGTGAATTATGGCGTTGCTAATTAAGGGTATGAATTTTAGTCTCACGCAAAGGCGCAAAGACGCAAAGGTAAGATTTTTAAAGGTTCAATTTAGGAATTTCATACCTCAATATGGCTAATGCCTCCGGCACGCTACCGCGAACGCCACGCAGGCTATCAGCAACGCCTGAATTATCTACTTGAGGCTGGTAATTGGTAATAAAATTCCTGGTTTCATCCTGTTCATCCTTTAATCCTGGACATCCTGATTCTGACAATGAAAATCTCCTCAGCAACACCAATTAAAACCCTCGGTGAAACTGCACACCAAGCCGTTGAAACCCACTTTACAAAAACCATAAAATGGGAAAAAGCAGTTAAAAAAGATGAAGATCCAGAAGCAGTACACCAAATGCGAGTAGGAATGCGACGGTTACGAACTGCTGTGAGTAGATTTGAGAGATATTTATTTTTACCAAAATCAGTTAGTGATAAAAATATTGGTAAACTTGCGAGAATTTTAGGTAGTCTCCGAGATTTAGATGTTCTTGCAGAAATTTTGGAAAAGAATTACAAACCACATTTACTTGAACAAGAACAAAAATCTCTGGAAACAGCTTTTACAGAATTGCATAAACAGCGAGAAGTCGCCGTTTCTCATGTTCACAAAACATTTAAGGATCAAATTTATCAATCTTTTAAAAATGAAGCTGAAAATTGGTTAAAAAATCCTAGTTATCGCAGTTTCTCATCTGTACCAATTTCTCACGTACTACCAGATTTACTCTCACCAGAAGTTAGTGAATTTTGCTTACATCCAGGATGGCTAATTGGTACTAAAATTGTCGAATCAGAAATAGTAGTCCAAACAAAATGGACACCCAACCAATTAGAAGAACATCTGAAAACAGAAGGTAAAACTCTCCATGATTTGCGAAAACAAGCCAAACGTCTCCGCTACCAAATGGAATTATTTACTGAATTATATGGTGAGTCTTTTACTGCACATATTCATGATATTAAAAATATTCAAGAAATCTTGGGAATGATCCAAGATAATATGGTTTTACATGAGTGGTTAGAGAATATCTTCAAATCAGAACTGGATACTCAATTACGTGGGTTAACGACCCTATTAGCCGCAAATCGTTATCAATTGTGGCAAGAATGGCAACCACTACAACAACGTTATTTACAAGCAGATACTAGATATAATTTGCATTTGGTAGTATTACAAGCGACGTTGGAAAATGTTAAACAAGAAGAAAGAGATTAATTTATGGTCTGTCTAATTTCTGATAGTATAGTCTCTTAAATTTAATAAAATTCAGTTCAATTATTCAGAATCCAAATATTCCTGTTTCACTAGATATTCATCAATATTTTCTAGAATTTGTCTAAGATACTTTATAACTCTTTCGCTGATTTCAACAAGATTTTCCGCAGATGTATTTTGACCAACTTCTTTAAAAGACATAACACCATGAGCTAAATCATTTCTATTTTTTTTTATTGACAGTAAATCAATTCCATCTCTAGTCGCAACGTCAGTTTTACTAGAAAATCCGTATTTTTTAGCTATATTCTTAATTTCTTTAGCATCCACATTACCAGAAAAAAAATCATCTCTATTAAAGCCAGATTGAATAATATCTTTAACAATATTTTCTATTTGTTCTACAAAATCATTAACACCACATTCTTGTACATTCTTTTTTACATTTTGCAAAATTATTCTTTTAATTTCTATTTTAAGTTGATCGAAGGAAACTCCTTTTTTACTCATTTCATCAAAAATACTTTGAATAGCATTTCTCATAGTAGATTCTACAAGATTGTAAAGTAATAAAAATCCAGTAGCTTTTAAACTTTTATCTAATTCCGGATCAATTTTAGAAATTGCACCATCTTTACTTAATAGAATTTCACCCTGTTCTAAATCTCTCAGAAAACAAAGATAATCACTAACGTCTTTAGCACGTTCGTCAAAATCATCTAAATCTAATATTCTTTTCACTAAACTGTACCTAAAATCTGATCACGAACATATTCAAGACGACGAATAACTTTATTTCTAGAACTACTAGCATCGCTGCTAGTGTATTCTCTAAATTCTTTTGAATCTAGGAAATCTACTGATACAGGTTGGAGGTTATCTTGCTGTCTTAAAGCTAAAGTTATACCAACAGCAAGAGATTCAAATTTAATTCGAGTTGTAGTTCTATCTTTCTTATTTCCTTGTCTAAAACCTGTTGGAAAGTGTGTTCCTACAAAATCAATCATTACATAAAATTCATTTTTCATGTTTTGTAAAAGATTTGGATCAGCTTTATTCATAGCATCTAAATAGTCATCGAGAAATTCATTAATATTTTTATTGAAATCTTGATAATTATTTAGGAATGCAAAAAATCGTAAAACAAATTCTTGGGGTTCTACTCTTCCAATTGACGGTTCTGTAAAATTACAAAGATGGATGAATTTTTCATACTTTGCTAATTCATCTATTACATTAAGAAACGCACCTCTTCTAATACCCCGGCGTTTTTCCATTGGGTTTAATTCAACGCTACCAGTATTAATTCTTTCAAATAAATCTCTACGAGTTTCTTCATCAGCATCTTCTGTTAGTTGAATCATTCTTATGGTTGTTCGCTGGAAACGTCTTTGACGTGCAATAGGTAGATTGGAAAATCGAAACCCTTCCAGCTTATTTAGCTTCTCTAGATTTTGTAGTTGTAATTCATTATTAAGAAAATTTGCTAAAGTACGAATTCGTTGTGTTCCATCTATAAGTTCTAAACGAGCTAAATCCTTTGTATTTAAAGGATTTTCGTCTGTTTCTTCCCCTGAAGTATCTGCAACATAAATATAAGGAATAGGTAAACCTAACAGAATAGACTCAATAAATTTAGATTGTCTTTTGATATCCCAAATCATTGCTCTTTGGTAATCTGGAATAAATAATTCATTAGAATCATCATCAAGACCATTTAGGTATTTGTCAACTATAACTTCAATAGGGTATTCAATTGTGTTGTAATCAACAGATTTTTTCTTGTCGCGGATTTGCATTTCTGCTTCTTCCTGCATTTCTTCTGTAATTTTTTCGATTAATAAATTAATACTCATATTAGATTAAAATATCTAAGTGATTAAATTTATATTATCCTATTTTCTGTTCTTTGGCTACATCATCACCAAAGAACATCCTGTGAATCCTCAAATTCTGATTCAGACAAACAAATTTAACACCGGGATTATTATGACTCAATTTGTATATCCAGCCATGCTGACTGCTGATGAAAAAGATGGTGGATTTGTGGTGACATTTCGGGATTTACCAGAAGCTATTACTCAAGGTAATTCGTGGGAAGAAGCACTTCATGAAGCTGCTGATTGTTTAGAAGAAGCGATCGCTCTTCGGATTGATGATAAGCTAGAAATCCCCCAACCATCACAACCCAAAAATCAAGAGTATTTAGTAGCCGTACCAGCGCAGACAGCAATAAAAGCCGCACTATATCTAGCAATGCGTGAAAAAGGTATTAGCAAAGTCCAGCTTGCTTCTACTCTCAATATCCATGAAAAGGAAGTCAGACGTATCCTAGATCCCCACCACGCCACAAAATTATCTACAATGGAACGGACTTTAGGGGTACTCGGACAACGAATTGAATTACAAATCACCGCAAAATAGAATATATTCACAATACATTCGCCATTTTTTGTAGGTTCGGTTGACGCAAGGAAACCCAACAAATGCGTTGGATTTTGTCTCATTGCTGTGCGAACATAAACTTTCCACAAACCAACCTACGAATCAAGGTTTTTTCAATTTGGCTAATTCCACCAATCCCCAATTCTTATGAGTGATAATATTAATCCTGCGGATTTTCCTGAATCAGATGTAGCAAATAACGGCGAGTCACTAACCTTACAACGGGGTGGTGAAGAGTTAACGCTAGAAAAAACGCTATATCGTTTTACTATCCGTCCTAATGCTAATTTTCCCCACGAAAAATTAACACAGATTCCTGGTAGCGTATGGCGGCGGAGTATTCCTCAAGCAAAATTAGAACTATACACGGTTTTTCCTAATCAGCTAGATGCAGTCATGTCTCAACTCCGTGCTGATGAAAATGTAGATTTTGTCAGTCATGTTTATACATTGGAAAATAATCCGGGAACTTTTGTTTATCTCAGTGACCAAATTACAATTCAATTTGCCACTTGGGTAAATAATACTAAAATTAATACTATTACCAGCACATTGAATTTAGTTCAAGATCAACCAGTAGTTGGCATCCCAAATACCTTCGTTTTTGTTGTTAGTA
Organism: Dolichospermum sp. LEGE 00240; assembly: GCF_015207875.1. Taxonomy (GTDB): domain Bacteria; phylum Cyanobacteriota; class Cyanobacteriia; order Cyanobacteriales; family Nostocaceae; genus Dolichospermum; species Dolichospermum gracile. Next base: position 7,535 of record NZ_JADEVZ010000119.1, read on the forward strand.
AACAAGCTACACAAAATCCCGTTAAAATTACCAATTATTTACAAACACTGCCAGAAGTTTTAGCGGCTGAACCAAATATTCTCATTCAACAAGAACCCCATTATAAACCCAAAGATTCTCTTTATTCCCAGCAATGGTATCTCAATCATAATAGTGGTAATCAGTTGGTAGCTGGTTCGCATATTTCCGTAGAACAGGCTTGGGATACTACTCGTGGTGTGCGTTCTATAGTGGTAGCTGTAGTAGATGATTCCTTTGATTTAAAACATCCAGATTTTCAAGGTACAGGTAAAATTATTGCTCCTAGAGATCTAAAAGAAAATGATTTTTTACCCTTACCTGGAGAAAAAGAAACTAGTCATGGGACTGCTTGTGCAGGATTAGCTGTAGCTGAAGAAAATGGTTCGGGAATTGTGGGAGTTGCTCCTGGTTGTGCAATGATGCCCATTCGCACTACTGGTTTTTTAGATGATCAATCAATTGAGGATATTTTTGATTGGGCAGTAGAAAAAGGCGCGAGTGTAATTTCTTGTAGTTGGGGAGCTTCTGCTGTTTATTTCCCCCTTTCTATTCGGCAAAAAGCGGCTATTAACCGGGCTGCTACCAATGGACGCAAGGGAAAAGGATGTGTGATTGTTTTCGCGGCTGGAAATGCTAATCGTCCGATTAATGGGACCGTAAATGAACAGAATTGGCCGAAAAATATTGTCCAAGGGAAGACAAATTGGTTGAGCGGTTTTGCTGTTCATCCTGATGTGATTACTGTATCTGCGTCTACTAGTTTAAATAAAAAGGCTGCTTATAGTAATTGGGGAGGTAATGTTTCTGTTTGCGCTCCTAGTAATAATGCTCCCCCAGGAATGTGGTTTCAAGAAACTGGTTTTGTTTATACACAACCGGCAATTGTTTCTTCTCTATTTGGATTGGGAGTATTTACAACAGATCAAATAGGCGCGGCTGGTTATGATGCGGGAAATTTTACTAAAAACTTTGGCGGTACTTCTAGTTCTACTCCCATTGTGGCAGGAGTAGCGGCTTTGGTATTATCAGCTAATCCCGATTTAACGGCTCAACAAGTTAAACGGATTCTGCAAGATACGGCTGATAAAATTGTGGATAATAACCCTGATCTTCAGTTGGGTGTGCGTGGGGGTACTTATGATAGTAATGGTCATAGTCAATGGTTTGGTTATGGCAAAGTTAATGCTGCTAAGGCTGTAAGACTAGCGCAGCAGATGGGTGCGGTTGCCAAAATTACCAATAAACAAATTCAGGTCAAAAATTCTCAAGTTGTGAATATTCCTGATAATAATAGACAGGGAATTAAAAGTGCGATCGCTATTAATGAAGCTGTCAATGTCACAGATATCCAAGTTACCGTAAATATCACCCATGATTTTTTAGGAGATTTAGAAGTTTATTTAATTGCTCCTAATAATCAGCGGATTTTATTACAAAGTCGCACATTAGGTCGTCGTAATCAATTACAAAATACTTACACACTGCGATCGCATCCTGCCCTGAAACAATTACTTTCTTTACCCGCAAAAGGTAACTGGCAATTACAAGTTATTGACTACGCTACCCTAGATGTCGGCAAACTTAATAACTGGGAATTGGTAATTGGAGTAGGTAATAAATAATTACGTAATTGGAATCGCTATAGCGGTATGCACTTGCATGAGATATATCATAGCCCCCTCATCGCTTGCGGGGAGGGGGTTGGGGGTGGGGTTCTTGTATCTCACTCAATCGAGAACCGCTATAACTGGTATATCAATTCCTATTTTAGTGAAGTACAAGCAATAATATAGGACTTACGCATTGACAAAAAAATGAATCTATGTTGATGAAGCAGCACAAGCATTGGTAAGATTGTCCACAATGTAGTCGCGCACAACTAAAGTGAATAAGTTTCTTTGCACTTCATACCAATTAGAAATTATGTTTTCAGAGCGCATTTTTTCTAAAC
>NZ_JADEVZ010000120.1 GCF_015207875.1 Dolichospermum sp. LEGE 00240
GGGCAGGGGGCAGGGGAGATGAATTTTCCTGCTTATATCCTGTTCCTTGCTCCATTTCTTCATTTCCCCCCTTGCTCCCTGCTCCCTGCTCCCTTGCCTCTTGGAGAAGTCCCATTCCCCGCAATTTAGGGACGGTGTAGCTATTAGTGCCGCCTGCTAACTGCACATATCCCGGTAGGTTTGCTGTCAAAACTTTTTGTCCTAATTTGATTGTGGCGATGGTAGTACCATCACCAATATCACCACTCATTGAACGTCCATCAGTTTGCCAAATTAAAAACTGGGGACGGGGGACAATTAAATTGTAAATAGCTTGTAGGTAATCAGTTAACCCTTCTCCATCGTTACAACTGATGGCTACCAATTTTAATTGATCTACCCAGGGTGTCATTGCATCCCATAACCGTTGGAATTCTGCCAACCGCCCCACTTGAGTATGAATTTCTACAGCATCTATTCCTGTTGACATAATCAATGGTGCGTTGCCCCTGGCAAGCGAAGCTATCGCTCCTGGCGTTGACACATAAGATTTTGTATAAATTATCCCATAGGGACAGATAGGAAGGCAACGGCCACAGCCATAACATTTTTCAGAAATTACTCCAGAAAAATCATCTTTGGTATTGTTAAATAAAATTGCTTGGGCTGGACAAATTTTTTCACATGGTCTGGAACAATCGCTAGGACAGTCCTGATTATTAAACTCAGCTTTCCGAAAATGGGGATCTTCACCATCATTGAGACTAACCATTAACAAAGGTAAATCACCTGTAAAGGCAAAGCCTCGCTGCTGGGCATCATCCACCAAGCTTTGGGCTACTAGTAAAGCTTCCTGGGTAGCGGCAATAACTGCCGGGTCGGCAGCCACATCCACACAGTCAGCACCTGCCAAAGTGTAGGCTAACGTGAGATTTCTGACCGCAGGAAGATGTTGATAACTGGCTCCGCAAATTAATTTGAACCAATTACCTTGTTTTAGGGATTGTAAAGGGGCTAATAAATCAGTCACATTTCCATTATGCGTTTATTTCACTGGAAATTGCAGCCTGTGATCAGGAAAATTTAGATTTTTTTGTTACTAATTTTTTATTGGCATATTTCGATACTACTGAAGTGCGCCACTGGAGAGAATAGTTGCCTCCTCTACTTCCATACCATCCAGTGACTTGATTGGATATAGCAAAATCCTTGCTAGGTATGACATTGTTTCATGGTTGTGGAGATGAATAGGCAGGAGATTTATCAATTGCACCCATTCTATCGAGAGGCCAAAAACGAACTACAGCCCGACCAATAATATTACTACGGGGAACAACACCCCAACAACGCCCATCATAACTGTTAGGACGATTATCACCGAGCATGAGGTAGGAATTTTGGGGGATAACTTCTGGTTGAGCTAAAAAAGGCGGTTGGAGTCCGCTACTATTGCAAGCTTCCACGAATGTTTTCACAGTAGAGGATAGGTAAACATCTTCCCGTAAAGGCTTGCTGTTGATATAGACTTTGCCTTCTCTCAATTCTATTTTTTCACCGGGTAAACCAATTACTCTTTTAATAAATGCTTCCCGTTCAGGATTATTTTGTATTTCTTGGGGCGGCGAAAATACTACTATATCTCCCCGTTCCGGTTTAGCAAATCTATACTTTACTTTATCAACAATAATTTTGTCTGCCTTCCATTGGTCTTTAACACCATGTAAAGTTGGTTCCATAGAGCCAGTGGGAATCCAACGGGCTTCAGCAACAAAGGTACGAATTCCTAGGGCTAGAAAGATACTCAGTATCATTGTTTTACCTAGCTCTACTATCCAGGAGTTATCGGGTTCTTGGCTAGAGTTTTTATCAGACGCTTGATTTTGCATGAAATTGTTGAAGTATGTTATCAGACTAGTATTGAACTCAGACGGAGAGACTTGATATTATTAATCTTAACGATATGGAGCAGATGGTAGGTAAATAAAGTAAAAAATCTAGTGTTTTTCTTTTATTCAGCTACAAACATTCAGGTTTTTAGCTTTCTTGACTATAAACATTTTTTAACACAAAACCAAAATCGCCGATTCTTCGTGCGAATTAAGTTTACCTTAGAAAAGGTTATCTATCATCTATAAATAGTTCCTTTATCCCGAAAAATTTTAAATCCATGTCAAATCCACAAAGTTTACTGATTCGCCACGCTGAAATTATTTTACCCAATGGTGAGTCAATGATTGGCGATGTGCTGATAGAAGGAAGGCAAATCACCCAAGTAGGGCAAGAAATTACTAATGCCACACCCACTTGTGACATTGACGCACAAGGATTAACTTTGTTGCCTGGTGTGATTGACCCCCAGGTGCATTTCCGTGAACCGGGTCTAGAATATAAGGAAGACTTATTTACTGCCAGTTGTGCTTGCGCTAAGGGGGGAGTTACTTCCTTTCTAGAAATGCCGAATACAAGACCTTTAACCATTACTCAATCAGCTTTAGATGATAAGTTACAACGGGCAGCCCAGAAGTGCTTAGTTAATTATGGCTTTTTTATTGGGGCTACGGCGGATAATTTACCAGATTTACTTTCTGCCCAGCCAACACCGGGAATTAAGGTATTTATGGGGTCAATGCACGGACAGTTGTTGGTAAACCAAGAAGAGGCACTAGAGGCGATTTTTGCCCAGGGAACTCGTTTAATTGCTGTTCATGCCGAAGACCAAGGGAGAATTAATCAACGCAAACAGGAGTTTGCGGGGATTACAGACCCGGCTATTCATTCCCAAATTCAAGATAATCTAGCTGCTTTGCTGGCAACGCAATTGGCGTTAAAGCTTTCTAAAAAATATCAACGCCGGTTACATATTCTGCATATGTCAACAGCAGAGGAAGCGGAGTTACTACGTGAGGATAAACCTAGTTGGGTGACAGCAGAGGTAACACCCCAACATTTACTGTTGAATACTAGTGCTTATGCAACTATTGGTACTTTAGCACAAATGAATCCACCTTTGCGATCGCCCCATGATAATGAAGTTCTCTGGCAAGCCCTACGTGATGGTATTATTGATTTCATTGCCACTGACCACGCCCCCCACACTCTGGAGGAAAAAGCCCAAACCTACCCAAACACTCCTTCAGGAATGCCCGGTGTAGAAACTTCTTTACCTTTAATGTTAACCGCTGCTATGGATGGAAAATGTACTGTTGCCCAAGTTGTGCAATGGATGTCTAAAGCGGTAGCTGTAGCTTATGGTATTCCTAACAAGGGAGAAATTACTCCTGGTTACGATGCGGATTTAGTGTTGGTAGATTTAAAAAATTACCGTGAAGTTAAACGGGAAGAAGTTGTCAGCAAGTGTGGTTGGAATTCTTTTGAAGGTTGGAATTTAACAGGTTGGCCTGTAACAACAATTGTCGGCGGTGAAATTGTTTATGATCATGGTCAGCTAAATACACAAGTTCGCGGACAAGCTTTAACTTTTTCGTAGTTAGTTGTTAGTTGTCCGTTGTCCGTTGTCCGTTGTTAGTTGTCCGTTGTCCGTTGTCAGTTGTCCGTTGTTGATAGTTCACAATTTATAGTAATAATTTCGGCTTGACGGCTGCCATTTTCACCATATTTTAAACATATCTTTAAATAACTATCTGGTAGATATGGCATTCGTTCAGCCCATTCAATGGCGACAATTCCCGGTGTTACTTCTATGCCTTCCCAGTAACTTTCCAGGTTCAAGCCTGTAACTTCTTGAGGTTCTAGACGGTATAAATCTAAGTGATAAAGGGGAATACGCCCTTCTGGGTACTCATTAATCAAAGTAAAAGTAGGACTAACAATAGAGTCAATTATTCCCAAACCTTTACCAATCCCTTGGACTAAGGTAGTTTTACCAGCACCTAAATCGCCTTCTAGTAAAATCACACTACCAGCATTTAAAGTCTCACCAAGGGTAATACCTAATTGTTGTGTTGCTTCCATATTAGGAAGGAAAATTTTATTCATTGGTAATTGGTAATTGGTAATTGGTAACGTCTAAGCATTATCCAGTTCATCGGGATTAACGCCTAAATCACGCAACATTTGTGTTAGTTGTTCGACTTTTCTTTTTGCTTCTATTGTTTCTTCTGTTGGTTCAGGAATTAATTCTCCTGTTAGTGTGAACCACCTTAGCCATAACTTAGGAATATCTCGAAATGTCCCTTGCCATAGTCCTAAACTTAAACCTAACTCTGGCATTAGTAAGCGTCCTTCAATCAGATTCATAGGTTCATAATGACCACCTACTAACTGAAATGCGCGGACTTCGTTGGTGTAGCGACTAAAAACAATATAGTAAGGAATTCTTAAAATCCGTTCATAAACTTCCCATTTTGTGGGAGGTTTACCTATCTTACTTTCCCTATTACCTAAATCTTCATCTTCTGTACCAGGAGATAATAATTCTACAACTACAAAAGGGTTTGCTGGTTCTTGCCACCTGACATAACTTAAACGCAAATCTTGACCATTATATAATTTTGGCACTCCAACCACACCAAACCAATCTGGGCGTTTATACCATAAAGGATTTTGCAGATCATAATAAAGATTCAGATCAGCCGCACTATAAACAATTTCTGGATTCCAGTTTATGGGTTGAAATGTTAAATATAAAAGTAAAGGTTGTAAAAAATGAAAGTCGTCTGGCAAGCCTTTTTCCTCCGGGTTTTCACTAGGTAAATCATACATTGTCGGTAAAGTTTCCCAAGGAGGAAGGGGTGGTTCAGTTTGAGAAATGATGGAAGAAGTCATAAATATTTTAGGTTGGTAATTGGTAATGGGGAAATATATTTATTTCCCCGTCCCCAGTTTTTACTTCCCGTGGTGTGCGCCACTGTACCATTTTAATAAAACTTTGGCTAATCTCTGCGGGTCATGGCGAACAGCACCATTTTCATCTTCAAAGAGAATATTAGCAGGAACTATTCGCCGTCCTAATTGGGTGACAGATTCTCGGTCTAAAAAAACTGGATGGGCGTTTTGTTGGGCATAACGGATAAGTGCTTGGGCTGAGGGTGTTTTTTTATGAACTAATACGGCATCGAATAACCTTCTGTTGCCACAAGCGTCATCTATTGCTTGAATATGTTCAGCAACACTATATCCATCAGTTTCTCCTGGCTGAGTCATAATGTTGCAGATATAGATACGAGGTACGCTGGTAGCGGCGATCGCATCAGCAATTTCTTGAACTAACAAATTAGGAATTAAGCTAGTGTAAAGACTACCCGGACCAATAATAATGTAATCAGCTTCTTTAATGGCTTTAATTGCGGCGGGAACTGCCGATGGGTTTTCAGGAATACAACCAATTTTGACAATTTTCCCCGCAGCTTTCGGAATATTCGACTCACCCTCAATGCGGCGACCATCTGTCAATTCTGCCCAGAGACGGACATCGCTAAGGGTAGCAGGTAAAACTTGTCCTCTCACCGCCAATACTTTAGAACTGGCAGCGATCGCTTGGACCAAATCCCCAGTAATATCAGTCATGGCAGTTAAAAACAAATTACCAAAACTGTGACCTGTTAAACCATCTCCCGCCCGAAAGCGATATTGAAATAATTCCGTTAGTAATTTTTCTTCATCTGCTAACGCCGCCAAACAATTGCGGATATCACCCGGTGGTAAAACGCCAAATTCTTCGCGCAGTCTCCCAGAAGAACCGCCATCATCTGCTACGGTGACAATAGCAGTAATATTAGCACTATAAGTTTTTAAGCCTCTGAGTAAAGTTGAAAGTCCAGTTCCACCACCAATAACCACAATTTTCGGACCCCGGTATAAGCGACGATGTGCCAAAAGGACATCTATCAACTCCTCTTCATCACCAATAGGTCTGAGAACTTCCGTAATTGAACCAACAGTGCGAGATTGTCCCCACAGCACCAACAGCACACCAGATACCAGGAGTACCGGACCACTGATATAGTTGGGTAAAATCTCAGCCAGCAAACCCAAAAGACCTTTCAGCAATTCCAGAATCCAAAAAATCGGGGTTAATTTTACCCAAATAGCCAACCCCAAACTGGCTAAGAAAACACCCCCAATACTGATAAGTAACCAGCGTTTCACAGCTAATCCAGGAGACAACCATTTGCACCATTGGTTAACCCGATAGGAAGTGCGACCTTGGGACTGTAGCTGTAGCGAATTAATGGCTTGTTTCAGAAAACCGATAAACATACCTAATAGGGAAAGTTGGTACAAACAATATTTAACAAAAAATTTACATCACCTGGTTTCCACACTAAGGGAAAACCATCACATTTATTCAATCCTTCATCATCACCGATTAGGGGCGCAGGGCCTGCGCCCAGTTAGGAGTCAGAAGAAGGAAATACCAATCACTAATTACCCCAGTTATCAAGAATTTTATGAAAAAACGAATTTTAGGAATAGATCCGGGACTAGCAACTGTGGGATTTGGGGCAATTGATTGGCAGCAAAGTCAAACAAAAGAACAAGAGACAAGGGTACAGATGGTTGATTTTGGCGTAATTCGCACCAGTGCCGATATGGAAATGAGTCAACGACTATGCACATTATTTGACGATTTACACACCGTCATGGAGGATTTACAGCCGGATTTAGTAGCCATTGAAAAATTATTCTTTTATCGGATGGCAAATACCATTATTGTAGCACAAGCCAGGGGTGTACTGATGTTAGTTTTAGGACAGCGTAAACTCCCTTATGTGGAATTTGCACCTCCCCAAGTTAAGCAGGCTTTAACGAATTATGGTAAGGCAGATAAGTCAGAAGTGCAAGAGGCTGTGATGCGGGAATTGGATTTAGATGAAATTCCTCGACCTGATGATGCGGCAGATGCTTTGGCGGTAGCACTAACGGCTTCGTTTCAGTTGTGACTCGTGTAAAATCCTGTCACTCTGCAAAAACAGGCGTTGCTGATAGCCTGCGTGGCGAAGCCATATTGAGATATGAAATTCCTAAATTGAACCTTTAAAAATCTTACCTTTGCGTCTTTTAGTCCCAAAAGCGTGCATTTTGGGTTGAATAAATCACAAAATTTAGGGATAACAGATAGCCCAAACTCTTGCCTCTTGCCTGCCCTCACAGACAACTTTTTCAGCAACCCCTACTTAAAACAAACTAAGTTTTGTTAATGCTTGAACCATGAGTCACCTGCATCTTTGGCTGCTATTATTATATTAACAATCCTCTTGAGTGATTTCACTCATTGTTAATGCACCCAAAAATCTGCTTTGATATTCTCAAAGTTTATTGATATGTAAAAAATGCTGGCTAGAGTTTGGAGTGCATCTATCATCGGGATTGACGCTGTAAAGGTGGGTGTGGAAGTTGATGTTTCTGGTGGTTTACCAGGAATTGTGATTTTAGGCTTACCAGATTCGGCTATTCAAGAATCTAAGGAACGGGTAAAAGCAACTTTGAAAAATGCCGGTTTTGCCTTTCCCATACGGAAGATTGTCATTAACTTAACTCCCGCAGATTTGAGGAAAGAAGGACCCGCTTTTGATTTACCAATTAGTGTGGGCATTTTAGCAGCTTCTGAACAAGTTAACGCCGATTTGTTAGGGGATTTTTTATTTTTAGGTGAAGTTTCTCTAGATGGTAGTTTGCGTCCGGTGGCGGGTGTTTTACCGATTGCTGCAACTGCGAAAAAAATGGGGATTACGGGTTTAGTTGTTCCTATTGATAACGCCCAAGAAGCTGCTGTTGTTGAAGGCTTAACGGTTTATGGTTGCAAAGATGTTGCTGATGTCGTGGACTTATTAAATAATCCTAAAAAATATAAACCTGTCCAGTTAAATCAAACAATTGAAACCTCCCAGTCAACATCTTTGAATTTAGCAGATTTGCAGGATGTCAAAGGACAAGCGCACGCCCGCAGGGCCTTAGAAATTGCGGCTGCGGGGGGACACAATTTAATTTTTGTTGGACCACCGGGAAGCGGAAAAACGATGTTAGCAAGGCGGTTATCGGGGATTTTACCACCTTTAAGTTTTCCTGAATCTTTGGAAGTAACACGCATTCATTCTGTGGCTGGATTGTTGAAAAATCGGGGTTCTTTAGTTAGAGAAAGACCTTTTCGGAGTCCCCACCATTCCGCATCTGGTCCATCTTTGGTTGGTGGTGGCACTTTTCCCCGTCCTGGCGAAATTTCATTATCCCACAGAGGTGTACTTTTTTTAGATGAATTAACGGAATTTAAAAGGGATGTTTTGGAGTTTTTACGTCAACCGTTAGAAGATGGGTTTGTGACCATTTCTCGAACTAAACAATCTGTCACTTTTCCCGCACAATTTACATTAGTAGCCAGTACAAATCCCTGTCCTTGCGGTTATTATGGCGATACAATTCAAGGATGTACTTGTTCACCTCGACAACGGGAACAATATTGGGCAAAATTATCTGGACCATTAATGGATAGAATTGATTTGCAAGTAGCGGTCAATCGTTTAAAACCCGAAGAAATTACCCAACAACCAACGGGAGAAGCGTCGAAATCTGTAGCGGAACGAGTAGAAAAAGCTAGGGAAAAAGCTGTAATTCGGTTTCAAAAAGAAGATTTACAATGTAATGCCCAAATGCAAAGTCGTCATTTACAAAAATGGTGTCAATTAGATGATGCTAGTCGGAGTTTATTAGAAGCTGCAATTAGGAAATTAGGCTTATCTGCAAGGGCGAGCGATCGCATTCTTAAAGTAGCCCGAACTATCGCCGATTTAGCAGGAGATGAAAACCTCAAACCTCACCACGTAGCCGAAGCAATTCAATATCGGACAATTGATAGAATGCAATAAAAATCCAGAATTGTCCATTATCTGTTGGCTTCCACACCCGCCAGGGAATTAATTCCCTGTCTCATAGCTCAAGTCCGTTTTAACGGACTAGTAAATACTCCTAATATTTAGTCATCAAAAGATAACTTTTCCTATTAGCAAGGAACTTGAGTTCCTTGTTGGATAGAGGTTTTACGTTAAGTTGACATCTATGATCACTGCTTTACCCCTACCCATAGAATCAAATGATTAAGCCGTGTTGAATATAAAGAAAAAACAGTCGGTTTTAACCGACTTTAGCTATCAGACAGGGAATTTATTCCCTGGATTCTGGATTCTAAAAGCTTTTTAACCATTTTAACCATTTATCCGAAATCCAGAGTTGACACTTGTAAGTATTTATGTCACAGTTGCATTTATGCGAGTCTTGGCAACATAGTCACGAATGTGACATACGTATCATCCCTAAAAATCATTTTACAGCAGTTTGCGATCAAGTCCAGTACAAAAATAGCTATCTAAATAGGGTCAAAAAACAATCCACAATGATTAAACCAATTGAGAGCATTTTCATCAGTAATAGCATTAACCGCCATAGTAATTGC
>NZ_JADEVZ010000121.1 GCF_015207875.1 Dolichospermum sp. LEGE 00240
GCCCCCTGCCCCCTGCTCTGAAAACCTGGGGTAACATAGTTGTCACCCCGAGGGCATTTCTAAGCGGCTACAAGTCCGTATGCGGAAAGACGCATGATATCCCGGGTAGTGAAGCCAATGTTACTTAGGGCCTCACCATATTGAATCATAAAGTCTTCCACTAAAGCGTCTTTTTCCATAGCTAAGATTTTGGCATCATCTGCCACTTGATTGAGCATTCTCCATACTAGAGGTAGGTTTTGGCGGTTAGCTTCCTCTAACTCGGCTTGGGATTCTGTAAAGTTTTTTTGCAGCCACACTTCACCAAAGTTGAGATGGCTGTATTCTTCTTTTACTACTCCTTCCGTGATTTTACGAGCGAAATCATCAGCTACAGGAATATAGATATTGTAGGCGGCGATCGCAAAACATTCGATAATTAATGATTGAATCAACAGGCAGGTAACTATTTTACCTTCTCTAGCTGCTGCTTGGAAATTGTCGTGTAGTCCCAAGAAAAACTTTTTCGCAAATTCTAAATCTGGAGTCACTTTTAAGTTCCGTCCACAGGCTTCAAATCCCTTTTTGTGGCGACTTTCCATTTTTGAGAGGACAATTAGTTCCTTTTCCTGTGCCGGCAGTAGTTGAGCTAATGTAATGTAATTTTCGTGGGCTTCTTGTTCTCCTTCAATTACGATCGCATTGATGCGGCTATAAGCATCTTTATATATTTCACTTTGAAAATCAATTGTTTCAATTTGGTCTACAAGTTGCTGCATTGTCTGTATTACTCCGTTAACCCTGCTCATTTGATACAAAAACTCAACTTACCCGATAAATTTGGGGTAATTATCACTGTGATTTAATTTAACTTAACAAGAAACTATAGTTATTAGATTAGTTTTTACTGATGGTTGTACCACCAGAAAAACAAATGTATGAAGTCATAGCCAATGTCCAAGCTAAACTGGAATCTCAAAAACGCCGATTTTTGAGGCTGTTAGCAGCACGAACAGGTAGATTTAGAGTTTTGCTGCCGCTAATTGTGGTTTTCCTAACTTCCTTTGGGTCTGAAGCTACCACAAACAACAAAGACTTCCCAGAATAATGGGACTTTAGCCAATTACCACTGGGGATGGTAGGGAAGTTTTTAGTGAACTTTGAATATTCTACCTTAGTAGCGATCGCACTTACAGCTTTTCCAATTTTCACTTTAGCTTTAGCTTTCTCCTGATTGGCGATTAGCATGATTTGTTTAAACCTTTCCTAGGCACGGCTTAACCATAATTAAGTATAATACAACTAGCTTTGTTGTGACAAAAAGAGAGTTTTACCAATAGTTTTTCGTTAATGATAGCAGCAGCGACAATAGCCGTGATAGTGTTATTTTTAATTAGTCAACGCCAATTTATTCAAGGTATTGCTACAACGGGAATAAAGAATTAGGCATTGGTTAATTGTTAGTATTAATGAGAAGGATAATATTTTTAAAGTTTACAGCTTTGGTAAAATATAGGACTTACGCATTGACAGGATCAACCAAATGTGAGGTATGGGTTTTGGGCATTTTAACGTGATTTTTTGATTATTTTTGAGCGATAGCGAAGCGCTGCTGCAAGCAGTTCGCTATTGAACAGAAGTTAATCGCCTAAAGCCTGAAACGACGGATTTTCGTTCATTCACATCATGGTTAATTTGTATAGTGCGTAAGTCCTAAAATATATTTATTGTCATCGAATTAGACTAGTATGTTAATTCTGTGTATTTCTGGAGGGATTGTCCCGAAAATTATTGGTGTTACCGTAGTTTACACCGAGAACACCTGTTTCAGGCACTTTCTCATAAAAATATGGCGGCACAAAATGTGCATGAAGTCTTATGGGATAAGGGATTCAGAATTAACACACTAGAATTAGACTAAAAACTTTTATGAAAGCAATCCAAACCACAGGTAAAATTGATGAACAAGGTCAATTATCCTTAGATTATCCAATTGAAGCGTCTCCGAAGGAGAAACTCCTAACACCGAACTCAGGTGATTTTGGTGATAATGAAATACGTTAAACCGGCGGTTAGAAACCGCGTCTACACAGGTAAAACCCACCTGCGTGGGTTTCAAATCCTTGATTTTTCCTTAGTCGGCCCAGGCGGACTTTGTTTGTGTAGCCGTGAATTCCATTCGCCAGGTCTTAAGTTGAAACCATTTAACCTAGGGATTTAACCTTTAAGCACAAAGAGCTAAAATCTGTTCCACAACTTGCGGGTTAACATCTTTATTTTCCCCTAAAGCAGTCATTCCATGTTTTTCTAAATTCTGGATAACTGCGGGAATAGTTTCTACTCCCACACCATAATCAGACAAATGAGTGCGAACACCAACTGATTCAAAGAAATCACGAGTTTTAGTAATTGCAGCATTTACCCGTTCCTCTTCCGAACCACCGACAATTTGCCAAACCCTATCTGCATATTGTAGAAGTTTTTGCCACTTGCGATCGCGTCTAATCGTCAAAGTTCCAGGTAACACAACCGCCAAAGTTTGAGCATGATCCATACCATGCAACGCTGTCAACTCATGACCTATCATGTGAGTCGTCCAATCTTGAGGCACACCAGCCGCAATTAACCCATTTAATGCCATTGTTGCCGACCAAACCAAATTTGCCCGCGCCTCATAATCTGTAGGATTTGCTAAAGTTTTTGGTCCTTCTGAAATTAAAGTTTGTAAAATTGATTCAGCCATGCGGTCTTGTAATGGTGCATTCACCGGATAGGTCAAATACTGCTCCATCACATGAGTAAAAGCATCAACAATACCATTGCTAATTTGCCGAGGAGGCAGGGAGAAAGTTGTTTCTGGGTCAAGAACGGAAAATTTCGGAAACACCAAGGGACTAGCGAAAAATAACTTGTCTTTAGTTTCCCATTTTGTCACGACTGAATTTGTATTCATTTCTGAACCAGTCGCAGGTAAAGTCAAAACCACCCCCATTGGTAAAGCCGCCGTTACCGGTGCGCCTTTCGCTAAAATATCCCAAGGGTCGCCTACAAAAGGAACAGCAGCCGCGATAAACTTAGTCCCGTCTGCAACAGAACCACCACCCACAGCCAACAGAAAATCAATCCCTTCTTTGCGGATTAACTTAACCGCCTGCATTAAAGTTTCAAAATGAGGATTGGGTTCAATACCGCCGAACTCAAATACATTTCTACCAGCTAATGCCGCTTTTACTTGATCATAAACCCCATTAGCTTTAATGCTACCACCACCGTAGGTAATCAGAATTTTTGCATCTGCGGGGATTTCTGAAGCAATATTAGCGATTTGACCCTTACCAAACAGGATTTTAACTGGGTTGTAAAAAACAAAATTTTCCATAACTTTAGTCACTCAAGAGAATTAGATTTCACCTTGAGTATTGTAATCACTTTCTTGATTTTTGTGCCTGTACCGACAGAATACTATTTTCCCACAATTTAATTAAAAGTTGGAGAATTGTGTCCCAGACATTTTTATCAATTTATTTCATAATGGTTGCCATTATCTGGTAATAATTCCAAGTCTGTGATTGTCCAGCGAACTCCTTCATATACCTGACTCATACAGCCTCCTGTGGGGTGATATGAATATTTTAGTTCTTGACTAATGAAATTTGTGAAAACTACATTTTATCACTGGTAGTTACTCACTATCAACGGCAGTTTTATTAAATTCACCATTACGCCAAGTATCAGCCATATCTTTAATAAAACTAGCAAGAGGAATAGCAACCAATAATCCCAATACACCGCCTAACTTTGCGCCTATTAATAAAGAAATTACCACCCATACAGGATTTAAACCAGTTAAATTTCCTAAAATACGTGGGGCAATAATATTAGAATTAATTTGATCAATAGCCACACCTATAGCCGCAACCTCTAACCCTAAACCAAAGTCTTTTAAAGTTATTAATAAACTGACAATACCAATGCCAATACCCGTACCAAAAGGAAATAGGGAAAACAAACCAATTCCTATGCCAAAAAGTAGTGATAAAGGCACTCGTAAAAGAACAAAAGCCAATGTTATAGATACAGCTAAAATAGCCCCTAAAGTAGCTTGACCAATGAAATAATTATTAAAATCTTCTCGCAGTAATTCTCGCACCTTTTTTGCTGTTTTTGGGGGAAACCAAAGATAAATTCCATTCCATAAACTTTCCCCATTCAATACTAAATAAATAGTCAAAACTATGGTAATTAATAAATTCAATAAATTGCCAATAGTATCGAAAGCAAACCCTAAAATTTTCCCAGTAAAAGATTGCAATTGACTTGATATTTTTCCTAAAATTTCACCAGCTAATCCACTTAAATTTACTGGTAGTTGCTGAGTAGCTGCCCAATTTTGCAAAGCTTCTATTTGTTGAGTTGCCGATTCTATCCAATAGGGAAGAAGATTAGCTAACTCATTCAATTGTTCCAGAATAAGTGGTAGCAGAATTACACCTACAGCACCCAAAATAATAATAGATAACAGTAATACCACTACAACTGCTAAAATTCGAGGTACTCCCCGTTTTTGGAGAAGTTGAATGGGGTAATCTAGTACAAAAGCCAGAAGAATAGCAACGGAAATAACACTAACCAAAGGCTGAAAATAGTTAATGAATTGAATTAATAACCATCCATTTAAAAGAATCACAGGAAAGGCTAATCCTATGTTTAACCATTTAGGTAAATTTGGTAGACTTTTTACTGGCTGCATGGCATTTATTAAGAATATAATTTTGGCAAAATGTCTGGAAAACTCAAAAAGTTTGTGAATCGGATTATCAGACTATAGAGTTCTGATAAAATCCAGCATAATTTTTTGAGGTAAATCTGCTAAAGGTCTAACTTCTCCGGCTTTTTCAGAATAATATTTACCCTTGTGAATATCTGCTGCTGTTAATAAATCTAAATCCCACCCTTCTGAAAGTACAAGTTGACTTACTGGAACTAACAATGGTGCTTGAAATACATAACGCACAGCTTTTTCGTCCCTATAAATTCCAAATTTGGTAAAATTAGTTAACTCATAGCCAATTTCTTCCATAACCTCGCGCTGAACGGCTATTTCTGGACTTTCTCCCGGTTCTATATGTCCACCGAATAAGGCCCAACAACCCGGAGCGATAATATTAGGAATATTATCCCGTAATTGCATTAAAAACTTACTTTCTCGATAAAGAATGGCGACGGCTACATAAGCTAGTTGACTATTCATAAATTACTTTTCCTCTAAATAAACTTCACCGTATTCTTTACCAGCCAAAGGGACACTCTGGTACTGAACATTTCCCTTCAATACCACCTGTTCTCCAACTTGGAAATTGCCCTGATTAGTGATCACCCAAATTTTCCCAGTTGAGTCATTAATTTGATATGCTTTTTTCTTAATTAACGGAGCATATTTTTCTACTTTACCTTGAATGTAAATTGTCGTATCCTGATTTTTTTTGGTAATTTTTTGAATCTGTGCTACATTAGTACCAATATTGAAATTTTTAAGATTGATACCAGAATTTACTCCCTTACCACAAGCATAAAGCCCCGTTACCAGAGAGAAAGATAGTCCCACCGTAAATATCTTGGCTGGTGGCATCAAAGCTATAAATTGAACGAATTTTTGCATTACTGCCAATTTTATCTCCAGGTTACACAAAGATAATTATCACGAAATGGCGATCGCCGATCCTTATCGAGCCTTAGAAGACTATCAGTGAAAATGGTCAACTTTTAGCCTATGGTTTATCTAATATGGAAGTGAAGGTCAATACCTTGTCCAAATTGAAAAAAGCCTTGATTTGTAGGTTGAGTTGTGGAACGTAAACGGATCCCTGCGGGACACTGCGTGAACGCGAAGCAACAGCATGAAAGCTAACAAATACGTTGGGTTGCGCTATCGCTTAATCCAACAACGGAAAAAATGGACAAGGTATTGGAAGGTGGGAGAAATTCAATATCCTACCTATTCCCTGTTCCCTGTTCCCTTTCTTTATTGAAATAGTAAGGAGTATTAAAAAATGCTGGCTTATCTTCTAGCGTTGATAGTCGCTTTTGGAAGTCTCGCCATTTATTTATCAGCCTTCTTGTTTCCAGAAATCCATCGTAAGAATGATTTTATCTGGAGTGGTGTTGGGCTATTCTACGCTTTAGTATTATGGATTTTTGCACCTCGGATTACTGGAGGGCTGTTACTGGGTCATGTAGCTAGTGTGGCACTGTTAGTATGGTCTGTGTCCCAAACTCTGTCATTACGGCGACAACTTGCCCCCGCAGGACAACAAACTCCTCTCCCCAGTCCTGAGCTAATTAAGGTGAGTTTTCAAGAACAAATGTCAAAGTTTTCTGTAAAAGAGAAATTTGGACAGTTATCAAGCTTTGTTGCTAGTGTGTTTGGTGGTGCTAAGGCGAAAATACAGCAGACTGTGAATAAAAAGCCTGTAATTAAAACTGCTGCAGAGATTTTGCGAACAAATGGAACTGAAGCAACGCCACCATCAGTATTACCAGATGAGTCGGTAACTGCTATCCCAGCAATGACAACTGAAACTTCGTCTGAGGAGACTTTTGCTCAATCTTCTATGTTGGAGGTGGTAGAAGTAGCACCAACTCCACCCACTGTCATAGAGGAAGAACAGGTAATTCCGCCAACAGCACCGGAAACTGTGGTAGAGATCACTCAAACTGAGGTGGTGATTTCCGAGTCGTCTATCACAGGAGAAACTGAAACTGTGGTAGAGATCACTCAAACTGAGGTGGTGATTGCCAGAGAAGAAACTAGCGAAATGGCAAGTGCGCCAGAAGTAAGTTCCCCAAATTCAGTGACATCGGAGTTATTGGCGGCAGAAGCAGCCGAAAAATCTGATCTGACTGTTGAGGAAGTTAAACCGGTTGGGGAAGCATTGCCAGAACAAATACCTTTCAATAAACCAGTTGAGGAGTAATCAAGGGGATTTACGCTGCTGATTCTGATCAATCAAGGGAATCTGGACAATTTTATGATAATGCTGCCGCTGGATTGAATCCCAATTGGGATAATAAGCGGTCAATATCAAAATGCTCAGACATAAGAGAGCGAATGCACTCTATTTTAATTGGTTCATGGACGCGGACTTGACCAAAGGTGCGGTCAATGATTTCTACCGTGGTGAGAGTGTCTAAATCCACTGATAAAATCGGGATTTCTAACTCTTCGGCCCGGTTGAGGATAAATGGAGGAGGTGGCAGTTGTCCAGTCAGGATGAGGCATTGGGTAGATGTTTCTAAGGCTGCTTGTTGAATTTCAACGCGATCGCCTCCTGTGACTACTGCCATGTTCTGACGTTTGCGGAAGTATTTGACGGCGGAGTTGACGTTCATCGCCCCAATGGCGAGACTTTCGACTAATAAATCTAGGCGATCGCTCCGACAAAGGACTTCCGCGTTTAACTGCTTGACTAATTCCCCAACGCTCACACTGCGGAGGATATCGCTTTTGGGCAATGTTGCGAGGACGGAAATCCCCTGTTTTTCTAAGAATGGGCGCAAGAGTGTATGAACTACCTCTAATTGTTCGTGAGGGACTTCGTTAATCACGACACCCATTAACCTTGTACCTAATTGCTGTTTAGCAAACAACAACGCCTCAACAGAAGTTAGTGATTGATAACGACTAATTAAGAGTACAGGCGCATCTAATTTTTCTGCCAGTTCCAGCAAGGATAATCCAAATAAATTTCCTTCCGATAAGTTAGCCGGACCTTCTAACAGTACCAAATTACTCTTTGGTATTTGTGAATACTGCTGTACTAGTAACTGTTGATAGTTAGTTGTGTCTTCTCCCTGTAAGCGTTTCTGGACGGTAATTTCATCCAAAGATAATAAGGTGGGAGCAATGCGGTTGTCTGGTAGGTTAAGATGATGAGTAATGAACTGGACATCTTCTTCAACTACCGTTCTGGCAGATGTCTTGACAAAATTACCCAAAGGTTTGCCATAAGCAATATCCAAACCTTTTTGTTTTAGCTGATGAGACAAACCTAAAACTGTTGCAGATTTGCCACTGTAAGCTTCAACTGATCCAACCAGCAAGTATTTAGCAAGTGTTGGCACGTATGCACTCCTAATTTCAAAGGTTTGTACAACTCAGCTAGGTGCCTACTAATTTTAGTGCAATAGGCGGAAGGTAAATAGCTTTAGCAATCCTAATTGCCTAAATTTTCAAAATTAAATGGGAATAAATCTAGCTGTGGTAGGTATTGTAGCGATTTTGATCAAGATAAAAATATCTGTTTAAATAAATAATTTACGCTTGTCAGCATACAACAGCGATTATGATTATATTGAAGCTTTAATTTCCTCCCATGTCATTACATTATCTGGATTTGTTTCATGATCAAGTTCTCGTTTTTGTGCTGCTGTTAAATCGGGATAAGCCTGTTCTGCTGGGATACTTTCCAAAATATCTTGTACAATCCGAATTCTATCGGCAATACTCAGGGCTTTGATTTCATTTTAAAGTTACACTAATGTCCATGTTTATTGGCCTCCATAGGAAGATCAGGTATTTATCTATTTCCTAGGATAAGCGATCGCTCTCAGCTTTGAGTTAATTTGAGGGTGCGATCGCACTGCATCCCAGGCATCGCTTCATCCTTTTATAGCGTATAATCTGAGTATCTTTGCACTTAGCCCTAACTCCCTCAAAAACAATTAATGCCTTTATAGAATAGAAGGAGCGTCAATGGAGCAACCTCCATGACAGTCATAAATTAAAAGAATTTGAGCAGATAATGCCAATTGATAGACCGCAATGACACGCGCAAGAAGAGATGCCAAACCCATTTTTTCTGCTATACAGGAGATATTAGACAGAGTTTTCCAAATACATAGTTATTCAGCGAGTATTTCATTAAAATAATCTTGGAGGAGTAGTTATGGCGGCAAAATACTTTAATCCTTATACAGATTTCGGTTTTAAGAAACTGTTCGGTGAGGAAGGCAGTAAAG
>NZ_JADEVZ010000122.1 GCF_015207875.1 Dolichospermum sp. LEGE 00240
CTGTGCCTTCTTTGCTTCCACAAGTTACTGCTGATTCTGATGATTCTGACTTGTTGAAAGCTGCTTAATTTTATTGCTGGATTTTGGGGGTTGTTTTTCGTTTTCTTTGTACCCCCTGAACGGTTACAATGTTTAAGGCTTGTTCATAAGATTCTAGAGCTTTTGGATATTGATCAATTGTGCGGTAATATACGCCCATTGCATTGAGAGTCAGTGCTTCTCGTCTCTGGTCGCCAATTTTTCTAAAGATATCTAAAGATTGTTGAAAGAATTTTTCCGCCTGAGAGTATTGTCCAAGACTAGTATTAATTAATCCAAGATCGGTGAGAGTAAAGGCTTCACCAGTCTGATCGCCTACTTCTTGGCGAATACTTAGGGCTTGTTGATAAAATTCTAGAGCTTGAGGATATTGTCCCAAACCTTCATGAACTTTCCCAATATTATTGAGAACAGTTCCTTCATTCAAGCGATCGCCTATTTTTCTGAAAATATATAAGGCTTGTTTGTAAAACTCTAAAGACTCGATATTATCTCCTAATGTGCGTTTAACTATGGCGATGTAATTGAGGCTAAAAGCTTGTCCTTTGCGGTCTTTGATTTCTCGATAGATAGTTAATGCCTGTTGAAATGACTGTAATGCTTCTTTATACTGACTAGTCTGAATTTGCTGATCACCTTGCTGATAAAGGCGTTCTGCTTCTGCTTTCCGGTCTGCTGGTGTTTGTGCTAATACCTGTGATACCTGAAATGAAATGGGCAAATTAACAACAGGTTGTAAAACCGTGAGAATAAGTGAGATAGATGCAATTAAACTGATTTTGCGATAGGGCATGGATTTTATACTAATTCCTGAAAGAGAAAGAGAATTAATCAGGGAGGGTGTAAAACATATATCTCTCATCTATTGGAGGATATGCAAGATTAGACCATCAGTACAATAATATTGAGTTTTCAACTTGGATCTTCGCCTTTCAGCTTCCAAGCTTCTGTTTGAGTTCACCACGGCTAAAAAGCCTTGGACAAAATGGGAACGATGGTTAAAAGAGGTTTATTTATCAGCTACGGCTTGATCAGATTTTTCTCAGAATGACGGTATTTAGTAATTAATTTTTGATGCTGAATAGGTGCATAAAGTAGCATATACAAAAACGGTATGCCTGTGATTCCTAATGCCAAGATAGTAGATACATTGAAAAAGCCCCACACAAAACCAAGACCTACACTAACTCCTAATACTGCTGCGAGTAATGATAAAAAATCATTAACAATAATCAAAATAATCCACATCAAAAAACTGGTTACAAACCCAATTATTCCTCCAGCAATTCCTCCCAGCAAACAAGCACCAAAGCCTCCCATTATAATTCCAAGCATCACATTAAAGATAATACCCACTAAATCACTAGGTCTAGATGAATCAAAAATTGTTCCCACAATACTGCCAATAATAACTCCCAATGCACCAACAATTATCATTCCAACAACTATAGTTTCGTACGTATTGTTCCAATAGTTATATAATGACATTTGTTCGTTTTCTTTAAAAGAGTCGTAAATTAGACGAATTGCATAAATTAAAACACTTCCTACCGCACCCAATATTGCGCCTACTGTGCCAAAAATTGCAGCACATTCCATACTGTTTTTAATAGTAGGCATATTCCAGAAAACGATTTTATTATCTGCTAAAAGTGCAATAATCCAAGGTATAACTGCTAAAACTGTAAATGTAGCTATCTCACCAGTTAAAAACGCCCAAATTAAACTCGCAGAAGATTTTGATTCTCTTCTTTCAATTGGCATAGGAGATGTCTGGACTTTTACATTTACAACATGAGTTGCAGGGTAGGCATTTGTATGTAAAAATAACTGGCGTTTATACAATTTATCCGCCATCAAAAGGCTGGTATCAACTTGAATCTCACACCTTGTATAATTACCATTAAATTTAGTTGGTGTGATGCTAATCCAAGGGTGATATTTTCGTGTATGGGATGGGTCATGGGGATGGGGAGCAACTTCCCAACGACCTTCTAATAAAGTGTCTGGCATCACATTTTTAATAGTAATAGATTGGCGAATCTTTTCACCTAAGCGTGTGGCTACAAAATCCTGAATCTGCTGGCTAATCTCAATTTGTGGACTGCGGGTAACATCAATAGGTATCAAAGCGTTAAGGGCTTGTTTTGCATCTGTAAAACGCTCTTTGAGTCGGGGTTGTACCATCATTTCCAACCAGTCTAAAAATCGCAGACTAACATTAGGTAATAAATGTCGAAATCGAATTTGGGAGGGGTCATCATCATCTATTAAATTTTGAATTTCTGTTGATTTAGTTCCTGTGAGTAAGCAAATTAATGTTACTCCCAAAGCATACAAATCTGTGGCTGTTGTAGGCTTTAATAATTGTTCTGGGGCAATAAAACCAGGTGTACCTACAAAAACACTACTACTTGATACTTCTTGACCGCCAATGCGAGCAAAACCAAAATCAATTAGGTAAACATTTAATTCTGTGTCTACTAAAATATTTTCTGGTTTAATATCCCGATGAATGATACCTGGAATAAGACTTTGTAGATATGCCAGAATCTCTAATAATTGAATGGCAATTTGTTTGATGTTTTCTGGTTCAAAACTGCGATAAACAGCTAAAGAATCAGCAGGAATATATTCCTGAACTAAGCAAAAACCATTGACTGTAGGGAAAGCTCCTAAATATTTAGGAATCTTGGGGTGATTGAGTCCTTTGAGTATGTCTATTTCTCGCTGGTGAGCTTTAAATCCTGACCAATTGGAATCTATTTGAGCAAAAGAATATTGCTTGATAACTACTTGTTTGTTTGTGCCAATAGATAAGGCTAACCAAGTAATTCTTCCTCCTTGTTGGTTATGTCCTAATTCGTTAATAACCTTATAGCCTTGTTCTGAAAAATCTGGTTTGCTGTTCATAATATTAGAGGTTTGTGAAATATATTTTTGTGCCTATTTTGTGGCTATTGTTTAATTTTTATCTATTGACCTGTACCTTTTAGAAAGGGCATTTTCCAAATATTAATATTATTCACCTCTTGAGAAGTTACTACAATCTTATTATCAGGACTAATAGTAAGGATATCTCCTGCTATTTTCACATTATTTTTCAACTCACCTGTAGCTAATTCCCATTTGTTGATACCATTTTTACCATAAATAATCAGATGTTTAGCATCTGCACTAACTTTAAGAAAATTGAAATTAGTGCCATTCAGAGTATATTTGAAGTTACCAGTTTGTAAATCCCAAATTTTGACATCACCTCTATCATTATATGTTTGAAGCCAACTAACAAGAGTATTATTAGTTATGAGGACAATAACAGGTCCATCTATAGATGACTTATCATGTCCAGTAAAGGTACTTTTGAGTGTTCCAGAACTCAAATCCCAAATCTTGATTTGTCCATCATATTCAGTGCTAACAATGGTCTTTTCATCGGGACTGATAGCAATAGAATTTATCGAGCTATTATGTCCTGTTAGCATTTTTTGCAATTTCCCGTTTTGTAAGTTCCAGATATTTAAGTTGCCGGTTTTATCTCCACTTACTAAAATGTTACCACTAGAGCTTATTTCCACATTAGTCAGTGGTTGGTTATGGACAAGATTATTTCTTAGTACACCTGTGTTTAAATTGAGAACCCTAATGAGATATTTTTTGGTTTCTACTTCAGAAGAATATTTATAGCCATAGCTATCGGTAGTTTTGGTGCTTTTAATGATTTGAGTTCCACCATCAATTACTAAAGTTTTTCCATCTTGAGTTGTTTTAACAAAACCAATTTTTTCTGAGTTATTGAATTGACGTATTAATCCACCAGATAGCAGATTCCAAATTCTGACATTGTAAGAGTCAGCACTCACGACATACTTTCCATCAGGGGTAACATTGAGATAATCTACAACTCCTGTGTGACCAGTAAGTGTGCGTTTTAATTGACCACTTTCTGGATTCCAAAGTTTGATAGTATTATCTTTACTACCACTAATTAGAGTATTATGATCTGCCGTTATTGCCGCAGAAGTTACTGTTAAAGCATGACCTGTAAGAGTAGTTAGTAATGGTTTTGGTACTACTTTAGGTGCTTGAGGTTCAGGTTTTTTTTCTGTTACTATGGAAGTTGTTTGAGAAGTTGCTTCACGCTCAGATTTCTTCTCGTTGGGAGATAGGATTGAAATTCCTTTGACTAGAAGAAATTGCACTCCTACTAATATCGTCAATGCGACTAGATTTTGTTTCATAAAAATCCCTTTTAACTGAGATAGAGTAGATTTGATTTTTTCACTACTTTGAAAAAAGTAATAAGTAATAGGGAAAAATTACTAATTAGCAATCACCAATCACCAATCACCCATCACCGTCTCCTTTTAACAGCTTGCACTGCCGCATCAGCATTCACAAGTCCTTTACCAAAGAAATATTGTTGTTCTTTCACAGATGCGGGAATTTCTCCCTCACTGCGTTGTGAACGATAAAGTTTGGCATCTTCTTGAGAAATAGTCAGTCCTTGATAACTAGCTGTAGATTTCAAAATACTCACCAATCTTTCTCTACTGATTGCTTTATTTTCCCCCTTCATTAAAGCCACAACTCCCGCTACTGTTGGTGAAGCAAAAGATGTTCCTTCTACCCACCAATATTTACCTTTGCCATCAACTACGGCAGACCAACGACTGCTAGGATCAGGTACACCTTGCCAAAAGGCATTTAAAGACGTTCCTCCTGTGGTGGGAATGCCACCTAATAATCCTGGTGTATTTAAGTCCCCTCCTGGTGCTACTAAATCTAATCCTCCACCATAATTACTGTAGGATGCACGATTACCTGTAATATTGGTTGCACCAACGGATATAACTCCTGGATAAGCAGCAGGAAATGTGACTCTGTTCCTGTTTTCATTACCAGCAGCAGCGACAATGACTAATTTCGGGTTCGCTTTGAGAACATCTGCGATCGCCTCTTCTTCTCCCGGACTTGGTAAAAGACTACCTAAACTGAGATTAATGATATCAGCACCCCTGTCTGCTGCATAACCAATGGCTTCAATATAAGCAGCAGGACTATAACTACCATTCAACCCAAATAACCGGACTGGTAAAATCTGCGCGTTGGGTGCTACTCCTAACACTCCTTCACCATTTTGGGGTTTAGCAGCGATCGCACCACTGACATAAGTACCATGAAATTCTCCACCGACTTTATAAGTCCGAAAAACATAACGCAGAACGTTAGCAATTTTTTCTAAGGAATAATCGGGATTTTTGCGTTTTATCTCTAATGCTTCTGTAGAATATTGCTGCACTAATTTAGCATCAGATAATTGAAATGTGTCCTGAAATGTTGACCCCAAAATTGCCAATTCTGTGGGACTAATCCGAGTATCAGCATCACCGTTTTTACAAGGATCTAAACTATTACTGCTAGAGGAAAAATCCCAACCGTGAACTTCTCCTGGACATTTATCAGCAGCTTTGACGGTGTAAATATTATTGATCAAATCAGGATGATCCCACTGAATTAAACTATCTAAAACTGCCACAACTACACCACGTCCACCGTTACTGCGTTTCCAAGCATCTGTCACCCGAACATCTGTACGAGTTACGGCTGATTTTTTACGGACATTTATGGGTTTCTGTAAACAAGTTTGTAGGGACTTCCAACTTGATATTTTTTCTTGTAAACATTGTTGTAAAGGTCTACTATCTAAATGCCAAGCTAATCCTAATAAATTACTTTTTGGTGTACTTCTTGCAGCAATACTTCTAGATTGAGAACTGTTTTGAGATGGGTTGCTTCGATTGGTATTTTCTGGTTTTGTTGTCTGTAACCAATCTCCAGTTCTCTGCATATTTGTGATTTGTTTGGTAGCAGTTTCTAGATTGTGGTTAGTCAAAGATTGGATAAAATTAGGTGTAGCAGATGTTACTCCTTTGACGCTATTAAGTTGATTAGATACACTGAGAATTTTTGTACCAGAGGCACTTGTGGATTTTACGAGATAGCGATCGCGGTTAAAGCGTAGGGGACGGACAATTTCCAGATTGTTTTGTTGTAAAATTGCTTGTCTCTGACTTTGGGAAAGTTGCGATTGAAAGCTGAGGATAATTTCGTTAGGTACAACAATGATTTCTTGATGTTCGTTGCGGGTAAGAACTGGTAAAGTAGTTTGTACATAAGGCTGTTGTTGAATGCGTTGCTGTAAAACAACTTCAGCATTTTGGATGTCTTTAGGCAAATTTACCAGAGCGTAATTTTCACCTAAAGGAGTGACTTTTGGTGGTGTGGTGCTGCGAATTCCGCTTTGTAAGTCTCGTTGAAGTTGGAGGTATAAAGGAGGTGCAGATATGTTACGGGTTCTACCGAGTTGTTTAAAAGAAACTGCGATCGCATCCTGTCTTTGATTTAATAGTATGCGTTGTCCTTTATAAAGGTAAAATAAATCACCATTTTCTTGAGTTTGTGCAATTGCTTGTGGTGGGATGGGAAATATACCCATGCTGGATAAAATAAAGGTGGTGAGGAAAATGCTAGATGTAATGCGTTTCATAAGTGTTTACTTTAATTTTGAGTTTTTGTCCTAGAATTGCACATAAACATCTATCTCTCACCAAGGGAAGGATATGCAAAATTATGGAGTTAGGAGTCAGTACGGGTTTAGCAGTGCTAAACCCGTACAGGAGTCAGGACATTAACCGGACTTTTATTTCACTCATTTCGCTCATTGCGTTTATTTTGAATTAGAGTTAGTATATAGTGAATGGTAATTGCAATCCATATTTTTCATAAGGAATGGGTAAATGGAATGCAATTCGATATTAGACGAGGCTGATATCTATGACACTCAGTACATATCAAACTAGCAGGATTGGAGTACCTACGGAAGAAGATGCTACTTTAGCAAAAAAAAGTAGTCAAACTTTGGCTGCTTATATAGGGAATAAGGATGCCTTTCATAGTATTAAAGTTGAGCTAGATGACGGTGTAAGTCAAACGGTTAAGATCCCATCACTGGCTTTTCAGATGCTTGTTGACATACTGGGACAAATGGCTAAAGGTAATGCTGTTACTTTCATACCTGTACACGCAGAACTCACAACACAAGAAGCTGCTGATATTTTAAATGTTTCTCGTCCCTATTTGGTAGGACTATTGGAAGGAGGAGAGATCCCATTCCGTAAGGTAGGAACACGGAGACGGGTGCGTTATCTGGATCTACTCAATTACAAAAATCAAATTGATGCTTTACGGATGGAAGCTCTTGATGAGCTTACTGCTCAAGCTCAAGAACTAGATATGGGTTATGAATAGTCATAATTAGGGGTTGCTGAGAAAGTCTTTCCGTGAGGGCATAGGAGTCAGGAGTCAGGAGTCAGGAGTCAGGAGGAGATTTGAAAATTTCTTTGCCATCTCTTGAAATCCCAAAAAATGCACACTTTTTCCGGTATACCCTTCAAAACCCTTGCACTTTTTTCCTGTTTATCAGCCTCTAACCTTTGATATATCAAGGTTTTAGGTTTATTCAGCAAACCCTATTTATACATTAAAAACTTTTCAAACATCCTCTAAAACACTTGAACAATATCTAAACACGCTTTCAAATCAGGGACTAAAACAATCAGTAATCGCTTTACAAAGTTTATGCCATGACATTTCATAATTTCACCCAATCACCAATCACCCATCACCCATCACCCATCACCAATCACCCATCACCCATCACCCATCACCCATCACCAATCACCCATCACCCATCACCCATCACCCATTACCATTTATTCAACCTCACCAATTAAAGTAAAAGCAGCCCAATGATAAGGACTTTGATAATTTTTATGTTTCATTGTTGTTAACATCGCTTGTCTTAATGCCGTACCTTTATCAAGTTTTTGTTCCATATTTTTATAAAACTCCGTCATCAAAAACGATGTAGAATCATCACCAACAGCCCATAAAGAAACTACAATACTAGGAATACCAGCACTAATTAAAGAACGGGATAAACCAATCACACCATCACCTTTAATATCTCCTTGTCCCGTATCACAAGCACTAAGAACTATCAATTCAGCATTCAGTTTTAAATCCAGAATTTCCCCTGATGTTAAAAAACCATTATCTTCACCACTGGGAGCAAATGCGATCGCACCTGGTACACCAAATCCTTTAAAATCATCAATGAAGCCATGAGTGGCAAAATGAATAATTCTGGCTGTGGGCATTTTTTGGACAATGGCTGTTTCTGTAGCTTTATTACCTGTCATCGCTTGAGTTTTCAACAATTCGGCAATTTTTACCGCTTCCTGTTCTGCACCAGGGAGAGGTGATTCTTGTTCATTGGTGATAGGATTTTTTGGCATAGTAGGATTACCAACTACTAATATTTCCCTACCAACTCCTGATTTTTTAAGGGCGTTTTTTCGCTTGTGGGTTAAATCTAAAACCTGAATAGATGGTGCAGTCAGAATAGTATGTTTTTCAATTAAATATTTACCTTTTTCATCTTGCAGTGCGGGGAAAGGAACAAGAAATAATTGACTTTGAGGAATGAAAACAACTCTTTCAGTATCTTTCTTAGGTAAAAGATCCGCAATAGGTGTAATTAGTAATTCATGGAGTCTTTCAAATCTTCCTTTGACTGGGGCAGCATTAGGATCTAGACTAGCTACAATACCCCCTCTCCTTTTCACACCAATAGATTCACGACTATTATCAACGAGTTCGTAACCGTTCAGGGGGTACAAAGAAAACGAAAAACAACCCCCAAAATCCAGCAATAAAATTAAGCAGCTTTCAACAAGTCAGAATCATCAGAATCAGCAGTAACTTGTGGAAGCAAAGAAGGCACAG
>NZ_JADEVZ010000123.1 GCF_015207875.1 Dolichospermum sp. LEGE 00240
TAATTGGTATGAAGTGCAAAGAAACTTATTCACTTTAGTTGTGCGCGACTACATTGTGGACAATCTTACCAATGCTTGTGCTGCTTCATCAACATAGATTCATTTTTTTGTCAATGCGTAAGTCCTAGATACTATTGTCTATAGTTCAGATTTATTTAAGTATTGATTAAGCTTAGGAAATCAGGAGGTAGGGGCGCAGGACCTGCGCCCAGTCAGGAGTCACCTAGCATTTCTAAGCATTTGTTAGGTTTCACTATGTTCAACCCAACCTAATATTTCCTGAACAGAACAGGATTGAGATATAAGTTATTTGTATGGGATGTTGGTAAAAAAGAACTTTCTCAATTACGGGGGGTCTATTCTCATTATTATTGAGAATTTTATCAATAATTCAACGAGTTTTGGTGATTTCAGCTAGGGGGCTTGACAGTGTTCCGAGTTTTGGGTATGCTTATGGTATGAATGGGAAAGTGTGCGCCCATATATATAGAGTTTTTATTCATCAAGATTATAATTTGCAAATTAATTGTCTGAATCAGGATTTACACCGATTAAAGGATGTAGAGGATTTTGGTTTCTGTTTTCGCAACTGCTAACATTCAAACATCTATAGTTTTATCTGAATCGCTTTTAGAATAATTAATATTTCCGTTTAAGTCTGCTTCTCCAAGATGATTTTTACCTGTTTTATCAAAAACTTCTAAATGAGAAGCTTGACCATAATGTAAATTATCTACATACCAATGGCGTTCTGTATTTGATTCAAGGTAAATAACTCTTCCTTGGCATTTATTGACTGTTTTTTTAAATCTTGTAGTATCTCGTAAAATTGTCTGTTTATCCGTTGGTGATTTTGTGCTATCACAAGAATATTCTAATTGACTTAAATTTAGCTTATGTTCCAACCAACATTCCAGCGCTAATTTACTATCTATACCATCTAAACATATCAGATTGATTTCATCATTATTTTTAATAATAGTAATTAAACAATTATGATTAATATGAGGGTGCGCTGTTCTAAAACTAGAATTTGGAAAGTTAATTAGTAAATATTCACTTTCATGATTTTGTAATTTTCTTTCTGTAACTTCAGCTAATGAAGTATCATTAACATTTTTATAATTATTATCACTAATTAAACAATCAAATAAATCTTCTGAAAAATGTACTTTTCCTTTACGCCATTCTTGGGGATTTGATTTATTAAAAACTATGTTTTGAAAAGCTATTTTTAAAGATTTATCTTTAAGTAGATTAAGACTGGTATGAAAGTTAGAACCTCTAATCGCTTCATAATTGATAAATATAGCACTTTCTTCTTTGTAAAGCTTCTTTTCTTGAATTTTTTCATTAATTAACACAAAGATAGCAGTGAACGTTTTCACCGCATCTCGAAATTCTGCTTCGTTAAGATACTGACCTTCTAGAGACACCTCATTGATAAATATTTCCATTTTTTACATCCCGAAAAGTCGTGCAAAATCTTTATCCATTTGGTCAAAAAATCCTTCTGGCCATTCTTCAATTCCCCCATTAGGTTGGACAGGAATTTGCACAACTGGCTGTTCTGGATTTTGTTGAAAATATAATATACTTAAGTCTTCATGAGTAATAATATCATCAAGAACAGCGATTCGCAAGGCATTTAAAATATGATCACTATGGGATTCAATAAAAACTTGTACACCACAACTACTCACTTTAGCTAAAAATTTAGCTAGTCGTGATTGTGCTTTGGGATGTAAATGTGCTTCTGGGTTTTCTACTATTAATATTTCTCCTTCTTTTGCAATCAAACCTGAAACAACAATTGGTAAAATGTAACTATATCCAAATCCCACATTAGCTGGTCTAAAACGGTCTTTTGATGTGCTAGTATTAAATAAAAGTTCGAGTATATTACTTTCAGAACTAGGAACTTCAACTTTTGCACCATTAAAGATTTCGTTAAGCCATTCTTCTGTTTGGGTAGCTAGTGTTTTTGCATCTTCACCTAAACATAGTTTATCATTTACTAAATCATCTCTTTTTTTATAGAGTATGTTAACTGTAAATTCACCTTTTGCACCAACGTTAGGAAATTTGTTGATGGTAGACTTTAAATAAAATTCTTGAGGTCCTAAACGGTCTGCGGATATATAGTGAATGTGATGGAAGTTTAAAGATTTACGTAATAACATT
Organism: Dolichospermum sp. LEGE 00240; assembly: GCF_015207875.1. Taxonomy (GTDB): domain Bacteria; phylum Cyanobacteriota; class Cyanobacteriia; order Cyanobacteriales; family Nostocaceae; genus Dolichospermum; species Dolichospermum gracile. Next base: position 2,185 of record NZ_JADEVZ010000123.1, read on the forward strand.
CGACTTATATCTTGAAGTTTTTTCCAAATAGGAAATGGACTAATAGGTGTTAAGTCATTTAGAATAGAAATATCACTCTTTAGTTTCTCTTCTGAGTTATTTTCATCAAAACTTGAGATATTATAATCAAATACGTTTTCTTTTAAAGACTCATCATATCTAGATATAAAAGAGGCATCAACATCATAATATGAACTATAATCTAGATATTTATACTCGTCATCTAATTTTATTCTACCAAGAAAACTAATTTCCACTATTTTCGCTACCATATCATCATCTAAATTTTCATTTAAAGAGTATTCAATATTTCCCCGTAAGTTCAAAAGATTGGCATAATTAGCATTAATATAATATTTGAATTTTATATTATCATTTCTTGAGTTATTTCTATTTCTAACATCATTAAAACTATTTAAACTTACACAACTACCATTCAACAAAATTTGATCAGTATTTTCATTATGATCAATAGATTGTCGCATTAATAGCAAAGACTGAAGCAAGGTTGATTTACCACATCCATTTATTCCTGTAAGTAGTGTTAATTGTCCTAATGGAAAAGTTGTTCTTTCCTTAAAACATTTAAAGTTTTCTAATTCAATTTGAGTTAGCATATCTATACATTCCCTAAAATTTCTTGTGCGAGTTTAAATCTGATAATAACTTTCTTCTTGCTGTTTGTCGCATATTTTACTGCATCAATATATTCTGGATTTTCTAGCAATTTGTCAAAATTATCTTGAATAGATTTTTTATTATCTTCCAAAAACTTATTGTTATTTACAGAGAAAAAATGGGAAACAGATTCAAAAATAGCAATATTTATTCTTCCTCTGCTTTTTCCTGCGGGTAAACGGAAATTTTTATTACCAAAAAACTCAAAAGTCAAGTTCATAACTCTCTTGAAATCATTTTTTAAAGCATCTATTTGTTCATTTGGCATCAAATTAATCTTTTTCATTGCATTTTCTACAAAATCACTTAAGTCTCCCTGATATTCTGTTTCATAATCAAAAATTCTAAATGCTAGATAGCGCAAAATAACTTCTCTATCTTTCATTCTTCTGGGAGATATACCATTATCAATAGCTCTCTTGAAATAGTCTGTTTCTGATAATTCTTTAATAACTTTAGTAGATTTTCCTGAAAATATACAATTTCTGACTTCTTGACGTTCAAGATTTGTACCACCTGTATTAATTCTATTAAAAATATCATAAACAACCTTGGCTTGTACAGAAGGTTTAATAAGATATATATTAAGTTTTTTATCTTCTATTCTGGTTTGATAATCACCCGGTAACTCTTTAAGTTCAGAAAAAATATATCCATTCAAATTAGTTAAAGCTTCTAAACCTGTTAATTTAAATTGATCATTAATAAATTGATGTAAGGTAGATGTTCTCTGTAAACCATCTACTATAATGTACTTACCTTCCACAGTTTGATTAACATACCAAGGAGGTATAGGAAAGTTAAGGATAACTGATTCAATAAATTTACTTCTTTTTTCTAGTGTCCAAACAAGATTACGTTGAAACTCAGGATCAATTATCAGTTTTCCATTATCATATTTTCTCATTAACTCGAAAACTGTTTGCGGTTCTTCTCTAATATCAATATCTGCTTTCGTTGGATCATAAGGATATAACCCTCCACTATCACCTCTATCCTCTTCAGCAGTATCTTCATCTTTCTCGATGACATCACTATCTTGTAATTCTTCATTCATATTTTTTACTCCTTTTCTTATCTAAAGTGTTTAAGAGTTTAATTATGACATCTTCGAGAAGAATAGAATTGGTGATAGCTACTTTTGACGAATTTATTAGATAGCGACTTTCAATTATTCTCCCTTCACAAAATCCAAATACCCTTTACTCAATTCTTCCACAGACAAATCATAAAACTGTTTACCGTATTCTGGAGTCGCTAAATCTGGATTTGAACCCATACGACCATCTGGATAACGGGAACGGAAATCAACGGAACTATAAATTTTATGTCCACCAGCAACTTCTGGAAAAAGAGGAGCTTTTTTAATTGCTTCTGGATAAATATATTGGGTAACAGCTACTTCGCTGGGGGTAGCGTGAGAACCTTCTTGATCACCATATAATTCTTTGGCAAGTTTGTACACTGAACTACCCATAAACCAATTACCAATTTGACATTGCACTTTTGCGGAATTGGGAATTTGCAAATCTTCTAAATGAGCGTAAGTTTCGGAAAAAGCTGCTTTGAGGGTAGCGATATTTCCCCCATGTCCATTAATAAAATAGAACTTGGTAAAACCAGCTTTTACTAAACAAGTCAAATAATCTTTTATTACTAAAATTAAAGTGCTAGGACGTAAACTAATTGTTCCAGGAAAGGCTGTATGATGTAATGCCATGCCTACATTAATTGTTGGTGCTACCATTGCTTGAGTTGCTTCACCAACACCTTTAGATATGGATTCTGCACAAATTGCATCAGTCCCAATTAATCCTGTTGGCCCATGTTGTTCTGTTGAACCAATGGGTAAAATAATTCCTTGAGATTTTTGTAAATAAGTTTCAACTTCCGGCCAAGTGCTTAAATGTAAGAGCATTTTTTTTAGAGGAGTCAGGAGTCAGGAGTCAGGAGAAAGAAAGAAGAAGAAGAAAGAAGAAGAAAATCAACCAATGACCAATTACCAATGACCAATTACCCAACAATTTCCCACCAACCGAAAGCGGGACCGATAAAGCGGATGATTACCCAAGCAAATACCATACATCCAATACCTATCCATGCACCACGAGTGGTGATAGCTACAAACTGTGAGGCTTGGGTTTTTGTGATGGGAACCCAAGGTAATATTTTTGTAGTGTCTTGTCCGTAGTCTTCTCCGAGTGAGTTTTTACGGCGTTTTGCTTCACCCATAATTCGATAATTTAGTTTGTTTTTGAGTTTATTTTAAATTCTAATAGAAATTCGGCAGGGAAATTAATTAACTAGAATCATCTTCATTATTAGCAGAAAACAGACTAGGATCGAGATAGTTTAAACGAGCTAGGGGACTAAGGGCTGAGAGGATTTGCACGCCATAACTGCGGTTAACGACACGACTATCGAGTAAAGCTACTATACCTTGATTTTCGCGGACGGGTGCGATCGCTCTTTGTAATTCATTCATGGCTGTGGGCAGTAAGTATAGCCGAAACCAGTCCTGGTGCGATCGCTTATAATGAGCTACTCTACCAGCTACCAAAGGATTTTCCAAGGATGGTAGTGGTAAAGTTGCAATAATTAACAATCTGGGTGATGGTAAAACACTTTGATTTTCCCGCCAAAATTCCCAACCAGTAATCAAAATCCCGTTTTCATCTAAACAAGTTTTTTCTACCTGTACCCGTGAACCAAACTCCGAAGCCAAAATTGCTCCCACTCTGGCTTTTAGGGGTACATCTCCAATTAATATTACTGTCATTCCTGGTGCGGTTGCACTCAAACATACCAAAGTACGAACTTGATGAATTAAAGCTGGTTGAAATTCTGGTGTATTTGGTAAAGGTAACTTATAGGGAACATAAAGTTGAATTGCTTCCCCTTGACTATCGGCAGCAAATTTCAAGCAAGTAACATCTTCTAAACCCAAGCGTTGACGGAAAAGGGGTGCTTCTGTTTCTGGTTCTAAGGCGCTACCAATTAATACTACAGGTTGACGTTGCCAAATTGGGGCGAGGATTTTAGCCAATTCCAGGGGAGCATAATGTAGGGAAAATAATCCTTGACGACGGGAAATTGTCGCCCAAAATAAGGTAGGGGCAGAAGAATCTTCAAACTGGGGGAATTGCTGCCAAAATTTTCGCCAAGCATCGGGAAGATGATTTTTATCTAAAGCTAAATATAAATCTTGTAAAATATCAATTTCTGGCTGAGAAATCAGATAACAGTGATAGGGATTTTCGGGGTGCTGAAATAATTTATATGTTAGTTCTACCCTGACTTCCCGAATTAAATCCGCTTCATTAGGATAAGCCAGCATTAATTGATCCCAATCATGGGTTTCAATGCTTTGAGTCAGCCCAGAACGTACCCAATCTTCTAAATCGTCAACGCCATCAATAATTGTGGCAATATTCGCCGGAAATGGATTGTTATCAGCAAATTGTCCCTTTAACCAAGCTTCAGGAGAAGTCAACAGTAAACCCTGAAAATCAGGACTTGGCCAAAATTCGCCGGTTCTAATGGGTTTATTCGCTGGTAGCCATTGCTGGAGTCGGGGAATTTCTACCTTTAACAACCGTTGCTGGACAGTTTCCGAAGCGACAATAATTACAGAACCGTGCCACATTAAAGCAGAAGCGATAAAACTGGTGCGATATCGTCCTTGATGTCCACAAACTGCCCCTACCTGAATTAAAGCACTACGTCCTAATCGCAAAGCACGTGCTACTAACCTAGCCATTGTCAAATGATGCGGCCAGGAAGGAAAACCTGCTTGCGATCGCAAGAAGTTATGTAATGATAAATGAACTTCAGCCTCAATCACGCGCTTTTAATTCCATAACAAGTTTTTTCGTTGTCAGTTGTTCGTTGTTTTATCTTTACCAATGACCAATGACCAATGACCATTTATTTACCCATTCTCCTAAATTATGCCAACTTATCCAGGAATTTCCAGCGAAGCCTTCAGACATCCATTAGATAGTCAAGCAGAACAAGCTTTACGCAGTTTACCCGGCTTTGATTTAATCGCCCGTAAATTTGTAGAATTTGTTTATGAACGACCCCAACTTGTCTATTTAATGGGTAACTCCATTCAAGTCGGACCCCGCCAATATTCTACTATTTACCAGATATTTCGGGAATGCGTCCGAGATTTGGACATTAACGGTGAACCAGGCTTGTTTATCTCTCAAAACGCCCAAGTTAATAGTTATGCTTTAGGACAAGAACATCCTTATATCGTCGTCAACACTGGGTTACTAGATTTACTCAATGAAGCCGAACTACGGGTGGTCTTAGCTCATGAACTGGGACATATTAAATGTGGTCATACTATTTTAATTCAAATGGCGATATGGGCGATGAATGCCGCTGAAGCCATTGGTGAATTGACCTTCGGTTTAGGTAATTTTGTCAGTCAAGCCTTGATTTATGCCTTTTTTGAGTGGCGACGCAAAGCTGAACTATCCGCAGATAGGGCGGCTTTATTAGTCATGGACGATTTAAACCCAGTCATGTCATCTATGATGAAACTCTCTGGAGGTAGTCATAAATATGCCCATGAATGTAGTTTACAAGAATTTATGCAACAGTCAGAAAAATATCAAGCACTAGATGATGATGGGCTGAATCAAGTATATAAATTTCTCTTATACAATGGCGCACAAGGAATGATGCTGAGTCATCCTTTCCCAGTAGAGCGCTTGCATTATTTACGCAGTTGGGCAGTATCAGAAGAATATCAGCAAATCAAAAAAGGTAATTATCAATGTTCTGCTGATGGTTCAGTAGATGTTACGCCAGAAACACCAGATCATGAAGCCGAAAAACTCAGACAAGAAATTGAAAAATTACAAGCAGAAATTAACAAAATGAGAAAATCTGATTAGATTCGTAGGGTGTGTTAGCGACAGCGTAACGCACCATTATATTATTACTTGCCTTGGCGACTGGAAGTCGCGGCTACACAGACAAAACCCATCTTCATGGGTTAAGAACCTTAATTTTGTGTTAGTCCACGAAGGTGGACTTGGTTTGTGTAGTAGCGATTTCTAATCGCCGATAGCCATAAACTTTTAAAACATCTTCTTAGAGTAATCATTTATTTACTTTCCAATATATTCCAAAAATAACCATCAGGAGCAACAAAAGAAAAGCTCTTTTCTGCAAACTCATTAATCATAATTTCCGTAATTTGTTGGGCGGCACTTTCTCGCACCCTTTGCCAATAAATCTCTATTTCCCGGACTCTGTAAGTATAAAGGCACATTCCTAAACATCCCGGTTTTGCATCTGTAAAACATGATGCCAACTTCATATTTTCTGGAAAGCGAATAATATAAAGTCTCCCACTTCGCGCTGCCATAAAATCAGTTTGAGAAGAACAAGGATCATCAAAAGCCGTAACGATAAATTTTTCCCCTGGGTTTAGGGCAAAAAATTCTCTTCCTGCTAAAGATGATTCATAACTTGTTTCCACATCATCCCGTACACGCAATAAACCTAAAACTTCTTCATAGAATTTGAGAATTTCCCTACTATCATCTTGGACAACTATACCCACATGAGTAAACTGACTAGTTTTTAAAGGTGCATGATCATTAATCTGTCCATAATTAGGAACATCATAACCAAAACGTTGAAATAAAACGGCTCTTTCGTCTCTTTTATGGTCACAACTAAAATTACCAAAATTTAATGCCGATAAATCTAAACCATAAAAGCCGAAAACTCTATCTCTGTAAAGGTTTGCAAACTTTTAAATACAAGAGAATCAG
>NZ_JADEVZ010000167.1 GCF_015207875.1 Dolichospermum sp. LEGE 00240
GGGATAAGTTAAGTTCAGTTTATAGATATTCAAACCAACTGGATAAAGCCTTAGCAGCCATAAATAAAGCCATTCAACTCCAGCCGAATAATCCTAATTTGTATAATGAGAAGTATGCAGTTTTAAGTGATTTAAAAAAATATAAAGAAGCAGCAGCAGCGATAAATAAAGCCATTGAACTTAGTCCCCGTGCAGGATTTTACAACAACCGGGGAATTGTCCGTAATGAATTAGGAGATAAGCCAGGAGCAATAGATGATTACAACCTAGCTATCAAGATTAATCCTAACTATGCCCAAGCCTACAACAACCGGGGAATTGTCCGTGATGATTTAGGAGATAAGCCAGGAGCAATAGATGATTACAACCTAGCTATCAAGTTTAATCCTAACTATGCCAATGCCTACTACAACCGGGGAATTGTCCGTGATGATTTAGGAGATAAGCAAGGAGCAATAGATGATTACAACCTAGCTATCAAGATTAATCCTAACTATGCCGAAGCCTACAACAACCGGGGACTTGTCCGTAATGATTTAGGAGATAAGCCAGGAGCAATAGATGATTACAACCTAGCTATCAAGTTTAATCCTAACTTAGCCCAAGCCTACTACAACCGGGGACTTGTCCGTAATGATTTAGGAGATAAGCCAGGAGCAATAGATGATTACAACCTAGCTATCAAGTTTAATCCTAACTTAGCCCAAGCCTACTACAACCGGGGAAATGTCCGTGATGATTTAGGAGATAAGCCAGGAGCAATAGATGATTACAACCTAGCTATCAAGTTTAATCCTAACTTAGCCCAAGCCTACTACAACCGGGGAATTGTCCGTAATGAATTAGGAGATAAGCCAGGAGCAATAGATGATTACAACCTAGCTATCAAGATTAATCCTAACTATGCCCAAGCCTACAACAACCGGGGAAATGTCCGTAATGAATTAGGAGATAAGCCAGGAGCAATAGATGATTTCAACCTAGCTATCAAGTTTAATCCTAACTATGCCAATGCCTACTACAACCGGGGAATTGTCCGTAATGAATTAGGAGATAAGCCAGGAGCAATAGATGATTACAACCTAGCTATCAAGATTAATCCTAACTATGCCGAAGCCTACAACAACCGGGGACTTGTCCGTAATGAATTAGGAGATAAGCAAGGAGCAATAGATGATTACAACCTA
>NZ_JADEVZ010000124.1 GCF_015207875.1 Dolichospermum sp. LEGE 00240
GGGAAACCCACCTATGGGCGGGGAAACCCCGCCCCTACAAGAGTGAATCTATGAGATTCATGATGCGGATAGCTGGTGCGGATATATCAAAAGTATCAGACTGTTCTGGCAGTTGATACTCTAATAATCCTTTTAAAGCAATAAGTTTAAAGCTACTTTCCACTTGCGCTTGGGCGATCGCTTCTGCTGCTGCCAAATACCCAATTGCTCCCAAATCCCCCAAGACAACGCGACGCATTTTTAAATCACCTGTGGCCAAAGTTTTCACTAATAACTCACCGTAAATAGAGTCTTGTGTCAGTTGGTACATGGCTCTCGCGGCGGAGCATTGCAATCGAGGAACGGAATGGTTGAGAAAAGGCTGCACAAGGGAAATAGCCTCAGTTGCACCCATAGCTCCTAAGGCTTCTAATACTGCTGTATAGGGCTGGGCAAGGTGGGGAAAACCAGGTACTTGTACGGCTTGGTCAACTCCCCCATCGAGCAGTTTGATCAGTGCTGGTAATGCGGTTTTATCCTGAAGCATAGCTAAAGATTGGGCTGCTGCTTCCCGGACATAAAAATCACTACATTCTAAACACTTAATCAAACCTGGTACAGCTTTTAGGTTGCCCAATTTACCAAGCGCCCTCGCGGCATTACGCCGTAAGGGATAACCACCCAGTTCGGTTCTGTCAGATTCATCCTCTAACGCCCTGATCAGTGCGTCTATGGCTTCTGGCTGACTGACCCGGAACTTACCCAACCACCAAGCAGCATAATAGCGGAGACTTAAATCTGATGATTGCAGGTTAGCGATCGCTATCTCTGGTGTGAGATTTGGGGCATTCTCTACAGAATATTCTTCTCCACTGGGTTCTATCATTGCCAGGGCGTGATGTTTATTCTGCTACTGTCAAAGTTTCAATTTTGACGATTTTGCCACCCAAGCGGCTAATCCGCTGCATTTCTTCATTCATGCGGCTGTAGGGTACGGTAATAAACACGCTACCACTGCGGCGAATGTCGAATTTATTTTTGTCGCTTTCTTCGTTTTGCTTTAAGCCGATAACTTCGTAACGAAATACGCGGCTTGCAGATGAGGAAACGCTACTAGCGCCAAGTGTGGTTTGACCGAACATTACTTCTATATCTCCTATGATGAGTTTTGTCGGTGAACAGCACCAGATCTTAGGTGGAAATTACGCTGACAATTTTGCCGCCAACTCGATGAATTTGCTGCATTTTGTCTAGGAGGCGCTCGTAAGGTACAATAAATACTGTGCTGCTACGGCGCACGCTGGGGTATCCTGGATTGCGGATGCCTGTAACTTCAACTCGGTAGGTACGATTTGATTCTCCTACGGCATTACCCAAGTTTTGCTTAGGAGCATTATCCGCCGATACACGGAAACCCCAGTTTTCATTACTGCCAGATGGTCCAACAACTGATGAGGTCTGATTACTAGCTAGTTCCCGCGCTAAACGAGATTTAGCACCTTCGACTTGAGCAGTATCGCTGTTGGCATAACCCCGGTATAAACGGAACATCCGAGTAAATCCGGCTGCATTTTGTCCTGTTTGGAAATCAAAACCACGATAGTAGGGAACAACACTTTCCCCAAAGCTGTTTTGATATTCTTCAGAATCAATGTAGGAGTCAATTTCCGCGTCGTAACCTTGGTTAATATATAAGTCTAAGTGGTAAGTTACTTCGGACTCATTGTATGGTGCGCGACCCAACAAATGTTTATAGTTGAGTTCAATTAACCGAGTTTGAAAACTGTTGTAGAAGAATTTAGCTTTGTAGAGTTCTGATTTAGCAACGCTGCGAACAAATTCACGGACGCTCAAGTTGCCATCGCGTAACAGTGATTCTGCACTGATTAAGCGATCTGATGCCAATATATAGTCATTTCCTAAAACGTGCCGATAAACAGCACGAATTACCGCTTCGACTTCTTCTCGGCTGGCGTTGGGGCGTAGCTCAACTCTGCGTGCGTCGCTAAAAGGCTCTGTCCCCAGTCTGGATGCTGCTGCTGTAATTGACATATTTTTCCCCTTTATTGTGCCGAATTTTGGCTGAATAAAGCTTGGTTAGTGGTCAGTGGTCAGTTGTCAGTGGGATTTACCTCTTGCCTCTTGACTCTTGACTCTTGTCTTTTTCTTTCACTAACAACTTAAATTACCTATCTGTACATAAAACTATGCCCGGAGCTAGATCCAATTGCTAGGTGAACCAGAGTGATCATGTATGGTCTTAACGCCACTCAATTCCCAGTCGGAATATTTTCCAACTTACGCAGTGACTCCCCATGAACGACTGGTGAACCCCTTTAGGGGTAAATCCATCTAACAATTGTATCCCTCTCCGGGCATGACGCTATCTAGCTAAGAGCGTTGATTGCGTAGTCAATGTAGGTGTTAGCTTCGTTAGCAGCTTGACCACTCAAACCATGATTAGCTTTGATAGATTTTAAAGCTTCTACGTACCAGCTAGGAGACAAGTCAAATGCAGCGTTAACTTCAGCTAAACCAGCAATCAAGAACTCGTCCAAAGGACCTGTACCACCAGCAACTAAGCTGTAGGTGATGATGCGGAGGTAGTGACCAACGTCACGAGCGCACTTAGCTTTACCACGAGGATCAAATGCGAATTGATTGCCTTGTGTAGAGGTGGTGTAAGGGAATTTGCTGTATACAGCGCTGGTAGCACCGTCAATCAACTTTTGAGCGTTAGCTGTTAAACCACGAGCAGCTTCCATGCTGGCAGCGGCACGAACTAGACGACCGTTAACTGCTTGTAATTCGGTGTTGCTTAAAAAGCGTCCTTGGGTATCAGCAGATGCGATTGCTTCGGTAATTGGTGTTTTCATTGGTGAAAATCTCCTAGATAGTTTCTTGCTTTTTTTGTATGGCTAGGCCATGCAGACTATGGGAAAAGCTCAATTCAGGTTCGAGCTAATTTGTAGTGAATTATTAAGCAACAGCAGCCGCAGCACGGTCGAAGTAGCTTGCTAATTCGGAAACCAAAGAACTGCAATCACCTTTGGTGATACCGTTAGGATCGTTAACAATAGCGATCGCTGCTTCTTTCATTTTGCCAACACCAACTGCTACAGAGCTACCAGGAGTACCCAAAGCTTGGTATGTTTCGCGCAAGCCGTTCAAGCAACGGTCATCAAGAACACTAGCGTCACCTGCGATCGCAGCGTAGGTAACATAGCGTAAAATGATTTCCATGTCACGCAAACAAGCAGCGTTACGACGGTTTGTGTAAGCATTACCACCGGGAGCAATCAATTGAGGCTGTTCTTCAAACAAAGAACGAGCAGCGTTGGTAACGATTGTGGAAGCGTTGCTTGTGATCCGGTTAACAGCATCTAAACGCTTGTTGCCAGAAGCTACAACTGCACTTAAAGCATCTAGTTGTTCGGTGCTGAGGAATTCGCCTCTAGCGTCGGCTTGGGAAACAACCTTGGAAAATACATCTAATGTCATGGACTCTAATCTCCTAAATTACTTAGTTGAGAGATGTCTAAATTAAAACTAATTTGGATTTGTTCACAACGGAGTCAAATCAAAGCGTCTCTCAGTTTGTCTTCTCATCTACTAGTTTACAGTTTACAAACCAGAAATTATGAGAGTCAAGGAGAATTTTATGAGAAACTGGCAAACTTGATGAATTGCCTGCTTTTTTCAACTTTCCTCTGTTGTTTAACCCCTACAGTTTATGTTTATACAATGCTATAGAGTCTTTATTCGTTACAAATTATGAATAAATGAGATCGTAACTTAAGATAAGGCTCAAATCCTTCCTGGATAAGGGGTGTAGCTGAGAAAAATCTTATATTTACGTTACACAAGTTTACATTTTTTGCAAAAAATCGCAATACTTGGCGGTTAAAGATTGTTTTAATTTTGCTGGAAACTCTTGATGTAATTACATTACAGCCTTTTTGTTTCCTGTAAAAGTTTTATGAGTTTTGTTAAGGAGTGTTAAATTTACATTTCTAAATATTTGGGAAATTTTCCTGTTTTTCCCCCCAGGGGGGATATAATTTTTCCCAAAGGTGGCATTCACAAAATGAGACTAAATGGCTATTTTTTCAAAAATTCTTAACAAATACCACTACGACGGCGCAGAACTTCCAGTAAAGTTGTTAAGCTGCGGGGAAGGGGTGCTGTGACTGCGACTAAATCGCCAGAAACGGGATGTTGTAACTGAAGTTTCCAAGCGTGTAATGCTTGTCCCGGCAAATTTACACCCAGGGAATGACCTGAACTATAAATGGGGTCGCCGACGATGGGATGACCCATTTTGGCGCTGTGGACGCGAATTTGATGGGTACGTCCTGTTTCTAGTTGGAAGTGAATTAAAGTGTAGTTGCCGAAGCGTTCCCTTACACACCAATGAGTGATAGCATTGCGTCCACCATCTTCTACGGCAAGAATAGCCATTTTTTTGCGATCTTGGGGATTGCGACCTATGGGTAGGTTGATGGTGCCGGTTTCTGTTTTGGGGACACCGTAAATTAAGCCTAAATATTCTCTTCTGGCGGTTTTTGCCTGTAGTTGCGCTTGGAGGTGCTGATAGGCTAGGTCTGTTTTGGCGATCGCAATTGCTCCTGTTGTATCTTTGTCTAAACGATGGACTATGCCTGGACGTTGCACGCCACCGATTCCTGGTAAGTTGGGACAGTGTGCCAATATGGCATTAACTAGAGTCCCGTCAGGATGTCCGGGTGCGGGGTGGACTACTAAACCTGCGGGTTTATTGAGAATGATAAGTTCGTCGTCTTCGTAGAGGATGTCTAAGGGAATATTCTCTGCGATTACTTCTAAAGGTTGGATTGTGGGAATTTCCAGGGTAATGCGATCGCCTGTTTTCAGGTTAATCTTTTTAGATGTGCAAATTTTGCCATTAACTTGAACATGACCCTGTTCTATTAACTGCTGGATGCGAGAACGGGATAAATCTGATAAGGCTTGGGATAAGTAGCGGTCTAGGCGATCGCTATTTTCGCTAACTTGGATATTATTAATTGCAGACACGATTAGATGTGGGGTGTTTTAAGAAACATTGAGATTCAAAATGTTCTAGGAGAACCTCTGTACTTGATTTTTTCATCTTATTTTAAGATACTTTTTTATTTCTCTAAAAAATCTATAGTAACCTAAAAGTAATAATTGAAAAATTATAATTCACAACCTTTGTAAAATCCAGTAATTAAATGATCATGAGAGAAAATTTTAATGATCAATCTCAGAATATGAACATAATTCCTATTAGTAGATATAGATTTTTTCAAAATATCCAGCCAATTAGCTTATTCAAAAAGATTACTAATAACTCTTTTACTGGTTGTTTGCAGGTATTTAGTGAGTCGGGTGCATGGTCAATATACATGGATCAGGGTAAGTTAATTTACGCTAGTTATTCAGAGGAAATGTTTGAACCTCTTTATCGCAATTTACAGAGATTAAGCCAACAAATTTCTACTCTGCCTTTAGGTATTAATGAACAGGTGCGGATGATATTTGAAAAAGATGTTGAAAATCAGTCAATTCCCAATCCAGATTATTTAGCAATTTGTTGGTTAGTTAATCAAAAATATCTCAGTCACTATCAGGCTGCTTTGTTGATTGAACAATTAGCTTTGGAGGTTTTAGAATCATTACTGAATTTAGAATATGGCAGTTATGAATTTGTTCCCCATACTTTTTTAGATAATCTTCCTAAATTTTGTCATTTGAATTTAAGAACTTTAGTAGAAAAATGTCAATCAGAGATTAAGGTTGATGTTCAGGAAAATTTGAATTTGGAAAATCATCATCAGTCCCCGTCACCTAGTACCTATCAAGAACAATTATCTAAAAGTAATTTTGATCAAGTTGATCCTCAACCACATATACAGCAGCCGATAAACTCAGAAGTTAAGGAGAGGAAGAAATATAGTATTTTGGGTGTGGACAATGATTATAGCATATTAAATGCTGTGGAAGATTTTTTAGATGAGCAAATATTTTCTGTGCTGAAATTTATGGATTCTTCCCAAGCTTTAATAGAGATTCTACGGGTACAGCCAGATATGATTTTATTAAATGTAGAAATGCCTAATTTAGATGGCTATGAAATTTGTTCCTTATTACGAAAACACTCGCATTATCAAAATATTCCTGTGATTTTGATGACTGAAAGAATGGGATTAAGAGATAGAGCAAAAGCTAAGTTGGTGAGAGCTAATGGTTATTTAGAAAAGCCTTTTTCCCAAGGAGATTTGCTGAAAATAATTTTTCATCATATTGTGTGAAAATTCAGAAATCAATTAAATACGATCCTGCCAATATTTTGGTTTTCGACTAGAGTGCATAATCGCTACAATTAGAATGTATTCATCTTCTATTTTATTTATATTAATTATTTTAGCATAACCACTCTAGGAGATAGAGTGTTACCTTAAAACCCACATTCCGCACCCCCCGGTGTCACAATCGGTTTTTTCTGATTTTTATCCCCATTTAATGTTGTATTTTGTACCAAAACCAAGAAATATTGGTAGGCGATAGCGAAGCGCTGCTGCAAGCAGTTCGCTAAAACCAAATCTCCAAACGACCAATTTTCGTTGTGTGACAGTTTAGGGTGCGGAAGGTAGGTTAAAATATCCCCCTGCTTTGTCATAAACCTAGCCTACAGGGGGTAAAGTCGGGATAGCTGCAATTTGGGACACATTGTAAATAAATGTTGCAGAAACTTTACTACATCAGCCCTCTTTTCATACTCTTTTTTCGGGCAAGGTATTGATTAAGATTTAGAATTCAAACCCATAAAAATGCAACAATCAGGTGTGACTGTTTGGTTTACTGGTTTAAGTGGAGCGGGTAAAACTACCATTTGTAGAGATGTAGAGCAAAAGCTTCTGGAACAGGGCGATAAAGTTGAAGTTCTTGATGGCGATATTGTCCGCCAGAACTTAACGAAGGGTTTAAGTTTCAGCAAGAAAGATAGAGACGAAAATATTCGTCGCATAGGTTTTGTTGCCCAATTATTGACTCGCAATGGTGTAATTGTTTTGGTTGCAGCCATTTCTCCCTACCGAGATATCCGTAATGAAGTTCGGCAGAAAATTGGTAATTTCATTGAGGTTTATGTCAATACTCCGTTAGATGTTTGTGAGCAACGAGATGTCAAGGGTTTATATAAAAAAGCTAGATCAGGGGAAATTAAAAACTTCACAGGAGTTAATGATCCCTATGAACCACCAATTGACCCAGAAGTTGAATGCAAAACAGATCATGAAAATCTAGATGAGAGTGTAAGCAAAGTTCTAAAGGCAATCCTTGAAGTTCGTAACAATTACCGAAGAGCCAAAATTATTGTCAATAATCATGCTTAAATAAGTATTAGCTCTGGAGAGGTTGAGTTTTTTGTATCTTACCGTCTATGACAAGATTTCCGTTCACTATCATCTTGAGGATATTGCCAAGAATATTTTCATCTTCAATCACTTCATATACTAAACGATGTTGAATATTAATCCGTCGTGAATATGCACCTTCTAAATCTCCTACTAACTTTTCATAAGGTGGAGGATTTTGAAACGGATTGACCTGAATAATATCAAGTAAACTTTGCGCTTTATCTATCTTCTAAGACAATCACAGCGTTATATTCTCCCATTGGCATATCTACAGGAGAATTGACTAATAATTTGCCATCATTTGTTATAGTTACTTTTATGTCTAGTGCTTTCATAGTTAACTCAGTTAGTGAATGCTCATGTTAATTATACCAAATCTGTCTGAATCAGGATGTCCAGGATTTGAGGATGTACAGGATGTTTTATTAAAATTAATCTACATTTTCAGAAATTGCATTTTGTCTGAATCAGGATGTTCAGGATTTGAGGATGGTCAAAAGTATTTTGTTTACAACCCACATTCCGCAGATGTGACCTAGATTATTGGGATTTTTGAAAAATTTCAGCCAGGAAAATTTTATCTACCTAATTTTCTGGTTGAGTTTAACTTTATTTGCCAAAAAATAGAACATATTAAGTAA
>NZ_JADEVZ010000013.1 GCF_015207875.1 Dolichospermum sp. LEGE 00240
GCATTGCCTGAATTATCAGTAATAGCCAAACCTGGAATCACAAGATCAGCTTCCTTGTGAATACCAGTGCCGTCAGGGTAAGCCCCAAAGAGGCTATCATAGCTATTCCCTTCTGCTGTGTAAGCATGACCGTATTCTGAGCCTAAACCAGAGCCGCCGCCATCGCTATAGAGACTGGTGGTCTCACCGTAGAGAGTGTCAGCATCGGTGTAGCTGGTGACATAAACGCGGTTGTTATAGAAACTATCCGTTGTTCCAGCGCTCACTGAGTCAATGGTATAGTAGCCAATATTTACTGTCTCATTGGCATAACCACCCAATACTTGACCTGCTGTATAGGTTCCTGCTAAAGCGTAGCCATAACCACTATAACTATCGCCATTACCGTAGGTGTAGGTGTAGTTGAATAGTTGGTTCTGGATGTCAGCTTCAGCGGAGTTACTGAAGTAGGGGTCGGAACTATTGCCACTTGCGTCATAGGCATTGCCAGATTCAGAGCCTAAACCAGAGTAACCTATTCCACTGCTGATATTAGTTGTTGTTCCATAACCCGTATCGCCATCTGTGTAGCCGGTGACATAGACGTAGCCGTTATAGCCTGCGTTAGTATTGCCTAACTCAACGGAGTCAATGGTGTACTGTCCTGTATAGCCTGTCTCATTGGCATAACCATCCAATACTTGACCTGCTGTATAGGTTCCTACTGCTGCGTAGCCATAACCACTGTAACTATCGCCATTACCGTAGCTATAGGTGAAGTTATATTTCTGATTAGCCAGAATGTCGGCTTCGTAGTATTGGCTAAAGTAGGAGTCGGCACTATTGCCATTCACATCATAGGCATTGCCAGATTCATAGCCTAAACCAGAGTAGCCAGTTCCACTGCTGATATTAGTTGTTGTTCCATAACCCGTATCACCATCTGTGTAGCTGGTGACATAGACAAGATTGTTAAAGGAACTATCTAAAGTAGTGGAGGCAATGGAGTCAATGGTGTAATAGCCATAATTCCCCGTTTCGTTATAAATGTTGCCAATGGTTTGACCTGCTGTATAAGTACCTTCCACGGCATAAACATAACCCGTATAACTATCCCCATTACCGTAGTTATAGGTAAAGTTATATTGGCTGTAAACCGAACCTATGAGAATTGGTTGGGATGTTTCCACATCTAGAGAGTAAGAGGGGTAGTTGGGGTAGTAGGGGTCAAATAAAGCTAGATCATCCGCTAAAGCAGCACTATCTACTGTGGTTGTGAAATAGTAAGTCCCGGTGGAATTTTCTGTTTGAAAGCGCAGAAGAGCAAAGCGTTCTAACTGATTCACTCCTATAGCTTGACCCAATTCAAAAGCGGGGAGAGAACCGCCACTAAGGTTGTTAATCAAACCACTGCTATTGTCTACAGTTCCATCCTGTAACAGTGGGAAATTGGCGGTGATAATGTTGGCGGGGTCAAAGGGCGTATCAATAGATTCCAGAATCAGCCCATCCCAAGCTAAATTAAGTCCTAAACCGTTAACCCCAGCCGCATTTCCACGCAGGTCTGCTACCTGTATTTCTACAAAGAAGGAACGATTTAGTCCTACTTGGTTATTGCTGATTATTTCACCAGGTGTTCCATCGTTATCTGCCAGCAGATTCAGTCGCACTTGCAGGATAGCAACTATGTCATCATTTACGTTAGTGATTGCCACATTTCCAGCATTACGTCCGCTATAATTGGGATCTTCGCTGATTGTCTCACCTGTCAAAATCAAGTAGCTCACATCGCCATCATTTAAATCGTCATTAACACCGGTTACAGTGATGGTCTGGGGAACATTAAAATTAGTTGGAGTAAATACCAGCGAAGTAACAGAAACTTCCCCTTCTGTTGGATCAGAACTGCTGATAGGAATAATGACATCGGCAGTTGGCTGACTGGTTAGCGATACCGTAAAAGTAGCCGTTCCCCCTGCTTCTGTCGTAAACAAACCTGGGGCAGCATCCACACTAATGTTCACCACATTACCTAATGCACTTTGTACCGCACTGACAATATTTGAACTATTATTTTCCAAAGCCACAACAGAACCATTACCCCCCAATTGAGAAATTAAGGATTCATAAGCACTGATATTTTCAGGAGTGACCGCAAAAACCGGAACAATCCTTACGCCTGCGGCACTCAGAATACTGGCAACTTGAGCGATACCAGGGTAATCCTCACCTGTTCCTGCCGGCGTACCATCTAAAATGGCATCTCCGTTGTTGGGTGTGTAAATCCCGGCGAGCGCACCATCCCCTGCAAAATGATAGGGAGCATCTGTGAAAATAATAGCGAGTCTCTGGGAGTCCGGTCGAAAACCAAGCTCACCTGTACGTAACCCAGTCTGCATTAGAGCTTCCAGTTGAGACTCAGACCAATCACCCCCGTTTAATATCACCAGATTATCATAGGTGGACTGTACATCTGTGAGATTTGCAGTGAGGGGAAGATCTGTCCGGTAAACATAGTCCGACCCAGCGCTTCCAAAGGGAAAAATTGGTTTGTCAACAAAGGAGGCTACCGCAAATTGAGCATTAGGTTCAAAGCTCAGAATATTAGCAATTAAGCCAGGAATAAGTCCCCTAACCGTTGCAATATCGTCTCCAAATGACCCCGAAAGGTCTTGAACAAAGACAATATCGAGAAGTCCACGACTGTCGTCATTCTGGATGGTCAAAGTCGCCGTTGATACCCCCAGACTCACACCCTCTGAAGGATTAATAAGTTCCAAGCCAATAGTGTCGCTGGCTTCTACAGTGGTGTCTCCATAAATAGGAATTTCGACAGTTTGAGTTTCTTCACCAGGATTAAACGTTACTGTGATCGGGAAATTGGTATTGTTATAGTCTGTTAATTCGCTGATGCTGTCTCCCCCGGCGGCTGATCCTGGAGAGGCACTGTTGACAACTACTTGGACTGTTTGAGTTTCACTCAGGTCACCAGTTCTGGTTAAAGTTACGGCATTGTTATTGACAAAGCTTCCACTATTGCCTTCGGGAGAGATAAAAGCAGTAGTGCTGAAACTAATATATGCGATGGATTCCGTCATAAATATGACTCTGTATATTGTATATGTTCGCTTTTTTTAGTATACACTATAGATGACTAAGTTCCGTACTGACTATTACTGACTTTGTACTGACTTCGATCGCATATATATTAAGTTTTTTTAAAAGTATACATGAATTGTTCCTACAATTTTTTTCACCGGATGTCTACTATACCTTTGCTATTTTCTCGTAAGTTGGGTTTCGGACCTTAACCCAACAGACGAATCAAGGCTTTTTTCAATTGAGCGCAGGCATTAATGTGTGATATATCTATCTTTGGATAGATGACAGATAAGCCTCAAGGCATAAGCTTGACAGTTGCTTAATTGGTGCGTTAAGATGCCAAAGAGAAATTAAAAATTAAAGTCATAAATTACCTAAAATAGGCGAATTTAAGCGTAAAAATGAACCATCGTCTGTACGCTTTCACCATGGGAATAACCACTTAACAAAAATCAATGCCAAGATCACTATGCCTTCGTTATGACTGTATTGACAAGGTTAGGGTGGCTGTTACACGCAGTGGATATGCTAACCAAAGAGCCTTAGCTGATGATACCGGATTATCCTTAGCTACAGTTAGTAATTTCTTAACTGGTAAACCTGTTAACTATAGAACCGTTGAAGAACTATGTCGCAAATTAAATCTAGATTGGCAAGAAATTACCACTAGCAGCGATGAAGTAATATCTACCCCCCCGCAATCCGGACAAATACGCAAAAAAAAAACAATTTCAATAAATTCCAAGATTGGGGAACAGCAATTGATATTTCACCATTTTACGGACGCAGGGAAGAACTCATACAGCTAGAATCATGGATTATCCAAGATAGCTGTCGGTTGGTAGGATTGTTCGGTATCAGTGGAGTTGGTAAAACAGCTTTAGCTACTCAACTAGCAAAACAGATTGGGGGTGAGTTTGATTGCGTTTTTTGGCGTTCAGTGCCTACTGTTCCATCTTTTGAGAGTATGATCACTGACTTGCTATCTTTTGTCTCTAATCACAAAGAAAGCAAATCCGACATTAATCGAGTTATCCATTATTTGCGTACTCGTCGTTGTCTGATTATCTTGGATAATCTTGACCCGGCTTCAGATATTAATTATATAAAATATACTCAACTCACCCAAATAATTGCGGAAACACACCATCAAAGCTGTCTGATTTTCACCAGTCAATCCAAACCTGCTGAAGTTGGTTTTATGGAGAGGTGGACATTATCAGTACGTTCTTTGGGATTATTGGGTTCATCAGAAATAGCTTTTTCCCTAATCCAATCAAAACAATTATTGGGAACTGATGAACAAAAATATGAACTATGCTATCTCTATGGAAATAATCCCCTCAAAATTAAAGTGGTTGTTAGTACCATCATTGACTTATTTGATGGTGACATTGGTAAGTTTCTAGAAGAAAAAAGTACCCGTTAGACTCTCAAATAGATTATTCCGCCTATGCGTCTGAGTTCACTTGATGTGTTTCGTGGTATCACCATTGCAGCGATGATTCTCGCTAATATGGCCGGAGTTGCAGATGATGTTTATCGTCCCCTCAGTCATGCCAAATGGCACGGTTGTACACCTACTGATTTAATATTTCCCTGCTTTTTATTCATTGTCGGTGTAGCAATGACCTTTTCTTTAGCAAAATATACCGCCCAGAACAAACCCACCAAAGCAGTTTATTTACGCATCCTGCGCCGGACTGCGATTCTATTTATATTGGGTTTAGTATTAAATGGTTTTTGGAATCAAGGTGTTGGGACTTTTGATTTAAGTAGTATCCGCTTGATGGGGATATTACAACGGATTGCTTTAACTTATCTTTTTGCATCTTTAATAGTTTTAAAATTACCTCGCAAAAGTCAATGGTTAGTAGCAGGAGGATTACTAATTGCTTATTGGTTGACAATGATGTATGTTCCTGTTCCTGATTATGGTGCGGGAGTGCTGACGCGAGAAGGTAATTTTGGTGCATTTATTGATAGATTAATTATTCCCAAAGCACATTTGTATAAGGGTGATGGGTTTAATTTTATGGGAGACCCTGAAGGACTCTTTAGCACTATTCCGGCAATAGTTAGCGTTTTAGCTGGTTATTTTACAGGGGAATGGATTAAAGATAAAAAACAGGCTAGTTCACAAACTAGCATGGATTTAGTATTGTTTGGTTTGTGTTGTTTGGTAATTGCAATTATTTGGGATGTGTCATTTCCCATTAATAAGAAAATTTGGACGAGTTCCTATGTTTTATTTACCTCTGGTTGGGCGTTAATGTTATTAGCAGCTTGTTATGAGTTGATAGAGGTGAGGCTAATTAAACGCTGGAGTAAGCCTTTTGAGATCATGGGATTAAATGCGATCGCTCTTTTTGTAGCTTCTGTATTTCTAATTAAAATCATAGCCAAAACTCAACTGGGTACAGGTGAAACTGCTGTTAGTATCTATAATTGGATTTACAAAAATATCTTTGCATCTTGGGCAGGAAATTTCAATGGCTCATTTTTGTTTGCATTTATTACCTTGTTATTTTGGTATGGTGTGGCTGTGTTAATGTATCAGAAACGCTGGTTTATTAAAGTGTAAATAAAGTTCTGTTGGGACAGGCATATTGACCAGAGATCAGATCCCCGACTTCTTAAAGAAGTCGGGGATCTGATTTCAAATTAAGCTAAATTAGATTAACAAAATGACCATCAAGGAGAAATAAACTATGTCAGCGAGAAAACCTAGCATTTTGGTGACGGGAGGAGCAGGATATATTGGTTCTCATACAGTGTTAGCACTCAAGCAAGCTGGTTATGAGGTAGTCATCCTGGATAACTTGGTGTATGGACATCGGGATTTGGTAGAAGAGGTTTTAGAGGTAGAATTGATTGAAGGGGATACGAGCGATCGCACTTTATTAGATAATCTTTTTCAGAGTCGCCATTTTGCCGCAGTTATGCACTTTTCCGCCTATGCTTATGTAGGTGAATCTGTCACTGACCCAGCTAAATACTACCGGAATAATGTTTTAGGAACGTTGACATTATTAGAGTCAATGTTAGCAGCTTCAATTCATAAATTCGTCTTTTCTTCCACCTGTGCCACCTATGGTGTACCGAATTTTATTCCGATTACGGAAGATCATCCCCAAAATCCCATTAATCCCTATGGTGCAACTAAATTAATGGTAGAAAGGATATTAACTGATTTTGATGTGGCATACAATTTTAAATCAGTACGTTTCCGCTATTTTAATGCTGCTGGCGCTAACCCTGAAGGATTATTAGGAGAAGATCATCATCCCGAAACCCATTTAATCCCTTTAGTGTTACAAACAGCATTAGGTCAACGGGAAGCTATTAGCATTTTTGGGACTGATTATCCTACTCCTGATGGTACTTGTATTCGGGATTATATTCATGTCAATGATTTAGCCGATGCTCATATTTTGGGACTAGAATATTTATTAAATGGTGGTGAAAGCGAAGTTTTTAACTTAGGTAATGGTAACGGTTTTTCAGTGAGGGAAGTGATTGCTGCGGCAGAAGATGTCACAGGTATGGTAATATCAGTCAAGGAATGCGATCGCCGTCCCGGAGATCCTCCAGCCTTAATTGGTACAAGCGAAAAAGCTCAGAAAATCTTGAATTGGCAACCCCAATATCCAGGTATTAAAGATATCGTCTCTCACGCTTGGCAATGGCATCAACAAAGGCATAAATAAAAGCCTTAGAAGATGTCGTCTCGTTCGCATAGCGTTCCGAAGGAATAGAGATAGCGCGACCTAGGAATCGCATTGTTTGTGAGAAATGCGGGTCAGATACCCGATTTCTCTAAGAAGTCGGGTATCACATGAGTTCGACATAACGATAATTTGTGGAAAACTCACCCCACGTAGGAGTCTCAAGCCCTTATTCTCTCGTTGAAAAAATCATAACTCCGTTCGCGTAGCGTCTCCGAAGGAGAAACTCCGAACTCAGAACTCAGGTGGTATCTTGTTGGTAAACAAGTCCCTTCTCCTTCACAAGGGGGTAAAATAGTAAAATGACAGATGCTACTGTTATTGTCCCCAAAATAACTATCACGAAAATATATGACAACCAACCCACCAATTCTCACTTATACTCTGGAAGAAATATTATCTCGTTTGGATCAAAAGATAGAGAAGCAATTTACCGAAGTTAACCAAAAAATGGATCGGCAATTTGCTGAAGTCAATCAAAAGTTTACTGAAGTCAACCAAAAACTAGAAACTATTGATGGTAGACTAAATAAACTGGAAATTGGACAAGCAGAACTATCAGGGGAAATTAAAACCTTAGATAAAAAACTATCAGGGGAAATTAAAACCCTAGACGAAAAACTATCAGGGGAAATTAAAACCCTAGACGAAAAACTATCAGGGGAAATTAAAACCCTAGACGAAAAACTATCAGGGGAAATTAAAACCCTAGACGAAAAAGTTATTGGTATTGATAAAAGACTAGATAACCAAGAATTTATTAATCGTGGAGTTCTAGTAGCAGTGATTATCGCCTTAATTAGTGGAGTAGTCAAACTATTCGGTTTCTTCCCCACTGGTAAAATCTGAAAACCTTAATTGTATACAAAACTCATTTTCAGTCATAGAAAATATAAAATATGAAAAGCAAAATTGCGAAAATTATACCCTTCTTCTGTTGCTTTACCCTTGGTTTGACCCCTATGGTAGCCTATGGTCAATTATCTGTTTCTCCTTTAACAATTCAACGCAAAGCAGAATCAGGACAAGCTAGGGGAGTGATTGAAATTTATAATGCCTCTAATAAACCCTATCGAGCTAGAGTTTCCTTGTCACAAGAACCTAGCTGCTGATGTTGCCATATTATATCTACCAGATGAAGAATCTCTCCAGGAAATAACCAGAAGCGAATTTGTAACAATTCATGATACCCATTGGGGAATTGAAAGTTTTCACAGAGCCATTAAACAAGTATGTGGAATTTGTCGATTTATGGTGAGAGATAGCCAAGCAATCAAAACACACATATTTTGTTCACTTCAAGCATTTGCTCGTTTAGAAAAAATGCGCTCTGAAAACATAATTTCTAATTGGTATGAAGTGCAAAGAAACTTATTCACTTTAGTTGTGCGCGACTACATTGTGGACAATCTTACCAATGCTTGTGCTGCTTCATCAACATAGATTCATTTTTTTGTCAATGCGTAAGTCCTAAAAGATTAGATAACCAAGAATTTATTAATCGTGGAGTTCTAGTAGCGGTGATTATTGCCTTAATTAGTGGAGTAGTCAAACTATTCGGTTTCTTCCCCAGCAGCAAAATTTGAAAATTCTAATCGGAGTAAAACTGAAGGAAAAATCAAGGGTTTGAGTGATTACCCAGGGATGCATCACTACGCTGCGCTAAGTTCAGCAGAACTTTTCAAACACCCTCTTAGAGGTTGATAGTTGCATCGGGATTTGGTAGAACAGGTTTTACAAGTAGAATTGATTGAAGGGGATACCAGCGATCGCACTTTATTAGATAATCTGGTGTTGCTGAGTAAAAGTATGATTTTATTATGCCTACGGCACGCTGCGCGAACACGCAGAAACGCTCCAGGCACAGAGAGTAAGAGTTTGAGAGATGAAGTTTTCGACTTTCATACCCCAATTCACCAACACCAGATTTACAAGGAATATTCGGTAAGCGTAAAGCTCAGTGGCTAAAGCCGCTGAGAGTGTTAACTATCCCCCTTTATCTTTTTCCTAGGAAACCAATCATCTAAAATGGCGTAAAATACTGGGACAACAAACAAGCTGAGAATAGTAGAACTGACCAAACCACCAGCAATAGATACAGCCATGGGCGATCGCAATTCTGAACCCGCACCTAAACCCAAAGCAATGGGAACCATCCCCAAAATTGTCGCCGCAGTTGTCATCATAATGGGACGCAAACGGACAGGGCCAGCCTTGAGAATTGCCTCAGTTCTTTCTAGTCCAGAATCTCTTAACTGGTTAATGTAATCTACAATTAAGATAGCATTTTTGTTAGTAATCCCCAGCAAAAATACAAAACCAATTAGAGATATCATCCCAAAATCACTTTTTGTAAATAGCAGTGCCAACAAAGCCCCCACGATTGCTAAAGGTAAAGAAAGACCAATAACTATGGGGTCTACCCAACTTTTAAATAACCAAACTAACACCACAATAATACAAAGTGCTGATAACCCCAAAGTCGTGCCGAAACTCGCAAAAACCTCATTTTGACGGGCAGAATCTCCCCCTAAATTCAAAGAAACACCCGCAGGTATAACTGCTTTAGCTTCTGCTACCACCTGATCAGTCGCATCACCCAAAGTTAAATTTTGACCCAGGTTAGCGCCGATATAAGCTACCCGCTGATTATTCAAACGTTCAATGTGGAAAATAGTATCTTGTTGCACAGATGCACCTGTAATAGTCACATCCACAAACCCTGATATTTTCTCAATTCGGGCTTTTACGGCTTTAGCCGCCGTCGTTAAAGCTTGAAGATCATTACCTTGTAAGGCTATTTGCAGAGGTTTTTGTCCACCTGTGTCTACAAACTGAATATCTTCTACACTTGTAGTTACACCCGCCAATTTTGGCAAAGCAGCGCGGAGTTGGTCTTGTACTTCTGCCGTTTTCACTTCTGAGTCTGTTTTCAGCTTAACGTACAGCGTTCCTTTATTTGGCTCACCTTCACGAGAACCGACAGTAGTAAACACAGTTGCTACTGCGGGAGACTTCCTCACTACTTCTTCCAGTTTCTTAGCAACATCCAAAGAATCGTTTAAAGGATTAGGAATGGGAATAGAAGATGATGAAGCAGCTAAAGCCGCAGCAGACAAAGACGAATTTCCTAATTTATCTTGTTGTCCCGTTTGTCCTGCCTGTCCTCCTGGTTGTCCTAGTCCTTCTGTCCTTCCTTGTGCAAGATCCCCAGGAAGACTAGGTAAAGGAGCAGTATAGACAATATTAAATTCTCCTCGATCAAGTTTGGGAATAAACCCTTTGGGAATTAGGGGAATTAGGGCTAAACCAGCTATTAAACTACCCACTGCCAAGCCAACAACTATCAAGCGGTGCTGCAATGACCAGGCTAACAAGTTACGGTAAGCCTGATCAAATTCTAACCAAATTTTACGTTGCTTTTGGGGAGAATTGGATGGTTTCGCTTTGAGCCAGTAAATAGCTAAGACTGGTGATAAGGTTCGGGCGACTAACATGGATGTGAGCATGGCAGCGGAAACTGTAATCCCAAAGGGTTTGAAAAATTGACCAATGACTCCACCCATTAAACCGATAGGCAAAAATACCGCTACCGCTGTCAAAGTGGCTGCGGTGACAGTTAAACCAATTTCATTGGTGGCTATGAGGGCCGCTTCGCGGGGGGTTTTTCCTGCTTCTATATGCCGCATGATGTTTTCGACATCAACGATCGCATCATCTACTATTGAACCAATGACTAAAGCTAAGGCTAACAGGGTGATGGTTTCTAGGTTAAAGCCATATATCGCCATGACGATAAATGTTCCTAACAAAGATATGGGAATGGCTAAGGCAGAAATCAGCGTAGCTCGCCAATTCCATAAAAAGGGGAAGATGACAACTACTGAGAGGATAATGGCTTCAAGCAGTGCATCTATGGTGGAATGGGTGGCGTTGTGAATATATTCAGCTTGGGTAGCAGCTAAGGTGAGGGTGACATCTTTTAAGCTCAACCTTAGCTGTTGTACTTCTTTTTCTACCCGACTGACTACTTCTAGGGTATTGGCATCACCTTTTTTAATTACTTGAAAGGCTAAAGCCTGTTTACCATTGAATCTGACTAAGGTTCCAGATGAGGGTAATAAAACATTCCTTTTTTCCTCCTGAGTGCTGGGCGGGGAAACCCCGCCCCTACGTTCTTGACTCCTGCTGTTGCCATCTCCTAAGAGAGAGACTTTGAGGACTCCTGGTAATTTAGCGATCGCTGGGACAATTTTCTCTTTTGCTAGTTGCTGTAAATTATCAATCTTCCCAGTAGCACTTTCAATGGCATAGCTAACAGCCGCTGATTCGTTCAGATTCAAAGGGATGATTTTTTTAGTGGCATTCTTGGGTAAATTTAATTGATTGACGATTTGAGAAATTTCGTTGGTCGCAGTTTCTAAATTTGTCCCCACCACAAAAGAGGAAATTACAGCAGTTTGACCAGGATAAGTTGATGAACGAATATCCTCAAGTCCTGTCAGTGATTTGAGACTTGCCTCCAGGGGTTTAGTTAATTTTTCTTCCGTATCTAGGGCAGAGGTTAAGGGTGCTTGAGCATTTACCACCACTACCGGAAAGGTGATGTCTGGAAATAAAGCATATTTGAGGGAACTGAATGCAAGCACACCAGCTACCGCTATACCTATCCAGAAACACACTGTCAACCAAGAAAACTTAATCGCTAATTTGGAAATATTGAAGCTTTCCCGTGTAGATTGTGTATTGGTCTGTACCATCTGATAAAATTATTTGAGTCCTTGGTGATTAGTTGTCAGTCTTTTGATCACTGACAACTGACAGGTTAGTATAGAACTTCTAGGGTGAAAATGGTGGGAGAGGTTTAGTCATAGTAAACCTTAATTCTTTCGTTCCTTGTTCAAAGTATTCTAAGCAACACCATAATCTGTATATGGACGCTTGTAGGGCGGATGCAACCCCAACACAATATCTTCTTTGGGAACACCCATTTTTACTAACTCCTCAGCAGGATTTTGGTCTGTCAAATTCTGTTGTAGCCAAATTTTGCCATTTTTAATATCAAAGTGCATGACACTACGATAAACTCGATGTAGTTCTTGCCAACCGACATTCATCCATTGGTAATGATCCCTTTGGGTATCAAAAATCAGTTGTAGTTCTTCTTCATCATCATCTTTGGCGTAATTAGTTAACAAAGTTTGAATATATTCTCGATATTTAGCTATTTTATCCATTTAAAATTGGCAGACACGGATAACATTAAATCGTTGTATCCTTAGTATTCTATACTATTTGTAGTCAAAGGAAAATAGGGCGTTGCTGAATCGAGGTGTGAAATTTCCAAATTGAACCTTTAAAAATTTTACCTTTGCGTCTTTGCGCCTTTGCGTGAGACTAAAATTCATACCCTTAATCAGCAACACCGAAAATAGTTTCTAAATTTCTCATTCTCATGTCAACTTTGATCTTAGTCCCCCAGGGAGCAGAATATCAAGCCGTCTGTCGCGGATTAAGTCGCGTCCCCAATTCTCAAACCAAGGTATTAGCGATACCAATGGGAATCGAACCAGTGCGGAAATATTTACAACAGTTCACCCATAATCAAGCAAATCGGATGCTGATGATGGGTTTGTGCGGTAGCTTGAGCCAAAAATATCAAATTGGAGATATTGTTTTATATCAAAATTGTCTTTATCAAGGAAATCTGCAAGAAGGCGATAATTCCTTTACCGCAGATATACATAATCAACTTGGGGATCGTGTATCTTTAGTCAAAGGGTTAACAAGCGATCGCCTCTTATATAAAGCTACAGAAAAACGCGAGTTCCAAAAACAATCCGGTGCTGACGTTGTAGATATGGAAGGATACGCTTTTCTCGAATTTTCCCAGCAACCATCGGATGCAGTTTCTCCACCAGTACAAGTAGCCGTCCTCCGAGTAGTTAGCGATGATGCTCACCATGACATCCCCAATATCACCTCAGCCATTAGCGCAGACGGCTCATTACAACCTTTACCCTTAGCTTGGGAATTAATTCGTCAACCCCTAGCAGCAACTCGATTAATTACGGGTTCATTGAAAGGACTCAAAGCTTTAACAACAGTTACACAACTATTGTTTACGGCTTAAGGCAAGAATGTCCAATAGACCCATAAGATCCCCGACTTCTCTAAGAAGTCGGGGATCTAAACAGAATTTAAACCGGAGAAATGTCTTTTAAGCTAAACTACTGGTGCCAAATTGACTTTAACAATCACATCATTAAAGTCTTTATCTCCACCACCACGTAAATCCTCAAAGCCAAAGGTATTATCACCTAACATCCGTACATGATCTACACCATCTGAGTTAGCCCCCATGAAGACGAAGTAAATATCTGGGTTATTATTAGGATTTCTATCAAGTAGGGCATCAAGTGTACCATTAGCCACAAGAAATGGTACATACATAGCACCACCTTGAAGGGTAGTATTGAAACCTGCTGTTCCGCCGTTATTCACGTTCAAACTAACATCAGAAACACGGCCATTCAGAGCCGCTTGCACATAACCATCCTGTCCTGGGAGGATATCAGCGATACCATCACCATTAGTATCAATACCGCCATTCCCATCAGTTACGCGATAGAAACCAACGAAATTGTTGTAACTTGCTTCTCGGTAAACGGTAAAATCAGCGGTTACTGCACCAGTAATACCCCGTAAATCCAGCGATTCGCCTTGTGGTTTACTTTGCAAAGCTGTACCCAAAGGCATAGATTTTTCATTTGCTTGAATCTGGACTTGCAAATCGTCGAACCCAGTTGAATTACCAGAACCATCTTCCCAATTTAGGGAGAAACTATTAGACCCCAAGTCTGTAATTTTTACAGTAGAAGGGTTGGCAAAGAGAACATTGCCAATGGGTGTGTTCTTATTCAGTACAGAATCGGTTGAACCATCTTTTACTAAATAGAATCTCAAATTGTCATTGGAGTTAAATTCTAATAACCTACCGAGGCTAGTGAGATCAAATCCAGCAGGAAGATTAGTAATAGTAGAGAAAATTATCTGACCTTTTGCTAATGCTTTTTCTGCATAACCAGGTTCACCTGGGGCAATTCCATCTATTTTACCAGACGCATCATCAACAGTAAATACTCCTATTTCATAGAAACTATTAAAATTGAATCCTGTCAATTTTACTTCTAGTGTCACTTTGCCGTCGTTACCTTTGATATTGAAGACATTATCACCAATTAGTGAGAGGGAATCGTTAACGTTCACAGTTTCCGTGTCAGTGCCAGTTTCAGTTCCCGTATCAGTGCCAGTTTCAGTTTCCGTGTCGGTTCCCGTATCAGTGCCAGTTTCAGTTCCCGTATCAGTGCCAGTTTCAGTTTCCGTGTCGGTTCCCGTATCAGTGCCAGTTTCAGTTTCCGTGTCGGTTCCCGTATCAGTGCCAGTTTCAGTTCCCGTATCAGTGCCAGTTTCAGTTTCCGTGTCGGTTCCCGTATCAGTGCCAGTTTCAGTTCCCGTGTCGGTTCCCGTATCAGTGCCAGTGTCAGTTCCCGTGTCGGTTCCCGTATCAGTTCCCGTGTCAGTTCCCGTGTCGGTTCCCGTATCAGTTCCCGTGTCAGTTCCCGTATCAGTTCCAGTGTCAGTGCCAGTGTCAGTTTCCATGTCAGTGCCAAGCCGCACATAGACTTTCCCTGTTCCAGGTGCGCCAATAATTAAATCGTTAACACCGTCACCATCAAAATCTCCATTACTGATCGAGCTACCTAACTTATCACCTATAGAAGCACCGTCAATTATAAAGCCATTTTGACTGTTGGGACTTTCGAGACTTGAGAGTTCAAAGGTAGGAGCAAAGTCTTCCTCTGCGCCATAAATGACGTAGACTTGTCCAACATTATTATTAGCATTTTTTGCCCCAATGATGATGTCATCAATGTCATCATCGTTAATATCCCCAGCATCACTGACATACCAATCGGAGTTATCAAGGGTTGAAATACCATTGATGGTAAAGCCATTGCTACCATTAAGGTCAGAAAGATTGATGCTAGAACCAAAATCTTCTTTGCCAAAGACCACATAGCCTTTGCCTTTCCCACCAATAATCAAGTCTCGGATGCCGTCACCGTTGATATCCCCAGCTTTGCTAACAGAAAGTCCTGATTGATCACCATCTTGTCCGTTGATGACAAAGCCATCGCTGCTACTGAAGTTGTAAATGTTGATGTTATTATCGCTAAAGGGGTTGTCATTGCTACGCCCATAAATGACATAACTGCTGCCAGAATTGTTACCATTGGGATTCGCATAGGGCGCACCAATGATGAGGTCATCAATTCCATCACCGTTGATATCCCCAGCGTCACTGACAGAATAACCTAAGCTATTGTTGTCATCAATTGGGTTATCCGGGTTATAGCTGTAGATAATCAAACCGTCATCAAGCCCAAAGTTTGGGTCATCGAGGTTTAGGGTTGAGTCAAAATTCTCTTTCCCAAAGATGATATAGCTTTCACCTATAGTCCCTGATCCATTATCACCAGGATTAGTTGCGCCAATTAATAGGTCTTTGATGCCATCACCATTGATATCGCCAGCAGCACTAACAGACCAACCGGCATTACGACTATATTCACTGCCTTGAATCTTAAAGCCCTTACTGCCAAGGCTGGAGAGTTCGATGGGACTATTAAAATAGTCGGACTCTTCACTACCAAAGATGACATAAGCAGAGCCGAGACTATTCTCATCTGCACCGGGTGCGCCAATGGCTAGGTCATCAACACCATCACCATTAATATCCCCAATATTCCTAACAGAATAGCCGAATTTATCACCCGCGTTAGGCCCATTGATCACAAAGCCTTTAGTGTTATCGAGGCTAGAGACATCTATGGTTCGATTAAGTGAATCTCTTTCACCAAAGACTACATAGGTTTTTCCGGCGTTGCTTTTGTTATTAGGATCGCTCAAATGTGAGCCAATGACGATATCTTCAATTCCATCACCGTTAATATCAACAGCACTAACTGAGTAGCCGAACTCATCGCTACTTACACCCTTGATAGTAAAGCCGTTGTTGTTGGATATGGGAGTGGAAGTGGGTATAATCTCACCACTTACAGGATCGATAACAATAGTCTCGCCAGTTACAGGATCTATACCGATCAAAAATACCTCTTCATCTTCGCTGCCAGAATTAGGATCTGGTAGGGCTGCTTCAAATGGGATCTCCTCAACTGGGGTATTTTCACTTGTTATGATCGATGGATTGCCGCTAACTCCAGTTGTGGTGGCAATAGCACTAGGATCTAGTTCTGTTGATGGATTGCTGCTAACTCCAGTTGGGGTGGCGATAGGATTAGGATCTGGTTCTGTTGATGGATTGCTAGGATCTTCAGTTGTGGCGGACATAGGATCTAGTTCTGTTAATAGATTGCTAGGATCTTCAGTTGTGGCGGACATAGGATCTAGTTCTGTTAATAGATTGCTAGGATCTTCAGTTGTGGCGGACATAGGATCTAGTTCTGTTAATAGATTGCTGCTATCTACAGTTGTGGTGTCCATAATGATGTAGTGTTATTAGTTTTTCTTCATTGGTTAACAAATTTCGGTTACAGCAAAGCTGGTGTAATAGGTAGTTCCACCCTAGTTACACAAGTATTTGCTATAAATCTGCGTTGAGAAATAGCTCTAGGCTGTAGTTGAGTGGCTAGAGTGTTGGTGATAGTATGGACAGCATTTCATACCTCTGGGGTAAATATGCGTGTTTGCCCCTAAGCTTGAGTCGTTAGAGTAACTTTTGATGGAAGTAGGGGAATAGTAGTTAATACCCTGGTATGATGAAACCTCCCTGGCTTGCAGTTGAGTCGCCAGAGTTGGTGGAGATAATTTTTTCGGATGGTCAGATCCGGTTAGTTTCTATGCCAGATCAAACTCTCTTTATATCCATATTTGTGTACCCAATTTTTCACCTCATATAATCAAATCCAGGTCTATTTAAGACTTGGGGTTTTTGCCGACTACACCCAGACGCGGGAAGATGCTGAAGTTTATGCCTGATTTGATTTAAGGACTCTTAGTTTTTCACTAACGAGAAAGTTTACTTTGATTGCCCGAAAACAGTATAGCCTAGATATTGTGTTATTAGTTGTGAAGTTTCTGTGAAGTTGAGGTCAATAATACGCAAATTTCTGAGTTGGGCTTTTATCATTGGCTGTAAACATGACAATCTGTTTTAGTCTGCGGTTATGATACTTGATGTCAATGGGAAGAATTTCCTTT
Organism: Dolichospermum sp. LEGE 00240; assembly: GCF_015207875.1. Lineage (GTDB taxonomy): Bacteria > Cyanobacteriota > Cyanobacteriia > Cyanobacteriales > Nostocaceae > Dolichospermum > Dolichospermum gracile. The sequence goes on from NZ_JADEVZ010000013.1 coordinate 17,094, forward strand.
CCCTGTTCTCAAGTCCCGCTTCCTATAAATTAATCCCTAGTTGTGAATGTCCAATCCGGACTCGTTTTAAATATTCTGACTACTTTTGATCTACTGTTTTTACCAGTAATCCTAATGTGTGGTTAATGCTGGGTCTGGTGTTTAATGGGTAAAAATGGAAATTCTGGGGAAAAATGCCTGCTACTGGTTGTCAACGGGGTAAACTCTGGCTTGATTAGGGATCAGGGATCAGGAGTCAGAAGTATGGCTTACGCCAAGTCAGAAGTCAAAAGAAGAGGGAAATTTCTGTGTTTGCTGCTTTTGCTCGTCCTACTTTGTTATTTGACATATACTCTACCTTTCCATGCGCCTCCACGACCTTGCCAATGTTGTAATGCTGAATCTAATGTCATACAAGTATACATAAAGGAAATAATGGGTAAGCTAAAAGCAAAAGCGGAGGAGCATTTGTAAAAGCGAATAATGGGGAAGTAAGCAAAAGTCATTAGCAGGTATCCAATGACAGAGGTGAGGGTAATTGTCCAATTCCCGAATACCAGTCCTAAAATAATTCCTACTGGTGGGACTATATATACTAAGGTCATTCCTAAGAGGCTACCCAGGAGGAGAAAGGGGGAATAATTTAGTTGTGTATAAGCACTTCTGGCGACCATATCCCATATTGTTTTGAGGGAATCGTAGGGGCGTAAGCTATAGGTTAAGACGCTAAGTCCTAACCAGATTCTTCCCTTGGTTGATTTGACGGCTTTGGCTAGGGAACAGTCATCAATTAGGGCTTGACGAATAACTTGTAATCCACCAATTCGATTGAGGGCTTCTTTGTGAATGAGAATACAACCTCCGGCGGCGGCGGCGATCGCTTTTTTGGGGTTATTTACCCAGGAAAAGGGATAGAGTTTTTGGAAGAAGAAGACGAAGGCGGGTATTAATAGTTGTTCCCAAAAGCTTTGACAGCGTAATCGTACCATGATGGATACGAGGTCTAATTTCTGGGCTTCGGCTTTGGCAACTAGGCGGCGGAGGTTACTGGGATGATGTTCTATATCTGCGTCCGTAAGTAAAAAATAGTCGGGTTTTAATAGGCTGGCTGTTTGTACACCTTGTGCCATTGCCCATAATTTGCCTGTCCAACCCGGAGGTAATGGGGGGCTGGATATAATCTGTAGTTGCTGGGTTTTGTCGAGGGCGTAGGCTACTCCTTGGGCAATGTTGGCTGTACCATCGCTACTTTGATCGTCTACGAGGAAGATGGTGAAGTTACCAGGATAGTCTTGGAGGAGGAGCGATCGCAAGCTAATGGCAATGACATCGGCTTCATTGCGGGCGGGAATGACTACGCACACTGTTGGTAAGGTGTTATTATCAATATCTTTGTCTGGTGTTGCTTCTAATAGGTGATTAATTCGCCAAAATTGCCCCCAAAATAAGATTAAAAATAACCAAATGACTAAGGATAGAAGGGTCAAACTCAAGATAATTGTTGCCATCACTGTTGCCATACTCCAATTTAAAACTTAAAAAACACATTTAATTGTCACTGACTTGGATAGAATACAATATCTGCTGATTTTGGGGAAGAATTTTCTCGTAATTCGGTTATGTTATTAAATACTTGAGTTTGGTGCTGAGGTAGGTATTTGATGGAAACACAAGATGGAACAAAAGTCAATAAAGTTGTTGATGCGATCGCGAAGCTGACCGAAGGTATCGCCGCCAGTCAAAAACATCTGCTTTCTATTCAAAATCCCGATGGTTATTGGTGGGCAGAGTTAGAATCTAATGTTACCATTACCTCGGAAGCTGTTTTACTGCATAAGATTTGGGGAACTGATAAAACCAGACCTTTATATAAAGTTGAAAATTATCTCCGTTCTCAACAGCGAGAACATGGAGGTTGGGAATTGTTTTATGGTGATGGTGGAGATTTAAGCACAACTGTAGAAGCTTATATGGCTTTGAGGTTGTTAGGTGTACCTGCTACAGACCCAGCATTACTAAAAGCAAAATCCCTAATTTTAGCTAAAGGTGGTATTAGCAAAACTCGGATTTTTACGAAGTTACATCTAGCTTTGATTGGCTGTTATAATTGGCGCGGACTGCCTTCTTTGCCACCTTGGGTAATGTTGGTACCCGATAATTTTTTCTTCAATATTTATGAACTTTCCAGTTGGGCGCGTTCTAGCACTGTACCATTATTAATTGTCTTTGATCGGAAACCCATCTTTAAAATTGATCAACCAATTAACTTAGATGAATTATATGCTGAAGGTGTGGTAAATGTAGTTTGGGAATTGCCAAAAAATGGTGATTGGTCGGATATATTTAACACCCTTGATGATGGGTTTAAATTAGCAGAAAGATTGAATTTTGTACCTTTTAGAAATGAAGGCATTAAAGCCGCAGAAAAATGGATTCTAGAACGTCAAGAAGTTACAGGTGATTGGGGGGGAATTATTCCCGCTATGTTAAATTCTCTGTTAGCTTTAAAATGTTTAGATTATGATGCTAATGATCCAATTATCGAACGGGGTTTAAAAGCAGTTGATAATTTTGCTATTGAAACAGAAAATAGTTACTGTGTTCAACCTTGTGTTTCTCCTGTATGGGATACTGCTTGGGCGATTCGGGCTTTAATTGATTCAGGTTTTGCGCCAAATGATGCCGCTATTGTCAAAGCTGGAGAATGGTTAATAGAGAAACAAATTCTCGATTATGGTGATTGGAATGTCAAAAATAAGCAGGGAAAACCCGGCGCTTGGGCCTTTGAATTTGAAAATCGTTTTTACCCAGATGTGGATGATTCGGCTGTAGTGGTCATGGCTTTACATCAAGCAAAATTACCAAATGAAGAACTGAAAAAACAAGCTATTAATAGGGCTTTAAATTGGATTGCGACGATGCAATGCAAACCAGGAGGTTGGGCAGCTTTTGATATTAATAATGATCAAGAATGGCTCAATTATATACCCTATGGTGATCTAAAAGCGATGATTGATCCCAATACTGCTGATGTCACAGCTAGAGTATTAGAAATGTTGGGGGCTTGTAATTTATCAATTCAACCAAATAATTTAGAAAAAGCTCTAGATTATCTCTTGCAGGAACAAGAAACAGCAGGTTGTTGGTTTGGACGTTGGGGTGTAAATTACATTTATGGAACTAGCGGCGTTTTATCAGCTTTGGCTTTAATTAATCCTTTAAAATATGCGGGAAATATCAATCAAGGTGTTAATTGGTTAGTGAAAGTCCAAAATTATGATGGTGGTTGGGGAGAAACTTGTTTTAGTTACAATGATCGTAATTTAAAAGGAAAAGGTGACAGTACAGCATCCCAAACTGCATGGGCTTTAATTGGGTTAATAGCAGCAGGTGAAGCAACGGGAAAATTAGCTCTTGATAGTATTGAAAAGGGGATTAATTACCTGTTAGAAACACAAAAATCCGATGGTACTTGGGATGAGATTTACTTTACTGGGACAGGTTTTCCTTGTCATTTTTATTTGAAGTATCACCTTTATCAACAGTATTTTCCGTTAATGGCTTTGGGAAGATATCAAGCGATACGTTAGTAATAGAAAACATTAAAAAAATAGATCCCCGACTTCTTTTAGGAGTCGGGGATCTGAAATCCCACTTTAGATATATCTCTATCTATTTCTTTAGCATGAAGTTAAGTTAATAATTCAAGTTTAGACTAAAGTAAATTTACCACTTTTCTAGAATGACGATACTCAGGCTTTAAACTATTCACGCATAATTATTTTGTTATTGATTTGAATACTGGAGATAAAAAAATGGAATATACCGAGTTTATAACCCATGTTCAAAGTTTAGCTCAATCGGAATTTCGTGAAGAAGCAGAAGTTGCTACTCGTGCTACTTTGGAAATTATTAAAAAAATTATTCCTAGTGACGAAAGAGAAGAATTAGCAGCACAAATACCCCAGGAATTGAGAGAATATTTACATGGAGGTGAAACAGAACCTATTCAATCTTTGAATTTACAAGAATTTATTGAATGTATCAGTAACAAAGAACAGGTAGAACCCACGATAGCCGCTATTCATGTGCGGGCTGTTTTTGCTGTTGTACAACTTGCTGTTTCTCCAGAAAATTTCCGCAAATTTTATAACTATTTCTCTCATGATTATGAGGAATTATTCACTATCTCACTTGCTTAGTTAAAAGAAATTTGCAAGGGGAATATTTAAAAATACTCGATTTCTCTACGAAGTCGGGTATATTTTTGTTTACTAAATATTGAAAATGAATTACTATAGACACAAAATCATCAAAATTAAAGTTAATTTCAGGAATTATGCTGACTTTTACTCAACGTCAACCACCTAATGATGATACTATAGTTACTTTCACTCTTGCGCTGACTGCGGAAGAACGCACTCGTAGCCGTCATAAATTTGCATTAGCAGATGGTCAAGAGATTTTTTTGCGTTTAGCTAGAGGTACGGTATTAAACGATGGTGATCTTCTCACAGATGAAACTGAAAGTATTTATATGAGAATTATTGCTAAACAGGAACCTGTTTTAACTGCTTATGCAGAAATTCCTTTATTATTAAGGGCTGCGTATCATTTAGGAAATCGTCATGTTCCTGTGGAAATTAATTCTACTTATTTACGCTTATCTCCAGATACGGTTTTAGCTGCTATGTTAATCCAATTGGGGTTAGAAATTAAAGAGGAAGTTGTACCTTTTCAACCAGAATTAGGGGCTTATGGAAATCACTCTCACACATAGCCATTTTTTGGCGATTTTACAATTAGCAAGTCCAGCTTTACCTGTTGGTGCATACAGCTATTCGGAAGGGTTGGAAATGTTAATAGAAGATGGTACTATTACTAATGTTGAAAATCTCCAAGATTGGCTAAAATCTGAATTACTTTATGGCTCAATTCGCCTAGATGCAGCGATAATGTTGAGGGGTTTTTATGCTGTGAAATCAGGTGATATAGAGGCTTTAAAGCGGTGGAATTTATGGTTGTCAGCGGCGAGGGATACGGAGGAATTGCGGGCTGCTAGTTGGCAAATGGGACGTTCTCTGATGCAATTATTGGGTAAGCTAGAACCGGATATTTTACCTGTGGTGAATGCTGTAGGTTATCCTAGTAATTATGCGATCGCTTTTGCGATCGCTTGCGCTCATTGGGATATCAATATTCAAGCCTGTTTATTAGCCTATTTACATAGTTGGGCGAATAATTTAATTACTGCTGGTATTAAAATTATTCCTCTGGGACAAACTGCGGGACAGGAGTTATTACTGAGTTTACAATCTTTATTAACTATTACTGTGGAGGAAATTTTGACAATGACAGATGATGATTTAGGATGTTGTAATTGGGGTTTGTCTTTAGCGAGTATGCAGCACGAAACCCAGTACACTAGATTGTTTAGGAGTTAAAAATTATGACGGCTTTAAGGGTGGGAGTTGCAGGTCCTGTGGGTTCGGGAAAAACGGCTTTAGTAGATGCTTTATGTAAGGATTTACGAGAACAATATCAGTTAGCTGTGGTGACAAATGATATCTATACTCAAGAAGATGCTCAATTTTTAGTCCGTTCTCAAGCCTTAGAAAGCGATCGCATTTTAGGAGTAGAAACAGGAGGTTGTCCCCATACTGCTATCCGTGAAGATGCTTCTATGAATTTAGCCGCAATTGAACAATTAGAAGAGAAATTTACCAATTTAGATTTAGTCTTTTTAGAAAGTGGTGGAGATAATTTAGCGGCTACTTTCAGTCCCGAATTAGTAGATTTAACAATTTATGTCATTGATGTAGCTGCTGGTGATAAAATTCCCCGCAAAGGTGGTCCAGGTATTACTAAATCTGATTTATTAGTTATTAATAAAACCGATCTTGCTCCCTATGTGGGTGCTGATTTGAATATAATGGAAAGAGATGCAAAAAAAATGCGTGGTGATAAACCTTTTGTTTTTACAAATCTGAAAACTCAAACTGGTTTAGGAGATGTTCTTCAATTTGTGAATGCAGCTATTTGTTAATTGTTAGAATCAGGATTTACAGGATTAAAGGATTTTCAGAATGTAATTGATTTGCTTTCAGAAACAAACACAGATTTATTATATGGGGTTTGCTGAAAAAGTTGTCTGTGAGGGGAGGTGACAGGTGCTACGCCACGGGGACAGGGAAGGAATTTTCTTCTTTCTTCTTTCTTCTTTTTTTCTCCTGAACCCTTGGTAGGACATTAACTCTTACCTCTAACCTAGTTCGGTCAAGAACTGAGTCTGGTCAACTAGGCTTTTACAAGCCCTCACTTACCCGAGTCAAATTTATTTTGACGGGTAATGATCGGAAAAAACTTCTGTTCTTTCCTCCCCTGCCCCCGGTGCCTCTCTTCTCCCCCTACTTGGCTTCACCCGTCATTTTCACCTGAGTTCGACATAAGATAATTTTTCGAAAACTGCCCCAAATATGAGTCTCAAACCCTGATAATCTCGTTGAAAAAATCATAACTCTGTTCGCGTAGCAGAAACTCCGTTCGCGTAGCGTCTCCGAAGGAGAAACTCCTAACACCGAACTCAGGTATTTTCGGGTTGACAGACTACTGGGGTAAAATGACAACTAACAACTGACTATCTGGGGTAACGTTTCATTAATTCTCTGACTTGCTCTGCATGATAGGAGCTTCTTGTCAATGGTGAAGAAACAACTTGTAAAAATCCTAGTTCTTCGCCAAAAGTTTGCCATATTGCAAATTGTTCTGGTGTTATGAAGTTAGATACTTGTAAGTGTTTTTGACTGGGTTGGAGATATTGCCCAATTGTCAAAATATCACAATCTACTTTTCGTAGGTCTTCCATAACTTGGCGAATTTCTGCATCTGTTTCACCTAAGCCGACCATGATACCAGATTTGGTGTAAGTGCTGGGAGAAATTTGGCGAGAGCGTTGTAATAATTCCATTGTGCGATCGTAATTTCCCTGGGGACGCACACGGCGATACAAGCGAGGAATGGTTTCTGTATTGTGGTTAATTACTTCTGGTTTCCCTTGGAGAATTATTTCTAAAGCTTGCCAATTACCGCATAAATCGGGAATTAATACTTCTATTGTTGTCTGAGGCGAAACTTCATGAATAGCATTAATACAGTGGACAAACTGAGATGCACCACCATCAGGTAAATCATCTCGGTTAACGGAAGTAATCACGACGTGATTAAGCTGCATTCGCCGCACTGCTTCCGCTAGTCGTATGGGTTCGGTGGGATCTAAGGCTTGGGGTTTCTTTTCAAAATCAATATCACAGTAAGGACAAGCTCTAGTACAGGCTGGCCCCATAATTAAAAATGTGGCAGTACCCGCGTTGAAGCATTCCCCAATATTGGGACAGGAAGCTTCTTCGCAAACGGTATTCAGGGCTAAATCCCGCAAAATTTCTTTAACGTTACCAACACGCTCCCATTGAGGCGCTTTCACTCTCAACCAGTCTGGTTTTACAGTCACAGTCTACTTTTACCATTTTAGTTATACAAATCTTATGGTAGCAAGCAAAGACCTTGGAGGCAGATGAAATATTTGTTATTTTATAAGGGAAATGCCGAAAACCCTTGAAGATGTAGCTGACTTAGGAAGCTACATCTGTGCTTTAGGCAAGGGATGAAGGCTAGAGGCTTTCCTTTATCCTGCATTGATTTTAATCCATATTCGTGATACAACTATATTGTCACTAAAGACGTAAAAAGCTACCGAGAGACTCTCGGAAAGTTACGCTTGTCAGATATGATTTCGCCCGCCAGGTCTAACGAAATCAGGGCAAGAACCCAAATATTTAAGGCAGTGCCTGAAACTGGGATAACTGAGGGATATAGACTGAAACTCTCTATAGAATCTCCGCGTCTTTAGACCGGAGAGTGTCAAAATGATTGTGGTAATATTTTTATATAATGAATGCCACTTTTGTGGCGGGATGTGGCGCAGCTTGGTAGCGCACTTCGTTCGGGACGAAGGGGCCGCTGGTTCGAATCCAGTCATCCCGATTGTTGTTTTGTCACTTGCCAGATTATTTGACCGCGTTGACAAATTGGTGTCCGTCTTGCCAAATTATTGTCCGCGTTGCCAAATTACCTAATCATCATCGTGTATTGGCATTGGAAGCTATTACAATAATAGCTTTTATTTATTGGTATTGCTTCAGTTACGGAAAATCCCGAACGAAGTGCGCCTTTCAACCCACCTAAAATGTTTTATATGCCTGGGGTTAGCAAGCAAGTTACCAAGATAGCAATTCCTACGGATCACTTTGCGATCGCATCTCTGGATGAAGGTAAAGCTGTGATTCCCGTATGGTTGGATGTTATTTATCAGCAGTTGGCGGTTAAGCTAAAAATGTGATGGGTACAATAAATTAGGACTTACGCACTATACAAATTAACCATGATGTGAATGAACGAAAATCCGTCGTTTCAGGCTTTAGGCGATTAACTTCTGTTCAATAGCGAACTGCTTGCAGCAGCGCTTCGCTATCGCTCAAAAATAATCAAAAAATCACGTTAAAATGCCCAAAACCCATACCTCATAGTAACCGTTCACGGGGGGTACAAAAAACGCTCTATATGAGATTCCACGAAAACAGCATGAAAAACGTTATAGATTTGATTTTTTTAGGTCATTTGAAATTCGCAAAATCTCTATATCGGTCTGCAAATCGTTTTCCAGCCAATTTAAGAACCATTCGTTAATATGTCAAGTTGCCTGAAAAACCCAACAGACAAAGCTTTCAGGTTTTTTAATAAATTCTCACCCCCTGTGAACGGTTACATTAGCAGTAGCTACTCAAAAAACTTATGAAACTTTGAGCAAAAAGACAAATCAAGATGATATATATGACGATCTAGTAAAAAGACTATTTAAAGATAGATTACATAAAGCAAATGTTAATCATATCGTTTTTGCTAGACGTGGTAAAACTGCACGAGAAGAAGCACTACAACAAGCTATTAATCAAGCAAAAATAAATTTTGAAACAAAATGGAAAATATCTTCCGATAGTACAACTATTATTAAACCCGACCTTCACCCGCAGTTGTATTATATCATTGATATTAAAAACATTCAAATAATGTAATGAATTAAAACCAATATTGTGGTTAATATGTACCATAAAATAGCAAGCGATCGCTCATGATATCCTAAATTTTCTTTTGATGTTGTACCATCTCCCCAAACGGCAAAAAACACCGATGACACCAACCATCAACCCACAACGCCGGAACTTTGAACCTAGCTCCACAATTAGGACACTCAGACAACAAACTTAAATGATGATGCTGACACCCCTGAGTCACCTTAAACTGCCACTCAATCCGATGACAAGGCGACTCCACATAACAACCAGCACAAAGCCGAATCGGTTCAAGATTCATTCCCACCCCAGCAGGTGGTAACATCTGCTCTAACCTATTAGCATCAACCCCCACAACCTTAGCCACAGCCTCCAATTGTTGCCGAGAGGGAGGGGGATTAAAACGAAACTTTTCCCAACGAGCGATCGCACTGGCCAAGACGCAGGAAAAACCAACATTTACACATCCTACGTTGGGTTTCGTTCCTCAATCAAACCTTAAAAAGGTGGTAATTCTTTCAAAATGGTAAAGCGAATATGGTTAATAGCCAAGTCACCTAGTGAAATCTCTTCTTTTGTTAAGCGGATGCCATTTCTGCGTAAGGTTTCAAAGGTGATGCCTTTACCAATTTCGATGTGATACCAGCATAAGCCCATGAAGAACCTTGTAGGATATGGACCACCTTCTTCGAGATCATCAGGATTGGATTCCATTGGCAACCAACCAATTCCAGGAATGTAAAACTCTAACCAAACATGATTAAAATCAGGTTGAAGAGGAACGCCCTGGTGTTCGGCATAGACTGGACATTTATATCTACCAACGGTGCGACAAGGAATGCCATTGAGGCGACAAAGTGCTAGTAATACACCTACATATTCTCCACAAGAACCAGTACCCCGATCCAAGGCGATATCAGGTGAGTCAATATGGGGTTTAATGGCATAGGATAATTGATCATAGACATAGTTACGGATACTGTACATTTTCCGTAATATGTTGGTTTCTGTACCAACGGCTGTGCGGGCTGCACGGATAACAATATCGGTATCCATTGCCAGGTCGTCATCATCTACCAGATAGCGGGTTTTTAATTCTGGTGACAGTTCGGGAACATCTTCCACGTCTCTAGGAGTGATGCGATGTTTAATGCCGCGTACTTCTACTAATGCCTTCCAGCCAAATATGTGACGTTCACCGGGGGCAATGCTATCAAATTTAAATACGGCTACTCTTTGTCCGTCAATGATTTCTTCAGTGAAAGGTAAACCAATATGTTCAACTTGTTGGACTTTTTGGCGTTGGGTTTCTGAGGGGAGGGCTATACGCCATTCTATATCGGCTAAGTAAACTTCATCCAGGGGGGAAATTTCCTCAACATAAGACATTTCTATGAGATAGCCATTGGAGAGGGCGTAGCGTTTATCCTCCTGGTAATGATATTGTAGGGAATGAATGAATGTGCGATCGCGGTAGGTTAATTCAAAACAGGGGTCAGCGTTGGGATTATCCCGAATATAGGGTTCTTCGCTGGAGTATGCCACATAAATCCGATCTTTGCCTGTATCATCCTGTCCGTGAACGGCGATACCTGTAGGAGAATCAAAAGGCGTGAGAACACTAAAACGGACTTCTCCAGTTGCCCTATCCATAGAGTAAACTGTTTGTTCCGTGCGATCGCATACCCACAAAGTTTCTTTACTAACTGCTAAATTTTGTATACCGACACCAGGGGCATAAAATCTGGTGATTTCCTTGCGGGTATCTCGATTAAAAATCAAAATATAGCCAAGTCTTTGGCAACTAACATAAACGGTAGATTCCCAAACGGCCACACCATCAGCAGGATAGGGTAAAGTCACAAAATGCTCTAACCCTAAAGATGCCAATTTACATAAATAGACACTGTTCCCACGAGTCACCCACAGATCATCTTCCCACACGGCTAAACCGGTAACTTCTTGAAATTCGCGGACTTGGTGGGGATTGATAATTTTGCTGTTATCGGTAAGGGGGTCAATTTCTAATAAATGACCTTTAACCGTATCAATAGCAATAAGTTTATCTTTAATGGAAGCAATACCGTAGAGGGTAGCAGCAGTAACTGGTCTGATTATTTTTTGCCCAAACATCTGGCTCACCGTCAAACTAGGTAGTGGAACACTCATAAATTATTATTTATTAACAACAGTTGCCATAGAGAAAGGAGTCAGGAGTCAGGAGTTCAGGAGTCAGGAGGAAGAAGGAAGAAGAAAGAATAAAATTACCCAATGACCAATGACCAATGACCAATGACCAATGACCAATGACAACTGACAATTGACCAATTCCACATTTTCGGACATCACTAAATTATGATCGAATTTTGTAACCATTTCCTGTAACCTACACGATGTCTGCTCATTCTTTACCTGAATCTACCCACCTCTGGCATGGTTTGGAAGTTGAAAAAGCTTTAGAAATGCTTGATAGTGACGCAAACAGCGGCTTAACCTCCCAAGAAGTTGAACAGCGTCGTCAGAAGTATGGACTCAATGAACTCGAAGAAAATGGAGGTCGTAGTCCTTGGCAAATTCTGCTAGATCAGTTTACCAATATCATGTTATTGATGCTGATTGCCGTTGCCCTTATTTCTGGCTTTTTGGATTTAGTGGCTTTGACTGGGGGGACATTAAAACCCGGTGAAGTGCCATTTAAAGACACAATTGCCATTATGGCTATAGTTATCCTCAATGGTATTTTGGGCTATGTCCAAGAAAGCCGGGCCGAAAAAGCTCTAGCAGCCTTGAAAAAACTGTCTTCTCCCTCAGTGCGAGTCCTACGTGACGGTAAACTGGGGGATGTGGCGGCTAAGGAGCTAGTACCGGGGGATGTGATGCTGCTGGAAGCGGGTGTACAAATAGCTGCGGACGGTCGCTTAATAGAACAGTCTAATTTGCAAGTGCGAGAATCGGCTCTTACAGGTGAAGCCGAAGCTGTCAATAAGCAAGCCATACTTACACTACCAGAAGATGCACCATTAGGCGATCGCCTCAATTCAGTTTTTCAAGGTACGGAAGTCCTCCAAGGTCGGGCGAAGGTACTGGTAACTCACACCGGAATGCGCACAGAACTAGGCAAAATTGCCGCCATGTTGCAGTCTGTGGACGGTGAACCTACGCCTTTACAGCAGCGCATGACCCAATTGGGTAATGTTCTCGTCAGTGGTTCTTTAATTCTTGTAGCCATAGTAGTTGGTGGTGGACTAATTCATGATCTAACTAAAGGAATAGGTTGGAAGAATTTACAAGAATTAGTGGAAGTTTCTTTAAGTATGGCGGTGGCGGTAGTTCCTGAAGGTTTACCTGCGGTAATCACTGTGACTCTGGCTTTGGGAACTCAGCGTATGGTCAAGCATCACGCTTTAATTCGCAAACTCCCAGCCGTAGAGACTCTTGGTTCTGTAACTACTATTTGTTCTGATAAAACCGGAACTCTAACTCAAAATAAAATGGTGGTACAGTCGGTGTACACCAATAATTCTACCTTTCGCGTCACTGGAGAAGGTTATACTCCCATTGGCGATTTTCAATTAAATGGTGAAAAAGCCAGTTTAGATGAAGTCCCGGAAATTTCCGCCTTGCTTGTTCCCTGTGCTGTTTGTAATGATGCTGTTTTGCAACAACAACAAGGAGTATGGGCAATTTTAGGCGACCCCACTGAAGGGGCTTTAGTTACCTTGGCAGGAAAAGCCGGAATTGAACAAGACCAATGGAGTAGTAAATTACCCCGTGTTTCCGAATTTCCCTTTTCTTCTGAACGGAAGCGCATGAGTGTGATTTGTCAACTAGAAGCTGTAGCCACTGGTGATACTTCTTTAACCGCCATTGACCCAGCGATTGCTGGTTTTGTGGAATCGGAACAATACTTAATGTTTACCAAGGGTTCACCAGAATTAACTTTGGAAAGGTGTACAAAAATCCATTTAGGTAATCACTCGATTCCTATCAGTGACGAACACCGCAGCCAAATTTTGGTAGCTAATGACCAGATGGCGGGTAAAGGTTTACGGGTCTTAGGTTTTGCTTATAAACCTTTAGCTGAAGTTCCCCCAGATGGTTCTCATGATACATCTGAGGTAGATTTGGTCTGGTTGGGGTTGGTGGGAATGCTAGACGCGCCTCGTCCAGAAGTGAGGGCGGCTGTGCAAGAATGTCGCCACGCGGGAATCCGTCCGATTATGATTACTGGCGACCATCAATTAACTGCTCAGGCGATCGCTATTGATTTGGGAATTGCCCAAGTAGGTGATAGAGTCCTCACTGGTAAGGAATTACAACTTCTCAGTGACCAGGAATTAGAGGAACAGGTTGACTTAGTGAGTATTTACGCGAGAGTCTCCCCTGAACATAAATTAAGAATTGTCCAAGCTTTGCAACGTCGCGGGCGATTTGTGGCAATGACAGGCGATGGCGTGAATGATGCTCCCGCCCTCAAACAAGCCGATATCGGCATTGCCATGGGCATCACAGGTACAGATGTGAGCAAGGAAGCCAGCGACATGATCCTCCTAGATGACAATTTTGCCACCATAGTCGCTGCCACGAAGGAAGGTAGAGTTGTTTATACTAATATTCGCAGGTTTATCAAGTATATTCTTGGTAGTAATATTGGGGAAGTTCTCACCATTGCGGCTGCGCCATTGTTGGGATTAGGAGGTGTTCCTTTGAGTCCTTTGCAAATTCTCTGGATGAATTTGGTAACAGACGGTTTACCAGCTTTAGCATTAGCTGTAGAACCCCCTGAACCTGATGTGATGGAACGTCCTCCCTTTAGTCCCCGTGAAAGTATTTTTGCTAGGGGTTTAGGTTCTTACATGATTCGCATTGGGATTGTCTTCGCTGTGATTACAATTATCCTCATGGAATGGGCTTACCATCATTCTCATGCAGCCGGGTATCAAGGACATGAAGATACTTGGAAGACAATGGTATTTACTTCATTATGTCTAGCACAAATGGGTCATGCGATCGCCATTCGTTCTAATAATAGACTTACCATCGAAATGAATCCCTTTTCTAATCCCTTTGTATTAGGGTCAGTCATTGTCACCACGATTTTGCAATTGATGTTAATTTATGTTCCACCCCTGCAAAGTTTCTTTGGTACTCATGCACTGAGTTTAGAAGAATTAGGAATTTGTATCGGTTTTAGTGCTTTAATGTTTGTCTGGATTGAAGGTGAGAAGATATTCTTCCGCTTAATGGGCAAAAGGAATGTTTAATTGATAAATTGTCAGAATCAGGATTTACAGGATTTGAAGATTAACAGGATTTCATTTCATTATCTTTGGATTTTTTTATCCTGATTCTGATATTTACCAATTAGTCATCAATATGTATCGAAAAATCAACTTCAACAAGATCCAGAATTTCATCGTCAATCCTGTAGGGGCGGGGTTTCCCCGCCCTTAATTGTATTGCTGCATAAAAAAATCTTGGTGCGGGGACAATTCTAGAATTAATTAGGAGATAGATATCATGGGTGAATCCAAACGGAGAAAACAGCAAGATCCCAACTACGGGAAAGTTAAAAATCCTGTCAAAAATCTTATGAAAGTTTTTTGCCCATTCTTTGAAGATTACGATAATTTATCTCATCTCGATGGTGATACTATATCGTTGATGATAGCTAAACAGGGTTACAAAGAAACGGGTTTGAAAGGCATAATTGTCACAGGATATCTAGCCGAACATTTATTAAAAGACTATCCTCCCGAATCTGAATTAGTCCAAGCCTTCAAACAACATGGAAATATTTATGTTACTTCCACATTAGCCCTAGCGTATTTGGAAAATGATATAAACAAAGAGGAAAATCTTAGGAATTTTGATACATACGACCCATTAAATGACTTTATATGTATGAAAAGCGATTCTAAAAAGTACCAAGTAAGTTTGGTGACAGGATCTTAAAAAAATTTTCTCATCTCCCACAAAATCCCCAAAAGAATCCCGGCGACTGGAAGTCACGGCTACACAAGCAAAACCCACCTGCGTGGGTTTTAAATTTCCCTAGTCCGCCTACGCGGACTTTGTTTGTATAGCCGTGTATCCCTGACGGAAGCCGGAGGCATCTTTCTAATCGCCAGCTTATTTCTGCAAAATTGGGATGCTCCCCATAGGTTTCTCATCTCAAAGATAACTTATTATAGAAGTCAGGGATTTTGAATCCTTAGCCATTATGTACTTAAAAACTTTACACCTCAAACAATTTCGGAATTACCAAAACCAAAAAGTTGAATTTACCGCTGCTAAAACAATTTTGGTAGGTAATAATGCTCAAGGAAAATCGAACTTGTTAGAGGCTGTGGAGTTATTGGCAACATTGCGATCGCACCGGATGGCACGCGATCGTGATTTAATTAAGGAAGGTGAATCTACAGCCCAAATTCATGGCACCCTAGACCGGATTCATAGCCACAGCGATTTAACTCTCACCTTCCGTCGTCAAGCGCGTCGCACCGTCGCCATAAATGGGCAAATAGTCCCCAGACAAATGGACTTTCTCGGTGTTCTCAATGCAGTAGAGTTTTCTAGTTTGGATTTAGAATTGGTGCGTGGTAGTCCTGAAATTCGTCGCAACTGGCTAGATACACTCTTAATTCAATTAGAACCAGTTTATGCTCACATTTTGCACCAATATCACCAAGTTTTACGCCAACGCAATGCTTTTTTAAAACTTTATCTAAATACACCAGAAAAATCTCTACAATCAGAATTAGCTATCTGGGATGCACAATTAGTAACTGCTGGTACAAAGGTGATTATGAGAAGAAATAGAGCTATTCAACGATTAGCTCCTATAGCTTCTGCATGGCACGCTAGTATTAGTGGAGCATCCGAAATTCTGCAAATCAATTATGCTGCTAATATTCCCTTAGAAAAAACCTCTCCTCAAGAATTACAAGCAGCCTTTTTTACTAAACTTCAACAAAGAGCAGTTGCAGAATCACATCGAGGGATAACGTTAGTTGGACCCCACCGCGATGAAATAGAATTAATTATTAATCAAACTCCTGCCCGCCAATATGGTTCTCAAGGTCAACAAAGAACTTTAGTTTTAGCTTTGAAATTAGCCGAATTACAATTAATTGAGGAAGTGATTAATGAACCACCTTTGTTATTATTAGATGATGTTTTAGCCGAATTAGATCCATCTCGTCAAGGTCAATTACTTGATGCTATTCAAGACCGCTTTCAAACCTTGATTACTACTACTCATTTAGGTGCTTTTGACTCTCAATGGTTGAAATCTTCCCAGATTCTATCTGTGAGTGCGGGAAAAATTGACAACTAATACCAATTTTATAGCAATTCCCAATCTCAATAAATACACCCCAACCGCCCTAAGGCTATACCCCCTTAGTCCCCAGAATTTTTTGAAGCTAAATAGAAATTATTATTATAATAGAAAAACACTTTGCAAACATTGGAGATTTTCAACTACCCGAAATCGTCAGAAAATAATGACACATCATAAAATTTAAACTTTTGATCTACCGTAATTATTGTTAAACCTTCCACCAAAGCTTGAGAAATTAACATCCTATCAAACGGGTCTTTATGATGCCAAGGCAAACTACCCACATTCAAACAATGCTCCGCCGAAATATCCAAAACTTGACACCGATTATCCCGAAGCACCGCCAACAAATCATCGGGTTGCTTCAACTTTCCTAACGAAGTTTTAATCGCTATTTCCCATATTGTTGCTGCGCTAACAAAACTATCATTGACTGGATTTCTAATAATTTCTCGCACATCTGCCGACAACTTTGGGTCATTTGCTAACCACGACAATAAAACATGGGTATCTAATAAAAACCCCATTAACCTTTTCCATAAAACATAGCGTTAATCTCCTCTGACTCATCATCAAAATTATCAGCCATCCAAACGCGCCCTTCCCAAGCCCCAGGAGTCCGCGGCTCAGGTTCTGCTTCATAGCGGATCAAACGCACCAATGGTTTACCCTCTCGACTAATGACCACATCTTCACCCTCTAACACTGACTCTATTAATTCGAGAAGATATGCCCTTGCTTCTTGAACTGTTGCATTCTTCATAGACAAAAAAACAAAGAGATTAAAATCTAATTATAAGATGAAAATAATAATTCAGAACAACTTAAACAAGCTATTTTAAACCTGATATAAACCGAAAAAACCATAGAAGATAGTAATAATCAGTACGGCGTATTTTATTAAGTAAAAGATAAATTAAATTGAGTCACCGTTTAAATATGCTTTAGAGAAAAATACTATTCTTAGACTTTAATTAACGTCCAAAACCATAACAAAAAAACATAGCGCGTCAGGGTAGCTTCAAGATGATTTTGGATATGTGAAGTAAATCTCCTGTATTGGCTATTAATACAGCTGATGGTGGGGTACAATTGTTAATTATCAGCCGTCCTAATCTGGGTGAAAAAGGCAATTAATTTCATACCTTTAAATTTTTCTGTTCACCTAACTAATAAAATTTTTCTAATCTTTTAAATATGTGTAGAATAATTACAGTTAAAATCGCGCCCATTAATCCTAATTGCCATAAACCACACCCAGCCGCAATTCCCAAAGCAGCGGATACCCAAATTGCAGCAGCAGAAGTTAATCCGTGAACTTCTGGAGATTTTGATGATTGGGAAGATTGACGCAAAATCTCCCCAGCGCCTAAAAACCCCACTCCAGCAGCGATACCTTGAACTACACGACTAATAGCATCAGCACTAAGTTGTGTCCCACCTGTTTGGATAGCAATCAGAGTAAATACAGATGAACCTAAACTGACTAACATATGGGTTCTTAAACCAGCCGGTTTATTTTTTAGTTGTCGTTCTAAGCCAATTATAGCCCCAATAAACAAGGCGAAACACAGACGAAGACCGGTGTTTAGCCAGTCACTACTGGCAATATAGTAAGGGTTAATCAAGTTCTGTTGGTGGTAAATAGTTTGATAGGGAAATTTGTGAAATTAGTCATAAAATATGGGTGTATTGTCCATACTAATTGGTAATATAGTAACAAAAAGTATGTAATAAATATTATTTAATAAATTGAGTGGATAAACTCTATTGGCTTGACCAAATTAAACTACAAGACCGCCCGAAGGTTGGAGTTCAGGCGTTTTATTTAAGCAAAATTAAACAACAGGGCTATCCTGTTCTGCCTGGTTTTGTGGTAGAAGCGGATGTTTTACGGCAATTCCTAGAAACTCTCAATAGTTCAGAGTCGTTAATTGCTGATTTACCCTATTCTTCTCTACATTTAGATGTACATAATTGGCGACAACTGCAACAGGTAGCCGGACGCTTACGTCAGGAAATTATCTCAGCGACTGTGCCACCTCATTGGGTGAGGACAATTTTTCAAGCAGCCAGACAATGGCAAAGAAGCAGTTTAATTTTGCGTCCCAGTTTGGCAATATCAAATAACCAAGAAATGAAAAATGTATCTGGGTTATTAGAACCAGTATTTTGTCCTTGTGAAGAAGAGGAAATAGGTGAAGCTTTAAAGCTGCTTTGGAGTCAGTTATTCCGGGCGAGAAGTTTACTATATTGGCACAGTGCGGGGATTAGTTTGCCTAGCATTAATTTAGGGGTGTTAGTGCAACCAGTTGACAATGCGATCGCTTCTGGTGTAATCAATACTAAATCATCGGCATGGGATATTGAAGCTACTTGGGGTTTAGGACTAGCAATTACCAACGGTGAAGTATTACCAGATGTTTACTACATAGAACCAAAAACCGGCGCAGTCATAGAACGACAATTGGGTAATAAAATGTTGGCGTATCGTCTTAATCATGGTAATGCTTTTACAGATGAACAACTGCAACCAACATTAGATACTGATTTTTTACTAGCGTATGTTCTGGAAGAATCTCAACAACAAGAATATGCTTTGCCAGAGGAATTTTTGCAAGAATTAATTACTGTAGGCAATCAAATAGTCAGTGAATTAGGTGCAACTTTAACTATGAAATGGACAGTTGCCAAGGAATCTTTAGCCACAAAACTCTATATTACAGAAGTCACTGTTCCCCAATCTGTAAATAAGAGTGTGCAATTTATTCAAGGCGTTGGGGCAGCCAGAGGGAGAATTATTGCTAATGCCCATATTTTTAATTCATCACAAAAAGTAATCCAAGTTCCTACAGGCGTAATTCTCATCGCCCCAATGATTACTCCTGATTGTTTACCCTTGCTACAAGGCGTTGCGGGGATTATTACAGAACAAGGGGGATTAACCAGTCATGGAGCGATTTTAGCCAGAGAGTTGGGTATTCCTGCGGTGGTGAGTGCCACTGGTGCAACAACTATTTTACAAGCAGGTGAAAAATTATTAATAGATGGTGATAAGGGAGAAGTATATCGTCTCACAGGTGATGAAGAAAATTTTCCTAGTCAGGAGATAGAAGGATTAATTAAAGAGGAAAAAGTTGTCAATTATCAGCCAATAAATTTACCCATAATTGCGACTAAGTTACTCATAAATCTGAGTCAAGAACGATTAATTAAACAAGTAAAAGGTTTACCTGTGGATGGGGTGGGATTATTGCGTTCAGAATTAATGATGTTAAATATTCTGGAGAAAAAACATCCTCAAGAATGGTTGAAAGCCGGAAGAAAAGCGGAATTATTAGAGTTATTATCTAAGCAAATTATGCAGTTTGCCCGTGCTTTTTCACCCAGACCGATTTTTTATCGGTCTTTAGATTGGCTACCTCATGATTTGCCATCATTGAGTACAGATACCCCATTATCAAAGTCATCAATTATCAGCGATCGCGGTATTTTCAGCTATATACAAAATCCGGCGGTTTTTGAATTAGAATTACAAGCTTTAGCGATAGTTCAAGCATCTGGCTATAGAAATATTAATTTGCTATTACCTTTTGTCCGCAGTGTTGAAGAATTTGTATTTTGTCGTCACAAGGTTGAACAAGCTGGGTTAATGCAAATATCCCAGTTTCAATTATGGATGATGGCAGAAGTTCCTAGTGTATTATTTCTATTACCTGAATATATTAAAGCTGGTGTGATGGGTATTTCCATTGGCACAAATGATTTAACACAATTATTGTTAGGAATAGATCGAGAACAGGGAAAACCAGGAATAGGCTCGAAATATCTTGATGAAAGTCATCCAGCAGTGATGGGTGCAATATCTCAATTAATTAAAATGTCTCAAGCTGGGGGTATTTCCTGTTCTATCTGTGGTCAAGCTCCGGTGCTTTATCCAGAAATGATTGATAAATTAATAGAATGGGGGATTAGTTCTATTTCTGTAGAACCGGAAGCAGTGGAAAGGACTTATCAAGCGATCGCTCGTGCTGAACAAAGATTAATTGTAGCAGCAGCACGGCGACAACTGGGAAATTTGTAATTTTTTTTAATTGCTCATCAAGAACATAAAAAAACAACTATTATAGATAATGGTTCATTCACTTGTGTGTAAATGTCATTCCCACAATTTCAACAACATCTTACTAACTTAATCACGACAGCGGAAACTATGCTGCGTTCATCTCGTAGTGGCAAACCAGAGGAAAATACAAAAGATAGTCTGATTGTACCTTTTCTCGATGCACTAGGTTATACAACAGAATATCGGACACTTGAAGGATCAATTCGCAGCTTAATTGGCACTACTACATGGGTAGATTATTTATTACGCAATGAAGTAGGAAAGCATCCAAAATTGATGTTTGAAGCTAAAAGTTTATGGGATAAAAATATCTGGGAAACAAATTCACAACAAGTTTTAGATTACCTCAGAAACTATAGTTTAGATATCGGGACACAAGAACCTGTACTTTGGATTATTTTATCTAATTTTCGGGAATGGCACATTTTAAGATTACAAGATAGAAAACCCTTTTGGTCATTTACACTTGATCAGTTAAAAAATGATCCTGAATTGGTAAATAGAGTATATACCTGTTTGAGTCGTGAAAATTTATCTGGCAACCATTTAGAAGCATTTTATAGTGAAAAAACTAGAGAAGAATTAGGAACAAAATTTCTAGCAGATTTAAAAATTTGGCGCGTAATTCTTGCTAATGGCATTAAAAAATCCCAACCTAATTTAAGTTTAGAGAAAATTCGTGAAGCAGCGCAAATCATTTTAAATCGTTTTCTATTAATTAGACTTTTAGAGACATTTAGCCGAGAAATGCCCTTTAATTATCTGGGTAGAGTTTATTATAACTGGCAACAAACCTTTCCAAATTTGCCATTTATTGACCAACTTAGACAAGCATTTCGTAGTACATGGTTAGACTATAATACTGAGCTATTTCAACCTTCTTGGATTGATGAATTAACAATTGATGTTGAGTATTTAGAATCAATTATTGTCATTAATGCAGTACCACAGGAAGGTATACTTGATACAATTACTGGAACATTAGCTAATTATCGTTCAATTTATAACTATGATTTCACAACTCTAACCCAGGATATATTAGGTACTGCTTATGAACAATTTTTAGCCCATCAATTAATTCTTGTTAACGATGTAGTCCAAATTCTAGAAAATCAAAAAACTCGCAAAAAAGAAGGTATTTTTTATACTCCTAACTATATAGTTCGTCAAATTGTTTATCAAACTTTACAGCCCTTAGTACAACCTAAAATTGATCAAGCCATTCAATTCCTAGAAATTGGTGAATTACAACAAGCTTATTTAGTAGCAGCATCAGTTTTAGAAATTACAGTTCTTGATCCTGCTTGTGGTTCAGGTTCATTTTTATTAGGTGCATTTGATTATTTATTAACAGAACTAAAACGTTATAACCAAGCGTGTCAAACGGCTAAAATTCCTGATAATTTTGATTTATTTACTCATGTATCAGTACAACCAATTATTAATCCTGAAGAACAAATTTTAGTCAAAATGCTGCATGGAGTAGATCGAGATCCCCAAGCAGTATTATTAGCAAAATTATCACTATGGACAAGATTATTACGTGCGCGTCCTGGAGAATATGGTAGACGCAATGGTTCTATCTATTCTCATTTACCAGCACTCACTTTAAATATTCGGGTTGGGGATAGTTTAATTCATAGTCCCGCTAATTTAGAACCTTTTTACCAACAATTAACAATAGTTGCAGATTTGGCTAATATTGCTAGAGATCCTAATCAAAGTGAAATAGAAAGAAATCAAGCAGTTAGTAATTTAGAAAATACAATTGTAACTATTAATCAACAAATTAATTCTGTTTTAACTGCGTTTTTTGCTAGTGATGAAAGTATCAATTCAGTAATTTACTTAATTAAAAACAGAGAAGCTGAAGTAGCAGAAATAGAAGCAATACGAGAATTTATCACAGAAGATATCAATTCTGAACAAACCTTAGAAAATTGGACATCTGCTGAATTAGCGAGAGTTAAATCTGAACTCATGAGTTTAGAAACAGCTAAAGAAGAGGTAATTATTAAACGTCCATTTAATTGGGAAGTTGAATTTTCCCATATTTTTGATCCTAGATTACCAAAGTCAGAACAAGGTTTTTCTGTCATCATTGGTAATCCTCCTTATTTTAATGTTGATTCAACATTTGGTAGAGGTGCATTAGAATTAAAATGGCTCAAATATGCTTATGTTGATATTTACACTGATAAAACAGATATTTTGTTTTATTTCTTCCGTCGAGGGTTTGAAATTTTAAAAGCAGATGGTTATTTAACTTTTATTATTTCTCGTGCTTTCATTCAAGGTGATAAATCTAGAAGTTTACGAGAATTTATCTGTAAAAATACGAAAATAGTCAATATTATTGATTTCTTAGGTCATCAAGTCTTTAAAGCGGGAATTGCTACCTGTATTATTGAATTTCAAAGAAAAAATCCTCAACCAGAAGATACTTTTACTACCTTTTATGTCCTGGATCTTAATATTGTCAAAAATACTTTTATGAGTGATGATTGTTCTTTACATTTAACCCAAGGTGTAACTCAGGTAAATATTACACAATCTGAATTAGATGATAATCGTTGGCAAATATCTCCATATAATGATATTTTTAATACAATTGATGAATCTGGTATCAAGTTAAGAGAAATAGATTGGGTACGTTATACAGAAGGTATTACTACAGGACGTGATTCTATTTTTGAAGGACAATTTAATACAAAATTTCCAGAGAATTACTACTTACAAAGAGTATCTATTTCTTCTATTAATTCCTATGGTTGTGAACCTCCAGAAACTCAAATTTTGTATTATACTCATCAAACTGAATGGGAAGAATTGCCTAAAGCTATAAAAACATATTTACAAAAAAATAAGTTAGAATTAGAAAGTAGAGATGTTTATAGAAATAAAACCAGTAGTTATAAATGGTTTCATTTGCATCGGCCACGTCATGGTATGAGAGATGCAAAAATTTTATTTCCTCGTCGTGCAAGTTCTAATAAGTTTTTTGTTGATGAACAGGGAATTTGCGGGTTTAAAAGTGATGTAGCTGCTTATATAAAATGTGGAAATATTGATGTTAATATCCTTTACTATATCTGTGCTTTACTCAATTCTCAAGTTTTAGAATTCCGCTATCGTGCATTAGGTGGAATTGGAAAACTCACAGGTAAAGGAATGTTTGAATATTTTGAAAATCAAGTTGGTGATTTACCAATTCCTCAGTTGAATGAAGAAAATCATGATGACTATCAAGAGTTACTTAAATTAAGTCGTGAAGCGCATGAAATTTGGCAAAGTCGCTATCAAATTATCACAATTTATGAATCTAAAGCTGCAAAAATTCCTAGTAAAGAAGTATTATTAACTGAATATCATAAATTATCTAGTGATTATGCTGTTGATATTGAATGGGAAAGTTCTCATGCTAATGAAGAAGGACATTTACTGGAATTGAAAATTGAACCCACTGCAAATGGATATATTATTTGGGGAGAGGTAACTGATGATGAAGATTGGAAAGAAGGTGATCGAAAATGGATAGAAATAGCTAATGTGAATATTCGTAACCCCTATTTACGGAGATATATATTAGCAAGATTGATTTATTTAACTGAATTTGATTCATCTTTCCGTCGTAAACAAAAATTATCGCGGGAAATAGGAAACTTAGTTAATATTACTTTTGATGTTTTAAAAGTTAATAAATATGACGAAGATAGATTTAGTAATCTTCGTACTTTAGAAATTATTGAACAAAGAGTTCAGCAAGAAGTAGGTAGATCAGATTTAGAAACAGTTTTACTTAGACAAATAGAAATTAAAAATCAAATTGACAAAAAAGCTTACCGGATGTATAACGCAGAGGAATATGTAGATATTATTGAACAAGCTTTAAAAGTTGTGTTGTAATTTCAATTCCTAGTAACTGCTAATAATATCCCCGACTTCTTCAAGAAGTCAGGGATCTGACGCTTAAAATTAATATCGGCAAATAGCCGCCACTTTGACTCCACGAGGCATTGCTTCTGGCTCCAGACTATATACTCTACCACCATTTAACATGGTGTGAATCACGGCAAAATCTAACATATCTTCATCCTCTGGTGTTGGTTCTGGATGTAACTCAACCGTAGCAGTTGGTAAATCAAATTTACCCCATATATATTCTTTCTCAGGCACAAATAAAGTATCAACTCTTTGATAATATGCAGCGGGAACAATTGTTTTGATATCATTGGCAATTTTGTTACTTTCTTCCCCAGCTAGTTGCAGATAAACAGCCATTAGATCCTCATATTCTCGTTGAAATAAAGGAGCAACAATTTCCCAAGCTGCCTGATTTAATTCTTGGGTTTTGAGAAGTTCTACATTACCAGTAATACCTGTTTCTAAAAAATGTGGATAGGTGTTAGCCTTTTGGTAAATTGGTAATAAATAATCTACTCCTGCTAATATTAAAGGTGCTTTTTCATCTCGTAAAGTTTCATGTAATGCAGTATCAACAGCATAACAAAAATTTAAAATCTCTCGCTCATGTTTTTCCCGATCTGAACTACCCTGTCCATGGACAGAACCCGGTTGTTGAGCGGCATAACTTACACTTCTAGGAGTACCGACTCTGTGCTGTACACCTTTTTGAAATTCATCCTCTAGAAGTGTTTTCGCCAGATTTTGAGGCATATTTTCTACTGCTATCTCCTCGAGTTTGTAGCGCGTTCCTGAGTAAAATTTGACATGATTTTGACTCAAGGCTAAAATATAGAATTTTCCATCATTATTAATCAAATTTAGTAAGGGTTTAATGTGGAAATTTTTGCCCACAACCACTAATTGGGGACAAGAAATTGGTAGACAATAGTAACGAAATAGATTGGGGGAACTAAAAATTACCAATCCTTGATTCTGAATTTCCCAAAAATCAGTATTGTCTAATTCCATTGCTGGTTTGAGCAAATTTACAGTCTCAGCATGGCGTAACCCCATTTCATCTAAGCGATTTTCAGCTTCTCGAATTAAATTTTTAAACCGAATTGGATTTTGTCGTGTTTCTCCGCCTAGTTTTTCCATAGGTAGATAGAGAGAAACGCATGGATACTCAGGATTTTGGACTAGATTTTTGAGTTCATCAAGAGAAAATATAGTCATAGATTTTATCCCCGTTGAGGATAATGATAGAATCTAGATTTAATTCAACTCTTGATGTGGAAATTCTGCATCTTTCTTTTGACAAGAAATTACCCGCTTCCTATTCCTTTTTATAGATGTGAACATGT
Organism: Dolichospermum sp. LEGE 00240; assembly: GCF_015207875.1. Taxonomy (GTDB): domain Bacteria; phylum Cyanobacteriota; class Cyanobacteriia; order Cyanobacteriales; family Nostocaceae; genus Dolichospermum; species Dolichospermum gracile. The sequence continues at coordinate 42,939 of NZ_JADEVZ010000013.1, forward strand.
GTAGAAAGAATTATTGCTGTTTGAGAATACTGGGAATTGTGGCTAGGATGCGTGTGGCAATTTCTTCTGGTGTTTCGGTCGCGTTAATAGTAATATGTAAATCAGCTTGGGAGTACATTGGCTGACGTTGTTCCAAAAGCGATCGCAATTTACTTTCCATATCAGCATCTTGTAAAAGTGGTCTAGTATCGTCTGCCGCCAATCGCTGTAAGATGATTTGTATTGGTGAATCTAACCAAATTATCAAACCATGATGGAGGTAACTCCAATTCTGTTGCTGCATGACAATACCCCCACCAGTAGCCACAACCAATTTAGTATAGGCACAAACTTGAGCTAAGACATCACCTTCCAACTTACGAAACTCTGCTTCACCATTCTCGGCAAATATTTCGTTAATAGATTTACCTGCGGCTTTAACTATCACTTCGTCTGTATCTACAAATCTATAACCAATTTCCTCGGCGATTAATTTTCCTACCGTTGTTTTCCCAACTCCCATCAGGCCAATTAAGTAGAGGTTAACTCCTTTTAAGATATCAATCACAATTATTTTTCTCCTGTCAAATTATTATTTATTATTTAAGCTTAAATTAGCTAGGACTTAGGCAAGTGTCACACAAAAAATCTGTTGTAGGGTGCGTCAGATATAAATAATCTGTTTATTTGCAGGATTTATACCGTCTGACGCACCTTACCAATGTGCCGGTTGCGTAAGTCCTGTTAGGGTTTTTGTGGTTTATTTTCTTCATCATCCTCAAAATCATCATCTTCAAAAAAATCCCAGTCATCATCATCTGTTACTTGATTTTTCCCTGATTCTTGATAAGGGGGGATAATAACTCGATAATCAGCATCATAAACTGATTCAGTTTTACCTACAGCAGTATTTTTCGGTGATTGAGAACTATAGGAATAAACAGAACTAGGGCGAGAATTAGAACTTTGTGGACTAGCAGAAGTTTTTTGTTCTGGTTGTGAATCTTCTCCGTCATTCCAATCATCTTGATCCCGATTTGTGTCCCAATCGTCAAATTCATCATCAGCTTGATTAACTGGGGGTGACGGACTTTTAGGCGGAGGCGGATTTTGTCTGACACGGGGTGAAGTCGAAACTGATTTGGGGATAGGTTGTTGTGCTTGTAAATTTAAATCAGTGGCGAATTTTAATAATTTAGTAATTATTAAAGATGTAAAAATACCAGCAGTTATGCTCAATAAAATCCACAATGCTAATGGTAATGCCTGACTTCGCATTCCCAAAAATACTAGTGGCAGTGAGGGCGACAAATTTTGAACTAATATTATTATTAGTCCTAGCATTGCCGTCACTAAGATAATTAAGCGAATTGCAGCCATAACGAATTTAAAATTACAGCAAAATTTGAGAATACACCAGAAGAAAACAGATGAAAATAGCTATTGTCACAAACAAGTTAAATAGAATTAAAAATTAAAAATTTAGTGATTCCGTTTTTAATTTTTAATTGTCAATTTTTAATTGCTATATAGGGCTTGCTGAAAAAGTTGTCTGTGATAGCGCAGCGTGACGTAAGTCATGGGCTAGGAGTCAGGAGGAAGAATTAGAAGAAGAGAAGAATAGTATTAAATCTGGTAAAGTGATAGGTTTTTGCTAATTTCCACCCTTATTCCTTGCACTTATTTCACCTTTTTTACCTTCAAACTCTTGATATATCTCAGTTCTAGGTTTATTCCGCAGCCCCTATATAGCGGTATGCACTTGAATGAGATACAGAATCTACAGTAAAAGCCTTATGGTAAGAGATTCTTACCTCCTGACTCCTGACTTCTGACTCCTGACTCCTGCTATAGATGACCTTGCCAGCGCTGAATTGATACACAGTCAATATCTAGTTGATCTAGGGCGCGAGCAACCACAAAATCAACTAAATCCTCAATGGTTTGAGGGTTGTGATACCAAGCAGGAATAGCGGGGACAATCCTCACGCCAGTTTCCGCTAAGGTCGTTAAGTTCCGCAGGTGAATTAAGCTAAAGGGAGTTTCTCTGGGGACAATTACCAGTTTACGTCCTTCTTTAATTTGGACATCTGCGGCTCGTTCTAGTAAATCCGAACTGAGTCCCCCAGCCAGTTTGGCAACTGTACTCATACTACAAGGCATAATGATCATCCCCAAAGTTCGGAAAGAACCGCTGGCAATACCAGCACCAACATCACTCCAAGGATGACACCGAAGTTTCCCCTGTTCGGGAACTCCGGCTTGTTGTCGCCAAAATTGCTCTTGTTTATCTGGCTCTGCTGGCATTCGGATTTCCTGTTCTGCTTGCCAAACTATGTAAGTTGATTTAGAGGCTACCAGTTCAATCTGATATTCCGCTGCTAAGAGAAATTTGAGGGCGCGAACAGCGTAAATCAGACCGGATGCACCTGTTACCCCCAGGATTAAAGGTTTTGTGTTATTGGTCATTAGTTAGTGGTCAGTGGTTATTGGTTATTGGTGATTGGTTATTGATTCACAGCAAAGAACAACTGACAACTGACAAAGAACAACTGACTATTCCTCATCATAGGGTTCTTGATCAAAAGGGTCAGTTTTATTGGGTGAATAAATGTCTCCTGTATCGTCATCTTCATTGTTACCATTTGCGCCCATACTTTTGGGTAAACCATCAGCGCCAACGGTGACAAGATCAATTTGTTGACGGTAGTAATCAACACTTTTGACTTGTACCATGCAGCTATCGCCTAACCGGTAGGAAGCTCGATTTTTCCGCCCAAATAAAGCCTGTTGTCTGGCTCGATATTCGTACCAATCGTCTTTGAGGGAACTAACGTGAACTAGTCCTTCTACCCGTAAGGTATTAGCGAGATTGGTTTCTGTGGGCGATTCTACTGGGACTTCAATTTCCACAAAGAAACCGTAGGATTGAACACCGGTGATCACCCCTGGAAATACTTCGCCAATGCGTTGTTTCATTAAGGAAGCTTTTTGCAGTCCGGCTAAATCGGCTTCAGCTTCTTGCACTTCTTTTTCCCGGTCATTAATTTGCACAATGACTCTGGTTAAGTCACTTTGGATTTCTTGGTGCAGTTCTGGGGGGAGAACGTTCCAATTGATTTCTTCGTGACAATTGGAATGGCGCAGGTTAATCCGATCCTTGACGCGGGTATTTCGGCGATCGCGCCCATGTTCTATTAAGTGATGATACACCCGTTGTAAGAGGATGTCTGGATAACGACGTAAGGGGGCGGTGACGTGGACATATTGTGACAAAGCCAGTCCAAAATGAGAACCTTTGGTGGTGCTGTAGACGGAAGGCTTGAGGGTGTCTTGTAATAAATAGGTGAGAACTTGTTCCGAGGGGGAATCGGCAAAAGCTCCGGTCAAGTGTTGATAATCTAGGGGTTGGATTTCTAATTCTGGATCTAGTCCCAATTCCACACCTAAATTAACAGCTAGTTTGAGCATTTCCTGAACATCTTCGGGATCAGGTGTGCCTTGAACTCGCCATAAACTAGGAATCCCCAAGGCGCTGAGGTGATCAGCCATGAGTTGATTTACTAATATTACCAACTCTGTAATCAGCGATCGCCCAGGTAAGTCATTCAAGACGACAGATCCCATTGATCCCTCATCATAATAGGGGTTATGACTAGGGGGGAGATTCAACTGTAAACTACCGCGCTGTAGACGTACCTGTTTAACAGCTTTAGCTAACGTCTGCAAATCTGCTAATTTTTCCTGGACGGCGGCCGCTACTTTGCTGCTTTCACCGGCGAGAATGCTTTCTGTCTCCCCTTGACTGACAGCTACATCTACATTCATCACACTCGGTTGAATTTCCCACTCCTCCACTTGTCCCGATTCAGGGTTAATGGTGATGATAAAGGAAAGAGCCAAGCGATCGCTCCCAGGCACTAAAGAACACCGTTCTGTCACCGCTGCTGGTAACATCGGCAATAACAATTCTCCCAGATAAACTGACTTACCACGTTTGAGTGCTTCCCTGTCCAAAGCTTCATCCGCTTGAATGTAGTGGGAAACATCCGTAATGTGAAAAATTAATCGCCAATTGTCAGCGCTAATTTTTTCCATACTCAAGGCATTTTCTACCACCGACTCATCACCGTTGGTACTCTTAATAGTGAAGGTAAAAACATCACGTAAATCCAGGCGATTTTTCAGGTCTGCTTTCAGGAGTCTCTTGGGTAACTTCGCCGCTGCTTCGAGGATCGAATCGGGAAAAGTTCGGGATAAATCATGTTTACAAGTGACCAAATCTATATCCGCTGCCGCTTCAGCATCACTACCCAAAATTTGCACAACTCGACCCAAAGGAGGATATTGTGCCAAGGGATAGCGGAGGATTTCTACGTGAGCCAAATGGTCAATAGCTTCCTCTAGCTTCATGTTGTTGAGTTGTAGTTTCAGTTCAAACAGCAATCTGTCATCCAAAGGAACAGCCCGAAACCCTTCCTCCACCTGCTTAATTCTGGCGAGTAAAGTATGATTAGACCGCTCCATAATCAACTTCACCTCACCTTCAGGCGATCGCCGCCGGCTACCTTCCTTGAGGACTCTCACTAAAACGCGATCGCCATTCCAGGCATTACTCAAATGACTTTCGCGGATGTAAATATCCTCTGAGCCTTCGCTATCTTGAATCGCAAAACAAAAGCCCTTACTAGAGCAACGTAGTTTCGCCTCAATTAAGCCCTCTTCCGTAACGCGGCGATATTTCCCCCGTTCCTTCACCAAAAGCCCAATTTTTTCTAACACATCCAAAGTAATTTGGAGTTTTTCTAGACTTTCTTCATCCTCACAACCCAGTTTCTTTTCTAGGACTTTACGGGCCACCAATTTATCATCTGTAAAATTGGCAAGAAGTGTAGCGATTGAAAATTCCATGCAGTGAACCGACCTTTGGTCAAAACATCATTTGTTGTCGAATCTGGCCTTTACTGTATCCCCTCACGGTTTACAGACACTTGCTGCTGTACGAATTTCGCCCTTGGGTAGTGTTTCGTCTTCAAGGCAAGTCCGCTCATAGCGCGGCGTGGCATTAGCCATAGTCATTGTCAGCGGAAGCCCCTGCGTTGACTTCTCACTGCACGACAATCTCAGAGTTTGCTTGCATGACCCTTGACTTGATCTAAACAATCTTCACCATGCACTCCTGATACTCAATAATTAAACACTAAGTAATTAGATAATGGATGAGTGAGAGACTTGGTTTGGAGAACTCTCTATACCATCCACGAGCTACAAACCGGCTTAACCACAGGTGTTCGATAGTTTAGATATAAGGTAATCTCACGCCATCAGCATCTGATAACATAACGTGGCATTAGCCATGTCTTCACCAGCAGAAACCGCTGAAAACCCAATTCTCCCTTATGTAGAATCGGTAACAATCAGGTAAGCAGTAAAACACAGGCAACGAGGGCAAACCTTATCTTGATCATAAGGATAGTAGATTTAGAGCGCACTTCTTTAAAAATACTTCTAGATATCTAATTGGGTAATTAGTATAGCATTTAAAGATAGACAACAATTTGTGCTGAACAACTGCTAGTATCAGAACATATTTAAAATCGTGAGTGCTTAGTTCTCAGTAAAACTTTATATTGAAATATAGGGTTTTGTCTAGGGGATTGGTAATTGGTAATTGGTAATTGGTAATGGAGAAAAATTCTTGACTCATTCCCTATTCCCTGTTCCCTAATTAAGAACCGACGTTATTAGGAAAATTTAGATAAAAATGGTTGAAAGCATTATGTTGGCACAATTCCAGAACTTGTACCCCAACGGCAGTATTATCTCAGAACTAATAGAAATTTTTCAAGGGAAATATATCGTCCGTGTTAGTATACAACTCGAAGGCATCACCCGGGCAACAGGTATGGCCGGAGCAGAAACAGTAGAAGCAGCAGAAGACCAAGCCAGAGATAGAGCATTCACAGTTTTAGGCATCAAAAACCTCCCAGTAGAAGCCACAAAATCAGCTTCACCATCAGTGACTCCACCACCCATCAAACCTACTTTACAGGAATCAAAACCTCTTCCTCCAGTCACCCACACCACCACACCAACATCTACACCGCCCTTTCTAGAAGAGCAAATTAATCCTCAAATTACAAAACCAGAAATATTCCCCCATCCAGAACCAGAATATCCACCCTTAGCAGAAGTCCCTCCCAGCAATGTGACACCGTTCACCCCTCGGAGTTACACAGCTTACGAAGACGCTAGTGTCCAGTCAGCCATTGGTAAAAACAAAAGACGCAACGAACCAGTTAACTTATCTGATGTTATTGCTCAAACAGACGTAGAAATCGAGCGCTTAGGCTGGACACCAGAACAAGGAAAAGATTATCTAGTCAAAACCTACAGTAAACGAGGACGTTCGCTCCTGAGTGAAGAAGAACTCCGAAATTTTCTCACTTATCTCAAATCCCAACCAGACCCCATTGCGGGATTTTAAATTAAGTAGGGTTTGCTGAAAAAGTCTTTTCGTGAAGGCTAGGAGTCAGGAGTCACCGAGTCAGGAGGAAACCTGAGTTCGATATAAGATAATTTTTGGAAAACTGCCCCAAATATGAGTCTCGAACCCTTATGATCTGGTTGAAAAAATCATAACTCTGTTCGCGTAGCGTCTCCGAAGGAGAAACTCCGTTCGCGTAGCGTCTCCGAAGGAGAAACTCCTAACACCGAACTCAGGTCTAAGTGGGGTTTGCTGAAAACTTTAACCATAAAAATTATTTTAACTTTAACTTTAACAGCGATCGCCGTCACCACAACCACAATCCGCTTAATATTCGTAAACTTGCTAAATAACCGTAGGGGCGCAGGGCCCGCGCCCTCTGTATTCTGCACTCCCCATTATATTTCATTCCCGCCTCGCTGTACTGAGAGGTTATCAGTTTTCATACAAAAATGTAGGGGTTTAGCACTGCTGATATGTGTCAACTTAACGTAAAACGGGCGGTTAGAAACCGCGCGTACAGAGGCAAAACCCACCTGCGTGGGTTTCAATCCTTGATTTTTTCTTAGTCCGCGCAGGCGGACTTTGTTTGTGTAGCCGCGTTCGCCCTTGGCGTGGCGAAGCCATATTCCATTCGCCAGGGCTTAAGTTGACACCATTAAGCTTTTGCTTTACCCCTACCTATACGAATCAATCCTGATTACTTCCTAACCTAACTTAATTCTAGAAAGTGAAGGTAGTCCGCAAAGTACCAACCAATTCGTTGGCGTTATTGTCGTTATGCTCAGGATTCAAGATTACCAACACACCAGGAGTTACCAGGATGTTGTCGGAAAGCTTAATCTTGTACAGACCTTCGATGTGATAAGAATCGCCTGCTTCAAAACCTGCATTTTTCAAAGCATTGATATTTGATTGCCCACGTACTGCACTTTCAGTAATTTTAGGTGATTGACCAAAGATAAAACCCAGAGTATTACCTTCTCTCAAGAAGTCTTTGACACCTATTGTACTAGCCCAATAAAATATTTCAGCACTTTCTGGAGTACCGACTAAAGAACTAGCCGTTGTGTAACCTGCCCAACCGCCTAATGTAATTTTTGGTGTAGGTTGCAAACTAACTTGTACACCGTAGTTGTTAGATTCAGTTCTATCGGCAGCAACAGTCCCCAGATTATTCGCCAAGGCACTTCCTGTCGTTCCGAATAAATTGGCAACACCTCTTTGATAACTATGGGCGTAGGTTAGACCAACGTTGATTGCTTTGTTAGGCTTGAAAGCCAACTGACCAAAGATAGTGTTGCTACCATCGAACAGTCCGCTTCCAGCCACGGGGTTAGCAGCATTATCTCTACCTGTAGCAAAATAAGCCGCGCTCAAAACAAATTTATCATTAGGAGTGACGTTAACAGTGATACCTGCACCGTCATTTGCTAGACGGTAAATGGGGCTGAAACGTCCATAGCGAGATAAAGAACCTGAACCACTGCTTCTAAAGTCAGGGTTGAAAACATTGACGTTCTCGTTCAACTCACCACCAGTAGCATCAATCCTGACACGGATTTTGTCGCTCAAGTTGAAGGCGTAGTTAAGTTTGTCTATAGAAACGCTGTTATTGCTGTTAGCACCAGTGTCATAGCCCAAACGGCTCATATTAGTGCCAGTACCAGTATTTGCAGCGGCAGCAGCACCAGTGGGGTTATTATTGTTCCAAATATTCCCCGCATTCAACCGAGTTTGCAATTGGTCTTTACCAGTGAAGCTGGTGTTCAAAGTCAACCGCACTCGGTCAGAGAAAGTTGCATTGTTGTCTGAGTCTCTTGTTGGTGAGCCAGAAGCAACTGCTACCTTGTCCCCAAAAGCTTGGGATACGCTGAAAATGGCTTCTCCAGACAGTTTGGTGGTGGTAGAGAACTGATTAGCTTCTAGTTCGCCAGTCCGAGCTTCTAAAGCATCCACTTGACCGCGAATAGTTGCTAGTTCAGTGGAATATTCTTCCTGCAAGCGCTGTAAGGTAGCTAAGTCCTGCTTGCTTACCATGTCAGCAGTTGCAGTAGCAATAAGTTCATTAACGCGTTCTAAGCAGGAATTTAAACCACTCGCAAATTCATAACGACTCAAGGCGCGATTACCACGAAAAGTACCGTCAGGATAACCACCAATTCCACAAGCATAACGTTCCATTAGTGATTGTAAAGCTTGAAACGCCCAATCGCTAGGTCGTACGTCAGAAAACCGAGAAACGGATGTTACTTGACCCAAACTGTTGGACTCTTGGGACAACTGAGCAACACTTGTTACTTGTTCGTTAGCTTCACCAGCAAAGGCGGCGTTACCAGTTAGTAGGCTCAAAGCAATAACAGGGCTAACTTTGAGGATGTTCCAAAAAGCTTTTTTCATAAATTTTAGTCTCTCACACACCTAAATGAATCCAGTTTATGGTAAATTCCCAAGGAACTTATACATAAATTTCCTATGGTGATTCTACATCATTAATGGCAATTAAAACAACTAAATATTAAAATTTTTATACAAGATGGTGATTTATTTATTATCTGGTAAATTTGAGATTATACTCTGCTTATGGTATGTATTGATAACAATCAATATCAAATTTACGATCGCTGACCTGTAACAATATATGTGACTCGTTGGGCAATATTGGTTGCGTGATCTGCCATCCGTTCTAAACAACGAATTGCTAAGGTTAACAGCAGAATTGGTTCCATGACTCCGGGAAAATTTTCCTGTTGGGCAAAGGTTTGATAAAGATGCTCATAAGCATTATCTACAGCATCATCTAACTGCTTCATTCTTTGTCCACTGGTTTCATCCAAATCCGCTAAGGCTACCAAACAAGTTGCTAACATTGCTTGGGCGTGCTGGGACATAATGGCGATTTCTGGCAAGGAACTATGTTGAGGATAAGGAAAAAGTTTAATGGCAATTTCTGCTAGGTCTTTGGCATAATCCCCAATCCGTTCTAGGTCACGAACTAACTGCATAAAAGCACTTAAACATCGCAAATCTTTTTCCGTAGGTGCTTGACGAATGATAATAGTTGTGCAATCGGATTCTATTTGCCGATAAAAGCGATCAATTTTCTTATCTAATTTGGGTATTTGTTCCGCTGCTATCAAGTCACCGGCAAATAAGGCTTGATGACTCAGACGAAATGATTGTTCTACTAAAGCACCCATGCGTAATAAATCCCGTTCTAAACGCCTAATGGAGCGTTCTATTTGCGGTATTTTATGATTTGGTGTATCAAATACAGTTTTCACACTGGTTATATAAAAAGTGTATATATTTCATCAACTATAACGTGAGTTCGACATAACGATAATTTGTGGAAAACTGCCCCAAGTATGAGTCTCAAACCCTGATGATCTCGTTGAGAAAATCATAACTCCGTTCGCGTAGCGTCTCCGAACTCCGAACTCACGTTAACTATAATCTTGGCTAGGTGTATTTGTCATGATCTGAGAGAATTGAAGTTGAACCCATGCACCCCCTGTTTCTGGATGGTTCATAGCTTTAATTGCACCATTATGGGCAATAATTATTTGCTGGACAATGGCTAAACCTAATCCACTACCAGCAATTCCCGTTGTCGAATTGACTTCATTAAGTGGTGAACGATACCGAGCTTTGTCTCCGCGATAAAAGCGTTCAAATACGTGGGGTAAATCAGCAACAGCAAAGCCAATACCGGAGTCAATAATGTTGATTTCCAACATTTGACCGTTATCAGTAGAAATTATTTTAGTTTCAATGTCAATAGTGGTTTGAGTGGGACTATATTTAATGCTATTATCTAGCAAGTTAACGAATACTTGATAAAGTTGGAATTTATCTGCTTGAATGTAGATGTTTTCTAATCCAGTATAGTTAATACTCAAAGATTGACGTTGGGCAATTGGTTCTAGAGTTTCCCATGCTGAAAGGATGAGCGATCGCATTTCCACCATTTCTAAATTTAACTGCATGGTCGGATTATTTTCCATTTGCGTCAGTTCCAACCAACTTTGCACCAAATTAATCAGTCGGTCAACCTCTTGCATTAACCTATTAACCCAACGGTCTAAAGGTGGTTCTAGACGGGTTTGCAGAGTTTCCACTACCAGACGAATAGCTGTAAGAGGTGTTCTCAGTTCATGGGCTAAATCAGAAAAAGAGCGATCGCGTTCTTGCTTCATATCTAACACAGATTGGCAATTTTCCAAAAATACCCCCACTTGTCCCGTTGTCAAAGGCAAACTAGAAGCCCGCACCAGCATAGATTTTACCGCTGTCATCTCCCTAGCATCCTCACAAGCAGGATGAAAAACCCATTCTTGCACCTGTGGCTTTTGCCAATCACGAGTTTGTTCAATTAACTGATCTAATTCATAAGACCGCACCAACTCTAACAACAAACGCACCTGCCCTGGTTGCCACCTTTGAAGATATAAAATTTCTCGCGCTTGCTGATTGCACCATAGCAGTTGATTTTCCTCATCTACCTGCAAATATCCCACAGGTGCAAAATTTAGCAATTCCTGATACATAGACAATGATTGCTGCAAATCCTGTCGTTGTTTATTCACCATAGACATATCCTGCCGTAAGCGAGGTCTTAGCAGCAACCTAATGTGATTGATTTTACGAGAATGAGAATTTAACGGTTGCAACAATCGCTCTAAATACCAGTTCAGGTGAACCTGTTGCCAAACCCAAAAACCAAGGCCGACAACTAAACCCAGAAAAAAACCCAGAAAAAGCATGGAAGTCGTTAGTTGGTGTATGATTCAAAACTAACAACTATCTTCACGAATCACCCAAATCTGTAACCAAAACCCCTCACAGTCACAATATATTCTGGATGACTAGGATCTTCCTCCAGCTTTTCCCGTAGCCAGCGAATATGAACATCCACAGTTTTGCTATCCCCGACAAAATCTGGACCCCATATCTGATCCAACAACTGCTCCCGTGACCACACTCGTCGGGTATAACTCATAAATAATTCTAACAGCCGGAACTCCTTCGGAGACAAATTCGCCTCTTCTCCCCGCACCGTTACCCGGCACTCTTGAGCATTTAAAGTTATATCTTTGTGCTTGAGAATCGGAACTTGTGGCAATGCACTTAAACGTTGACGACGAAGTAACGCCCGACACCGTGCCACCAATTCTCGCATACTAAACGGTTTCGTCAAATAGTCATCAGCACCCACCTCCAAGCCCAGCACTCGGTCAGTTTCACTACCCTTAGCACTCAACATCAAAATTGGTACTGAGTTGCCCTGGTGGCGCAAAAAACGGCAAATATCCAGACCATTAATTTGCGGCAACATCAAATCCAACAGCACCAAATCCAAGGACAATTCTTCAGAATTATCTTCACAACTCTTCAGATATTCTATTGCCGTTCTGCCATCACTAGCAATAATTACCTCATAACCTTCCCCTTCCAAGGCTACAACTAACATTTCCCGAATTAGTTCTTCGTCTTCGACTACGAGAATACGGCTTGTTTGTCCAATATCTGCCCTGGCAGAATACTTAGCTAATTCACTGGTATACATTAACTTTTTCAGTGTATAACAAAGTCTAGTATATTATAAATCATACCAATCATAGATTTATTTTGATTTTCTTTGTATTTACGTTAATTGCAATACTGTTCGGTTAGGGAAATGTAGGTTGGGTTGAGCGACTCTTAACCCAACAGGATTAATGATTTGTTTGGGTTTCCTTGCGTCAACCCAACCTACGATGTAAAGATCAGCTATGAATACTACCATCAGGCATAATTGCTCCTGTGAGGAAAGTTTCACTCATATCTGTATCATCCAAATTAGCTCCAGTTAAGTTCACTTCGCATAAATTAGCCTCGCTTAAATCTGCACCACTCAAATCCGCACCTTGTAAGTTTGCTTTCCACATTCTTACACCTCCCATTTTTGCACCACTGAGGTTTGCACCCTGCAAATTCGCGGCGGAAATTGATGCCATGTGTAAATTAGCATCACACAAATTAGCACAACTCAACAATGCACCACTGAGGTCTGATTCATTTAAATGAGCAGTTTTTAATGTAGCTTGAGTCAAATCAGCACCACAAAGAATAACCTCAGATAAATGCGCTCTTGTTAAGATTGCTCCTTGAAGATTTGCTTTACTCAAATTAGCTCCACTTAAAGAAGCTGCTGTTAGGTTTGCTCCTCTTAAATCTGCTCTGCCGAAGTCTACACCACCCAAGTTGACTCCCTGGAGATTTGCTCCTGGTAAAGCAATGCAGTTAAAGCTTCTTTCCCCTGTTGCATACCTATCTAAAAGTTCTTGAACATTCATAGTTTTTTAGACCTTGGTAAGTAGTCGGACAAAATTAAAAAATAATTAAATTAAATATTGATGACAGGATAATTATTGAGAGTATGGTTTAACTCTGTTGTTGATTTGATCTAAACATAAATAAAATTCCAATTATAAATTTATTCACATTTTTTAACTTCTGAGCAATTAATAACCTAGAGTTTCAATAAATGCTACAATAGAATTACAGGTTTCATAACTATCCAGTATTTATGAATACTCATAATTTAAAGCTAGGAAAATATCTAAATTTAGAAGAATTTTGTACCTGCACTCAAACCTATCATAAATATGCTCAAAATATCAACCCCTATCCACAAAATCTACCAGAAGTAATTCCTGCATTACAGGATTTAAATAAATTTATCATTGACCCAGTGATAGATTATTTTAGTCGAGAAAAATTTCGACTTACCTACGGTTTTTGTTCTCCAGAACTAAAAAAGTATCTAGAGAAAAAAGACCCAATTACAGGGCAAAAAAATGGACGGGTAGCTCCGCATCTTGACCAACATATTAGCCATGAAATCAACAAAAAAGGTAAATACTACTGTGAAAGATTAGGTGCTGCTTGCGATTTTCTAATTACAGATTTACCGAGTACACAATTAGTAGAATGGATATTACAAACAAAACTACCCTTTGATTCCCTCTATTTTTATAGTCATAACCAACCAATTCATATTAGTTATGGACAACAACATAAACGAGATATTTGGACATTTAATAACTCAGGAATCCCCACAAAAAAAGGAATCGAAGACTGGATAAAACTAGCAAAACAAACATAAATAACCCTCTATTCCTCTTCTCTGCGCCTCTGCGTCTCTGCGTGAGCAACATTCTTTTTTCTTTGTCGAGTTCTCAAAGCTGCCTTAAGTGCTTTCAACTTATAAGCATCTGCATCTTTAGCCCAAGATAACCGATAACCATCAATAACAGTACAATTTTCTTTTAAACATTTTTTCCAGCCAGAAACATGACTAATACTATGCCAATTATCCAAAAGTCCTCTATCTTCTTCTTGACGAGTTAATTTAGCAAATTTCTCATATTGGGGATAATCGGGAGTAACTAAAGCTTCTATTTGGTGTAAGATTGGTGGGTCATCTTCTTGATCATAATCTTGATAGGTAACGTGCAAATCTCGCAAATCAATTGTCATGACTTTTGATAAAATAGGATGGGGGTTAATATCAAAATCAGGATAAAATAAATAGGAAATTTTGGGAGTTTTTAGATGAAATTTAATCACATTAGCCTCTTCTAACCGTCCAATGGTGCGACTAGCGCAACCTTCATAAAGACGTAATAAAGGGTCAACTGCTTGTAATGCAGAAATATGCACCCAAAGGGAATTAGGTAACTTCTTACCTACCTTACTTTCTTGACAACGTTTGATAATGAGTTCTGTATTTCCCAAACTGCGTAACATTTGGTCAGCATCTAAACAGGCTTGTTTATAACTACTATATAAGCCTAAAATGTCCTCTTGTACTGCGGGGGTTAATTGTCCTAATCGGGGACGACGGCTAAAATTACATAGTGCTAAATAAACCATTATATCTTGACGGCGTTTGTCGGCGATCGCTTGCCATTCTTCCGAGTCCGTTGCCTGTATAATGGTATTAAACGCCCGACGTAAACTCCCAAATTCCTGAATAATTGCCTCTTCTTGAGGTAATTCTCCCTTAATAGGCATTCTGCCCCGTTCCGTGATAAAATTCATTAGCGGTGCTAATAATTCCTGATGTTCCTCAAACCGTTTTACACAAAGACGGATTCTGGGAGTAGTCGCACGGGAACGGAAGCGAGAAGCACGAAATAACTCCGCTTCAGCCTCATCTCGAAACACAAAATACACCCCCAAAGCCACAGGAATTGCGTCAACTCCTAACACTTGGTCAATGTAAATTTTTAATTCTTCCTGCTCATAATATTTCTGAAATGTGTTACGATTAGTAATGATGCCATCTCCATAAGCAATTACACCCCGCCTAATATCAGATATTAACACTTGGGCAGCTACTAGCAACACCTTTTGAGTTAGTTCCCAAGCTTGAATTAAGGCTTCCCGGCGCTCGCTCTGATTTTCAATCACATTGATGACAAAACCAATATTGACAATATCTGCAGCTATTTTCGGTGTATCTGGCGAGTAATAAGGGTCCCAGCCACAACTTGTATAACCATGTTCAGCAATGCGGGTAACATCTCCACCATGTCCACAACCATAATCAAAAAAGGTGGTTTCTGGACTAAATAAGCTCAATTCCAAAGCTAACCGCACAGGGCGAGACAAATCAGGGCGAATAATTGCGGCTTTGTGACGGTCTATTTTGGGAACTATCTTTGTAGCTATAGAACCACTTTCCCGTTTAATTAAGCGATGTCCTTGTACTTCCACCCCAAAAACTTGTAACCGTTGTTCCCAACCCAACCTAGTACCAATTCCTTTAGGATGATTAAGCAACCCTAAAGCAACTTGAGCGCGAGTCAAAGCTGCAAACTCCTCATAGAGGGGATATTCTGGAGTCACAAAAGTTTCTTTGCGGTGCAGAATGGGGGGATTTTCTGAATCGCTATAATCCCGATAACCAACTTCTAGAGTTTCTACGTCAACCTGAATACTAGCTTGTAAAGCTGGATGAGGATCAGTATCAAAATCAGGATAAAATAGATAGGATATCTTGGGTTTGTTTGTGCTAAACTTGACTATAGTTGTCACCTGAACTTTAGGTAAGACACTACGGGCGCGGCTTTCATATTCCTGAAGCCAAGGATCAAGAGTATGTAAAGCTAAAATGTGAATGTAAAAGGCATCAGGTAACATTTTGCCAACAAGATTGTTTTGGCAATATTTATTTATGCTATCTATATCAATAGAATGAAACGTTGAGAGGTTTTCCTCAACTGCATTCCTTATGTTATCGGGTTGAACCATTACTTTGTCATCTTGTCAAAATATAGATAACCTGGTTACATTTACCTTAGTACAAAAAATCTGAAATTGGAAGTTAATAAGCTGTTGTGCATTTAGTTTGTATAATTCTAGCGGGCAAGATGCCCGCACTACAAAGTTCAAGTAAATTATGGTTATCAAATTTAGCTGCGTAACAGCTTAAACTTTAAAACTGAAGCTCTAAACTGGTGCAAATGAGTGTTTCTTATCTGTTCCCTGTTCCCTGTTCCCTGTTCCCTTTTTTGTAAAAAGAGTAAAACACAACCAAAAATAACGTTCACTAATGACAAACTCTGGTCTTAGTTAAGTTAAATTAAGTTAATTTATATAACTTGACATTTCTTAATTTTCAGCAAAACATTTGGTCATTTATTAAATTTTTAATAATAGTTATATCTAGTTGTACATTTATGCAGTCAGTTAATATCAGAATTGTGTAATCTGAAAAGAACTAAACTAATGATTAAATAGAGGTCTAATGACTCCAACTATCATGCGTCAGCTTTGGTCTATCGTTGAAGCCACCCACACAGTAACACTTTTACAGCTGGATGATGCTAGTTTGGTGCAGTGGTTGGTGAAACAAATAACTAATCAAGCTTTTTTAGATCCCCATGAAACTGATTTCTTGTGTGATTACATTCAGTCTCGGTTGAGTCTAATTCGTGATTTAGCTTATGAACGCCAACAGTCATAGTCAAGTGGCTGTGCTGTTTATTTAACTTTCAATGGTAAATAACCTTCTACTAAGCAATCATTACCGACAATTCGCCAACTTACCCGTTCCAACGGTAAGGCTTCAGTCATGCTAGTTAAACCCAAGTCTCCCACAGGTGTAGGAGCATGATCTCCACCGATAATTTTGGGGGCGATAAATGCCATAATTTTTTGGACAGCACCTTGAGCGATCGCACTAGCTGCTAAAATACCCCCACATTCCCATAGCACGCTACAAAAACCGCGCTCATATAAATGATTCATTACTGCTCCTGGAGTGAGGGAGCTAAATTCCACAACTTCCACCCCTTTTGACCGCAGCATTTTTTGAAAAGTTTGTGAACTGCCAACTTCCGTTACAACCAAAGTTGGAGCTTCCTGAGTATCCCATAGACAAGCCTGTTCTGGTAAATTCAAGCTACGACTCATCACCACTCGTAGAGGATTATGAGCAGCTACTTGATGGCTAGTCAAAAAAGGATTATCTTTTCTCACTGTATTCCCACCAACAATCACCGCATCGCAAGCCCCTCGTAATTGATACACCTCAGTGCGAGCATCTTGATTTGTTACCCAAGCACTATGACCAGCAGTAGTGGCAATTTTACCATCTAAAGTCATAGCATATTTCAAAATACCTAAAGGTCGTTGATAGAGAATGCGATGAATAAACCCTTCATTTAAACGCCGACAAGCCGCTTCCTCCACTCCAACTACCACTTCGATTCCCGCAGCCCTTAGCCGCGCAATCCCGCCACCTGCTACCAAGGGATTAGGATCAACCATTCCTACCACCACCTTAGACACACCAGCATTGATTAATCCTTCCGAACAGGGAGGAGTCCGTCCATAGTGATTACAAGGCTCAAGACTCACATAAACAGTGCTTGAGTGCGCCCGTTCTCCCGCTGCTCTGAGAGCAAAAACCTCAGCGTGAGGTTCACCGGCACGGGGATGAAAACCTTCTCCCACAATCTCCCCATTCTGGACAACCACCGCCCCCACTAGGGGATTTGGTGAAGTGTATCCCAACGCCAGACGAGCTAATTCCACGCACCGTAGCATCATCCGCGAATCAAAGTCATTACCTACTAATTCCGGGACTACAGGCTGTGCAAATTGATGGTTTTCAGGTAAGGATGTAGATGCTGGAGAGACTCCTGGAAAATTATCCATTTGACTTAAGAATTACGAATTAATTTCATCTGCTGCCACCAGCGATTAAGAGGATAATAAACCACAGGCGCCCACAAACTACTCAGAATTGCTGAAGCTAAGGTCGCACGCTGGTAATATGTCCAAATACTGGCTGCATGACGATTTCCTTCCCAAGATAACTGGAAAGCAAAAATAGTGTCTGCCACCACAGCCATCACAAATACAATTAAAGCGATAGAAATAAAGTCTTCTTGAATAAACCGCTGTTTTTGCATCAGGGCTGTTAACATTCCCACAATTCCCAAACCCAAGGCATGAGTCGGATTTGGTGATGTCATGGCATCTTGCAATAGTCCCAAAATGATCCCTGACAGCAGACCAGAAAATACTGAGCGATTAACACTCCAAGCCACTACCCAAATCAGTAGCCAGTTAGGACCAATGCCTAATAATTCCATTCCAGGAAGACGAGTTGGCAACATTAGTAAGCATAGCATCACAGTTAAAAATATTACCATCCAATTCATAAATTGATGCCACCAAGGATGCCAAAGCGCTAATGGGGGAATCAAAAAATAGGATTTTCGTCTAGTTGAAGTTGATTTTTTATTTCTTTTACTTGTAAATCCAGGTATCTTCATATTTTAATGATTAGTGATTGGTTATTATAGTAGCTCTAGGCAGTCGGCAATCAGGAGTAAGTAGGTGAACACAATCAAACAAAACTGTGTAAAGAAACGTAAAATCGCTGAAAACTTCTTTACTCTTTACTCTTGCCTCCTGCCTTTTGCCTGACTATAACGACAATTTTCAACGCCAACCTACTTAACAGCCTTTCGGTGTCAGCATCTGGGATGAAAATTAGGATCTCCTACCAGTGCATACCGCTATGTCATCGCTTAATTTTAATCTTTCTCAACCTAATCTGACTACAGATTAATTTCTCAAAAGCTGGAAAAATACACTTGTATAATTAGTTACATTTTTATTATATCAGTAGCTTTTGCCGAATAATTAGCCACAATTTTGCCAAAAGATACAAACAAATGTCCAAATTTTTGCCAAGATAGAAATATTATTTTCTAAAAATTAATTTGGCAAAAATCAGCATGAATGAAAAAATCATGGAAAACTCAGGCAAAAGTTTTCTCGTTCTAATTTTGCCGATATCGTTTTTGATTGTTTTCCTAGTCAATACCTGGAAAGTTTTACTGGTAATCTTAGGTCTGTTAATGGTTTTCAATCTTTGGCAGCAATCTAGATGGGAAAAGTGGTGCAATCAAGTTAATCCGCTTTTTTATGAGTTAATTCAGGAAAATCAGGGGAAAATTACGCCCATGGACTTGGCAATCAAGGGTAATTTTTCTGGAGAGGCGGCAAAAAGCTATTTAGATGGCAAAGCTAGGGAATTTGGTGCTAGTGTACTAGATTCAGAAAATGAGGAGGATCAATCGTACTACTTTATTAATGCCAGTATTCTTGGCGATATTCTTGATAGTAGTGAATTGGTAGAAAAACTGGCCGCTCAACCAGTTACTAAAATTGCCCGCTCGTTTTTAGCTCCACCTTCATCAATACCCCAGGAGGAGGAAGCGCAATCTGAATCTTTGCCGACAGCAAACCATGATGAAGCCAAAAAGCCTCTAGAAGAACAGTTAGTTTTTGGTTCGCTGATTCAATCTGAATTAGCCAAACGGCTCAATGTCTATTCTAGTACGGTTTACAAACGACGCAATGACCCAGATTTTACCCAGTGGTCTCGTAGCCGTGATCCTGATGGTATTGCTTGGTCTTATTCTCGTAAGTCTAAGGATTTTTTCCCCGTAGAAGAATAGGAGGCAGGGGGAAATATTTATTACCCATTACCTATTCCCCATTCCGATCGCCTGACTAATAGATGTTAAGCCGTTTTCTTCTAGTTTGGTTAATAAACCGGCGAGGATACGGCGTAGCATCATTGGTCCTTCATAGATCCAGCCTGTATAGGTTTGAATCAGACAAGCACCGGCTGTGATTTTCTCCCAAGCATCCTCGGCGGTAAATATGCCACCTACGCCAATGATGGGCATTTGTCCCTGGGTTTGTTGGTAAATAAAGCGAATTACTTCTGTGGAGCGATCGCGCACTGGTTTTCCACTAATTCCTCCCGCTTCCTCTTGGGGGGATTTACCAGTTTTTTCAATTATTTGGGTTTTGAGTCCTTCCCGGCTAATCGTGGTGTTGGTGGCGATTAAACCAGCGATTTGGTAAGTTTTTACTAGCACAATAATGTCAGATATAGCCTCCCATTCTAAATCGGGGGCTATTTTCACAAATATGGGTTTTCGGGCAGTGTTTTCCTGTTGTAGTCCGTCCAATATTTGACTGAGCATGGCAGCATCTTGGAGCGATCGCAATCCCGGAGTATTGGGAGAAGAAACATTAACTACAAAATAATCACCCAAATCCTTTAGCAATCGAAAACTCTCTAGATAATCCTGGGCTGCTAATTCCAAAGGTGTGATCTTGGATTTACCTAAATTTATACCTATAGGTATGGGTATTGGATAATTCAACTTTTCTTTCCCCTCCTTCAGTCTTGCGGCCATAGCCACAGCACCGCCATTATTAAAACCCATCCGATTAAGTGCTGCTTGATCTAAAGGTAAACGAAACAACCGAGGGGGCGGATTTCCCGGTTGGGGGTGATAAGTCACAGTACCCAATTCAGCAAAACCAAAACTAAAATTATGCCAGATATTAGCACCAACGCCGTCTTTGTCAAATCCAGCCGCTAAACCCAGAGGATTGGGAAATTTCATTCCCAGGATGGTTTGTTCTAATCGTGGATCATTGAGACACAGATATTGCTGAAGGAGGTTATTCAACCAGTTGGTAGAAGGATAATAACTGGCTTTCGACAGCCAGTTTAGACTACCGATGGTTTGTTTGTGCAACCACTCCGGTTCGGTTTTCACCAGAGTAAATAGGAAATGACCAACTAATGATTTATAAAGATCCAATTTAGGTTACGAGTCAGTTAACGTAGAATTATATTCATATTATAGCTTTACGTAAATCTGAGAATTTTAAAAAATGTTTTGCTTCTTTCAATTCTGATTTCGTAGATGTAATTTATAAAACTGGTAAGTAATTGGACAAAAATATTTACAGTCATTGCGAGCGAAGGGAAGCAATCACAACCCTTGCGATTGCTTCATTTCACTTCGTTCCATTTGCAATGACATTGTGTAACTCATTCTGTTTCACTACTTAATTTGCAAAAATCCCAACTGAGAAGATTTTTTTAAGTCTAAATTTTCCAGTTTAATTTCACTTTTTATAGCCGATTACTGCAAGATTACCAGCGGGAATAGAAACGGGTAAGTAGCCGATTTTTGTCTTCTTCAGAAAAGAAAGACAGAAGCGCTTGAGTTTTAAAGGAAGTGGGAATAATTTTACCCAGTAATGTAAAGGATAACGATTAAAGATAACTTTAGTTGTTATCGTTGTAAAACCATTTGTTTTTAAAAGATATCTAGCACTTTTTTCCGAGAACAATTGTAAATGTTCAATATCAAAAATGGGAGATCTCATTCTCAAAATTTTAGCTGAGAGAGCGCGATGATTATGACAAATGAAAAAAACAGCCCCACCTTTTTTGACAAGAGTATAAGCATCTTGACACATTTGTTTAGGGTCATACAAATGTTCTAAAGTTTGAAAACAAGTAATAAGACTAAAAGTTCCCGCTTGGAAATCCTCAACCCTGAAAAGACCATGCTTAATTAATGGTTGTATTTCCTCCTTAGCCGCTAGAATAGGTGCTTGGGAAGGTTCTACTCCAATAACAGAAGTAAACCCTGTACGCAGCAATTCCTCTAAAAATGCTCCATCCCCTGTGCCAATATCAATCGCACCATCTAAATTAGGAATATGTTGCATAATTTCGGGTAGAAAACTGGCATAAGTACGACTCGCATAATGGGCTTCTTCCGAACTATCAAAAGCAGGTTCATGGTAGGCGGTTGCTAATTCACTTAATTCAGGAATTGGACTGGCATACAGTACATCACAAGTTGGACAAGATATCAGTCTGTAGTGCATATATTCAAGCAGTTTACGACAAGCAAAGGCAAAACTGTCCAATTGATTAAGATCACAGTCAGCCTCAGCAAAGACTTTAGACTGATCCTTTGAACCGCAAACTGGACAAGAACGATTAACCATTTTCATTTTTATTTTCTCCTTTTCAGAAATTTCAGACTTGAAATTCTGTTTTCTGCAAATTATCGTAGAATCTGGGAAAACCTATGTAATTAATTTTGCTTGGTTAATTGTAGACAGTACAAGTATTAAAAAATCCTTGTCATCCGTCTTTAGATGTATTTTTTGATAGATGATGTTTTTCGTGTTTATTGTTACGTTATTGTTACGTTATGCGTCCTACTTGTTCTAAATCTGATTTACCGGAAAAAATCTGTGTAGTATGTCAACGTCCGTTTACTTGGCGGAAAAAATGGCAAGATTGTTGGGATGAAGTGAAATATTGTTCAGAACGTTGCCGTCGTCGTCGTTCTCAGGCTAAAAATGAGAGTTAGACCAACCAATAAATATATGGGCGCAGGCCCTGCGCCCCTACGAAGAAAATAAATGATTTTACAAATGCAACCTAAATTAATTATTCATGGTGGTGCTGGTAGTTCTCTCCAAGGTAAGGGGGGATTAATCGCAGTTCGCAATTCTCTTTCTCAGATTGTTGCGGAAGTTTATGCTCTTTTACTAAACGGTGCAAGTGCGACTGAGGCTGTAGTTCGAGGTTGTCAGATGTTGGAAGATGAACCCCGCTTTAATGCTGGTACTGGTTCTGTCCTCCAATCTGATGGACAAATCCGCATGAGTGCTTCCATGATGGATGGGACAACAGGGCGCTTTAGTGGTGTGATTAATGTGTCACGGGTGAAGAATCCGATTGAAATGGCGCTGTTTTTACAAGATGCTGATGATCGGGTTTTGTCTGATTATGGTGCGGCTGAGTTGGCGCGGGAGTTGGAACTGCCTATTTACAATGGTTTAACGGATTTGCGCCTGAAAGAGTGGACTCTAGAACGCCAGGATAACTTTAAAAGAACCATGGCTGGGGTAGTAGCAGAACCAGAAATGGCAGAAAGTGCTGGGAGGGGAACGATTGGTGTTGTCGCTTTGGATGGCTATGGTAAATTAGCGGCTGGTACTTCCACTGGGGGCAAAGGCTTTGAACGCATTGGGCGAGTCAGTGATTCAGCTATGCCAGCGGGTAATTATGCGACTAGTCAGGCGGCTGTGAGTTGTACGGGGATTGGGGAAGATATTATTGATGAGTGTTTAGCTGCTAAGGTTGTGGTGCGTGTTACTGATGGAATGTCACTACAGGATGCTATGCAGCGATCATTTACAGAAGCAAAGAGGAATAATCGGGATTTTGGGGCGATCGCTCTTGATGCCACTGGTGCGATATCCTATGGTAAAACCTGTGAAGTATTACTAGCTGCTTACCACAATGGGGAAAACATTGGTGATACTTTGGAATGGAATGATCAAGAACTAATTGGTAATTGGTAATTGGTAATTGGGAAAAGTAAAGATAAATATTTCCTCTATTTTCTTTTCCCTTTATTGTTCTTTGTGCTTTTGTGGTAAAAACATGAATCTCCCAGTAACACAATCTTGGCAAGATGTTCGCGCAGCATTAAAGGCAATTTGGGGATATGACGATTTTCGTCCTCCTCAAAAAGAAATTGTTAACTGTTTAATATCACAAAAAGATGCTCTAATTATTATGCCCACTGGTGGGGGAAAGTCAATTTGTTTTCAACTTCCTGCCCTATTAAAAACAGGATTGACTTTAATAGTTTCTCCTTTGGTGGCACTAATGGAAAACCAAGTTGAGGAATTACGGCAACTATCACAAAAAGCAGCACTTTTACACAGTGAATTAACTGCATCTCAACGCAATACAACCTTGCAAGCTTTGGAAAAACAGCAATTAAGATTATTGTATTTATCACCAGAAACATTACTCAGTCCAGCAGTATGGCAAAAGTTGTGTAATCCTCAACTGCAAATTAATGGTTTAATTCTGGATGAAGCCCATTGTTTAGTGCAGTGGGGTGATACTTTTCGTCCGGCTTATCGGCGTTTAGGGGCTGTGCGTGAAGCTTTACTAAAATCAAAACCACCGGGAACAAAAATTAGTATAGCAGCCTTTACGGCAACGGCTGATACTTTAGCTCAAAAGACTATTTCTACAGTTTTAAAATTAGATCAACCGGAGATTTTTCGGATTAATCCCTATCGAGAAAATTTAAATCCTCTTGTCCGAATTGCTTGGAGTCCTAGAGGCAGAAAACAACAATTATTAAAGTTCATTCAAAACCGACCAAAGCAAGTTGGGTTAATTTATGTACGCACTCGAAGAGATAGTGAAGATTTAGCCAAATGGTTAACAGAAATTGGTTATCAAACTGCTAGTTATCACGCGGGATTGAGTCCAGGAGAACGCCGAGATATTGAAGCTAGTTGGTTAAGTGGAAAAATCCCTTTTGTGGTGTGTACCTGTGCTTTTGGCATGGGGATAAATAAATCTGATGTCCGCTGGGTTGTCCATTTTCATGCGCCACATTTATTGTCTGAATATGTGCAAGAAATAGGCAGGGCGGGAAGAGATGGTAAACCTGCTGATGTTTTAACTTTGGTAAGTGAACCAACGGGATTTTTAGATGCTGAGGATAAGCAAAGACAGAAGTTTTTTGAGTCACAAATGAAATTGCAACAACAAAAAGCTCAACAATTAGCCAAACAATTACCACTCCAAGGAGAAATAAATACTGTAATTAAAGAATTTCCGAATAGTGCTGTGGCACTTTCTCTTCTGCATAGTAATGGACAGTTGGCATGGCTTGATCCTTTTCATTATTCTATGTCTTTGCAGTCAGAAAATCCAGAAAAAACACAATTACAAGCTGCTAAACAAATGAGTGAATATCTCACGACTAAAAGGTGTCGTTGGCAGTTTTTATTAAATGCCTTTGGCTTTGAAACACCGACTGCTAATTGGCGTTGTGGACATTGTGATAATTGTGGAAATTAATTATAGTGGTTCTTGGCTGTGTGAAAGACAATAACCCCACACCCAACCCCCTCCCCGCAGGCAAGGAGGGGGCTAATGAGGTATAAAATTATCTGTGTTCATCTGTGTTGATCTGCGTTTAATTCTGACTTCTCGTACCTCACTTATATGGGAATTGTTATATCATTCAGGAGGAAAAGTTAAGTTGACTTCCGGGCGCAGTCCCTACTTTCTTCTGAGTCCTGACTTCTCAATTTTTAATTGATTCTGCTTGGCTACAATATTTATTTAATTGAACGCCTAGAGTATCTGATTCTTTACCGGCAGTTTTGGCGGCTGTTGTCAGTGCGGAATCAATTTCTTTTCTGGCTTTTTCAATTTTTGCTCTACCATCTGATGATGCTTCTGCTTTTTTAGTTTCCCCAAGTGCTTGAGAAGCTTTGGCTATGGCTTTACTAAGATGATCAAAGATTTTGATAAATTTAGTTTCAAATTCTTGCAGTTTGGGATCTTTTAAATTTAATTCCTGAATAGACTTAGTAACGTTTTTTAAATCTTTGGATAATTGCAGGCTGGTTGATACTTGCTGACCTTTTTTTATATCAATCAGTGCTGTACCCTGATTGACAACTGTAACTAATCGCTGACATTGGGAGATTTTAGTCTCGCTGCAACTAGTAATTAACAAAGCAATGCTCAGACTAACAGGAGCAACAACTGGATAACGGGAAAACAATATTAACATCCCAAGAGCATTAAAGTCCCCTAAATATTAAGCCAATTGATTATTAATTCGCAATTGCGAATTTCTGTGTTGAGCAGTTTACCAATCTACTGGCAACCCTAATTTATCTAAGGTTTGGCCATCTTGCAACAGTGTTTGAATGTCGCTGTCTATTTGGATTTTACCCGTAGATAGGACTAAAGCCCGTTGAGTTACTCTTCCTAGCCAATTGAGATCATGGGAAGCTATTAACATCACTTGTACGGGCAGTTTTAATAATACGTGAGCTAAATGTCGTCGCCATGCTGGATCTAGTCCGTTGGTGGGTTCGTCTAAGATGAGAATGGCTGGATCTAGGGCTAAAATTGCCGCTAAGGCGGCTAAACGTCTTTGTCCTCCAGAAAGTTCATGGGCGGAACGGTGGGCGTAAGCTTCTAGTCCGAAGTCGGCTAATAGTTGATGGGCTTTATCTTTTGCAGCTATGGGTGAAACACCATAGTTAAGGGGTCCGAAAGTAAGGTCTTCCAGGATTGTGGGCATAAATAATTGGTCGTTAGCATCTTGAAAGCTAAAACCAATTTGTTGGCGTATTTGAGGTAAGGTGGTTGGCAATAGGGGGATGCCGTTAATCCAGATTCTGCCACTTTGGGGATGTTTTAAGCCGATGAGGTTTTCTAATAAGGTGCTTTTGCCTGAGCCTGTAGCCCCCATTAAGGCAACGCGATCGCCTGTTTGTAAGCTAAAAGAAATTTCTTGTAATACGGGTTGCTGGTGTGAATAGGCATAGACCAGATTTTGGACTTCAACGACATTGGTATGCGGTTGAGAGAGGGAAATTTGGGGATTAGAAGTTAATGATGTCAAGATTCACCACTCAAATAACAGTAAGGTAGGAACTTAGGGTTAAACAAGTAGCTGTCACCCCAGCTATTAACAAGATAAAACGTTCTTTCGATTTGAGGGGGGAATCTATCGGTAATTGTCCATTATATCCACGGGCTACCATAGCAGCATAAACTCTTTCCGCCCTGTCGAGGGTGCGAAGATATAAAGCACCAATCATGGAAGCACTAGCATAACGTAGCCATCCCGCTGCACCATTTAAACCACGTAATTGGGCGCTGCGCTGCATTTGCCTTACTTCTGAAAGTAAGATATCTAAGTATTGGGCGGCTAAAATCAGGTTTTCCTTTAATGGGGCAGGTATTGGTAAGCTTTTGAGGGCAATGCCGAAACTATGGGGAGGTAAGGTTAATAAAAAACTATTCATGGTAATTAAACAAATTAAGGAACGCACAAGCAAAAAACTAGCTCGTTCCCATCCCAATGGTAAAGCCACCAATGATAGAAAAATTAATTCTGCACCGAGTAAACCGCCCAATTTGCGAATGGGTACTTGTAATATGCCAACCCATAAAAGGGCGATCGCCCCATATACTAGTAAATTAGACCAAGTATGATGTTTTAAAAAAGCTGCCCCAATCACAATGATCAGGGATAATTGCAAGCGTAATGGCAAGGAAATTTTAAGCATTTTTCGGTTTTATGACTTTAGCAATTCCAAAAGCCACAGTGAAGCAAGCTGTAGAACCGACTAACCCAGCAATACTTGTGCCGATTTGCCCTAAACCTTTAATCTCATAGTCAGCCAAAGGTGTTGGTACTACCACTCTGACTTGTTCAGCTAAGTTGATAAAACCCAAGTTTTCTGCTACTTTTTCTAAACCATCTGGCCAAGCAGAAGCAAATAGAGACAACACACCGGAAATCAGCAAAATACTCACAACGGGAACTAACCAACCTCTAACTTTATGTTCCTCACCTGGTAACAAATCTGGACGGGCTGTGGCTAGATAGGTTAATACACCCCCGGTAATTAATCCTTCTCCAACACCAATCAAAATATGTACACCTGTCATGGTGGGTAAAACTATGCTGGCTGGCGCTGTTCCAGAAAGGGCTAATTCAATGGCACAAGCTAAGGCGGCGACAACTACGCTAACTGCGGCGGCTATGCCGGCTGCTAGGGGTAAACGCCTTTGAGAACCGCCCAATAATCGTTGTAAGGTTTGGGTTAATCCCCACGCTACCCACACGCCGACTATCCCCATATTCAAAATATTTGCACCTAAAGCGGTGATGCCACCATCGGCAAATAGCACGGCTTGAATAATTAAAACTGTAGCAATACATAACATTCCCGCCCAAGGACTACCTAAAATAATGGCGGCTAAAGCCCCCCCTAATAAGTGGCCGCTGGTCCCCCCCGCCACGGGAAAATTAATCATTTGGGCGGCGAAAATAAAGGCTGTGGTTAAGCCAAGAATGGGGGCGCGACGAATGCCAAAAGTTGCTTGCGATCGCTCACAAGCTATAAATAAACCCGCTCCACTGGCTAAACTGGTGGCTGCTGCTACTGGCAAAGAAACAAATCCATCGGGTATGTGCATAAGATTGACCTATTCTTTAAATGTGTTTTTTGCAAACTAATTGTAAGTAATATAACCACTAACAAAATTAATAGCAAACTAAAATTTATCTCTTTTGACAATACCCTATTGGTGGATGTTTTGGGATTTTATTTAGGGTAATTTTATAATAAAAAATACGTCAAATTATATATTTATTTTTTGAATTGTTAACATTTATAAATCTTTATGACATGATCTTATATAGGGTTTGCTGAATAAGTTGTCTGTGAAGGTAGGGAACAGGGAACAGTTTCAACGATCTGGATATCCTCAAAGCCCTACTTAATCCAAAAACTCTCCCAAACTTGGCACATTTACCCAACTTCCTCTTGCATGAGATTCATGGGATAAATCCATGAGCAATTGCGAATAAACTCCTTCCCGCAAAGAAGGAGTAGTTTGTTGATGATTCGTAATTCCCTTTACCCATTCATCAACAACCCGCAGAAAAGCACAGATTCGCCCATCATGATAATGTTGAGGAAAGAGAAATTGTTGCGGAACTGCTATTTCTGTCAAAGATTCTCCTGGTTGAGAACCCCAAATCTGAAACCCATGAATATAGTCTTTTTGATTCTTGCTACCTAAAACTAATGTTCCCTTATCCCCATATACTTCTATCCAATGAGTTCTTTCTGCATGAACAACCGCACTAATAGAAACTTGACAAGGTGTACCATTTACCAATTCCAAAGATAATAAACAAGTATCATCAGTATCAACTGCTTGTAATTCTCCAGTTGCGGGGTTAACTCTTTTAGGAATAGCAGTAATTAAGTGAGCATTTAATTTGTGAACTGAACCGAATAACCAATTAATATAATCAAAAGCATGAGAACCTAAAGAACCTAAAGCACCTCCACCTTTTTCTTTACTGGAATACCAATTCCAAGGACGGGAAGTATCAGCGCGAGAAGAACCTAACCAATCAATTTTAATTAATCGGATATTCCCTACATAATTTGATGAAAGAAGTTGAGAAAAAAACTGCCATTCCGGGACAAACCGAAATTCAAAATCTACAGTTGCAACTACATCCTGATTTTGGGCTAACTGATATAATTCTTTAGCTTCATTTACATTTAAAGTAACAGGTTTTTCTAACAAAAGATGTTTACCAGCTTGCAAAACTTGTTTCGCCATTTCATAGTGTGAAAATGGCGGTGTGGAAATGCTGACAGCTTCAACTGTGGGTAAAGCTAGAATTTCTGCTAAATTATCGCCAGTGTAGGGGATATTGTGAGTTTCCGCAATGGTTTTGGCTTGATTGATATCTCGATGATAAACAGCGACAATCTGAGTATTATGATGTGCTTGAAATGCAGGAATATGAACTTTTTGACCAAATCCTGTACCAACAATTGCTACCCCAATCATGTTTAGTTTTTATGAAATTGACTTAATAATAATCAATACCTTGTCCAAATTAGAAAAAGCCTTGATTTGTAGGTTGGGTTGTGGAACGTAAACGTTCGCGAAGCAATAGCATGAAACCCAACAAAGCAGGAAATGGACAAGGTATTATAATAATTGTACAGATTAATTGGATTTTCAGAAAGTTAATGGCGAAAATTATTAATAGATAAAAATAATCGCCATTAAGTTAACAAAGACAAAATACTCAAACCTTAGATAGAAACTGAAGCTGGAGTAATAGGGTTATTAGCAAGTAAATCTACATCTTTCGATGCTTCATTTACGCGCAGAATTTTTGCTCCTAATTGCTGCAATTTCAGGTCTAGGCGATCATAGCCTCGATCTAAATGGTGTAATCCTTGAACAGTGGTTGTTCCCGTTGCCGCCAATCCGGCTATAACTAAAGCTGCGGAAGCTCTTAAGTCTGTGCCTATAACTGGTGCGCCCGATAACACTGGCACTCCCCGAACAAAAGCAGTATTACCTTTAACACGGATATCCGCGCCCAAACGATTTAACTCAGAAGCATGACGCAAGCGATTTTCAAAGACAGATTCGTTAATGATACTGTCACCTTCAGCTACAGTTACTAAAGCCATGAAAGGTGCTTGCATATCCGTGGGAAATCCAGGATGGGGCAAGGTATCAATATTTATAGCTTTAAGTGCTTTTGCTGGTAAAATCCGTAAGCAATCTTTCCCCTCTTCGATAATTGATACACCAATCTCCTGTAACTTGGCAATAACGGGGATTAAATGATCTGGTACAACTGGGGATAGAATTATTTCAGAGCGAGTAATTGCACCAGCAATCAGCAATGTCCCTGCTTCAATGCGATCAGGAATAATAGTATACTCAGTAGAGTGTAGTTTAGGTACACCCACTATTGTAATTGTACTTGTTCCTGCGCCTTGAATTTTTGCGCCCATGGAGTTACAGAAGTTAGCTAAATCAACTACTTCCGGCTCTCTAGCAGCATTGTCAATGATGGTTTCTCCATCTGCTAGGGTAGCAGCCATCATTAAAGTTTCTGTCGCCCCGACACTGGGAGTATCTAAATATATTTTTGCTCCTGTTAATCTACCATTATTCCCAGGAACATGAGCATTGCAAATACCATGTTCAATTAACACTTCTGCGCCCATTGCTTGCAGTCCCCTGACGTGCAAATCTACAGGTCTAGCACCAATGGCACAACCCCCTGGTAAGGGCATTTGTGCTACTCCCAGTCGAGCTAAAATTGGACCAATGGCAAAGAAACTGGCTCGCAGTTGGGTAACGAGTTCATAAGGGGCTTTAGATGTGGTAATTTCCCGCGCATCAACATCTAAGATGTCACCTTCTCTATTTAAACGTAATCCTAAAGCTGATAAAACTTGTCCCATCCGGTCTACGTCCGCTAGTAAGGGAACGTTGCGAATGCGACAATCACCGGAACAGAGGAATGTTCCAGCCATGATTACCAGGGCGGAATTCTTAGCTCCGCTAATTTTCACATGACCTCCCAAAGAATGCCCTCCACTGATTTGCAGGACTGAGGAGTCCGCTGCTAGTGAAGACTTGGCATCTGGTAAGCTGGTAGAAGAATTAATAAGCCTACCTCCAAAAGTACGTAATTATAAAGGTTTGATGTTGGTTTTGATTCTAAGTTAATTATCCCCTGGCTAAAAGCAAGGAAGAGTTTTCTCTAGGTTGTCAAATGCCATAAAGTCGTTAGATTCTATCATGCAGTATGCCGGCTTGATTGGAAAAATGGGGATTGGCTAGATGTGAACAAAATTTTCAAATTGTTCTGTCTCTATTCTGGCAAATCTTTTCTTGACAAATAAAAAAAATTGGGCAATAATAATAAACTGTTAATAAGATTCGATTACTGCGGAACTGGCGGAATTGGCAGACGCGCTAGATTCAGGTTCTAGTGCCTTCACGGGCTTCCGGGTTCAAGTCCCGGGTTCCGCATATTAATTTCAGATGTGGTTTTTTACGAAAATGCCACAACATAAGAATCAGATGTCTACCATGACAAGGTTGCGTTGATCATGGGTTTTATAAGGGAAATGCCGAAAACCCTTGAAGATGTAGCTGACTTAGGAAGCTACATCTGTGCTTTAGACAAGGGATGAAGGCTAGAGGCTTTCCTTTATCCTGCATTGATTTTAATCCATATTCGTGATACAACTATATTGTCACTAAAGACGTAAAAAGCTACCGAGGGACTCTCGGAAAGTTACGCTTGTCAGATATGATTTCGCCCGCCAGGTCTAACGAAATCAGGGCAAGAACCCAAATATTTAAGGCAGTGCCTGAAACTGGGATAACTGAGGGATATAGACTGAAACTCTCTATAGAATCTCCGCGTCTTTAGACCGGAGAGTGTCAAACTATGGGACGCTAAGAAAAGGATATTTTAGAAGTTTATGGCCAACGCCATGCTAGGCTATCGGCGAATAAATTCGCTACTACACAAGCGAAGTCCACAAATGTCTACGCTCCGGTAAGGGATACGTGGACTAATGAAAAATCAAGATATCTGAACCCACGAATGTGGGTTTTGTCTGTGTAGCCGCAATTTCTAATCGCCCAGGGGCGTATGAATTTAGACTTTTCAAACACCCTCTAAAAGCACAAAGAAAATAAACATGAGCGCGGAGGGATTCGAACCCCCGATCTACAGGACCGGAACCTGTTGCTCTATCCACTGAGCCACGCGCCCCTATACCTTCCGTCAGTATAGCATACTTTTTGAATTTAAATAAAATTAAATTATGAGTAATTTGCTGGGTTAACGGGTGTACCATCACGGCGGACTTCAAAATGGAGGCGGGGTCTGGTCGATAAGCCTGTAGAACCAACAGCAGCGATCGCTTGTCCTTTCTGTACAGTTTGTCCAAATGATGATTACCTATGCCGAATTTTGAATTGTTTTATTTCCTATCTCTACAGGTGGACGGATGCACAAATAAATCAAAGTTCCAAATAAAGGTATGACAAATAACCAAAATAATTGATTATCTTTCCAACCACGTCGCGCCATATCATCTCCTAACAACATGGGAAATAATAGACTCAACATCACAAAATCTAAACTCATGACATGAATAAATCGGCTAGTTTGCCACTGTTGGACGAAATCACCCCAATTTCCCTGGACACTAGATGCTAATAAAACCGCCGTACCTATAGTTAATAAAATTCCTAAAATGCGAGAATCTAGGATTTTCAGAAATAAATTTTTTTCACCAACAAACTTTTGATTGGGTTCTCTTAAAGCCAAATAGGGTAAAAGTGCAAAAGCACCTAACGCAAAAGCACCACTAGCAAAAGGCCAAGCTGGTATTTTTTGACCTCTACCATCAAAAAAGACTACCGCACTATATATAAAAGGCCAAATCCCCATGATATTAAATAAAGATATAATCAGAGGATTAATGCCTTGCCAATTGCCTGTAGAGAGGTTTTTAATTAACTCAAAAGTATTAGGCTGTTCGGGAGGAGCAAAGAAAAAGGCATAGGAAATAAATCCTAGCCATAGTAGACCAAAAGTGATTTTTCTCAACATGAATTTATGGAAATTAACTAAAAGCTTCCGAGAGATAATCTGCTGCTGCTGCAACCACAGCGATCGCACTCTCATAGTTTAACCTAGTTGGACCCAAAACCCCCACACTTCCCACTGGTACAGAACCCCGCCGATAAATAGCCGAAATCAAAGTACAAGTCCGAATAGGTTCAAGAGGATTTTCTGTGCCAATCCGCACCGTTACCTTAGACTTATTAGCATCGTCCATTTCTGCACCCTCACAAATTAAATGCCAAAGTTGGTCTTGTTGCTCTTCCAACAATTGCATAATTGTTTGTACCTGCTGTATCTGGGAAAACTCTGGCTGTCGTAAAACCTCTCCAATCCCTCGCACCATAATTTGTGTAGTTGTTGGTGCCAGAGCGCGGTGAGTCAATTCTACCAAAGAATTTTTTAATAATTCCCCATAAACGCGAAACTCCTGATCCAATTCACTCCAATTAAGATAGCCTATTTCTAACAAGCTCTGTCCTCTTAAATGAGTATTCAAAAAGTTAGAAACAATCTGCAACTGACGATCAATTACCTCCGCTGCCGGTTTATTTTCTGCATTCTCTAAAAATAAATCCATCACCTTAGAATGGGTTTCATAACCATCCGTCACCACAATTAACATAATTCGCTCTGATTCAATTTGTACCAGTTGCAAATGTCGTAACTTTGCCGTCGTGGATTGCGGCATCGTAATTAAAGTAATACAGCCGCTTAATGTTGCTAAAATTTGGGCAGCACCTTGTAATAAAGCTTCTAAACTCCAATCTTCCCAATGCAGATGTTTTTGTAATGCTGTTTCTACCTCTTTCGCTAAAACTTCTGATGGTTTAATTAATTGATCAACGTAAATACGATAACCAGAATCAGAAGGAATTCTCCCCGCAGAAGTATGTGGTTGATAAAGTAAACCTGATTTTTCCAAAACACCCATCACACTGCGAATCGTAGCCGAGCTAACACCCAAATCAAATCCTTCAATTAGAGCCTTAGAGCCAACAGGTTCTGCTGTGGTAATATAATGACGGACAGTTGCAGAAAGTATATTTTGTTGCCGATTAGTCAGATGAACTTGCATAAGTGATTTTTTTACTGAAGGCAAATCTTAATCAAAATTTGAAAAAAATGTGGTTTTCGCCACAAAAACGGAAAAAAGAATTAATTATTAATTAAAGTAAGATAGCAGATTATATACTTATATTGTATTAATTGAACACAAAATTTACCTTCAATATTTATTTGCTGCATTTGTCATTACTACACACCTGAACCCCAAAAAGAAGACGAATTTCTCTCTTTTTCAGTATTATCTCATAGTCTATCAACCTAAGTTGTGGTTTTAGGCACAAAATATTACTTTCTATTGATCGAAATTTTGACAGCGCCAGCAGAGGGCAGGGGCGGAATTGTCTTGTTTATTCCTTCTCAATCCTGGGCGCAGACCCTGCGCCCCTACTATTCCCTAATATTGAGGAACTGAAGGATCAACTAAAATCGAATAAGCGGAAATCCCACCCTTAATATTTTTAACATTTGTGAATCCTTGAGAAACTAACCACTGACACATCTGAGCCGAACGGATACCATGATGACAGAGAACCAGAGTTTCTGCATGAGCATCAAAGCGGACAGGTACTTGCTGATTCCATTGTTCATATTCACTCAAAGGAAGATTGACAAAACCATCTAGCCGTGCTATGGCAATTTCCTGGGGTTCACGCACATCTATTAACTGAAGCGTTCCTTCATGATTTTTAAGACGTTTGGCTAGTTCCTCAACAGTAATTGCGGAAAAGGGTTGATCAAATGATGTATTTGTCATGCAGTTTTTCTAAAAAAACCTATACTACACCTTATGTGAGTTGAGAAACAAGATGCTATTTTCAGCCAAGGTCAGTTTAGCATCTGTTGATATCTGCGTTACCGTTTTCTCCCCATGACCAAAGAATGTAGGCGTTGCTGAATCGAGGTATGAAATTCCCAAATTGAATCTTTAAAACTCTTTGCGTCTTTGCGCCTTTGCGTGAGACTAAAATTCATACCCTTAATCAGCAACGCCAGAATGTGAATTACAGCCAATGGTCATCAAACCTGGAACAAGAACCTCATCCCCAAGCCCTCTACACAAGCGATGAGGGGGGCTAGGATGTACCTTATATGATTGGAAATCGCTGTAAATAAGGGTTGCTGAAAAAGTCTTTTGGTGATAGCGCAGCGTGACGTAAGTCATGGGCTAGGAATCATTCCAAAATCAAAAAATCATCCTATGAGACTGATAGTGGTAAATTATCTTGTAACCATCTTTCCAAATCGGTGATAGAGGAGAAATCCAATAAAGCTTCACCCAATTCTTCCAACTGTTTAACAGATAATTGACTAATTCGTTCAGTTAAAGAAATTTGAATGTCACCACAACGCCGATTTAGTAAGCGGATAATTAACTCCAATTTACCTTCAAGTTTACCTTCAAGTTTACCTTCAAGTTTACCACGTAATTCACCACGTTCCATAGCAAGTTGTTCAGTTGGGCTAACTAAAGGCATCTTCCTTTCCTCCTCAAAATGTTTGATTTTAGCGACTAATTCTACCTGTAATTCCTTCGGTAGAGTCATCATCGTATCAATAATTTTAAACAGCTTCACAATCTGTTCTTTGCTTAAACCCCGCTCATAAAGTCCGCGAATTAATTGCCATTTATACTCTGACCGTTCCGTAAACTGATTAGTTGTATCCTTAGTTTTCAGGTGTGCCATTGTAATCATAGCAAAGGGGTTATGACTACATTCTAATTCATCCCAACGGGATTTGTAGTCAATCAGTTTAACAGTGGGAAATTTCAGAGTAATTTCACCTTTACCGATCGCATAATGATAACAGTTCGGTCTCCAGTTCGGTCGGTCATCACCGATAATGGCTAAACTCAGGACTTTATTTTCATAAAGATCAAAGGCGCGATAATGATAAACGAACATCCGTTTTTCAAAGTTAACATCATAATTACTTTGAATTTCTACATGAATCAAGATCCATATCTGTTCTTTATTCAACAACCAAACTCGATAAAGTTTATCAGCAATCCGGCTTTCAGTTTCTGAGGAAGCGGTAATTTGTTGTAGTTCTTTATCCAGTGGTTGTGGTGGTTGTGTCCAATCAATTAATTCGTAAATTTCGGGGAAAAAAAAGGATAAAAAGCTTTCAAAATATTCGTTTAATGCTTCTTTCCATGATTCATCATAATTAGCTGTTACTTCACTCATTTAACTTTTAGTATGACTCTATCATTTAGAGGGTGTTTGAAAAGTCTAATTTATTACTTGCAAGGGCGACTAGAAGTCGCAGCTACACAGACGAAACCCACCTATTCCTTCGGAACGCTACGCGAACGTGGGTTCAAAAGCCTTGATTTTTCGTTAGTCCACGCAGGTGGACTTTGTTTGTGTAGTAGCGATTTCTAATCGCCGGAAACTTTTCAAACATCCTCTTACACTATAGCATTGGGGGTGGGGTCTATGAACCAGCCCATACCATTAGCGTTGTCGTCAATGAGGATTGTGGCGACTTTGGGGTCGTAGGTGGTGATTTGGAAGTTGATGTTAACTTCATAGTGCTTACTTTTCAACAGCATCCTGGTTCTCAACTCACATAAGGCGTATACTATTCCTGTTTGCAGAAAAGCTAGAAAATATAAAGAATGTGAACAGTCAAAACTTAACAAAAAATATTAAACTTGGTTTCCTTATAGCTGGCATAATCACGCTTGTATTAGTTTGCGTAGCTAAATTTTCCTGGTTTGCGAAAAAAAGTCCAGTTAGTCTTGTAGTTCGCAACTCTCAACCCACTGCGGCTATATTTGTTCCCAAGTCCTCACCAGCAATGGTATCATTATTGGTAAATCCCGACGGTTTACAGAAAATAGCACCAAAAGGAGAATTTTCTCAACTCAAAAATCGTCTACTAGCAAAAAGTAATATAGATTATTCAAGTGATATTAAACCCTGGTTGGGTAATGAAATTACCCTAGCTGCAACTACCATAGATATAGACCGTGATCCAGACAACGGACTACAAACCGGGTATTTAATGGCGCTTGCAAGTACAACACCGGAGAAAAGCCGTGAGTTTTTGGAATTGTTATTTTCTCAACGGGCTTTTAGTGGCACTAATTTAGGAATTGAACATTACAAAGGTGTCAAGGTTATTTATGATCATGCCGAATATGCACCAGACGTAAACAGCCAAAATCCAAAATCTAAAATCCAAAATAATTTAGCTGGTGCAGTTGTTAATAATTTTGTTTTGCTGGCTAATCATCCTCAAGTAATCAAAGAAGCAATTAATAATTTACAAGCGCCAGATTTAAACTTAATTAGTTCTCTAGAATATCAAAAAGCTACTCAACAAATCTCTAAAAATGCTGTAGCTGTAACTTTCTTGAATTTACCCGAAGTTGGGAAATGGCAAGGACTAGAATTAGCAGAATCAACTTATAATAGCCAAATTCTCTCTTTCGTTTTCAACTCCCAAGGATTGCTCACAGAAAGTACATTTTTAACAAATTCCCAGATTGTACCTTCATCATCACCACTATCTCAACCTGTGGGAGCATTACAGTATATTCCAGAATCAACAGCTTTTGCGATCGCCGGCACAAATTTGAGTAAACTAGATAATAGCGATGTCGCAAAACTGTGGAAACAAGGAACAGCAACTATCTACGGTTCTAGTGAAGATGGTACTGCTCGATTACTACAACCCCTAGCAAAAATCCAACACAATTGGAATTTAAACTTTAGCGAGGATATTTTCAATTGGGTAACGGGAGAATACGCTTTAGCTTTATTACCTAATTCAGAAAATACCACCCCTCATTGGTTATTTATCAGCGAAAAAAACCCAGAATTAACAGCAGGAATCACACATTTAAATAATATTGCCACCAGAAGTGGTTTTAACCTTAGTTCCCTAACTTTAGATCAACAAAAAATATCAGCTTGGACAAAAATTACAGCCACAAGTGAAAATAACAAATCCATTAATGTTGACACAAGATTTAACGGAGTGCATACAACCTTAGATAATTATGAAATTTTCAGTTCCGACTTAAAAACCCTCAAAACAATTTTAAGTCACAAACAAAAATCTCTCCTCGAAAATCCCCAATTTCAAAATAGTATTGCCACAATTCCCCGACCCAACCAAGGGTATATTTATCTAGACTGGGAAAATAGTCAGAATCTTCTCAAACCTCAACTACCTTTGCTTAAACTTGCAGAAGTGTTAGGTAGGCCACTTTTTGATCATTTAAAATCCCTGACAGTCAGTAGTTATAGCAGCGAACCAGGAACACTCAAAAGCGGAGTATTCTTGCAACTGCATTAAATGTCAGAGGATATCCAGGATTAAAGGATAAACAGGATGAATAGCAATACAGTTAGGTTAAGAAAACATAATTTGGGTTGAGCGATATTTTGCGTAATTCTTATGAAAATAAGGATTTTATGACCAATCACCAATTACCAATTCCTAATTACCAAGTCACGATAATATGGGAGAGTAGCTTGTTGTGCTATCAAGGGTACTATCTCAATGTTCTCTAGACTCCGTGCCGATTTTCGCATCATCTTTGAACGTGACCCCGCAGCCCGAAATTGGTTGGAGGTTTTGTTTTGCTATCCAGGTTTGCAAGCCCTAGTATTTCACCGCTTTGCACACTGGTTGCGTCGTCTGGGTCTTCCCTTTTTCCCCCGCTTGATTTCTCACATTGCGCGGTTTTTAACAGGTGTAGAAATTCATCCAGGGGCTACAATTGGTAAAGGCGTATTTATTGATCACGGAATGGGAGTAGTAATTGGGGAAACAGCCATTATCGGCAACTACGCGCTGATTTATCAAGGTGTTACCCTGGGGGGAACAGGTAAAGAAAGCGGTAAACGTCACCCCACATTAGGCGAAAATGTCGTCGTTGGTGCCGGTGCAAAAGTTTTAGGAAACATCGAAATTGGTGATAATGTTCGCATTGGTGCCGGTTCAGTGGTATTGAGAGATGTACCATCTAGTTGTACCGTTGTCGGTGTTCCTGGACGCATTATCTACCGTTCTGGAGTCCGGGTTGCACCTCTAGAACACAGCAATTTACCAGACTCAGAAGCCCAAGTAATTCGCACCTTAGTTGACCGCATTGAAGCCTTAGAAGCACAAATTCAAGCTTTGCAAACTTCCTCAAAAACTCCGGTTTTAGTGGGTAAATTCCTTACAGAAGATGAATCACTAAAAGAACACAATTTTTGTAATATCAGAGATAAACAGATTCAGGAATTCTTTGATGGTGCAGGAATCTAGGAAATTAAACACCAAAAATTGAAATTACGGGTTTATTGCTTCTGTCAACCATTCCTGGTTTTCATGGCGGTGATAAACCCATCTATTTTGTGGTTCACCCCGCAATTGTAAATGATCTACTTTTACTGGTTCAAGTAATAATAAACAAAAATTTTCTAATGGTTGAATATTGTCTGGTGCTGGTGGTGTAAAAGCTTCTGGTGTTTGTACTCTCATATCACCAGGAATAGGCCAAGCAAATTGTAACCTAGCTGCATCACTTAATTCTTGCCACATTTTAATTCTCGCAGGTTGTAAATGTGGGTGAGAATCAGCACTTATTAATATTAATTCTCCAGTAATCCGAAATTGTTCTCTGGTGTTGGGAAAATACCAGCAAATTTCCGCAGCGGATTGTTTGGATATTTGTTCAGCTTTTTCACTACGAATATCAGTAATAAATTTTAGCTGATTTGTATCGTCTAGAAAGCCACGAAACACAACGGTACGATTAGCAGGAAAACCATTTTCCCGCACTGTTGCTAGTTGCACATAGCGGGCATAAACGAGGCTACGATTTTGATGTAGGGCGCGGGTAATCAGACTTCGCCAAGGTGCTAAGGACATTTAAAATTTTAGTTGTAATTAATATCTCTACCGAATAAGAATTGTTTTCATTGTACGGGAAACCAGGGGAAACGCACCTTAATCATAGGTCAGTTGCGTAAGTCCTAATTATAAATCTGAAAAAATTAATCAAACAATAAATTGGGATTTATTGGTTTATACATTAAAACAGTATTTTGTCAATAAATTTTAGATCGGTTTTCTCGTACGGGAATCCGCAAATCTTGCCCTTCTACCGCTAAAATCCCCTCTCTACGTTGGGAGTGTAAGATTACCCCTGTTAATTATGAAAAAGCAAGTCGATAAGACTGGAATTTTCCAGCCACCGTTTCCGACTGTTGAAAATCAGTTATCTAGTATCCTTGTAGAAAATACGTTGGACACCCCAGAAAAAGTAGACAATCGGCTGATAGCTGCTAATTCTACAAATACTGCCATACAACCAAATGCAGGAGAGATAATACCTATACTTACCTATGGAGGTGTGTCCGTAGCTGTAATTATTGCAATGGCTTGGTTCGTGAAGATATTGCTTGCGTCTATATCTGAATTACAGCAAGCAATGCCTAAATCTAAGAAATAATTTTGAGTAAGGGTTTAGCACTGCTAAACCCCTACCTCTACGCATCAAAAACTTTTCAACAGCAGAGTTATGGCAATAAAAATTAAACTAATGGCTGATTATGGGTGCGACCCTTTATGGTGGGCAGATGCTGACAAAGTTGGTAACATTGACCCAGCCAAACTGCCCCTCAGCCAAGAAACCATTAACCATTTGAGAAAATGGGCAACTGCTTTTGACACTCTCCGGTCTAAAGACGCGGAGATTCTATAGAGAGTTTCAGTCTATATCCCTCAGTTATCCCAGGTTCAGGCAGGGTTCCTTAAATATTTGGGTTCTTGCCCTGATTTCGTTGGCCCTGGCGGGCGAAATCATATCTGACAAGCGTAACTTTCCGAGAGTCCCTCGGTAGCTTTTTATGTCTTTAGTGACAATATAGTTGTATCACGAATATGGATTAAAATCAATGCAGGATAAAGGAAAGCCTCTAGCCTTCATCCCTTGTCTAAAGCCCAAATGTGGCTTCCTGAGTCACCCACATTCTCAAGGGTTTTCGGCGTTCTTCCTTATAATGCCACATTAAATTGGCAAGATCCTGGTAATTCACCAGATTTGAGTCCAGAAGCAGCAGCAGCTTTTGAACAAGAAGGGATTAGTTTGTGGAAACAACTACAAAAAGAACTTGCACCTAATTATGAAGTTATCTATTTCAGTGAGCAATTAAATCAAGTCGTAACTAATACAAATGAATTGGCATCTTTACTTACTATTTCTGCTTGATGAATAGTCAACGCAAAAATTACACAAACATCACTATTACACTGATACCCCATTCTACGAAAACTGACAGGTAAAACTTTGAGATTCTATTACCCTGATAATACACTGTCGGGGTTCTATACTTAAACAAAAAACAAAAATATATAACAAG
The DNA here is from genome assembly GCF_015207875.1 of Dolichospermum sp. LEGE 00240. Classification (GTDB taxonomy): domain Bacteria; phylum Cyanobacteriota; class Cyanobacteriia; order Cyanobacteriales; family Nostocaceae; genus Dolichospermum; species Dolichospermum gracile. Next base: position 84,308 of record NZ_JADEVZ010000013.1, read on the forward strand.
TTCCAAGGCAATTAGGACATCAATCAACGGTCAAGTTCTTGCTACCAAAGGGTTTTTCTCCTGACTCCTGACTCCTGACTTCTGACTCCTGCTGTAGTTATAATTGACACAGACTCAGCTATAGCGCAAAGTGGGAAAATTTTCAATCTTTAATCCTTAATCCACTTGGCGTATAGTCATAGTTTGTCCATCAGCAATCATACTTTATCATGGTTCGAGAACTTGAACGTCAACGTCAGGGTGCAACTTTTCCAGAATCTGCTCCAGCAGCCAATCCAGTGTTTTTTAGAACCTACAGCCGCAGAACAGAGGCAGGTTTGAGGGAAACATGGGACCAGGTATGCGATCGCACTTTACGCGGTTTAGTAGAACTGGGAAAACTCACCCGTGAAGAAGCTGCCATTTTAGACAAGATGCAGCGAAACATGAAATCCCTCCCCAGTGGGCGCTGGATGTGGGTTGGTGGCACAGATTGGTTAGCCAAACCCAAAAACTTCTCCGGTGCTTATAACTGCACCTCTACTAACCTTGTAGACTGGAGTGCTTTTGGATTGATGATGGATCTAGCCATGATGGGCTGTGGTACAGGTGCTATCATCGAACCAAAATATATTAATCAACTTCCCCCTATCCGTAATCGCCTCAATATCACCATTAAAGGTGAAATTGGCAGCACACCCCAAGCACAGCGTCGTGAATTTACACAAACCCATATAGAAGCTAACACCGCTATTATCCACGTTGGAGACAGCCGGGAAGGTTGGGTAAAATCCTATCAAACCCTTTTAGAACTTTCTACCGATGAACGCTTTACAGGTGACGTTCAGGTGATTGTTGATATTAGCGATGTCCGCCAATCTGGAGAAACCCTCAAAGGTTTTGGCGGTATGGCTAACCCTGTGAAGTTGCCTGGATTGTATCAGCGTTGCGCCTCTATTCTCAATAAGGCAATAGGCAGACAATTAAATTCAGTTGAATGCTGCTTATTAATTGATGAAGCTGCTGTCACAATTGTTGCTGGCAATATTCGGCGCTGTCTTCCTGAAGATGCCTTAGTTCATACAGAATCAGGCTTAGTTCCCATTGCTAAGGTGCGTGTAGGCGATCGCGTTCTCACCAGCAAGGGTTTTTATCCTGTTACTAACTTCTTTATTCAAGGTGAACAATCTCTCTGCCGGATTCAAACTCAAGATGGCAGCTTTGAATGTACAGCCGATCATAAAGTTGCCGTTTTCACAGATGTGTACGGCAATTATAAAATGGTTAAGGCTCAGGATTTGCAATCAGGCGATCGCTTGATATTCGTGCCACAAACTATACCTGGTACACCTACTGAACTGCCTGAGTTTCGGGGTAAAGTCGAAGGTAAGACCAAAAAAATTACTGTTCCTGCCTTAACTCCTGATGTTGCTTACTTTATCGGCTATTTACAGGGTGATGGTTCAGTTAGTTCTGATGGTTTAAGAGTCAGATTCCGCGTTCATGAAAATGACCCCAATATTTTAGACCGTTTAATTGCCGTTGGGAATGAATTTGGTTTAGAAACTCACACCATAAGAACCCCAGAACAATGCAAAACCAAAGCCTACGAGTTACAATTTAACTCAGCAGCTTTAAACCAATATCTAGGATTATTCAAACAACCATTTCAACCCTTAAATATCCCCGATTGTATATTATTAGGTACAGCAGACATTCGCCAAGCTTACCTAGCTGGTCTTGCTGATGCAGATGGTTGTCATTCTCAAGGTGTTTTAGTAGCTTCAGTTCACCAGCGATTTTTACAGCAAATTCAAGCCCTTTACGCATCCCTGGGAATTACAACCCGGATGTGTAGTTCAATTCGCAAGCGAACTGGCAAATGGGAAGGTGAATTAGTCACAGTTGGTGCAGCGGCATATCAATCTATTGAAAACTGCTTTGAAAAATATTCCCTGCAATTTCCTAACCAAAAACGTCAAACCCCAAAATCATTTAAAGATCATGGTTTCCCAACAACTATGGTACGTCCAATTATTAACTCCTATCAATATGGATGGAGTAATAATCAGGAGCAAATGATACTACCTACTTTAAAAAAATATCTTCCTGACGCGACTGAATTAGTTCCAGTCAAGGTTTTAGGGGTAGAAATGAATGTACGCACTGCACAAACCTATGATATTGAAGTTGCCAATATTCATGAATTTGTGTGTGAAGGTATTTTAGTTTCTAATAGTGCCGGTATGCGTCAATTCGTTTCTGAAGATGAACAAGGCGCAACTGCCAAAGATAACTTATGGCAACAAGATTCAGAAGGTAACTGGCGTATAGATCCAGAGCGTGATTCTTTGCGAATGGCCAATCATACACGAGTCTTTCACCGCAAACCAACCTTAGAAGAATCCATTGCAGCAGTTCAAAAGCAGTATTATAGTGGTGAAGGCGCAATTCAATGGGCTGGTGAAGCAGTTGCTAGAGCTAACATTGATTTATTAAATACACCAGAACTGAAAAAAGAATTTTTGCAAGCTTACGAGCAAGGAAAAGCTAAGTTTTGGATAAAAGAATACTATCCTGAAATTGATGCTGATGAGCTAGAACATAGAATAGGTAGATTTGGTTTAAATCCGTGCGGAGAAATTATTGGTAGTAATTTTCACTGTAATTTGGCTGAAGTACACTTAAACCAACTCGACCCCGACAACTACAAAGAACAAGAAGAAGCATTTACCGCTGGGGCGCTTTCCGTCGTCGCCCTGTTAAATCACCAATTCCTCGAACCCCGCTATCAATACAGCCGGGAATTAGATCCCATTGTCGGTGTATCCTTTACTGGTTTATTTGACTTCTTTGTTCATGCTTTTGGTACAGATTGGTTACGCTGGTGGGAAGCAGGAAGACCTGAAACCCCCGAAGGACTGATATTCAAACGTGGTGAGCAAAAATATCTCAACTTCTGGAAAGATGTCGTCCATAAAGTAGTGTGGGAATATTGCGATCGCCATCAAATCAAACGCCCCAACCGTTGTACCACAGTTCAGCCAGCCGGCACAAAATCCCTATTAACAGGCGCTTCTCCCGGTTGGCATCCCCCCAAAGCCCAAAGATTCATCCGTCGCATTACCTTCCGTAAAAACGACCCCGTCGCCCTAGCCTGTATAGACTATGGTTACAACGTCATCCCCTCCCAATCTGACAAAGACGAAAACGGCAACCTCCTCAACGACCCTTTTGATCCTCGGTGTACAGAATGGTTAGTCGAAATCCCCGTCGCCGTCTCTTGGGCTGACTTACCCGGTGCTGATGAAATAGAAGTTTCCCAGTTTTCCGTCCTAGCGCAACTGGATTTTGTCATGCAAGTTCAAAATCATTACGTTACCCATAACACCTCAGCCACCCTAGAACTCCGTTCCGAGGAAGTTGAACTATTGGGAACACGCATCTATGAAGCCATTCAAAATGACGAAGGATATATTTCCGCCGCATTATTAGCCCGATTCGACGACTTGCAATCCTTCCCCCGTCTCCCCTTTGAACCCATAGACAAAGCCACATATCAACGCTTATCGAAAGAAGTCAAAGCCAGACGGAAAACAGATGATTTCTGTGGAGTCCTAAGTCGTTACGATTTGGGAGAATTATCAGAAGCAGGCCCTAGCGGTTGTGACTCAGATAAATGTATGTTCCCAGAACAGCCACCCACATCATAAAATCTCTTTTCGTCATACCATTGCTCAAAGCCCCCCTTTTTAGTCAAAGAGAGTTCCAATCTCTAAAAACAGTACTTAACCGCAAATCCTGTTCCCCTCCTCGCTTGCGGGGAGGG
>NZ_JADEVZ010000125.1 GCF_015207875.1 Dolichospermum sp. LEGE 00240
TTACTTAATATGTTCTATTTTTTGGCAAATAAAGTTAAACTCAACCAGAAAATTAGGTAGATAAAATTTTCCTGGCTGAAATTTTTCAAAAATCCCAATAATCTAGGTCACATCTGCGGAATGTGGGTTAGAAAGACTAGAAGCAATTTTGATCAAGCTGATGGATGGTTAGGAATGCAAATTTAATAATCTGCAATTCTGATTTAAACTGGGAATGGTGCGTTACGCTGTCGCTAACACACCCTACTTTTGCAATTTATTTAATTTAGGGAACACCAAAAAATAAATTACCCAATTTTGTGGGATGAGCATCCTGCCCGTCCTTGATGATTAGCGGGCAATTCGTCCCGCACCACAAGAAATTTTTGGGTATTTTTTTAATTGGAAGTTCCTTAATTCACATTCCTAAGTTTTTGTCGTTGACTGAACCAGGATGTTATCTAAAGTTATACTAAAAACGGCGGAGATTTGAATTTTTACAAAATAACAAAAAAGCTAGATGTGTAGGGGTAAAGCAAAAGCTTAATGGTGTCAACTTAAGCCCTGGTGAATGGAATTCACGGCTACACAAACAAAGTCCGCCTGCGCGGACTAAGGAAAAATCAAGGATTGAAACCCACGCAGGTGGGTTTTGCCTGTGTAGACGCAGTTTCTAACCGCCTGTTTTACGTTAAGTTGACACATATCAGCAGTGCTAAACCCCTACCTATAGAATCAAACGATTAAGCCGTTTAGAGTATATTCAGCAACGCCCAAAATTTAAGGATTTACAAGATTAAAAATTTTTATGAATATTAGGGTATGCCCTGCGGTTGTGGTCTTGAGTCAAAATAGCGTTACAGTGGGGCGAAAAATTACTAATGTCTTAGCTGGTGCGAAATTATACGGTTTGGTTAATCGCACTCATGATGTTGATATTAGCTTTACCAATTTTGGCGAAACTTTACGAGAATTATTCGCTGCTGGTACACCGATAATTGGTATTTGTGCGGCTGGGATTCTAATTAGAACAATTGCACCGTTGTTAACTGATAAGGGACAAGAACCGCCAGTTTTAGCTGTAGCTGAAGATGGTAGTGCTGTTGTTCCGCTTTTGGGTGGTTTAAGTGGTGTAAATGATTTAGCGCGTCAAGTGGGGTCAGCACTGAATATCCAACCAGCAATTACCACAACGGGAGATATCCGTTTTCACACTGCTTTGTTGTCTCCTCCTGCTGGATATCATTTAGCTAACCCAGAACATGGGAAAAAATTTATTGCTGATTTATTAGCTGGGGGAAAAGTTAAATTACAAGGAATAGCACCTTGGTTGAGTGAGAGTAATTTACCTATTGATGAAAATGGTGAGTTAATTATTCAAATTACTGAAAATTTGGGTAATTCTGATCCTAATTGTTTAGTTTATCATCCTGGGAAAATTGCGATCGCTCTCACCAGCCCAGAACCAGATACAATCACTCAAATTCACCAAATCCTCGCAGCATCTAATTTAGCACCTGCCGCAGTGGCAGGAATATTTGCACCGCTACAACTGGCGAATAATTCCCAACTTCACTCTATAGCGACAACTTTGGGAGTTCCTACCCGCTTCCTACCCACCAATGAACTAACGGAATTGGTTTTGGCGGCTACAGGTGCAGATAGTCGAATTGTATCATCCCCATTTTCCCAGATAGCTGTTGCCATTTCCACGCAAATTATCAACCCCGACACCATTGGACAACCCCAGGGCAAATTAGCGATTATTGGTACGGGTCCTGGTGCATCTCAATGGATGTCACCCCAGGTAAAGGAAATTTTGGCAGCAGCGACGGATTTAGTCGGTTATAAAACTTATATTAATTTAATTGGACATCTCGCAGATGGTAAGCGTGTTTATGAATCAGATAACCGCGTGGAAGCAGAGAGGGCATATCAGGCGCTAGATTTAGCTGCATCGGGAAAATATGTAGCAGTTGTATCTTCTGGCGACCCCGGTATTTACGCAATGGCAGCGGCAGTGTTTGAGGTTTTAGAGCAATATCATAAACCAGAATGGCAAACCATTGATATTCAAGTCGCCCCTGGTATTTCGGCTATGCAAGCCGCAGCAGCCACTATTGGTGCGCCTTTGGGGCATGATTTCTGTGTGATTTCTCTCTCTGACATTTTGAAACCTTGGGAAATTATCGCTCAACGAATCACCGCTGCGGCTACAAGTGATTTTGTCATTGCTTTCTATAATCCTGTATCAAAAGAACGCACTTGGCAACTAGCCGCCGCGAAAAAGATTTTAATGGAACACCGCAAACCTGATACCCCAGTTGTGTTGGGACGAAATTTAGGAAGAAAGGGAGAAGAAGTCAAGGTTACGACTCTAAAGGAGTTAGAACCAGCATTAGCAGATATGCGAACTGTGATTATTATCGGTTCTTCCCACACTCGACAAATCCAGCAAGATCATAATATTTGGGTTTATACTTCCCGCCGATATAATTCTCAGGAATGATGTTTTTTCTATTAAAAATAATATCCTTCTTCCTGCTTTCTTTTTCCTAACTCCTGACTTCTTCCTTTCTCCTGACTCCTCTCAGATATAACTCTCTTAATTATGTCTAGTTTATATCTGAGAAAGACTTGATTTTTTTATGATCATCATCAACAATAAAAACATCATGTTTCAGACATGATTGTAGCCAATAAAAGTGACAGAAGCCCTGATAATGTCCGCTCTTGCGGACATTTTACTTATTATAAATCCTGGAGATGATTTTTACTTTTTATTAAAAAAAGGCGAGTCACCCCGCCTCTATAAATCTATTTATTACATTTTTATTTCAAATTAGTGGGGTATTGATTTTGTAACTTTGTAATAGCAAGTTATCAAAATATCAACAATTACCAGCCCAAGTTATCCATTTATGGGATAAACCTATGTGCAAAATTTCTCCAGTTCTCTCGAATTCTGTGATAATTGTTGTTGTTAAATCAACGCCCATAAATTCAGCTTCATTGACATTACTATCAATTAAATTGGCATGATGGAGATTAGCACCTGTAAAGTCAGCACCACTTATTTCTGCTTGGTTGAGATTTGCACCGACTAAGTTTGCTGAAGTTAAATTTGCAGTTCGCAAATCAGCACCACTCAGGTTAGTTTTTTTGAGGCTGACTCTAGTTAAATCAGCACCAATTAAGTTAACTCCACTGAGGTTGGCATTTTCCAAATTTGCTCTAGTTAAATCAGCATTAGTGAGATTGGCTCTACTGAGGTTAGACCCACTCAAATTTGCTTGAGTAAGATCCGCTCCGCTTAAATCTGCTGCTTCTAAATTTATGCCTCTCAAATCGGCACGTCTTAACATAGCTTGGTGCAGATTTATTTCCGGGAAATTCCTTTCTCCTGATTTATAAGACTTCAGAAGTTTTTGAGTATCCATATTTCCACCTCATTGTGTCTACAGGTGAGTTATTACACTTCCCAAACCACAGACAATTACTTGAGTTTTTAGCGATCGCAACCCAATTTTAGCTAAAAATCTTGTGTTCATTATACCATTAATTAATAAAATAATTAAATAAACGTTACAATCTATGTAGTTTATGAAAAAAATAGCAATAGTTTAGCTCAAAAATCCTTTTATGACAGCTAATTTAATATCTCATTTTCCCTCTGATTTGATCAACTCCTTATCCAGTGCTGCGACTGCGTACAGAACCGGAAATCAATTACCCACGGCGGAAATAATGGTGAATGCGTTGCTGGAGGCGGAAAAAACCGCCAAGCTACAAAAGTTAAATTATCCTTTTGCATCTCTCAATGGTAAATGGCGACTTTGTTTTGCTACTGGTACTAAAAAGGTCAGAAATCGTGGAGGAATTATTTTAGGTAAGGGTTGGTATATTGCTAGATTTACGAAGATTCATATTTGCTTGAATCCGGTGGAAACAGAGGCTTTAGGAACGGGAGAAATTGCCAATCAAGTCCAATTGGGAGGAATATTATTGAAATTAACCGGACCAATAAAATATTTAGGAAAAAAGAATTTATTGGCCTTTGATTTTATCAAAATGCAAATTAGTTTATTTAATTGGATGGTTGTCAATAAAAATATTTCTACAAGTAAAGGTGAAAATAAAGATTTTGATGGGCAACCTATAGCTAAACTGGCTTTTTTCGCGTTCTTCCTAGTTACTGAAGATATGATTGCTGCTCGCGGACGCGGAGGTGGTTTAGCTCTTTGGATTAGAGAAGATTAAATTAGATTTGCAAAATATTAAGTAGTGGAGAAGTCCCGTTTTGCCTGTTGTTACCAATCTTAAAAAAAATCGTAATAAGAATTTAACACCATCCGGCAATAGAAAGACTAAAATCAAGACGGACAGATTAGCCCTGTAATAAAGGAGCATTATAAAACAATGTCCGATTTAAATCGCGGAATCATGAAATTTGAAGGTGCAGATTCACCTAAACTGATTACAATCTCCACCGTGGTACTTTTAGGATCAATTGCTGGCCTAATTATTTGGGCGCTTACTGCCGCTTATGCACTAGGCTAAATTCCTTGAATAACATTTGGGACACTAGTAAGACGATTATTGTTTTCTAGTGTCCTTATATTTTAAGAGGAGTCAGGAGGTAGGGGCGCAGGGCCTGCGCCCAATCAGGAGTCAGGAGGAAGAAAGAAGAAAGAAAGAAGAAAGAAAAAGAATTATTTTGAATCTGAACAAGTGGTTGAGGTTTCATGGTGTCAAGGCTAATTATTTTGATATTATCAACCTTGAAAGTCCTTGTACATATTGAGTTATCAGGGTTTTATCTTTATTAGACAGCAAATTCCCAACTTCTTTTATTTATTGTGTTCACAAACCATAAATTAATGTCAGAAGTCAGGGATATTATCGCTTACAGCAAATTGTCATCAAATCTGGAACAAGAACCCCACTCCCAACCCCCTCCCCGCAAGCGATGAGGGGGCTATGATGTACCTTATATGATTGGAAATCGCTGTAACTCCTGACTCCTGCATATATGTCATCAAATTTTAATTTTTAGATTTAGAGAATCATGATTAATTTTTTCGGTATCGTCGTTATTTTAATTGTTTGTCCACTGTTAGGAGCAATACCACTAGTTTCCTGGATTACTTATGCCTTGAGTGGTAAGCAGTTAGCCAAGGTGGGTACAGGAAATATTAGTGTAGCAGCCGCTTTTTATCATGGTGGTAAGTTGGCGGGAAGTATTTGCGTAGTTTCTGAAGCCCTCAAGGGTGTGGCGGTTGTCACAATTGCCCAATATTATTTTCCTTCCGAACCAGTTTGGCAACTCATTGCTTTAATTGCTTTGGTTATCGGTAGATATGTGGCTACTAAAGGCGCAGGAACAACTAACGTTTCCTGGGGGTTGTTGGCACATGATCCGATGGTAGCTGCTTTTGTGAGTTTGCTGGCGGCGATGGGGTTTTTAATTACTCGTTCTAAGGAAACTATTAAGTTGGGGGTATTAGTGATATTTCCCCTGCTTGTGGGGATTATCCATTCCCAAGATATACCGAGAATTATCGCTGCGGCAACCTTGTCGGGGTTAATTTACTGGATTTATAACCACATTCCCGATGATATGAATCTCCCTGTGGAGGGGGCGGCGCTAGAATCTCAACCCATGATGGAATACTTAAATCATCAGGAGAGGATTATTACTTTAGATGATGATTTAGATCGGGAAGTGGTGGGAGCTAAAGCGGCGACATTATCGCAAATTAAACGTTGGGGTTATGCAGTTCCTAAAGGTTGGGTATTGGCTGCTGGTGAAGATCCTAGTATTTTAATTGATTTTTTGCAACCGTCGCCACTTTCGCCCTTGGTAGTGCGTTCCTCCGCCATCGGGGAAGATTCCCAACAAGCTTCGGCGGCGGGACAGTATGAAACGATTTTAAATGTGATCAGTAAGGTAGAATTGCGACAAGCGATCGCTCAAGTTCAAGCCTCCTATAATCATCCCAGTGCCGTCGAATATCGCCGTCGCAGTAGTTCGGAAGAGCGGGCAATGGGGGTACTCATTCAACAACAAGTCCAAAGCGTATTCTCTGGAGTAGCTTTTAGCCGAGATCCGATTTCTCAACAGGGTGAGGCGGTAATTATTGAAGCGGTATCTGGTAGTCCTACACAAATTGTCTCTGGGAAGGTGACACCGGAACAATATCGGGTGGTGATTGCGGATAATGAAAAATTATCTTGTCTGCAATTTGAAGGTCATGGTAAAGTCCCTGAAGCATTAATTAAACAGGTTGCCTACTTAGCTCGACGGTTAGAAAAACGTTATTTAGGCATTCCCCAAGATATTGAATGGAGTTATGATGGTCAAAATCTGTGGGTATTGCAGACAAGACCGATCACCACGCTTTTACCCTTATGGACAAGAAAAATCGCGGCTGAGGTGATTCCGGGAGTGATTCATCCCTTAACTTGGTCCATTAATTCACCTTTAACCTGTGGTGTGTGGGGGGAAATTTTTACTATAGTGTTAGGCGATAGCTTCGCTCGCCGCAGGCAACGCTCAACCCGCTTAGATTTTACCACCACAGCCACACTGCACTACTCCAGAGCCTATTTTAATGCTTCCTTATTAGGAGAAATCTTCCTGGAAATGGGATTACCTCCCGAAAGTTTAGAATTTCTGACTAGAGGTGCAAGCATCAGTAAACCTCCCCTAGATTCCACCTTGGCGAATTTACCAGGACTGACAAAGTTACTCAAGCGAGAAATTGATTTAGACAAAGATTTCAAATTAGATTATCGCCAAGTTTTCATTCCCGGATTAACCCAATTATCAAACGTTGTCATCGAGGAATTATCACTAGATCAATTATTAGGGAGAATAGATTTAATTCTTGACCTACTCCACCGGGGTACTTATTACAGCATTTTAGCCCCCTTGAGTGCAGCTATCCGTCAAGCAGTTTTGGGAGCAAAACCCGAAGACATTGATAACAGTGTCACCCCAGAGGTAGCATCATTAAGAGCTATGCGCTTATTGGCGGCGGATGCTCGACAAGTCTTAATCGCCGGTAACTATGAACTTAAACCAGAACAAGTATTTGCACAATTAGCAGAAACAGCCGCAGGGTCGAGAATTTTAGCGGAATTCAACGAATTGATTGATGATTATGGCTATTTGAGCGAAGTTGGTACAGATATTTCCGTCCCCACCTGGCGAGAAAATCCCCAAATAGTCAGACAGTTATTTATCCAGTTGCTACAAGCACCAGAACCGCCCAATTTAGATGATTCCCGTTCCGAACAGCCAAATTTAGTCCAAAGACGAGTTGATCTTAAAGGTAGGGTGACAGAAGTTTATTCCCGATTGTTAGCGGAATTACGCTGGACATTTTTAGCGCTAGAACGGATGTGGCTTCAGTCTGGGGTATTAACTCAACAGGGAGATATTTTCTTTCTCAAGTTAGAGGAAATTCGGCATTTAGCGGTTAATTCAGAAGTAGTTTTTAGGAATCATGTCTGGGAATTAATCGCCAATAGGCGATCGCAATTTGTCCAAGATAGCCAAATTCCCCAAATTCCCCCCGTAGTTTACGGTTATAACCCCCCTCATCCTATCAAACCCGTAATTGATTCCTCTGACAACATTTTATTAGGTATTTCCGCCAGTCAAGGGCAAATTCAAGGCCGGGTAAAAGTATTACGAACCTTACAAGAAGCCGATAATATTGATAAAAACACCATCCTTGTCGTCCCTTACACAGATTCCGGTTGGGCCCCTATCCTAGTCCAAGCTGGAGGCTTAATTGCCGAAGCAGGTGGTAAACTTTCTCACGGAGCAATTATCGCCCGTGAATACGGTATTCCTGCCGTCATGGACGTACGTGGTGCGACATACCTACTTCAAGACGGTCAACAAGTCCAAATTGATGGTTATAAAGGGACAGTGGAAATACTCTAGAAGCAAAAATTATCTAAGTAGCCATCATGAACTACGTACACCAGGATACATGAAAAACTTCTTATTCCCCTCTCGAAGAGCGGGGAGGGGTTAGG
>NZ_JADEVZ010000126.1 GCF_015207875.1 Dolichospermum sp. LEGE 00240
CACACTGATCCCTTCCCGAACTCAGAGGTGAAACGCTGCTGCGGCGACGATAGTTTGGGGGTAGCCCCACGTGAAAATAGCTCGATGCCAGGTTTATTTTTTCATCCAACAATGCCTCCTCTATTTACTTAGAGGCGGTTTTTGTTTTGGTTATTAAGTACCTGAGCATTGGTCACAAGTTAAGATAGAAGCAATTATGTAAATAAGTATAAATACTGAAAAATATCAGAGTGAAAAATAAAAATGTGACTCGATATTTTCAAGGAGTTTGGAAGAAAAATTGTTCAGGACTTCTTCTTAACTTGTGACAAATGCTCTACGGACAACTATGAATTTATGGCATGGAATTATGGGCTGATTTAGCTCTAAACTTAATCAAGCTCAAGCCTCATAAGCACCTCTTGTTTCAACGTGGCTTTCAGGCTCTATCCCTTATGAAACAAATATAGACATCCGGTTTGATGATTAAAAAGATCCGTAGGGTGTGTTAGCGACAGCGCAATATACCAAATTCCTGATGAGGGAAAGATGATCAAAAATCTCTAACCGGTGAATAAATAACAAACAGCAACAAGAGAAAAAATGCACAAAACATACTCGATTAATCTTTAAGGAATCCTGATGATAACACTTGCACAAATTCAAAATCAAATCAAAAACCAAACCGCTAAAATCGCCGAACAGCAACAAGAATTATTAGATTCTCAAAAAGAATTATCTTTACTTTTAGAGAAGAAAAAAATTATGGAAGAACTAGCAAATGAAAAGCTGAAAGAAGCAGCACAACTATTAAGAGCAGCCCAAACTGATTTAGAATGTACAACTGAAGAGATTTTAGAAATTACTAAATCAAAAATGATTAACCCTGAATTAGAAGATCAACTTGATTTAGAACAAAATGGCAAAAATAGTTTAATTTTAGGAACTTTAGGATCTTTAGAATCCATAGAAATTGATCTAGGCAAATCCGAACTTAGCCTACAAGAAGGTAAACAAGAATTAGTCAATGCCTTAACTGAAAAGATAGATGAGTTTGAATTTGCTTTATCCTGTTTACCTCTAGAAGAAAGAGATTGTGCCAGAGTCAAGCTACAAACTGTACTTGGTAATTTTGTAAATCAGTAATAAAGAAGAATTCATTCTATTCTAACTCCTGACTCCTTCTTTCTCCTGACTCCTGACTCCTGTTAATTTATGAATATTATTGAAACCCTCAAAGCCGATTATGCTAGATTTCCTGAAAATCAAACTTACAGCATTTATGCCGACGATGTTTATTTTCAAGATGCTGTTTTCAAGTTTCGGGGACTTGAACTTTATAAATGGATGATTAAATTCATTCAAACTTTTTTCTTCAATCTCAAACTAGATTTACATCACATCCAATCTCACGAAGAAATTATTAAAACTGAATGGACAATGAGTTGGAACTCACCATTACCCTGGAAACCCCATATTTCCGTTTCTGGTTGGAGTGAATTACGTCTGAATGCCCAGGGTTTAATTGTTTCCCATATTGATTATTGGTACTGTTCTCGCTTGGATGTAATTAAGCAGCATTTCATTTCTGGGAAAAAACCATCATAATGTAAATAAATGTAAATAAAATCCAGGCATAAGGAATAATTGATGCGAGTAATTTTAATGACAGGGAAAGGTGGCGTGGGTAAAACCTCCGTTGCCGCAGCCACTGGACTCCGTTGTGCGGAACTCGGCTATCGGACATTAGTTTTAAGTACAGACCCCGCCCATTCCCTTGCAGACAGCTTTGACGTAGAATTAGGCCATGATGCCCGTCTCGTTCGTCCTAATTTGTGGGGGGCAGAATTAGATGCCCTGCAAGAATTAGAAGGTAATTGGGGGGCTGTGAAACGCTACATTACCCAAGTTTTACAAGCCAGGGGTTTGGACGGCATACAAGCGGAAGAATTAGCAATCTTACCGGGTATGGATGAAATTTTCGGACTGGTGAGAATGAAACGTCATTATGATGACGGAGAATATGATGTTTTAATTATTGACTCTGCCCCTACTGGTACTGCATTACGGCTGTTAAGTTTGCCTGAAGTTGGCGGTTGGTATATGCGTCGTTTCTACAAACCGTTTCAAAATATTTCCGTTGCCCTTAGACCACTAGTAGAACCTCTTTTTAAACCTATTGCTGGTTTTTCTTTACCGGATAAGGAAGTAATGGACGCACCCTATGAATTTTATGAGCAAATCGAAGCTTTGGAAAAGGTTTTAACTGACAATACTCAAACTTCTGTGCGTCTAGTAACCAATCCTGAAAAGATGGTAATTAAAGAATCTCTTCGCGCTCATGCCTATTTGAGTTTGTATAATGTAGCAACAGATTTAGTGATTGCTAACCGGATTATTCCTCAAGAGGTGACAGATCCATTTTTCCAAAGGTGGAAGGAAAATCAAGAACAATATCGTCAAGAAATTCATGATAATTTCTTACCTTTGCCAGTGAAAGAAGTACCTCTATACTCTGAAGAATTGTGTGGTTTGGCAGCTTTGGAAAGATTGAAAGAAACTCTTTACAAAGATGAAGATCCAACTCAGGTTTATTATAAAGAAACTACTCTCAGAGTTGTCCAAGAGAATAACCAATACAGTTTAGAACTCTATTTACCGAATATTCCCAAAAGCCAAGTGCAATTAAGTAAAACCGGAGATGAGTTAAATATTACTATTGGCAATCATCGCCGTAATTTAGTATTACCTCAAGCTTTAGCTGCGCTGCAACCAGCGGGAGCGAAAATGGAAGATGATTATCTGAAAATTCGTTTCGCTGAATAAATACAACTGAGGGCGGGGAAACCCCGCCCCTACAGGCGGTTGCGTGGTTAAGAGGTACAAAATCTCTGTTGAAACCTATACACAAAGACAGTTTTATTCCTGACTCCTGACTCCTGACTCCTGACTCCTGTTGTAAGCTGTTCCTATCTGTAAATTCTGCAATGTCCTTTGCAAAAATTTACCCCATTCTGCGGCTAGGGGAACTTCTGTAAACGGAACACGAATTGATTTAGGAGTAGTTAATAAAAAGTCTAATTCGATTTTGCGACCTTTTTGGGGAGGATTTTCTATATCTACTACATGATCATTGACTAAAAAGCGGATTTCTTGAACGTCCAATAAGGAAAAAGTTTCTAATTCAATGGGTCCTTTTGTGGTCGGTTTTCCCCAAGTGATATCATTGCCTTTTTGAGCTAATACTGCATAAATATCATATTTCGTCCGTTCAAATTGTTCTGCCCAAATTTGATAAGCTTGAAGTTTTTTAAATTCCTGTGAACCTTGCCAAGCTAACCAGAAAAATGCTACTAACAAAGGCAACCAGAAAAGACCACGTTCCATAATAATTCGTAATGCCTCTGTGAGAGGAGCGTCGTTAATTTCATGAGAAAATAGGTAAGAAGATGGAATTTTTTCTAAAATCCACCAAATACTATTTTACAATATAAATAGGTTAGCGTTGAAAATTGTCGTTATAGCAAGGCAAGAGGCAAGAATAAAGAAGTTTTCAGCGATTTTACGTTTCTTTACACAGTTTGGTTTTATTGTGTTCACCTACTTAGCAATTTAACTATTTTGTAGAAAAATAACCATCTTGATAATTATTCTCTATTCCCTGTTACCTACTATATGAGTTATGGTAGTGAGCAAACTGACAAGAAGCGGTGATGAAAAAACTTATATTATTGTGCTTGTTTGTGATTGGACTGACTGCGGCTGTATTTGGGTTTCTGAATTTTCAGGGACTAGCAACCAAAGGTGAGTTTGAGACAATTTTGCTAGATTTTCGGGAAGATGTGGCAGAAAGTTTGATTGAGAAGGACTTACAAGCGATCGCCAGGCAATATCATGTTACCCCCCAATTGGATAATAAATATTCAGCGACAGATCATGTATATTTTATCAAAGGCGATCGCCAACGACTCACAGATTTACGGAAATCTCCCTTTGCCAAAGTTACAGAATTTATTGAACCAAATTACATTTATAAAATCGTTCCCGAAGGAAAAGCCACTTGGTTAGGAGAACTGTTAGCACCTCAAAACGAAGAACCAAATTCTTCCTTAATTGGTCCTAATGACCAGTATTACAGCAAACAGTGGAACTTACACAAAATCGGTATAGAAGCGGCTTGGACACGGAGTAAAGGTGGTGGCATTACCATCGCCGTCATTGATACAGGCATTACCAAAGTCCGCGACTTATATGAAACCAAATTTGTCAAAGGCTACGATTTTGTTAACGATACAGAAGCAGCCAAAGACGATAACGGACATGGAACTCACGTCGCCGGCACAGTCGCCCAAGCCACCAATAACGCCTATGGTGTCGCTGGAGTGGCTTATGAAGCCAGTCTGATGCCCTTAAAAGTCTTAAATGCCGACGGTTCAGGAACAGTAGCCGACATTGCCGAAGCCATCAAATTTGCGGCTGATAACGGCGCAGACATCATTAACATGAGCTTAGGTGGTGGTGGTGCCAGCCAACTCATGGAAGATGCCATTAAATACGCCCACAACAAAGGTGTAACCATTATCGCCGCCGCCGGCAATGAAGACACCAACGGCGTGAGCTATCCCGCCCGTTATGATCATGTTATCGGTGTTTCCGCCTTTGGACCCGACGGTGAAAGAGCATCCTATTCTAACTATGGTGCAGGTGTAGATATTTCTGCCCCTGGAGGGAGTGAAACCGGGACAATTCTCCAAGAAACTATCAATGAACAAGGTGAAGGCGTATTTCTCGGACTCCAAGGCACAAGTATGGCTTCTCCCCACGTTGCGGGGGTAGCGGCACTAATCAAAGCCTTGGGAATCAAAGAACCCGACGAAATTTTGCAAGTTCTCCAACAGTCAGCCAGAGTCATTCAAGACGACGGTTTGAACTATTATGGGGCTGGACAACTCAACGCCGAAGCAGCAGTTAAACTAGCCAGCGACGGTATCATTAGTGTTCCCGACTTTTTCCGGTGGTTGCGAGAACAAGGCTATCTAAATCCTGGCTTTTGGATAGATGGCGGAGCGATCGCATTAGTCCCTAAAATATTCATGGTAGTAGGTTCTTATCTCCTGGCTTGGTTTTTACGAACCTACTTCCCCTTCGCTTGGAGTTGGTCTCTATCTGGCGGTTTAATTTTCGGCAGTTCTGGTTTATTCTTCCTCAAAGGATTGTATATCTTTGATCTTCCCCAATGGCCTTTCCGAATTTTAGGTAGTTCCATTCCCGAATTAGGCAACACCTTACAGGGAACAGACGCACTAAATCCGCTTTTTGCCAGCGTCTTAATTCCCTTTCTGTTAATAGCCTTATTCTTAGGACATCCCACTGGGAAATGGTTTGCCATTGGTGTAACTTTAGGAATAACAGCTTTCCTCACAGTTAGTGCCATTTATGATCCTGCCGTTTGGGGTTTAGGAAATAGCAACCTAGCCAGAATCTTCCTCCTCGTCAATGCTTTACTTTGCTACGGACTAACCCGGTTAGCATTAAAAAAAGACCAACAAATAGCTTAATTAGGTAATGGGTAATTGGTAATGGGTAATTGGGAAAAAAGTTTTATATATTCCCTCTTATCTATGAGTTTTTCCTGTTCCCTGTTGCCCGTTCCCTGTTCCCTCTGAAACAATTGATTTTTCTGTTCCCTGTTCCCAGTTAAGAGTTCCCTCTCTCAACGAGTGAATTTAATTTTGTC
Organism: Dolichospermum sp. LEGE 00240; assembly: GCF_015207875.1. Classification (GTDB taxonomy): domain Bacteria; phylum Cyanobacteriota; class Cyanobacteriia; order Cyanobacteriales; family Nostocaceae; genus Dolichospermum; species Dolichospermum gracile. The sequence goes on from NZ_JADEVZ010000126.1 coordinate 5,717, forward strand.
CGACTACTTAACAACTAACAAATGACTATTACAACCACTGGTACTATCGAACGTCGAAATATTGGACTTGGTGCTTGGGCTTTCGTAACCGAAGATGGTGTTACCTACGAAATACCCAAAAGTGCCGATAAAACCTTACTAAAAGCCGGACAAAAAGCCAAAATCACTGGAAAAGTCCGAGAAGACTTAATGACAGCAGCAATGATTGGTTCTGTTTTAGAAATTCATTCCTTTGAAGTAATCACATAATTTAAATTTCCAGAATAATTAACCGCAGATGAACGCAGATAAACGCAGATAAAGACGGATAAATTCATGAATTTCATATAGCCTCAAACAAAATTGGTATTAGATCAAAAGCTAATTTAATCTACCTCTTTGCGCCTTTGCTTCTTTGCGTCTTTGCACGAAACCCAAATCTAATTCTCCTATGCACACAAACCTCCCAGAAATTCTCCGTCATCGTCGCCAAAAACTCGCAGAAATCATAGACTTACCCGCCGTTCTCTGGTCAGGTAGTAGCAGTTCCCGCAACTTCCCAGCCAATACCTTCCCCCACCGCGCCAATAGCCATTTCCTTTATTTCGCCGGAATTCCTCTCCAAAATGCCGCCATTCGCCTAGAAAGTGGCAAGCTACAACTATTTATAGATGACCCCCACCCCAGTAGCGCCCTCTGGCATGGAGAAACCCCAAATCGTGAAGAAATCGCTGCCAAAATAGGCGCGGATGAAGCCAAAACAATGGCAGAATTAGCAAATTACTTAGAAGACGTGGCGACCTTGCCAGTACAAGATGCAACTACTTGGACACAGCAAACCCAACTTTTAGATAGATTCATTTTACCAAAAACTCAACTGGAAGGCATTGATTTAGAACTAGCGAAAGCCATTGTTTCTCTGCGGCTTACCCATGATGCAGCAGCATTGATAGAATTACGTAAAGCAGCGGTCGTGAGTGTAACAGCACACAAGGCAGGAATGGCAGCAACATCTTCAGCTAAACAAGAATCAGAAGTCCGCGCCGCAATGGAAGCAGTAATTATGGCTCAGAACATGACCACTGCTTACACCAGTATTGTTACAGTTCATGGTGAAGTTTTACACAATAATCATTATTACCACTCTCTGCAACCAGGAGATTTACTTTTAGCCGACGTGGGTGCGGAAACCCAGACAGGTTGGGCGGCTGATATTACCCGCACCTGGCCTGTTTCTGGTAAGTTTTCATCAACCCAAAAAGACATTTATGATATTGTTTTAGCTGCCCATGATGCTTGCATTCAAAACATCGCTCCTGGTGTAGAATATGCAGAAATTCATCTGTTGGCAGCCACTATAATTGCCGAAGGTTTAGTAAATTTAGGAATTTTGCAAGGTAAACCAGAAGATTTGGTAAAAATGGATCTTCATGCTTTATTTTTTCCCCACGGAATTGGACATCTTTTAGGTTTAGATGTTCATGATATGGAAGATTTGGGAGACATCGCCGGTTATGATCAGGGCAGAAGCAGAAGTAGCCGTTTTGGTTTAAGTTATTTACGATTAAATCGTCCCTTACGTCCAGGAATGTTAGTCACAATTGAACCAGGATTTTATCAAGTTCCGGCAATTTTAAATGATCCAAAAACTCGGTCTCAATATCAATATTTAGTCAATTGGGAACGTTTAGAACAATTTGCAGATGTGCGAGGTATGCGCATAGAAGATGATGTCTTAGTTACAGAATCAGGGAGTGAAGTTTTAACCGCCGCATTACCAACTCAAGCCAGTGCGATCGAAGATTTATTAAATGCCAATTATTTGTACCTACATTGAGAGGATAATATAAGTTATTTGTATGGGATTTTGGCAAAAAAGATTTTTATCAATAAACAGGGGTCTATTCTCATGATTATTGGGAATATTGTCAATAATTCAACAATCCTTTAATCCGGGTGTTAGATGTCCACATATTGTCTGACTCAGAGGGTGTTTGAAAAGTTAGAAGTTGAGTAAAAAAAGCTCTCAGGGTATAATCTGTAAATACTAAAAATACAGAACCGTAGAGAGCAATGAGTAAAGTATACTCCAGCAACCTAACTAAAGAACAGTGGGAACTAATAGAACCTTTAATTCCAGGAGCTAAAACTGGTGGTAGAAAACGAGAAGTAGATATTTGGTGCGTACTTAATGCCATCTTTTATGTATTAACTCAAGGATGTACATGGCGAAACTTACCCGGAGACTTTCCCCCATGGCAAACTGTATATACATATTTCCGCAATTGGCG
>NZ_JADEVZ010000127.1 GCF_015207875.1 Dolichospermum sp. LEGE 00240
ACAAATTTACACAACTAACCCTAGAGGAGATTCAAAAAATGCTTAATCTCAAAGAGGCTGATATTACTCAAACCCGGTTTTATCAAGAGGTGTTAGAAATTGGTGAGAAAAAAGGTTTACAACAAGGTGTGCAGCAAGGAGAAGCAAATCTAACTATACGCCAGTTAAAACGCCGTTGTGGTAATTTAACTGCTATTCAAGAGGAAAAAGTGCGATCGCTCTCCATTTCTCAACTAGAATCATTAGGAGAGGCATTATTAGATTTTCAAAATATGTCAGATTTGGAAAATTGGTTACAAGATAATCGCCGTTGATCTTGAAAGCGATCGCTAATTGATGAAATCTCAAATTAGTCATTGGGGAAATTCTTTAACCTTGACTCTATAAATAAAATAAGAACATCAGATCCCCGACTTCTGAGAGAAGTCTTGAACTTTGTAGTGCGGGCATCTTGCCCGCTAGAATTATACAAACTAAATGCACAACAGCTTAGGATAGCGGCAATTGAGATATACTGTGTTGATCTTGCTTGAAAGCGATCGCTAATTGATGAAATCTCAAATTAGTCATTGGGGAAATTCTTTAACCTTGACTCTAAAATAAGAACATCAGATCCCCGACTTCTGAGAGAAGTCGGGGATCTGAAACTGTTGATCTTGAAAGTGATAGCGAAGCGCTGCTGCAAGCAGTTCGCTTGGTTAAATAAAACTCTTTCGCAGGTATCAATTATTCAGAGGAGTTAAGCAAAATGTACTGGCAATAAAGATGACATTTGAATCAGAATCTCTGAACTTAACGAACTACTAATTAAATCTGTGTTATTCTATTATTCATCCATTAGAGAACGGCGATCGCAAACCTGTATAAAATCAGAATTACAAAAAATAGATTCGATTATTGTTGTGCGAGAGTGACAGAACCGGGATAGTATTGAACAGTGAGTGGGCTTTGATGTTCTTTTTGATCTTGGTCCCTCCATGCAACCTTTTGAGGATCTCTTTTGAGATATTGATCAGGAGGCCAAAGTACAGAAAAGATATAAAAGATTAAGTTTTATTCAAGCCTTTGCTAATTTATATTACGATATTAGGACTATAGAACTTGGAGGCAAAAATGCAATCTATTGATCAATTACCAGTAAAAAATACACCTCAAATCATTTCTGTCGTTATTGAAAGTAATGATGATGGTTACTTAGCAATGATACCGGGTATTCAAGGAGCTTTTGCAGAAGGAGATACACCCCAAGAGGCTATATTTAACTGTATTGATGTTTTAAAAATGATTATGGAGTATAAGCAAGAACAAAATGAGAACTTAAATTTAGGCTCAATTGAACTTTCAGCTAATACAGGTTGGGCTTTTACTATTCCTATTAAACTGTAATTGTTAGATAACAAAGTTAAGAGAATTAACTTATTTAGAAGTAATAAATCGTCTAAGACTTTTTGGTTTTAGATTTTATAGACAAGGTAAAGGTTCTCACGAATTATGGGTTAGAGATTTAGATAATATCGTAATTCCTGTTCCTCATCATCGTGGCAAAACAATTCGTAAAGGTACAATCAGAGCAATTATTAGAGAAATTAATGTAACGGTTGAAGAATTTATGGATAGTCAATAACGAATTTTGCCATAATTAAGCTAAAAATTGTTTTCCAATGCACATCGGCAATATAATCAATTAATTACCAGTAATTATGTTTTTTGGTTCTTTGGTACTTTTTATGGAGAACCCATTTCAAAATCATTGAAAGCCTTATTGTATTAGCATTTCAGTGGAAATATTAGACATTATAGTTTATACCTGATTTAGGTCAAAAATTAGGACAAAATGCTAAACAGAAAGTCATAAGTAGTCGGACAAAATTACAGCGGTTTCCGCTCTTATGAGGTACAAAGTTGAATCATGAAACTCTTGTAGTGCGGGCATCTTGCCCGCTAGAATTATACAAACTAAATGCACAACAGCTTAGGATAGCGGCAATTGAGATATACTGTGTTGATCTTGCTTGAAAGCGATCGCTAATTGATGAAATCTCAAATTGGTCGTTGTTTATGATAAAATAAACAATTTAGGGGAAAAATGAGTGAAAATTGTCGAGCGAACTGCTTGCAGCAGCGTTTCGCTATCGCCCTTAAAGAATATACTTGAGAAATGCCAGCAAAATGTAACTATTGAGGGTTTGAGTTTAGCAATACAAGACTTAATTGGCGATCGCCCCCATCGGGAAACCATGAGTAAAAAAGGACAGCAGTTAGTAGATGGCAATGGTGCAAAGCGCGTTGTCTCAGCGATGGTCAGTATATTAGATTAGTGAGCCAAACTAGCGATCGCAAAACATATATGTTCTTGCTTTACCCCTACCCAGAGCATCAAATAACTAAGTCGTGTTAAATATAATTACTATGAAAACCGATAAATGGTTTTACGAATTATTTTTGTCGCAACCAGGGATGCTGGCAGAATTGATGCCAGGAATTGAAGAAAACTGGGAGTTCATTTATAATGCTCCTGTTGTTAAGGAGAAAGAGTTTCGACTGGATGGAGTCTTTACGCCAGTATCAAATAACCCGATGATACCGATGGTGTTTGCTGAGGCACAAATGCAGTCCGATTCAGGATTCTATGGACGGTATTTTTCCCAATTGTTTGTCCATATTAATCAATATACAGTTAAACAAGACTGGCGGGGACTGTTGATTTTACGCGATCGCAGTCAAGGATTAGGCTGGGAAGTTCCCTACACAGAATTATTGGAAAGACGGGTCACTCAGCTATATTTGAGTGATCTGCGGGATCAGCAAGAACTAACCCCGAATTTGATGCTCTTACAATTGCTGGTGACAGAAAAAGACAAAAGTGCGGTAATTGGTAGAAAGCTATTGCAGGAAGCCGACACAAGAGGCGAGTTTCAAAGGCGATTGAGTTTAATTGAGACTATACTGGCTAATAAGTTCCCTGAGTTAACGAAGGAGATCATCATGAATATGCTAGACCTAGAAATTGTGGATATTACCCAATCCCGTTTTTACCAAGAGATTATTGTCGAAGGTCTTCAGGAAGGTCGCCAAAAGGGTCTTCAGGAAGGTCGCCAAAAGGGTCTTCAGGAAGGTGAGGCTAATTTAGTCATTCGTCAACTAAGGCGACGACTGGGGGAATTACCAGAGAGCCAATGTTCACAAATCAAGAGTTTTCCTGTATCACAGTTGGAAGACTTAGGAGAAGCGTTGTTGGATTTTCAGAGTATTGATGATTTGGATGACTGGCTACAAAAATATACTAAATTAAGTTAATTTATAATGACCTGCCTTAACGATACAGAGATCCCCGAATTCTCAAAGAAGTCGGGGATCTGAAACTCTAGGGTGGCGGCAATCAATCGAGATATACTTTGTTGATCTTGCTTGAAAGCGATAGCGAAGCGCTGCTGCAAGCAGTTCGCTTGGTTAAATGAAACTCTTTAGCAGGTATCAATTATTCAGATGAGTTAAGCAAAATATACTGGCAATAAAGATGACATTTGAATCAGAATCTCTAAACTTAACGAACTATACTAAACACGGGTGAGATTTAAACTTTTGCCAAATGACAAAGAACCCAAACGTGTAGGGGTAAAGCAAAAGCTTAATGGTGTCAACTTAACGCAAAATCTTCATCCCGCAAGGAACTCAAGTTCCTTGCTAATAGCGAAAGTAATCTTTTAGATGACTAAATACTAGGAAAATTCATTACTCCCGGTTCGCTCATTTTTTTTGGAGTTCGAGAAATTGCCAAAAAAATAGAAAATCTAGGTTTCGTAATGGTTTTAGCGATTTCCCGAAATTTAGCTTGAACTACCCTCGGTGCTAAAAACTCTATTTTTATGCGAACTGCTTGCAGCAGCGCCTCGCTATCGCCTACGTCATAGTACATTTGAATTACAGGCTAAAACCCCTATTAAATCGTTCAGGTTTTTTCTAACTCAATTTAAAATAGGCGAACCGGGAGTCATTAGTCCGTTTTAACGGACTTGAGCTATGAGACAGGGAATTTATTCCCTGGCGGGTGTGGAAGCCAAACAAATAAGCCATCTGTAACCTAAGTTGACACCAATGAAGCTCTTGCTTTACCCCTACGTTTAGAATCAAACAATCAAGCCGTTTTGAGTATACTAATTAAATTTGTGTTATTCTACTATTCATCCCTTAGAGAACGGCGATCGCAAACATTGATAAAATCAGAGTTACAAAAAATAGATCCGATTATTGTTGTGCGAGAGTGACAGAACCGGATAGTATTGAACAGTGAGTTGGGCTTTGATGGTCTTTTTGATCTCAGTCCCTCCCATGCAACCTTCTTATGATCTATTGTTTAGTTAGTGATCAGGAGGCCGAAGTGCAGAGAAAGTGTGAGCGAAATCGGAAAAGTTAAAATTATGATTAATACCAATAACCAGTTAACTCAACAACCATTATCAGTGCAAAATATTCTTAAACTCTTTCAAGAGCAGGTTCAATATTTATATGGAAATAACTTAAAGCAAATTATTTTATTTGGTTCTTACGCAAGAGGAAATTTTACATCAGATTCAGATATAGATATTCTGATTGTTACTCAAAAAAAATTGTCAAAACCAGAACGAGAACAACTAATTAATTTTATTAGTGATGTCTCGATTAATGACGATATTTTAATCAACTTTATTGAAATGCTCACTCAAAAATTTGAGTTAGAACATAGTCCATTACTCCTAAATATTCGGAGAGAGGGAGTTATTCTGTGAATAATCATGAAATTATGTTACTATTAGATAAATCTCAAAATAGTCATAAAGCCTCTATACTGTTGCTGGAAAACGATTTCCGCGATTTAGCAGTTGGTAGAGTTTACTATACTATGTTTTATATCGCTCAAGCTTTTCTGTTATCCAAAAATTTATCTTTTTCTAGTCATAAGGCTGTTATTTCTGCTTTTGGACGGGAGTTTTGTAAAAATCAAGATATTCCCCTAAAATATCATCGTTTTTTGATTGATGCTCAGGTTAAAAGAAATGAAGCTGATTATGATATTAGCCCTAATATTAGCCTAGAAGAAGCTCATGAAATGATCAATAATGCTGAAGAAATGTTAAATTTCTCTAGTCAATACTTTGACAGAAAAAATCATGAAAATACTTCAGATCAACCAATCTGATCTCACGGGTGGAAAATTTTTCAAAGTCTTATTTAATTGAGTTTGCGGAAATCGCTAGATGACTTTTTATTGGCAAATTCCAGAATCCACCGTATATACTTAGATAAATTAAAACATCCAGCGAATGCCCCCATTAGTCTGAAGTTGTTGAAACTGATTGTTACTCTAGATCAAAAAGACTTGAAAACCATCCTCGAATATTCATTTAGTCTATCAAATACCCTTTTGTCGTCTAGAGTGGCGGTAATTGAGATATACTTTTTTGATCTTGAAAGCGATCGCTAATTGATGAAATCTCAAATTAGTCATTGGGGAAATTCTTTAACCTTGACTCTATAAATAAAATAAGAACATCAGATCCCCGACTTCTTAGAGAAGTCTTGAACTTTGTAGTGCGGGCATCTTGCCCGCTAGAATTATACAAACTAAATGCACAACAGCTTAGGATAGGGGCAATTGAGATATACTTTGTTGATCTTGCTTGAAAGCGATAGCGAAGCGCTGCTGCAAGCAGTTCGCTTGGTTAAATGAAACTCTTTAGCAGGTATCAATTATTCAGATGAGTTAAGCAAAATGTACTGACGATAAAGATGACATTTGAATCAGAATCTCTAAACTTAACGAACTATACTAAACACGGGTGAGATTTAAACTTTTGCCAAATGACAAAGAACCCAAACGTGTAGGGGTAAAGCAAAAGCTTAATGGTGTCAACTTAACGCAAAATCTTCATCCCGCAAGGAACTCAAGTTCCTTGCTAATAGCGAAAGTAATCTTTTAGATGACTAAATACTAGGAAAATTCATTACTCCCGGTTCGCTCATTTTTTTTGGAGTTCGAGAAATTGCCAAAAAAATAGAAAATCTAGGTTTCGTAATGGTTTTAGCGATTTCCCGAAATTTAGCTTGAGCTACCCTCGGTGCTAAAAACTCTATTTTTATGCGAACTGCTTGCAGCAGCGCTTCGCTATCGCCTACGTCATAGTACATTTGAATTACAGGCTAAAACCCCTATTAAATCGTTCAGGTTTTTTCTAACTCAATTTAAAATAGGCGAACCGGGAGTCATTAGTCCGTTAAAACGGACTTGAGCTATGAGACAGGGAATTTATTCCCTGGCGGGTGTGGAAGCCAAACAAATAAGCCATCTGTAACCTAAGTTGACACCAATGAAGCTCTTGCTTTACCCCTACGTTTAGAATCAAACAATCAAGCCGTTTTGAGTATACTAATTAAATTTGTGTTATTCTACTATTCATCCCTTAGAGAACAGCGATCGCAAACATTGATAAAATCAGAGTTACAAAAAATAGATCCGATTATTGTTGTGCGAGAGTGACAGAACCGGATAGTATTGAACAGTGAGTTGGGCTTTGATGGTCTTTTTGATCTCAGTCCCTCCCATGCAACCTTCTTATGATCAATTGTTTAGTTAGTGATCAGGAGGCCGAAGTGCAGAGAAGCTGTGAGCGAAATCGGATTTGGGTGGATAATCTCAGTTGTATTTGCCAGGTTTTATTCTCTCTATGGGATTAGTGTTTTTACTATTAGTGAGTGGAATTTGGTATTTTCGGAAGATGGAACGAACTTTTGCAGATGTGATTTAAGATCAAATTCTCAAGTAGATAGATATACTATTCAAAAAATATAACCTGGAAAATTTGATGAAAAGATTACTTGTAACAGGCTCATCAGGTCTAATCGGCTCGGAAGTATGTTTATACTTTGCTTCTATTGGGTGGGAAATTCATGGTGTTGATAATAACCAAAGGGCGGTTTTTTTTGGATCTCAAGGAGATACACGCTGGAATCAACATCGGCTGCAAAACTCCATTAAAGGGTTTGTTCATCATGAAGTAGATATCCGCGATCGCCAAGGGGTGCTAAATTTAATTGCCAGTCTCCAACCGGATGCTATTGTGCATACAGCAGCACAGCCTAGTCATGATCGGGCAGCAGCCATTCCTTTTGATGATTTTGATACAAATGCAGTAGGAACTCTGAATTTATTAGAGTCTGTGAGGCAATTTTGCCCAGAATCGCCCTTTGTGCATATGTCCACAAATAAAGTTTATGGCGATCGCCCGAACACAATTAAACTCAAAGAATTAGATACCAGATGGGATTATGATGATCCTATTTATGAGCATGGTATTCCAGAAACCCTGAGCATTGATCAATCAAAACATTCGTTATTTGGCGCGTCTAAAGTTGCAGCAGACGTAATGGTCCAAGAGTATGGACGCTATTTTAATATGCCCACCTGCTGTTTGCGGGGCGGCTGTTTAACAGGTCCAAACCACTCAGGAGTGGAATTACATGGTTTTTTAAGTTACTTAGTCAAATGCAACTTAGAGGGTAAAGAATATAAAATATTTGGTTATCAAGGCAAGCAAGTTAGAGATAACATTCATTCCTTAGATGTAGCGAAGTTTATTGAAGCTTTTATTAAAAGTCCTCGCATAGCAGAAGTGTATAACCTTGGAGGAGGTAAGCAAAATAGCTGCTCAATTCTAGAAGCATTTAATTTAACTGAAAAATATAGTAGTAAAGCCATGCTTTATACTTACGTTTCCGAAAACCGCATTGGTGATCATATTTGCTATTATTCCGACTTAACAAAAATGCGTGAGCATTATCCTGACTGGGATATTACAATTTCCTTAGAAGAGACAATTAAACAGATAGTTGAATCTTGGCAACAGCGATTAAATACAGGAGATAATTAACAATGTATCAAAGTGATGTGTATAGCAAACCTAGCTATGAGCCATTACCTCCTCAACAAACACTGCCAACGATGTATGA
>NZ_JADEVZ010000128.1 GCF_015207875.1 Dolichospermum sp. LEGE 00240
GTTTAGAAAAAATGCGCTCTGAAAACATAATTTCTAATTGGTATGAAGTGCAAAGAAACTTATTCACTTTAGTTGTGCGCGACTACATTGTGGACAATCTTACCAATGCTTGTGCTGCTTCATCAACATAGATTCATTTTTTTGTCAATGCGTAAGTCCTAGATTATTTAACGGATGAAATTTGGTTGAGGTGAAACTCACATTCCGTACTTCAAAATGTAATACACGAGGATTACCCAGGTCCGGCTAATGATGCTTAGATAGGGTTGGCATAGCCACCAATAACACAATCCGGCGTTGCTGAATTGGCGTATGATTTTTGGAGGTAGAGACGTTCCATGGAACGTCTCTACAAGAGTCTTGAACGTATGCAAAATTATTTTCATCCCTAAAATCAGCAACGCCCACAATCCTATTGTGGTGATTTTTTTGAAGTATTGATATGTGACAAGTTGAAGTGCGGAATGCCGGATAAAAAAAACTAAATTTTTTGCATAAGCTCCCTAAGTGTGAGAGATATAGATAAATATACAAGATAAATATACAGCAATCTATTCTCACCCTGCTTAGAGGAGTGTCTACCATGCTTTACCGTCTTAAATCCCTTTCTCTTGTGACTTTGGTGCTTTCCCTGTCTTTCCCTGTCAGTGTTGCTGAATCAAGGACAAAGGAAATTATACCAACTACCTTGACTGCACAAACAGAAACTACAGAACCACGCAAAGATGAAGCGTTGGGGCTGAATAACTCCAGCTTTCTGAACCACAACTCAAGAATTAACCAGGTATTGGCACAAAAACCAAATAATCAAAAAACTCAAGCAGAAAAACTGCTGCAAAAAGGTGAAGAACTGCTGTTTAATGAGCAATCTCAAGCTGCTTTGCAAAGTTTTCAACAGGCATTGAAGATTTATCGCCGAATTAATAACTCCCTGGGAGCAGGTGAGTCAATTAGATTAATTGGTAGAGCTTACTATGATTTGAAAGATGAAAAGAAGGCAATGACTTACTATAAACGGGCATTGCAAATCGCTGAAACTATCAAAAATCGTGAGTTAAAAGGAAAAACATTACTTGCATTAGGAAGATTGTATTCTCTAAAAGAGCCTAAACGCGCTATTTCCTACTATGAAGAAGCTTTAAAAATTGCCAAAGTTATTAATAATTTTGACTTGCAAGCAAGAGTCAATTTCAATTTGGGTAGAGAGTATCAAATAGCTTTAGGAAATGATGATCGCGCCGATAAATATTATCAAGAAAGTATGATAAATGCACAAAAAAGTAAAAACCATGATACAAAAGTATGGGTATTATTCAAGCTAGGTTCTATTTACTATTTGAGGAATGCAGTCACAGGAATAAATTTATTAGAACAAGCTTTGGTAATTGTTAGACAGAATAGTAATTCTACAGCAGAAAAGCAGATCCTTCGCAAATACGAACCCTCTCTTCTTATTGCACTTGGCATAGGTTATAGATTCTTTGGTAACGGACTAAAGAAAGATCCAGAAGCACTTATTCAAATCAACAAAGAACTTCAGTATTATGAAGAAGCTGTCACAGTTGCCAAGGAGACAGGGGCAATTATTAAACAAGGACAAGCGTTAGTTGGTATTGCCCGTATGACTGAACCATCAAAAGCATTAGCAGCACTGGAGCAAGCTGCAAAAATATTCCAACAGGAGAATAATACTGACAAACTTCAAGCTACCTTGTCTACTTTGGGTGACGTTTATCAAGAAATAGGACAATTAGAAAAATCTCTAACATACTATCAGCAAGCTTTGGCTGTTGTAGAGAAAGTAGTTACTCAATCTCCTCTAGATATTGTAGACAAAAATTTGGATCAAGCATTTATTTTTAGTGGTATCGCCAATGTATATAGGAGTCTTAGTAAGTATGAAAAATCAATTGAATTTTATCAGCAATCGGTAGATATCCGGATCTTAACTTTTAAATATATTCAGGGTCTGAAACCAGATCAAAAAAATCTCTTTTCTATAAGAAGGTCTTATGTTGATAATATCAAACGTTCCATTAGAGGAGGCTATAGTGATATAGCATCGAATTATTTTTTTTTAGGGCAACAAGATCAAGTACGAAAAAATCACCAGTTAGGAGAAGCATATTCTGATTCTAGTTCTGATTCTAGTTCTGATTCTAGTTCTGATTCTAAAGACCAGAATTTAAAATCTGCATTAGATAATTTAGAACAGACGAGATCGTTGAAATTGGGATTTGCACTAGAAGCCTCTGCCTTAAGCGAGGTTGGTATTGCTTATGCTGAACTTGGAAACAATGATCAGGCATCGAAATATTTTCAACAAGCAATTGAATTATCTGAAAATTTTCCTGCAACTCAAGCAAATATATTTGGTCGCATTGGGTTCTTCTATACAGAACAAGGTCAATATGATTTAGCCATAAGTTTTCATGAAAAAGCAGTAGCAGCTGCCCAAAAAGCTAACGAAAAATTCTCACAAACACTAAATTTAAATGCAATTGGCATAAATAATTTCGATATAGGCAATCTACCTAAAGCGGTGGTTGCTTTATATGAAGCTATTAAAATTTATGAATCTGTGCGGATTGACTTAACAGATAAAAGCCAAATTTCTATTTTTGAGGGTCAATCTACAACTTACACTATATTACAAAAAAGTTTAATTGCCCAAAATAAGTTTCAAGAAGCATTAGAAGTAGCTGAACGTGGTAGGGCGAGAGCATTTGTAAATCTCTTAACATCACGCATTTCAGGGAAGCAGGTTAATCAGTTAAATGTTCAACCACCAACTATTGAAAAAATCCAGAAAATTGCCAGAGAGCAAAATGCGACAATTGTAGAATATACAATTACTCATCAATCAAGAAGGCAAAATTATCCAAAAACTTGGAATCGATCTGAGATGTATATCTGGGTAGTTAAACCAACAGGGGAAATTAGCTTTAAACAAGTAGACCTGACAACATTAAAAACACCACTTGTTGATCTTGTAAAAAATAGCCGTATTTCTCTGGGTGCTGGAGGACGGGGAATTAAAGTAGAACGTACAGGTGAGGAAGTTCAAAAAGAGAATTTACAAACCCTACATAAAATATTAATTGATCCTATTGCTTCTCTTCTGCCTACTAAACCAGATGAAAAAGTCATTTTTATTCCCCATGATTCGCTGTTTTTAGTTCCTTTTGTGGCACTGCAAGATCAAGATGGTAAATATTTAATTGAAAAACATACTATCTTAACTGCACCAGCAATTCAAGTTTTAGATTTAACAGATCAACAACGGCAAAAAGTACGGGGTAAAGATATCTTAGTCATGGGTAATCCAAAAATGCCAAAAGTGGGAAATCCTCCTGTACAACTTGACCCCCTTAAAGGTGCAGAAAAGGAAACTTTGGCAATTGCTAAATTCTTCCAAGATAAATTCTTTAAAACTAAAGCTATCACTGGGAAAGATGCCACAGAAACTGCTTTCAAACAAAAATTATCATCTGCCAGAATTATTCATTTAGCAACACATGGTCTGTTATCTGATACTGATAAAAGTATTCCTACTGCCATAGCCCTAGCAGCTACTAAAAATGATGATGGTTTACTCACTCCTGCGGAAATTATTGATTTATCTATTAATGCTGAATTGGTGGTTTTGAGTGCTTGCGATACTGGTAGAGGTGCAATTACTGGTGATGGTGTTGTTGGCTTATCTCGTTCTTTGATTACTGCTGGTGCGTCCAGTGTCATTGTCTCTTTGTGGGCTGTTCCAGATGCACCTACAGCAGAATTAATGACTGAGTTTTATCAACAATGGCAACAAAATCCTGATAAGGCTGTGGCGTTAAGAAATGCTATGCTCAACACTATGAAAAAAAGACCTGCTCCAGTAAATTGGGCGGCTTTTACGTTAATTGGTGAGTCTAAGTAAACTGGTAATTGGTGATTGGTGATTGGTGATTGGTGATCAATTCTCTGTTTTCATCTTGTAGACCTGTGGTAAAAATTAAATACAGTAGTTTGCTAAAATATGAGCCATATATTTAGCAGGCAAGATGCCTGCACCACAAGAATTTTATGATTTATATGTGTACCTCATAAAATCGGTAAGTGCTGTATTTAGCAGGCAAGATGCCTGCACCACAAAAGTTTTATCATTCAAACTTGTACCTCTTTAAAAATATGATGAATTTCACAGCTTTTTATCTGACAATTCAACAGGTTGAACAAGTGTGTTCATTTCAATTATCTTGGGGTCAAGGACAAAATTTGAGTGTCAATGTTGCCTATCCAGAAAATCTAACTATGCTATACCAGGAATGGCAAAAGATTTATCTGAGTTTTTATAATACAGCACTGCGGGGAAAAGTTGCAAATATGGGTAGTCTCGCTGCCCCTCCAATTGATTGGCACGCTCGATTAGTACAAGCTGAAGCACAATTTTTATCTGTGTTTCATAACTGGTTACACAGTGCAGAATTATTTGATATTCGTAAACAAATTGCTCAAGTTAGTAAACAAAATCAAACCCGATATCTTGATATTTTTATCGCTTGCATTACTCCAGATTTAGCCAAGTTGCCTTGGGAAGTATGGGAAATTGGTACAGAATTTGCTTTAGATTATATTCAGATTCGCATTGTCCGCACTGCTACAAATCGTCGAGAAACGGTGATAAATACTCAAGGTAAATATCCAAGTAAAGCTAGAATTTTAGTCATTTTAGGAGATGACACAGGTTTAAATTTTGAATCGGAAAAACAAGCTATTGCATCTTTAAAAGATTATGCAGATGTTAAATTTATCGGTTGGCAATCTAACAAGAATATTGATTACTTAAAAACTGAAATCGTCCAAACTATTTCTTCCCAAAATGGCTGGGATATTTTATTTTTTGCAGGACACAGTAATCAAACTAATTTGACTGGTGGTGAATTAGGTATTGCTCCTGGTGTAGCTTTATCAATTTCTGAACTTGAACCGGCTTTAATTACTGCTAAAGATAGAGGATTACAATGTGCTATTTTCAATTCTTGTAATGGTTTGAGTATTGCTGATAAATTAATTGATTTGGGTATCAGTCAAGTTGCGGTAATGCGTGAACCTATTCATAATCAAGTAGCAGAAGTATTTTTACCCCGCTTTTTGCAAGCTTTGTCTGAATATAAAGATGTTCATGAATCGTTGATTTCAGCAGCACAATATTTAAAAGTAGAAAAGAATTTTACTTATCCCAGTGCATATTTGATTCCTTCTTTATTTCGGCATCCAGGAGCAGAGTTATTTCGTCTTCAACCTGCTTTTATGGATGAAGGAATTAAAAAGTTAATTCCTAATCGTCGAGAAATAATTGTACTTTCAGTTTTATTGATTATTAGCTTGCTGTTACCAGTTCAACAATTTTTATTACAGCGTCGAGTATTATTACAAGCTATCTATCGTCAACTTACAGGACAAGTTGCAACTGTAGCAACTCCCCCAGTTTTATTGGTAGAGATTGATGAAGATTCCATTAGAAAAGCTAAAATTTCTAACCCTAAACCGATTGAGCGTAAGTATTTAGCAAATTTGATTGATAAGTTAACAGCTAATCAAGCTAAGATTATAGGTATTGATTATTTATTAGACAGACATCAAGGAGAAAGCGATCGCATTCTTGCTAACTCTATCAAAACTGCTGTAAAATCAGCAAAACCGACATTGTTTGTTTTTGCTGGAACTGCAAATCAAGATGGTCAATGGTTACGGGTATTACCTAATATTGCTAATCTTAATTGGAGTCTAGAAGGTGAAATTGAGATTTTACCTGGATATATGCAACTATTACCTGATCATAATTCTCAGTATAATAATTCTCAGTCTTCAGACCCGGATTTTTCTAAGTTATTAAATCCTGGTGCTACTTCAATTTCGAGTTTTTCAGGTTTATTAACACTTGGATATCAGTTACAACAATCTTCTGATGCACCACAACCAAAATTAGACAGTCAAGAGGATTTTTTTCAACAAATAAACAATTCTCCAGATCGTAAAGTGCAAGATAGATCCCATTCTCAAACGATTACAAGGTTCAGTTACTCACTGCATCAAATGTGGATGCACCCAATTATTGATTTTTCTATTTCTCCTCAATCAGTATATCAAAATATTCCCGCTTGGCAATTATTGGAGAATCAAAATATTCCTAAAAATCTCCAAAATTTACAAGATATCATAGTCATTATTGCACCGGGAGGATATGAAGAAGCTGGATTAAATTATGACGGTGAAGATAATTTTTTAATATCAAAGTTTCCAGCTATTAAATATTGGCGTGATCAAGAAAATCCCATCAATAAAAGCCAAGTATTAACAGGTGGTGAATATCATGCCTATATGATACATCATTTACTCACTAAAAGATTAGTGATACCCATTCCTGATTTCTGGATGATTGGAGTAGCTATATTAATAGGTAAAAGTTTAAATTTATATTTATTATATTTAGTCCCCAGAAAAAAATCTAATCAACCACAATCTTTAATCCTAGTCACCATAATTACAGGTATTTATGGTTTAATAAGTTTACAAGTATACATTTCTGCAACTGCAATTTTATTACCTTGGTTGTTACCTTCTGTAACATTGTGGTTTTACATTCTATCTGCGATTTTGGAGAAAAAATCTGATGAATAAATCTTTTTTATCTAGGGTAATTTTATCATCTCTAGTTTTCAGCACTTTAGCTATTTTACCAAATCAAGGAGTTATTGCTAAGGAAAATCCCCAGAAACCTGCTTCTTTGTGGAGTAATATTTCTCAACTGCTATTTTCTAATAAACCACCTGTAAAACCACGTAAAGGAGGTAGTCGTCCTGGAAATCCTGAAATTAATAATGTCTGCATAATTTCCCCAGATGCTCCTTCTGATACTAGAATTATTTGGAGCGATCGCCCTTTATTTCTTTGGCATGGTAAAATCAAAAAAATAAAGGTCACTGACATAAGTAATAATACTGTTATTTTCAGTGAAAATGTGGAAAATACTCAACAATATACTTATACGGGACAACCACTGCAACCAGGCCAAACCTACAAGTTAAATATATTTCTTGGTGAAAGTCGAGGACCATTTGTGAAATTTCAGATTATGGAGAGTGAAGAACGCAACAGCATTACCGCAGCACTGAAGACGCTAGAGAATAAACTACAAGCAAAAAAAAGTCATCATGAGGCGATCGCTCTTGCTAAAGCTAACTACTTTGCTAAGTTGGGTCTGTGGTCAGATGTGTTACAGCAAGCATACTCAGTACAAAAACCCTCTCTTGAGTTAGATAGGATGCTCAAAGAAATTCCTAAGCAGTTATGTAAACAGCCAAAATCAGATAGATTGTAGGGGATTGTAGGGTGCGTCAGACTGCATAAATCCTGTAAATAAACAGATTGTTGATATCTGACGCACCCTACCAATGTGCCAGTTGCGTAAGTCCTGTGAAAAAACCTACAGCAAATTGTCATCAAACCTAGAACAAGAACCCCACCCCCAACCCC
>NZ_JADEVZ010000129.1 GCF_015207875.1 Dolichospermum sp. LEGE 00240
CTCTCTATTTGATCACACTATTTTAACAAATAAAAGCCTGAAATCTTTGCTCGGCAATCTTTTCAGGCTTTACTTTCTCTAAATTTTTAATTCCTAAATTTGCTTTAGTATCTGCGGAATGTGGGTTTTAATCCTCAAGGTTTAGCAAATCCTGGTAAAATATTCCCTACACCTCATACTTGTGGAGAAGCTGCACAAGCTCAAAAAATGGGACAGTTTCCAGGCTTAGAAGTATTTTAGTCTTTCTTCTTTTGCACCTTTGCACCTTTGCGCGAAACTCTTATTAATTTTGACTCCTGATATACTATTGGACAGCCATTGTTACTAATTCTGCCAACTTTTGATCGAGCATTTCTGCAACCCTCAAAATTTTCTGATTTTCAAATCTAGCTAGGAGAGATGAAGGTTTGTCATAGATAATGCAAGTTTTACCATTATATTCATCATACACAAAAAGTCGCAGGGGAACATAAAGGCCGACTGCCGGATCTTCTTCAAACATTCGATTAGCTATGAGCGGGTTGCCAATAATATAGAGTTTTGCTTGTTTAAATTTGCCACATAAGGAAAGCACTTTACCAGATTCCAGGTGTGTAAAAATCATCAGATCATTTTTACCAACCATTGATTTAACTGCATTTTCTACGTCTGTAAAAGAGGCATTTGCATCTATCAGCTTTTGAAAAATTAGATTATTAGCTTTACCAACTAATGACTCTATAGCAGTGGTAACTTGGGCATAAGATTTTTCTGAACTAACTTTTACATGGGTTACTGTGAAATTAATACTTTCCATATCTCTTGATTTTTGATTTAAAAAATATTTTCAACATCTAATTTTTCAACCCCCAGCTAATAGCAAGGGGGTTAATATTTTCTCAGAACTGAATTAGCTTATGATCCAGATAGATGTTCTGATAGAGACTCAATTGAGGGGTAATCATAGGTGATAGTTGGATCAATAGAACGTCCCAACCAATCACCTAAATCGGTAGTTAATCCAATAGTTGCAGAGGAATCCAAACCATAGCGGTCAAAAGAAGTTGTAACATTGACTTCATTTTGATCAATTTCCAGAAGTTGGGATAAATAGGAAACTAACCAGGCTTGAATAGCGGCTACAGTTTGCTGTTTTTCGGCAATGATCTCTTGATTTTGCATTTTCATCTGTATTTTCTCCTGAATTGGTCTGAGATAAAAACTTTGATTGGGTGGTTAAAAGTGCAATCCGGCTATGTGGCCTTTCTAGCTGCTAAAAAGGCTTTTTTAGCTTTGATAGTATCGGCTGTAGGAATCTTGACATCGGAAATTAAACCCAGCTTTTCTAAAAGCAGGACGACCCAGCCACCGATATCAATTTGCCACCAGTCGAAACCGAAAATGGCTGATTGAGGAAAAGCATGGTGACTATTGTGCCATCCTTCACCTAAGGAAGGAAGAGCCAGCCAGAGATTGTTCCGGCTGTAATCGGGGGTATTAAAGGAGCGACCTCCAAGGACGTGAGAGAAAGAATTGACACCATTGATCAGGTTATTGACAAAGAACATCCGCACCAGTCCGCCCCAAAGAAAGCCTTGGAATGCTCCCAACCATGAGTTTGTGAAAATTCCGCCGATAACAGCAGGAATTACCAGTCCTAAAGTCACCCACAGTAAATAATATCGGCTCACTGTTGTTAGTGCTTTATCGCGCAGTAAGTCCGGGACATAGTGGATGGTATTGGGGTGTTCTCTGTTGGTAGCTAACCAGCCGTCATGAGCGTGCCAAAAGCCTTTGATCTGATCACCAAATCCTCCTCCAAACAGATGCGGAGAATGGGGATCTCCTGGTTGATCAGCATATTCATGATGACGACGATGGGCGGCTACTGCCAAAAGCAAAGGACCGGGGGCAGCCATAGAGCCAAGAATTGCCAAAGTTACCCGAACGACGACATTGGCCTTAAAAGCATTGTGGCTAAAAAGTCGATGCCAACCCACAGTAAATCCAATTTGAGTGAGGAACCCTTATCTGGATTGACAAGAGTTTCTGTAATTACTTGAGAAGTTAAATCCATTGTTGCTATTGATGATTGCTTTGGTGTATTTCATGCCTGACTTGAAGGTTAATTGATGGCTTCAGTAGCATTAACCTTTCTTTTTTTAGCGGCGATCATCTCATCTGTGGGCATTTTCAGGTCCCAAACCAAACCGAGCTTTTCTAATAGTCGAATCACTAAGCCACCCATATCTAATTGCCACCATTGGAAACTATGAATTGCTGCATTAGGAAAAGCGTGATGGTTGTTGTGCCATTCTCCACAGGTAAACAAAGCCACCCAGAGGTTATTACGGCTATAGTCGTCCGTATGAAAAGGACGATTTCCTAATAGATGGGCAAGAGAGCCAACTGTCCAGAAGCCTAAATGGTGTTGGAGGAAGATGCGGAGAAAGCCACCCCATAATGTTCCTGTTAACGCACCCATCCAAGTTCCTGAGATTATGCCACCAATAACACCGGGAATAGCTACCCCTAAAAACAACCATAAATAATAGAGTTGGCTAATTTTGTTCATGATCGGATCTCGCACCATGTCTTTGGCAAAGATAAAAGTGTTAGTGAGTTCATGATTGAATGTCCAACCGACATGAGAATGCCATAGTCCTTCGAGAAAGCCCAATTTTTTGTCTTCTTTGATAAAGGGGGAATGGGGATCTCCGGGGGTATCGCTGTATTTGTGGTGACGACGATGGGTGGCTACCCAATAATTTAGGGGTCCTTCTGCGGCCATAGAACCCAGGACAGCAAGGATAATTTTGACAGTTTGATGAGCTTGAAAGGAGCAGTGAGCAAAGTGTCTATGTAGTCCTACTGTTACGCCAATCGCTGTTAAAAAATACATAATCAGCAGCAGCCAGATGTCTACGGCACTCACACCGATCTGAAAAGTCAGTATGACTGCGGCAACAGAGCCGAGAAAGGGAATAATGAGATTACTGATGCCGTGAATTTCCTGTTGTCTTTTCAGGCGATCGCTTTTGATTGTGATTACTTGCATTGTTTGCTTAACCTACATAAGTTTTGTAGTCGGGAGTTTAGTCCTGAGCTATGGTAATTTTTTTCCCTTCCATCATCTTGGCTGTGGGCAGATTTACATCCCAAACCAAGCCTAATTTTGCGAATATCCAAACTACTGCATAACCCAAGTCAACTTGCCACCATTTCAAACCAATAGCAGCGGAGCTTTCAAAGGCATGGTGATTGTTTTGCCAAGACTCACCAAAAGTGGGGATCGCCACCCAAGGGTTATTCTTGCTTTGATCTCCTGTTTGATAAGGATGAGTCCCATAGACATGAGATACAGAATTGACACTCAATATGATGTTATCTACCAGAAAAATTCGCACGACACCACCCCAAAGAAAGCCTTGCAATGCTCCTATCAAAGACCAATGAAGTAGTCCGCCGATCACAGTGGGAATGGCTAGACCAAGAACTATCCAAACTAGATAAAATCGGCTAATTTTGGATATAGTTTGATCTCGCAGGAGTTCGGGAGCATAATATGTAGGATTAGGATAATCATGATCAATCAACCAGCCGACATGGGAATGCCATAATCCTTTGATAGTTCCCAAAAATCCCTGACCGTGAAGATTTGGGGAATGGGGATCTCCGGGTAGGTCACTACATTCATGATGACGACGATGGACGGCTACCCACGAAATTAATGGACCTTGCCCAGCGACAGAACCAAGTATGGCGAATATCACCCGGATTACCTGGTGAGTTTTAAAAGAACGATGGGTATAGTAGCGATGAAAACCTACACTCACCCCGGTCATGGTCAAAGCCCACATGACAGTAAGCATCCCGATCTCAATAGGTCCAATGGGTAGACACCAGAGGGAAATCAGTGCCACAATTGTTCCCAGAAAGGGGATGAAGTTGTACAACCAAAAATGTTTATATTGCAGCCCTTTAATGTAGTCATTGATAATAACTTTTGTCTTCTGATTTGGTATTGTGCTATCGAAATGTGTTGTCATTTGCTCAATCCTATAGATTCGACAATATGGTTAAAAGTACAAAACAATCTGGATCTAGTCAAGTTTGCTAGAAGTTGTTGACATCTAATTCTGAATATTCAGGCTGTTTGTGAACATTCAACTTTTCTGTGATCATCCCTGCTGTGGGGGTTTTGATATCCCAAGCTAAACCTACTTTTTTGAGAGCAAGAATCACCCAACCACCAATATCAATTTGCCACCATTTCAGACCTAAGAGGGCTGAGTTAGGAAAGGCATGATGATTGTTGTGCCAAGCTTCGCCAAAATTTGCTAGGGATAGCCAGAATGTGTTGTGGCTTTGCTCTTCTGTATCAAAAGGGCGCTGTCCATAACAGTGAGCAATGGAATTAATTGTCCAAAAGGCATGATTGACGCAAAACATTCGCACCAATCCGCTCCAGATAAATCCTTGCAAAACGCCTGTCCAAGTCTCCGTTAGAAGTCCGTTTAGGATAGCCGGAATGGCTAAACCCAGGACAACCCAAGTCAGATATAAGCGATTGACCTTAGTGATCACGGGATCTTTGAGCAAGTCTTTGGCAAAAACAGCCGTATTCGTCACGTCACTGTTCAACATCCAAGCAATTTGACCATGCCACAATCCCCGTAAAGTTCCCCATTTTTCTCCTTGGTAGATTAGCGGTGAATGGGGATCACCAGGGCGATCGCTATACTTGTGATGCCTACGGTGAATACTTGCCCATTGGATGACAGGTCCTTGCGCGGACATAGACCCCAATATAGCCAAAAGGACTCTAATGACTGTATTTGTCCTAAAAGCACAGTGAGCAAAATGTCTATGAAAACCCACTGTTATTCCCAGCATTGTCAAGGTATACATTACCAGGAATAGTCCAATTTCTACTGAGCTAATACCAAACTTAAAAGTTGTATAGATGGCTATTACGAAACCAAAAAAAGGGATCAAGATAGTAGCAAAAGCGTAACGCTGTTGCAGGGATTTGAGATAATCATTTTCTATGGTTATCTTCGGACTTTGATGTTGTGTTGGGCTATCTAATCGTATGGACATTGATTGGTGTTTCCTCAATTTATGCAGTTAAAATCAAAGGACTTGATAACTCTGAGTTGCCAATTTTTCCTCCTACAATATTGAGAGTTTGGTCGAGAAACTTTTCTTTGCAAATACACCGTTGAATTTTGCCACTGGAAGTCTTAGGAATACTGCCAGTTTTAATCAGTACCATAGCATAAGCATGGATTTCATGTTGCTGCATGATTGCTTCGGAGATTGCTGCTACGACATCTTTGACATTCAGATGTTGTAGGTGTGTACGTTCGACTTCAACCACAACTACCAAATGCTCTGTATTGTCTTTCTCTACCGCAAAAGCTGCACAACAATTAGCACGCAAAGCCGGATGGCTACTTTCTGCTGTGAGTTCGATATCTTGGGGATAATAATTGCGACCTCTGATGATAATCAGATCCTTGATGCGTCCAGTAATGAACAACTGGCCATTCCGCAAAAATCCCAGATCCCCAGTGCGGAGAAAAGGACCTTGATTAGTATCTGCTAGATAAGCTCCAAAGGCTTGATCTGAAAGTTCTGGTTGGTTCCAATAGCCTGGGGCAATACTTTCACCTGATACCCATATTTCCCCTATTTGACCGGAGATACATTGCTTAAATGAGTCTTGTTCAGCTATAATAATTTTTGTGTCCAACCAAGCACGTCCACATCCAACTATATTTCTGACATTTTGGCTGTCTGAAGATGCTTCTGTTACCAATTTTTGTTCTAATGCTTCTGCTGTAACTGTGCAGTAAATTGGTTCTTCTTCAACGAGTCCGCCGGAAATCATTAAGGTGGATTCAGCCATACCATAGCAGGGGTAAAAACTGTTGGCGCGAAAACCACAAGGGGCAAATTTAGCCACAAACCGCTCTAAAGTCTCCCTTCTTACCGGTTCTGAACCACTGTAAGCACTCTCCCATCTACTTAGATCCAGGGATTCCATTTGTTGAGGTGTAATCTTTTGAGTGCAAAGATCATAGGCAAAGTTGGGTCCACCGCAGTGAGTAGCTTTATAGTTTGTAATTGCCTGTAGCCATCGCCAAGGGGACTGGATAAAAAATTCAGATCCCATCAAAACTGCCATAAATCCCGTGTACAAGGGTTGAATAATCCCATCAATTAGACCCATATCATGAAAACTGGGTAGCCAACTTACGGACACGCTTTCTGGTGTAAGTTCAAACGCTTGTTTGATGTACTCGGAATTGTGTAGTAAATTACCATGAGTTACCATCACTCCTTTGGGTGTGCCTGTAGATCCAGATGTGTATTGGAGAAAAGCTAAAGAGTCTATGGTTGCTACTGATGGCTGCCATTCTGAAGCTAGGTTAAGATTAATGTCATCAGTAGTTATCAAAGGTAAAGTTGCTAATTCTGAATAATTAGCTAGTTTAAGTTGTAGTTTGTTTAATAGAGAGGTGGTAGTGATTGCTAATGTCGCTTGTGAATCTGATTTGATTGCTAAGAGTCGAGTCGCTGGTCTGTTCGGTCGTGGAGGATTCACAGGAACTGCAATCGCATCAGCATATAAACATCCAAAAAAGGCGCTAATAAATTCTAAACCAGGCGGATATAGCAATAATACCCTTTCACCCCGATTAATAGTTTTACGTAGTTGATATGCAATTGCTCTGGCTTTTTGGTCTAACTCTTGATATGTTAATTTATCTGTTTCTTGTTCTCCATTGAGAAGAAACCTAAATACTATTTGGTTAGATTGATGGACTGCCTGATGCCGTAGCATTTGTACTAAAGTTGAATATTGCTTTTTTGGACTCTTCATACCCACATAAATAGGTTAATTTACAACAAACAAAGTGATTTTAACCTACATTGCAGATTCTGATTATGACAATTTGTAACATCTCCGGTGTTAGAGGGTGTTTGAAAAGTTAGAAGTTGAGTAAAAAAAGCTCTCAGGGTATAATCTGTAAATACAAAAATACAGAACCGTAGAGAGCAATGAGTAAAGTATACTCCAGCAACCTAACTAAAGAACAGTGGGAACTAATAGAACCTTTAATTCCAAGAGCTAAAACTGGTGGTAGAAAACGAGAAGTAGATATTTGGTGCGTACTTAATGCCATCTTTTATGTATTAACTCAAGGATGTACATGGCGAAACTTACCCGGAGACTTTCCCCCATGGCAAACTGTATATACATATTTCCGCAATTGGCG
>NZ_JADEVZ010000130.1 GCF_015207875.1 Dolichospermum sp. LEGE 00240
CGCCAATTGCGGAAATATGTATATACAGTTTGCCATGGGGGAAAGTCTCCGGGTAAGTTTCGCCATGTACATCCTTGAGTTAATACATAAAAGATGGCATTAAGTACGCACCAAATATCTACTTCTCGTTTTCTACCACCAGTTTTAGCTCTTGGAATTAAAGGTTCTATTAGTTCCCACTGTTCTTTAGTTAGGTTGCTGGAGTATACTTTACTCATTGCTCTCTACGGTTCTGTATTTTTGTATTTACAGATTATACCCTGAGAGCTTTTTTTACTCAACTTCTAACTTTTCAAACACCCTCTTATAATAACTCCTTGAGTTAGTGATATTCTGTGTAGATATCACATCCCAAATATTCAATGATAAAATCAAGAAAATTAAAGATAATTTACCAATGACAACTACACTAGTTAAACCGTCCCAATTACTACCTGAAGGAATTTGCATCAAGCATATCAACAACCTCATGCTATTCAAATTTACCGATAAGCTAGGTGAACGGATGCAAGAACTGCTTGATAAAAGCAAATTAGATACCCTCACCCCAGAGGAAGCAATAGAACTAGAGGCAATAGGGAAACTTGACGATATCTTCAGTTATATTAACGCTGCTGTTGCTGCCCAAGACTAACACACCATACTATTTAGTCTATAAAATCAACCCACAAAAAGTTATCAAATTTAACCAAATCACCAAATATCATAAATTCACAACCATCTCAAAATCAGATAAAATCAGACTTTTACTACTTGCAGTTATCCACAAACAATGTTATTATAGGACATAATAAAATCCATTTAGTCTAAAAATTAAACTCTCATAATTGCCCAACTAAAAAACCTCCCAAAAAACCTTAAACTAACGCACCTTTCCAGCAACATAATCAAGTTCGGAGTAATCCCAAGAGTGCATTTGACGGAAAGGAAGACCCATCTTTTGGAAGACATACTTCTCTTTCACACCGGAAGCAACTAAGTCTGGCTTCAATGCTTTGATGAATTCTTCAAATTCGTAAGCGGTAACGTCGTCATAAACTATCGTTCCGTTTTCGATGTAGTGAGTAGTCCGTTTATAGTCGTCACTGTGAGCGAACTCATAACCAGTACCAATCATCTTCATTCCCAAATCTTGGAAAGCGGGAACAACGTGACGGGGACGTAAACCACCAACCATCATTGCAACTGTCTTACCTTCCAAACGGGGGCGATATTGCTTAACGATCGCATCCATGGTAGGTTGGTACTTAGCAATTACTTTTTCAGCATTTGCTTGGATCTTCGCATCAAACTTAGAAGCGATTTCGCGTAAAGATTCAGCAATCTTGGTAGGACCAAAGAAATTATATTCAAGCCAAGGTATACCGTAGGCCTCTTCCATGTGACGGCTGATGTAGTTCATCGAGCGGTAACAGTGGATGAGGTTCATCTTCACATTTGGTGTCATCAACATTTCGTTGATTGTACCGTCACCAGACCATTGAGCCACAACGCGCAAACCGATTTCTTCTAAAAGGATACGGCTGGCCCAAGCGTCACCACCGATGTTATAGTCACCAATGATGGCTACGTCATAAGGAGTGCCTTCAAACTTCAATGTACCGTCTTTCTTACCTTGATCTGCTTTGGGGAATACCCAGTCACGAATCATGTCGTTAGCAATGTGGTGTCCTAAAGACTGAGACACACCACGGAAACCTTCGCAACGGACAGGAATAACTGGCTTACCGATGGTTTTGGATGTCTTTCTAGCTACTGCTTCGATGTCATCCCCAATCAAACCGATAGGACATTCAGATTGAATAGAAACCCCACGATTTAAGGGGAATAATACATCTAATTCTTCAATTAATTTAGTCAGTTTCTTGTCACCACCAAACACGATATCGCGTTCTTGGAAGTCGGAGGTGAAGTGCATAGTACCGAAGGTATCAACACCTGTTGTACCTAAGTAGTAGTTACGACGACCAGACCAAGACCAGTAACCGCAACCAACAGGACCGTGACTGATGTGGATCATGTCCTTGATAGGACCCCAAACCACACCTTTAGAACCTGCGTAAGCACAACCACGAGCGGTCATTACACCAGGCAAGGATTTGATGTTAGATTTAACACCACAATCAGCCTTACCTTCTTCAAATACGTTTAAATGCTTTTCACGCTTCTTAGCAGCTTTTTCGGGGTAAGCTTTGAGAACTTCTTTAACTAGTTCTTTTCTTTGTTCAACAATCTTCTTGTCATCTGGAGGAGTCATTTTTAGTCTCTCTTGCTCCTAAAGGAACGGAATTAGGGATGAGGTGTTTGGGGACATGAAGTCCCCTGTAGCGATAGGGGAAATGTTGGTCAAAGGTGAGAGCTTTTGATGTGCTGCTCTCTGCCTTTTTCCTGGTGCGAGAAAATTCTTTCTTGGCAGCGAATTATACTGAATTATGCTTTAGCAATCAATTTTGCAGCATTTTCTTCGCTTTCAAGAATACCGAACTCAATCAACAATTCTTCCAACTCTTCCATTTCGATAGGTGTAGGGATGGTGAGGTTGGTGTTGTTGATGATTTTCTTAGCTAGTGCGCGGTATTCGTTAGCTTGTTTGCTTTCGGGTGCATACTCGTTCACTGTCATCCGACGTAATTCAGCGTGTTGAACTATGTTGTCGCGAGGAACGTAGTGAATCATTTGAGTGTTCAAACGTGCAGCCAAGGTTTCGATTAATTCGATTTCTCGGTCTGTGTTACGGCTGTTACAGATCAAACCACCTAAACGAACTCCACCGGAGTGAGCATATTTAAGTACACCACGAGCAATGTTGTTTGCAGCGTACATCGCCATCATTTCACCTGATGTAACGATGTAGATTTCTTGTGCTTTACCTTCACGGGTAAGACTATTGATATAATCTAAATTCACGGAAAGTGTTTATTTTCTACAATGTTTACTGCGATCATTGTCAGAAATGGACAGTTTTTTTATTAGGGTGAATCTAGGGTATGGACAGAACACAGGAAGCATTTGCCGATTTTCAACCAACAGCTATCACGGATGGGGGATATTTAGGTAGAATGCAAGCAGTAAATGACCAAGAAATTCACATTAAAACTAAGTTACAGACGGAATTAAAAGCAGTAAATACTAGACTAAAAGCAGCTAAGGTTTGTGTTTATATCCGAAAATCTGGTAATTGTTTACAGTTGAGAAGTACCCTACCTATTAAACCAGGTGATGTTGATAAAAACGGTAGCGGCACAAAGCAATATGATATTTCTTTGGGTATTCCCTTTAGTTTTGATGGTTTAAATACGGCAGAAGAAGAAGCTAATGAGTTGGGTAAATTAATTGCCAGAAAACAATTTCATTGGACTGATAAATATTTAGGCAAAACCAGAATTAAAGCTAATTTACAAAAGATTAGTGACTTAATTATAAATTTTGAAGGAAATTATTTTCAAACTAGAAAACGGACTCTGAAAAGTGAAAATACTTTTAATAGTTATCTATATATTGCTCAAAAGCATTTACCTAAGGATAAACTAGCGATAAATGCTAATTTTATGGAAGCTGTGCAATTTTGTAGTTCTTCAGATAGTGTAAAAAATGAGTTAATTAAGGTGATTCGGGTGTTATGTAAATGTTCTGGTTTAGAAATACCTGAGTTAAATAACTTCAAGATCAAAGCTACTGCTAAAAGAAAGCGGGATATACCAACAGATTTAGAAATTGAGAAAGAATATTTAAGGTTTCAAAACTATGCCTTGAACCGTCCCACTAAGTTAATAAATAGGGAAGATCGGAATAATTGGAAATTGTGGAGATGGGTATATGGAATGTTGGCAACTTATGGATTAAGACCATTGGAAATTTTTGTTAAACCTGATTTGGATTGGTGGTTATCATCAGATAATACTATGAATACATGGCGGGTAAATGAAGAATGTAAAACTGGAGACAGGGAAGCATTACCATTATATCCGCGTTGGATTGAGAGTTTTAATTTAAAGAATGATCAAGAAGCAATTGAGTTATTAAAAACAAAGATTGCCGATAAAATTACCAGTAAACAAATTAATGCTGTGCGACATGGTACAGATAGATGGTTTAGATTTGTAGAGATTCCTTTTCAACCCTATGATTTACGTCATGCTTGGGCAATTAGAGCGCATTTGATGGGGATTCCTATTAAAGCTGCGGCTGATAATTTGGGTCATTCTGTAAATATGCACACTTCAATTTATCAGAAGTGGTTTAGTTTAGAAAATCGCAATGTGGCAATTGAGGAAGCTATTAAAAAGAAGTCAAAGGCGGAAGAGTTACAAGAGATGGTTATTCACCTGGAAAGGGAAAATGAGAGGTTAAGAATTGACAATGAAAGATTGAGGTTGCAGATGGGACACAGTTTGATAAAAATTGAGTTAAGATAAGGGTTAGCCTCACGCAGAGGCACAAAGAGTAATTTTATAAAATTAGGAATGTTACAAGATATGTCTTATAGTCAATTTACATCTATTGGTAAGGTTAAAGAAGCTTTTGGGTTAAAAACTCAGGAAGGTGGGCGTTTTATTCCTGTTCTTGAAAAAATTGAACCATCTGTGACGCTAAAAGCATATCTTGAAGAAAGTTTACCGCTGGCTGGTTCTGCTAGTGAAAAAGCACGTTCAGAAGGGATTATCTACCCAGTTTTGTTAGAAGTCAGAAGAATTTTAAATCGGCAAATTAGTTTATTTTCGGGTGAAGATTTTACAGTTGATGAGTCAGTGGGACTTAATGGAATTTGCGATTTTCTATTAAGTAGTTCTCCTGAAGTTTTAGAAATTGAAGCGCCTGTAATGGTCATTGTTGAAGCAAAAAAGGCTGATTTAAGAACTGGGTTTGGACAATGTATTGCAGAGATGGTGGCCGCGCAAAGATTTAATGCTGCTAAAAATCGTCCGGTTTTAGTTATTTATGGTTCTATTACTAGTGGTACACAATGGCGGTTTCTGAAGTTGGAAAATGATCTTGTCACTATTGATTTGATGGATTATGCTCTCCCACCTGTGGAAGAAATTTTGGGTATGTTAGTTTGGATGATGCAAAATGGCGGGTAATTCAGCAATTAAAAGTTACTAACCAATTGTCATAGAAGAACCTACCATTAAAGGCTGTGGAAGTGGTCTTTCTTGTAACTGATATTCTTCAATCAAAAGTTCTAATACTTCTTCTCCATGCTGTAGAGCTTCTGCATAAGTTTCTCCGTGAGTATGGGCATAAGGACCAAACTCTGGAAAACTGACTACATATTTTTGATCTTCATCTGACCACTGAATTAAAATACTGTAATGGTGATTCATAATTACTCTTCCTCTTGATTTAAATTTTCTAAGTCTTTGAGGGCATTTCTTACATCGCGTTCTTGATAATGATCTGCGTCTGCTCCGTCTTTCCCTGATAATATCAAACTATAGGATAAACTGGGATGACTCCAAACTGTATGGCTTCCTTTGCCTGGTCTGTGGGTAAAGCCAGCTTTTAATAGTTTAGCTTTTAGTTCTCGAATTTTTTTAGGCACAAATAAAAATATCCTATTATTTTAACTTTTTCTCACGGTCAGCAGCAAAAGTAAGACAGGCTTTAATATCTTCTGAGGTAAGTTCGGAAAAGTCTTCGAGAATTTCGGCTTCTGTCATACCACCTGCAAGATATTCTAAAATATCATATACGGTTATTCGCATTCCTCGAATACAAGGTTTGCCGCTACGTTTGCCGGGTTCAATAGTGATAATTTTGTGGTAGTCCATAAAATATTATAATTTATCCATCCTACATAATTATAGCGATCGCTCTCATAACCAAAAACACCGAAAATGCAATCGCTCTCATAACCCACAACACCAGAAATGCGATCACTCTCATAACCAAAAACACCGAAAATGCAATCGCTCCCATAACCCACAACACCAGAAATGCGATCACTCTCATAACCCACAACATCGGAAATGCGTTAGTGAATCCTAATCTCCAAATTCTTCAAATACAGCCCTTAAATCTCTTTTTCCATAAACAACACGGACAATTTCAATTCCATTTTCCAAAGGATAATAAAAAACAATATAATCATTAACTATAAATCCACGTAAATCCAATGCGACCCAAGAATAGTCTTTTCCCATGTTAGGAAAACTAGAAACTAACTTACATTTTTGCCTAATATTATCAAACAGTTGACTTGCTGCTTTTGTATTTGTTTGACCAATAAATTCACAAATTTCATTGAGGTCTTGAACCGCTAGTTTAGAGAAAAAGTAAGTACCCATTATTGAGCTTGTTTCATTTGCTTTAACTTTTCTTGTAGTTGTTGAAAAACTAATTCACCTTCTATTACCTCACCTTGACGAATTTGTTCTGTTCCTTCAGCAATTTTTCGCCTTAATTCACTGAGTTGCTTTTCTTTTTCTTCATGTTGTTCTAAAAGTTGAAAAGCTATAGATAATAACTCATCAATGCTTTTATATTTACCTTGTTGTAGTTTTTCAAGAATGTATTTTTCTTGATCTGGCTTGACTGCAATTTGCATCTTTATCTCCTTATCTTTGAATTGATAACAATTCTCCAGATTATATCCTCAACATCCATTTTAGCATTAAATCACCTATTTGGATTGTAACCGTTCACGGGGGGTACAAAAAACGCTCTATATGAGATTCCACGAAAACAGCATGAAAAACGTTATAGATTTGATTTTTTTAGGTCATTTGAAATTCGCAAAATCTCTATATCGGTTTGCAAATCGTTTTCCAGCCAATTTAAGAACCATTCGTTAATATGTCAATTTGCCTGAAAAACCCAACAGACAAAGCTTTCAGGTTTTTTAATAAATTCTCACCCCCTGTGAACGGTTACGATTAGTACGACAATCATCTAAAAATTCACTAAATAAGCCTCTAGGCAATAAATCAATATCTTCTGCAAATAAAGCAACAACGCACTGAAGAATAAATTTTTGGGCAATGTCTTTTTTTTCTCTTCTTTCCACTAAGCGATTAAAAACTTGGGCAACGTTATCTGCTGCTTTACGAGTGACATCAATTAAATTGTTTAGGACTTACGCATTGACAAAGTAGTAAAATAGTGTATTGATAAAAAGTATCATCTACTTATCAGGTATCGGACAATTAGAAAAATCAGCAAACCTTCCACAGCACAATGCAATCTGGAACATTACA